>NZ_BMKE01000003.1 GCF_014643915.1 Oceanisphaera marina
CAAGCAAAAAAATACCCTCATACCATGTGGTGATGAGGGTATTCTGACGCCGTATAAGGATCGGTCAACCGATCGCCAAAATTCTTAACTGATCGGTGTTAGCCTTCGGGCGGTTTTTTTGTGGGCAGGCCTTAATGTGCTGCGTGGTCACAGCTCTCATCAAAAATAGTTGACATCCGCTATCATCAGTTGAAAATCAGCAGCAGATGTTTGGTGGGATGGAGCCAGCAATGCCAGCGGAAAGTGGGGCCATAGAGGCTCTTAGCTACAGGACCGACAATCATGCCGTCGGCCAGCAGGATCTCGAGCTACTCCACCTTTACGGTGGTCTGGTCGACGGGCTGGTTGAGATGTTCGGCAAACACTGTGAAGTGGTGTTGTATTCGCTGACCGGTCCCGATCGCGCGATACTCAAGGCGAGCAACAGTTGCCAGCAGCCTGGCGCCCCCATGGCTGAGCCCCTGGTACAGAAGTTACTCGAGTTGCAGGAACAACCCGCGCGATCCCTGACCTATTTCACCCAGAACCGTCTGGGCGCGCCCATCAAGTCGTCCCTTCAACTGTTGTGCAATGCGCAAGGGATGGCGGTGGGGCTGCTGAGTATTTATTTTCATCTGGACGCTCCCTTTCACGAGTTGATGGCCGACTTTATGCCCACGCCCCAAGTGGCAAGGCGGGCAGAGGTATCACCGGAAAATTTCAATAACAATGTGGAAGAACTGGTGACCCTGACCGTAGAGCGCACCATAGAAGCGATTAATGCCGACGCTCAGGTGGCCAACAATGCCAAGAACAAACAGATAGTCACGACTCTCTTTGAGAAGGGAATTTTTGACATCAAAGACGCCATCGCCATGGTGTCGAGTAAACTCAATATATCCAAACACACGGTTTATCTTTATATTCGACAAAAAAAGCGCGATGACGAAGATCCATCGCTTAATCACCAGGAGACCCCATGACCAAGACCATCATTGCTACCGAGCATGCCCCCGCTGCCATTGGCCCTTATGTTCAGGCCACGCGTATTGGCAATACCATTTATACTTCTGGCCAGATCCCGTTGGACCCGGTCAGCATGAACGTGGTTGAAGGCGGTATTGAAGCACAAACCAAACAGGTGATGGATAACCTGATGGCGGTATTGGCAGAAGCTGGCGCGGATGCATCCAGCGTGCTTAAAACCACCTGTTTTCTGTCCGACATGAACAACTTCCTGGCCTTCAACGAAGTCTATGCCAGCTACTTTACGCTTGGTGCGCCGGCTCGCTCCTGCGTGGAAGTGGCCCGCCTGCCTAAAGACGTACTGGTAGAAGTGGAAGCCGTTGCTTACGTTGAATAAACTCAGGTTGCATCAATATAAATAACAAAGAGCCTTGTGATGACATCATCCGCCTTGCGATTTGCCCTTTTGGTTACTGGACCCTGTTACGGAACCCAGTCTGCCGCGGATGCCTATCGCTTCGCCTGTGCGGTTCTGGAGCAGGGACATGCCATTAGTCAGATTTTTTTCTATCAGGAAGGAGTGCACAACGCCAACCTGATGGTACAGCCAGCGGCGGATGAAACTGATTTGCAGCAAGCCTGGGTCGAGCTGGCCGAAGCGCATGGCCTGACACTGGATGTCTGTGTAGCGGCGGCGTTACGCCGCGGCATGGTCGACAGTGATGCTGCGGCTCAGGCGGGACAGGCGCAGTGGAATCTGGCGGCTCCTTTTTGTTTGAGTGGCCTGGGACAGCTTGCCCAGGCGGCACTGACTGCCGACAGAGTCGTACAATTCTAGGTGCCCGTTTCACGAGCTTGGGCAAATCCGTTATCGTTATGAGCTGTATTCTATGAACAAGGTCGCCTTTATTTTTCGCACCCCGCCGCATGGCTCGGCTGCCGGTCGAGAAGGGCTGGACGCGGTGTTGGCAATGTCGGCACTCAGTGAAGACATAGGGGTGTTTTTTGTTGATGATGGCGTTTACCAGTTGCTTGGTGGCCAGGATCCCACGGCCATACTCGGTCGACATTATGCCCCTACCTTTGGTCTGCTTGAACTCTATGATGTAGAGCATGTCTATGTGTGTGCTCAGTCACTGGCCGAGCGAGGCATGCAGCAAGAGCAGATCACCATAGCCGCACAGTTACTGTTGCCCTCTGAGTGGCCGCAGCAACTGGCCGGCTACAACGTACGGCTAAGTTTCTGAGGGCATTATGCTACACACGGTAAAGCAGTCTCCTTTCAGCCATCAGGCATTAACCCAGGCGTTGGCGCAAATGCAGCCCAACGATCGGTTGTTGCTGTGGCAGGATGGGGTGATCGCAGCAAGCACTGCCAAATGGCAGCTTTTACTGCAGTCGCTGGCCGATGACGGTCGCCTGTACGTAATGCAAGAAGATCTGCAGGCTCGAGGGTTAACACGACTGTGTGGTGAACCCGTGTGCATGGCCGGTTGGGTAAAACTGGTGGTAAAGTGGGGGAGCCCCCAGGCTTGGTAGCGAGATGATGATAAATCCTCGGGCAAAATTGTATAAATCTTGACTCAAGGCCACAGCAAGCATAGACTTTTGCGTCCCCGCTTTTGGGGATAGATTTTCCACAACTGTAGAACGATACATTTTCAGGAGCTGTTAATGACTACAATTAACCAGCTGGTTCGCAAACCACGCAAGGTAAGCGTTGCACCAATGGTTTTGAGGTTAACTCTTACATTCGTTGTTCTGATCCGCGGTGGTCGTGTTAAAGATTTGCCAGGTGTGCGTTATCACACCGTTCGTGGCGCACTGGACACCTCAGGTGTTGCTGCACGTCGCCAGGCCCGTTCCAAGTACGGTGCCAAGAAGCCAAAGTCTTAATAGTTCTCTGTTAAGTAAGGCCAAACATTTATTCTATAACACTATTGTGTTTTGGGTTATCCCTGAAGTTACGGAGAATTTGCAATGCCAAGACGTCGCGTGATCGGCCAGCGTAAAATACTGCCGGATCCTAAGTTCGGATCCGAGCTGCTGGCAAAATTCGTAAACATCCTGATGGTAGACGGCAAGAAGTCTACTGCAGAGAAGATCGTTTACGGTGCTCTGGAAATCGTTGCTGAAAAAACCAGCAAAGAGCATCTGGCGCTGTTTGAAGAAGCGCTGGAGAACATTCGTCCTACAGTTGAAGTTAAATCGCGCCGTGTAGGTGGTTCTACCTACCAGGTGCCTGTTGAAGTACGTCCAGTGCGTCGTAATGCCCTGGGCATGCGCTGGTTAGTAGACTCTGCGCGTAAGCGCGGTGAAAAATCCATGGCTCAGCGTCTGGCTGGCGAGCTGCTGGATGCTGCTGAAAACAAAGGTTCTGCGGTTAAGAAGCGTGAAGACGTGCACCGTATGGCCGAAGCAAACAAAGCATTTGCACACTACCGCTGGTAATTGGATGGGTGCGCAAGTTGCGCACCCCTTTAGTTGCTTACTAAGGGCATTGACCTTAGCAAGAGGATTTTATTGTGGCTCGTACAACCCCAATTGAGCGCTATCGCAACATTGGTATTAGTGCTCACATCGATGCCGGTAAAACCACCACCACCGAGAGGGTGCTGTTTTACACCGGTGTAAACCATAAAATTGGTGAAACCCACACGGGTTCCGCTACCATGGACTGGATGGAGCAGGAACAAGAGCGTGGTATTACTATCACCTCTGCTGCTACCACCTGTTTTTGGGATGGTATGGAGCACCAGTACCCGCAGCACCGTATCAACATCATCGACACGCCAGGGCACGTTGACTTCACCATTGAAGTAGAACGTTCCATGCGTGTGCTAGATGGTGCGGTTATGGTTTATTGTGCTGTGGGTGGGGTTCAGCCACAGTCTGAAACCGTATGGCGTCAGGCTAACAAATATAAAGTTCCGCGCATCGCGTTCGTTAACAAAATGGACCGCACCGGAGCTAACTTCTTGCGTGTAGTTGAACAGATAAAAAGCCGCCTGAAAGGCGTGCCGGTCCCTGTGCAATTGCCGATTGGCTCTGAAGAAAACTTCAAGGGCGTAATCGATCTGGTCAAGATGAAAGCCATCGACTGGAGTGAAGATGATCACGGTACTTCTTTCGAGTATTACGATATTCCGGAAGAAATGCTGGCACTGGCCGAAGAATGGCATCAGAACATGGTTGAAGCCGCGGCAGAAGCCAATGAAGAATTGATGGACAAGTACCTGGAAGGTCACGAGCTGTCGGAAGCTGAAGTTAAAGCAGCTTTACGCGAGCGTGCGCTGAACAGCGAAATCATTCTGGTGACCTGCGGCTCCGCCTTTAAGAATAAAGGCGTACAAGCCATGCTGGACGTCGTGATCGACTATCTGCCGTCTCCAGTTGAAGTTGCCGCCATCACCGGTCTGAAAGTAGATGGCGAAACGCCAGATACTCGCCCAGCCAGTGATGAGGCTCCTTTCTCTGCCCTGGCATTCAAGATAGCGACTGACCCCTTCGTTGGTAACCTGACCTTTTTCCGCGTCTATTCCGGAGTGATTAGCTCCGGTGATGCCGTGATGAACTCGGTCAAGGGTAAACGCGAACGTTTTGGTCGTATCGTACAGATGCATGCCAACAAACGGGAAGAAATCAAATCCGTTTGTGCCGGTGACATCGCTGCCGCTATCGGTCTGAAAGACGTGACCACGGGTGACACCTTGTGTGCCCAGGACGCGCCTATCATACTGGAGCGGATGGAGTTCCCCGAGCCTGTTATTTCAGTGGCCGTTGAACCCAGAACCCAGGCCGACCAGGAAAAAATGGGGATGGCATTGGGGCGTCTGGCGCAGGAAGATCCGTCTTTCCGCGTCTGGACCGATGAAGAATCTGGTCAGACCATTATCGCCGGTATGGGCGAATTGCACCTGGATATTCTCGTTGAGCGTATGAAACGGGAATTCAGCGTAGAAGCAAACGTGGGCAAACCCATGGTTGCCTACCGTGAAAGCATTAACGGTAGCGTTGAACAGGAAGGCAAATTCGTTCGTCAGTCGGGTGGTCGGGGTCAGTTTGGTCACGTGTGGATCAAAATTGAGCCACAAGAGGCCGGTTCTGGCTATGTGTTCGAGAACGCCGTTGTCGGTGGTGTGATTCCCAAGGAATACATTCCTGCTGTAGACAAAGGCATTCAAGAACAGATGAGGCAGGGGGTATTGGCCGGTTATCCCATTGAGGATATCAAGGTCACCCTGTACGATGGTTCTTATCATGATGTTGACTCTTCTGAAATGGCCTTTAAAATCGCCGGGTCAATGGCATTTAAAGATGGGTTCATGAAATGTGACCCTGTGCTGCTTGAACCTGTAATGAAGGTTGAAGTAGAGACGCCAGAAGATTACATGGGTGATGTAATCGGTGACGTTAACCGTCGTCGTGGTATCATCGAAGGCATGGAAGATGGCCCGTCAGGCAAAATAATCAATGCCATGATTCCGCTATCGGAAATGTTCGGCTACGCTACAGACCTGCGCTCACAGTCGCAAGGCCGTGCTTCTTACTCCATGGAGTTTGCCAAGTACGCCGCGGTACCTGCCAGCATGGCTGAAGCGCTCATTGCTGCTCGTAAAGGTTAATAATCTTTGTTTAAACTCCCCGCTCGCAAAGCGAGTGGGAACAAACTAGGAAGGACTAGTCCGTGTCTAAAGAAAAATTTGAACGTAACAAACCGCACGTAAACGTAGGTACTATCGGCCACGTTGACCACGGTAAAACCACTCTGACCGCTGCCATCACCAACGTACTGGCCAAGCAGTGGGGCGGCGCCGCTCGCGCTTTCGATCAGATCGATAACGCTCCTGAAGAAAAAGCGCGTGGTATCACCATCGCTGCTTCTCACGTTGAGTACGATACTGAAGCACGTCACTACGCACACGTTGACTGCCCAGGACACGCTGACTATGTTAAAAACATGATCACCGGTGCTGCTCAGATGGATGGCGCTATCCTGGTTGTTGCTGCGACTGATGGTCCTATGCCACAGACTCGTGAGCACATCCTGTTGGCCCGTCAGGTTGGCGTTCCTTACATCGTTGTATTCATGAACAAATGTGACATGGTTGACGATGAAGAGCTGCTTGAGCTGGTTGAAATGGAAATCCGTGAGCTGCTGTCCGAGTACGACTTCCCAGGCGACGACATTCCAGTAATTCAGGGTTCTGCTCTGAAAGGCCTGGAAGGCGATGCAGAGTGGGAGCCTAAGATTCTGGAACTGGCTGCTGCTCTGGATTCTTACATCCCTGAGCCAGAGCGTGCCGTTGACGGTGCTTTCTTGCTGCCTATCGAAGATGTGTTCTCAATCCAGGGCCGTGGTACTGTTGTTACCGGTCGTGTTGAGCGCGGTATCGTTAAAGTAGGCGAAGAAGTTGAAATCGTTGGTATCAAGGACACTGTTAAGAGTACTTGTACTGGCGTTGAAATGTTCCGTAAGCTGCTTGACGAAGGTCGTGCTGGTGAGAACGTTGGCGTTCTGCTGCGTGGTACCAAGCGTGAAGACGTTGAACGTGGTCAGGTTCTTGCCAAGCCAGGTTCAATCAACCCGCACACTGACTTCGAATCAGAAGTATACGTGCTGTCTAAAGAAGAAGGCGGTCGTCACACTCCTTTCTTCAAAGGCTACCGTCCACAGTTCTACTTCCGTACAACTGACGTAACCGGTACCATCGAACTGCCAGAAGGCGTTGAAATGGTTATGCCTGGCGACAACATCAAAATGGTTGTTAGCCTGATTGCTCCTATCGCGATGGAAGAAGGCTTGCGCTTCGCTATCCGTGAAGGTGGCCGTACCGTAGGTGCAGGCGTTGTAGCCAAGATCGTTAAGTAATAACGTTTCTTGATTACATAAAAAAGGAGGCTTCGGCCTCCTTTTTTTATACCTGCAGGGGCACAAAGACAGAATATCAGATTAAACTGATATTCTGTCTTTGTGCTAGGCTGAGTTGTGCTTTTCCTGTCTGGATATTGAGGTGTGTTATGGAGATTAAACCGGTCACGGCTTCTTTCGTAGTTGCCGATCAGGTCAACGAAGCCGACTTGCAGATATTGAAGGCCGCAGGTTTCAATACTCTTATCTGTAACCGGCCCGATAATGAAACACCAGAGCAGCCCACCGCTGCCAGTCTGGCCGAGCGAGCACGATCCCTGGGGTTGACCTGGCATTGGTTGCCTATCACGCCAGGGCAGTTTCCCGACGACAGCATCGCCAGGTTCAAGCACATTCTGAGCGCTGCCGAAGAGCCGGTACTGGCCTTTTGCCGTACTGGCACCCGTTCTATCAGCGTATGGGCGTTGTCACAGGCGGCAGAGATTCCTACTGCAGATTTGCTGCAGCAGGCTACGGCTGCGGGTTATGACCTGTCGAAGCTGGCACCCCAACTGGATGCCGCCAAACGCTAAGGCTCATTACAGGCTGGTTATTTGATGTGCAGTGACTCAACGGTGAGGCTGCGCATATTTTGAGTAATAAACCCTTGCACTGATAACTAATATCATTTAGATTCAACTCGTCAGAGTGGGAGGACTTCTTGATGTATGTGTGTTTATGCAAAGGTATTACCGATAATCAGCTACGCGCAGCAGTTGCAGCGGGCGGTGACGAGTTCAAACTGTTGAAGCAGCAACTCGGTGTCGGGTCTCAATGTGGCAAATGTATTCCCGTTGCCATGGCGATTCTGGCCGAAGAAAATGCCAAGACACATCTCTATTACGAAGTCGCTTAACTCCTCGAACTCAAGCGGTCAGCCGTGATTTAACTGCCCATCGCTCACGGCTCAACAAACGAACAAGTTTGATTTCCCCCTGGGGTGCGGCTTCAACCTTGTCCCTCACTTTTATCTTCCCGGTGTCTTTTTCCTGCTATCCTTCGCGCGCTGTTTTTAGCTAGTATGGGGCTCGTTGTTTATCAGGATATGCCGACAGTGAAAGAAACCTTCAGAACTCTGCCCTGCCACAAAAATGTCGCGCTGGTGGCGCATGATCACAAGAAAAAGCAATTGCTGGAGTGGGTCGGGCGTCGTGCCGAAGCGCTGAAACTGCATCATCTTTATGCAACCGGTACCACGGGGAAGATGCTGAGCAGAGAGATAGGCTTGCCGGTTCGCTGTTTGATGTCTGGCCCCATGGGCGGAGATCAGCAGCTGGGTGCCTTGATTGCCGAAGGCAAGATTGATGTGTTGATCTTTTTCTGGGATCCACTGAATGCCGTCCCTCATGACCCCGATGTAAAAGCCTTGTTGCGCCTGGCTACGGTATGGAACATACCGGTGGCCACCAATATGTCGACGGCCGATATGTTGATGGACAGCAGGCAAATGAGCGAGAATTTTAGTATCAGCGTGCCAGACTATGAAGGCTACTTGGCAGAGAGAACCAAGGAATAACCGAAAACATAGCGGCTAGCTATTTCAATGCCGGTCTAGCTGTTTATAGGCGAATTTGGGTCTGGTGTTCATGATCATATTTTTTTGTTCTTCGGTCATGCTGGCGGGGTTCAGCCCCAACACCTTGAAGGTCAATAATGGTCGCGCGGCAATGGATATCATCAACGGCTTGATGGCATTCAGTCCTGTTTCACCGGGTTCGCCAAATGCATAGGTCAAGATACCTTGCTCCAGCAGATTTTTGACGGCGGGTTCGGTGACCGGCAGTTTTATGACGCTTTTACGCTGAATCACAAATTCGCGCAATACCGCTCTTTCATTGGCATCCAGATAATCAAGCAACTCCTTGAGCAATTTTTGTTGCATCAGACGCTGCTTTCGGTAAAACACGTATTGAAACAGCATGATCGCTGCATGAGAAAAGAAATAGGCAGCAGAAGCGACCATGCCGAGTATAAACAGCAACCTGTAATCATTGAGCCACAGGCCAAAGGCACCGCTAAAAAGACGCGCTGGCAGCAGAGTAATGAGTGTGCAGCTGAGCAATAGCCAGCACATAAAGCGGTTGAAGGTTGATATCTGTCTTAAATCCAGCATGTTTTCCTCCACGATGACATGATGGATGTTAGGCATCACGCTCGCATTTTCAGCCAAAATTGACCCTGTTGATAGCGAGTCATTCAGCAATAATCATGCCATTTGGCCTGAGTATGTTGGGTGTGTGGGCATAAGCCCAAGCATGGTTCTGGGATAAATAAGTAATGGATAAATTACCTTAACGTTAAGTGTATACAAAAGAACTTAACATTGTGCGTGTTTTATGTTTTATTAGTGTTCAATTAACTTCTATTGTTATAGTCGACAGGGAGTCTGGGGACATGAGCACAGTTACACTTGAACAGGCGTTAATCATAACGCGTGGCGCCTTGCAGCACGCGTTAGAGGTTTCCGCCGCACCACTTACCGTTGCCGTATTGGATAATGCCGGCCGTTTGGTTTCGTTGCAACGCCAGGACGGCGCCAGTTTGCTGCGACCCGATATTGCAACCGGTAAGGCATGGGGTGCGATTGCCCTGGGCCGTAGTTCGCGTGGCCTGGCCGAAGTGGCTGAAGCCAGACCGGCTTTTGTGGCGGCGGTAAACGTGATGGCGCAAGGACAGATTATTCCGGCGCCTGGCGGTGTCTTGATCCGTGATGCCGAGAACAAAATTCTGGGGGCGGTTGGCATCAGTGGTGATCTTCCCGATGTTGATGAAGCCTGTGCCATTGCGGGCGTACAGCTTGCAGAACTGGTTGCGGATTATAGCTAAACAATTTGCCGCACCGTTAGCCAAACACTTATCTTTTGTTTTGGTCGAGGGGTAACCTGAGTTACTCATTTCAGCGCTCACCTGTGTGAGCGCTTTTTTTTGCGCTTTTTTACCGACTTTTGCCCAAACTCGGGTATGGTTAACCAATATTACGTCTCATATTATGGTTTGGAGTTTAAAATCAGTATGTCTCGGATCCGAGCGAAGAACGAAGAAGTTATCATACGTGCAGCCAGTCGAGTCTTTGCAGAACACGGCTACGCAGCCACTAAAACGGCCGCCATCGCCGAGCTGGCAGAATTGCCCAAACCCAATATTTATTATTATTTTGGCAGTAAGGAAAAACTCTACCGGGCCGTGCTGGAAAGCATTACCGAGCCGTTACTGGCGGCGTCGGCGCCCTTTATCGAATATCAGGATCCCGTGCAGGCCCTGACGGCTTACATCAAATATAAATTGATGATTTCAAAAGATTATCCTTATGCTTCCAAGGTGTTTGCCAATGAAATCATGCACGGGGCACCTCACTTGCCTGCCGATATCATCGAACGACTCAGCGAACAGACCCGCACGCTGACTGCCAAACTGAAAGACTGGATGGCACAGGGGCTGATGGTGGATGTGGATGCGCATCATCTGCTGTTTGCTATCTGGTCTTCAACGCAAACCTATGCAGATTTTAACTGGCAGATCACCATGGCCCTGGGTAAGGAAGATCTGGATGAGCAGGACTTTGAACGAGCCGCTCTGCTGATCACCCAATTGGTGATTGGCGGATGTGCGGTTAAACCCTTATCTGACAGCAAACGCTAACTGAATATCACCAAACGTTGATAAAAACACCGAATTGCCTATTCGGTGTTTTACTTTCCACACCCACACCCACACCCACACCCACACCCACACCCACACCCACACCCTACGCTTTCACATCCCACTACACTTATAGGTAGCCATTCAATCCGGCTCCGGGGACCCTGCTGATCATGGCGCATCAGGCGACACTCGAGTGTGTTAATGGTTTGTTTCACAAATGAGTTATTAAATAGTAAAATATTTGTTGACTAATGGGTCAGGTTTCATTTTAATTACACATGAAGATATTATGATTTTGCTGAATGGCAATGTGTGCGGTGTATTCGCTGAAGGAGGTAGGCCTTGATTAAGTTTCTGCTTAACCAGGAGTTGCGAGAGGAACAAGACCTTTCGCCAAATATGACGGTGCTAAATTATCTGCGTACTCGCGTAGGCAAAACCGGCACCAAAGAAGGTTGTGGTTCCGGTGACTGTGGTGCCTGCACCGTGGTATTGGGGGAGCGCGACGGTGAACATATCCGTTATCAAACGGTTAACTCCTGCCTGACCTTTGTGTCTACGCTGCATGGCAAGCAATTGCTGACGGTCGAAGATCTCAAGTCGAAAGACGGCAGTCTGCACCCGGTGCAGCAAGCCATGGTGGACTTTCATGGTTCCCAGTGCGGCTTTTGTACCCCGGGCTTTATCATGTCGATGTTTGCCTTGAGCAAAAACAAGCCAACGGCCAACAAACACGACATCTTTGAAGCCCTGGCCGGCAACCTGTGTCGTTGTACCGGGTATCGCCCGATAGTGGATGCCGCCAGGACCATCTCCGAGCAGCCCCAGCTGGTGGATCAGTTTTCTCGTTACGAATCAGAGGTACTGACAAAGCTGGATCACATCGAGACCGACACCATGGTTACCCTTAACGGAAACGACAAGGTATGCTTCTCTCCGGTGTCCAGCGACGAGCTGGCCGGGCTGTTAATCGAGCATCCCGATGCCCAACTGCTGGCCGGTGGCACCGATCTGGCGCTGCAGGTCACGCAGTTTTATCGCGAACTCCCGAAGATGATTTACGTCGGCAACGTGGCCGACATGAAACAGCTTGAAGAAGATGATCAGCAATTGGTAATTGGCGCGGCGCGTAGCCTGAGTGACAGTTACGAGGCGCTGAATCGCGTGTTCCCCGATATGGGCGAGCTGCTGCATCGCTTTGCTTCCCTGCAAATTCGCAACCAGGGTACCCTGGGCGGCAACATAGGTAATGCCTCGCCGATTGGTGATGCTCCCCCGGTGCTCATGGCACTGAATGCCCGCTTGGTCTTGCGCAAGGGTGAGCAACGCCGTGAACTGCCTATTGAAGACTACTTCCTCGATTACAAGAAGACGGCACAACAAACCAGCGAATTCATTGAAAAAATCATAGTGCCAAAACCGGCTGCAGATCAGCACTTCAAGGTCTACAAGCTGTCTAAACGATTGGATGATGATATTTCTGCAGTCTGTGGCGCCTTTAACCTGACCATAGTGGGTGGAATGATCAGTGAGGCCCGCATTGCCTTTGGTGGTATGGCCGCAGTGCCCAAACGTGCCGCTGCCTGTGAGCGGGAGTTACTGAACAAGCCATGGAATCAGGCCACCGTCAAAGCGGCGATGAAAGCATTAAGTGGTGACTTTGAGCCCTTGTCTGACTTTAGAGCGAGCAAGGAATACCGCAGCAAAACCGCCACTAACTTGCTCTATAAGTTTTTTATCGAGCAACAAAGTCTGCAACTCGAAACCAGGGTGACGTCTTATGTCTAACAAACCACAAAATACACTGACCATCGATGAAATGATGGAACGGGTGAAGCAAAGTTTGCAAACCGGTGTAGGCAAGAGCGTGCCTCACGACAGTGCGGCCATGCAGGTGGCGGGTGAAGCACAATACATAGATGACCGGTTGGAGTTCCCCAACCAGCTGCATCTTTATGCGCGTCTGTCAGACCGGGCCCACGCGCGTATTACCAAGCTGGATGTCAGCCCCTGTTACGAGTTTGAAGGTGTGACCATTGCCATTACCGCCGACGATGTACCGGGCGAACTGGATATCGGGCCTGTGCTGGCCGGTGATCCGCTGCTGGCCGATGGCAAGGTAGAGTATGTTGGCCAACCGGTGCTGGCGGTGGCGGCAAAAGATTTAGCCACCGCCCGCAAGGCGGCTATGGCCGCCATAGTGGAATACGAAGACTTGCCCGCGGTGCTGTCGGTGGAAGAAGCGCTTGAGAAAAAGCTGTTTGTTACCGAGAGTCACAAGCAGCAAAGAGGTGATTCTGCCGCCGGACTGGCCAATGCCAGGCACGTGATTGAAGGCAGCCTGCATATTGGTGGTCAGGAGCATTTTTATCTGGAGACCCAGGTCAGCTCTGTGGTGCCGACCGAAGATGGCGGCATGATGGTATTTACTTCCAGCCAGAACCCGACCGAAGTACAGAAGCTGGTGGCCAGTGTGCTGGGCGTGTCCATGCACAAGGTGGTGATCGATATGCGCCGCATGGGCGGTGGGTTTGGCGGTAAGGAGACCCAGGCTGCGGGCCCTGCCTGTATGGCGGCCGTGGTAGCCCGGCTGACCGGTCGGCCCACCAAGATGCGTCTGCCTCGGGTAGAAGACATGATGATGACAGGTAAACGTCATCCGTTCTTCAATCAGTATAAAATTGGCTTTGATGACAACGGCCGCATTCAGGCCTCGGAAATTATCGTGGCGGGTAACTGTGGTTATTCTCCCGACTTGTCTTCTTCGATTGTCGATCGTGCCATGTTCCACTCGGATAACGCCTATTACCTGGGCGAGGCCACCGTCATCGGCCACAGATGCAAGACTCACACTGCATCCAATACCGCTTATCGCGGCTTTGGTGGTCCGCAGGGCATGATGACCATAGAGCATGTGATGGACGAAATTGCCTCCTATCTGGGCAAGGATCCGCTCGACGTCCGCAAGGCCAACTTCTATGGCATCGATGATCGTAATGTCACCCACTACCATCAGCCGGTAGAGCACAATATCATCCACGAAATGGTGGCCGATCTCGAGCTGTCCAGCGAATATGCCGCCCGCCGTGCCGAGATAAAGGCGTTCAACGCCCAGAGTCCGATCCTGAAAAAAGGCATCGCCATTACCCCGGTCAAGTTCGGGATCTCGTTTACCGCCACCTTCCTGAACCAGGGCGGGGCGCTGGTACATATTTATACCGATGGCAGTATCCACCTCAACCACGGTGGTACCGAAATGGGGCAGGGGCTGAACATCAAGGTTGCCCAGGTGGTGGCGGAAGAATTTCAGGTAGACATAGATCGTATTCAGATCACCGCCACCAATACCGACAAGGTGCCCAATACTTCACCCACGGCGGCGTCCAGCGGGACCGATCTTAACGGCAAGGCGGCGCAGAATGCGGCGCAGATCATCAAGCAACGCTTGATCGACTGGGCGGCAGGGCACTTCCAGGTGAGCCCGGAAGAAGTGGTATTCAAGAATAACTTCGTCAAGATCCGTCATCAGATCCTGTCGTTCCAGGAGTTTGTGCAGCTGGCGTATTTCAATCAGATTTCGCTGTCCAGCACGGGTTTCTACCGTACGCCGAAGATCTTCTACGATCACGCGACCGGATCCGGTTCGCCTTTCTACTACTTTGCCTATGGCGCTGCCTGTGCCGAAGTGGTGATCGACACCCTGACCGGTGAGTACAAGATCCTGCGGGCTGATCTGCTGCACGATGTGGGGGACTCCCTGAATCCGGCCATCGATATTGGTCAGGTGGAGGGCGCCTTTGTGCAAGGGGTGGGCTGGTTAACCACCGAAGAGCTGGTGTGGAATGATGATGGCAAGCTGATGACCAATGGCCCTGCCGGTTACAAGATTCCGGCTGTGGCGGATATGCCGATTGATTTTCGTACCACTCTGGTCGAGAACCGCAAGAATCCGGAAGACACCGTCTTTCATTCCAAGGCGGTGGGCGAGCCGCCCTTCATGCTGGGCATCTCGGTGTGGTGTGCGCTGAAAGATGCGGTGGCCAGCGTGTCCAACTATAAGAAGTACCCGCACATTGACTCACCGGCCACGCCGGAGCGGGTCCTGTGGGCGGTGGAGCAAATGCAGGCGCTGCTGGAAGAAGAGCAAGCAGTGGTAGCCGAAGAAGTGCTGGCTAAGTAACGTCGGGCGTAGTCTGGTCAGGTTGCATTAGTCGGGCAAAGGGTCCGCTCCGTCGACCGTGACATGCCAGGGATGGCATGTCCGAGCCCCCAAGGATGGGTTTATGGCGTGTCGGAGGAGTAGACCCTTAATCCGACGTTTCTCCTGGGATAAAGCCTGCGTTTGCTGTTGGTGGTAGAGGCGGTAGTAGAGGTAAAGTTATGTTCAAGGATAACTGGATTCAGATACTGGCGGAGCTGGAACGCAAGGGTGAACCTTGTGTGATGGTGACAGTGGTCGAGCATAAAGGCTCGACGCCTCGTGACAGCGGTACCAAGATGCTGGTCACCGAGCAGGGCTGTTATGCCACCATAGGCGGTGGTCATCTCGAGTACAAGGCGCTGAAGCTGGCGCGCGAGATGTTGCTCGGTGGCGAACAGCAGATGAAGGTCGAGCGCTTTAATCTGGGGGCCAGTCTGGGCCAGTGCTGTGGTGGCATGGCCAGCATCATGCTGGAACCTGTGATACGGGCGCGTCACCATCTGGTGCTGTTTGGCGCCGGCCATGTGGCCAAGGCACTGGTGCACATACTGGCGACGCTGCCGTTTCGCATTACCTGGGTTGACGAACGTGAATCCGAATTTCCGGCCGAGCTGCCCAGCGGTGTGACCCGAGTGATCAGTGACGATCCGGTCGGGGAGATAGCCGAGCAGCCGCCGGGGAGTTTTTATCTGGTGATGACCCATAACCATCAGCTGGATCTGGAGCTCTGTGCCCGGATTTTGAAGCGTCAGGATGCTCGATACTTCGGCGTGATTGGCTCGCAAACCAAGCGCAAACGCTTTGACTACAAGCTGAAAGAGCGTGGTTTCAGTGAAGACAGCCTGAGCCAGATGATTTGTCCTATCGGCTTGAGCGAGGTCAGCGGTAAACACCCCGCCGAAATTGCCGTCTCGGTGGCAGGGGAGTTGATCCGCGTATATCAGCAAGCAAACACGGGTTCCCCGTTGACGCTTTCGCAAGTGGCCTGCGACACGCCGCACATCACAGAGACTGATGACGTAACGGATGACGTGGTTGCGGCTCGATAAGCCAGCGGCAACCTTATTTTATTTTACAGGAGAAGCCTTTTCATGACGCAAGTGACCGCATATCGCGCCGCCATTTTGCATAGCCTGGGTGACCCGGCCCAAGTGGGGCTGGAAGCAAGTTACGACTATTATGAAGACGGTATATTGGTGGTCACAGACGGCCATATCAGCGATATCGGCCCCGCCGAATCGGTGCTTGCACGCCTGCCAGTGGAAGCCGAACTGAAGCGCTTTGAACATAAGCTGATTACAGCCGGCTTCATTGACACCCACATTCATTTTCCGCAAACCGAAATGATTGCCTCTTATGGTGAGCAACTGCTGGACTGGCTGAATAACTATACCTTTCCTGAAGAGGGTAAGTTTGCCGACCCGGCTCATGCACAGCGGGTAGCCAGTTTCTTTCTCGATGAACTGCTGCGCAACGGCACCACCACCGCCATGGTCTTCGGTACCGTGCACAAGGCATCGGTAGAGGCCTTTTTTGCCGAGTCCGATAAGCGCAACATGCGCATGATTGCCGGCAAGGTAATGATGGATCGCCATGCCCCCGAGTATCTGCTGGATACCCCGGAGTCCAGTTATATCGACAGCAAGGACCTGATTGAGCGCTGGCATAAAAAAGGTCGTCAGCTGTATGCGGTGACGCCCCGGTTTGCCCCCACCAGTACTGCCGAACAGCTGGGCATGGCGGGCCGCTTGTTGGCAGAATACGATGACGTTTATCTACAAACGCACCTCTCTGAAAACAAGCAGGAAATTGCCTGGGTAAAAGAGTTGTTTCCGGAGCGCGCCGGTTATCTGGATGTATACGATCACTTTGGTCTGCTGGGCGATCGATCGGTCTTTGCCCATGCGGTTCATCTGGAGCAGGCAGAATGCGAGCGTATGGGCGCCACCGATTCGGTGATTTCCTTTTGCCCTACGTCGAACCTGTTTCTGGGCTCCGGGCTGCTGGATCTGCCCGAGGTGGAAAGCCACCAGATACGGGTTGGCCTGGGTACGGATGTAGGGGGAGGCACCAGCTTTTCCATGCTGCGCACCATCTCCGAGGCTTATAAAATACAGCAGTTGCAACAACATAAACTGCATCCATTAAAAGCCTTGTATCTGGCCACGCTGGGCGGGGCCCGGGCGCTGAGTCTGGATGACAAGATTGGTAATCTGGCCATTGGCAAAGAAGCCGACTTTTTGATCCTCGACTTGCATGCCACGCCGTTAATGCACACCCGTATGAACAATACCCACCACTTATTCGAGTTGCTGTTTGTACTCATGATGCTGGGTGACGACCGGGCAATAGCTGAAACCTATATTGCGGGGAACCGTCAATATCGACGTGATAAAGACTCTGAATGAGTCTGCTTATGAAAGTCATGCAAAAAGCGCCCAATAAGGGCGTTTTTTGTGTTCAGTCACAGTCTTGATGATTGCGACTGTCGAATTGTGCAAAAACCAGTAAGATTGTATACGTGATTACAAAAATTTAACTTACAGGCAAACATTAAAAGGTACTAATACTCGATAATGGCGGCCTTAACTGGAAACCTTAATTATGAGTTCACTCAGTCAACTGGAGCCAAGACCCGTCAAGTCGAGCTCAAATACTCAAGATGATATTGTTTATGAACATATTTTTGATGCGATTTTGGAGCAGCGTTTAGCGCCCGGTACCAAGCTTAGCGAAGAAGCGCTGGGAGAAATTTTCGGCGTTAGCCGCACTATTATCCGTCGCGCCCTGTTAAGGCTGTCTCATGAGCAGGTGGTCAGCATCCGCCCCAACCGGGGGGCCGTGGTGGCCGCGCCCAGCGTAGAAGAGGCAAGGCAGATTTTTGCGGCTCGTCGCGTGGTCGAGCTGGCCGTGATTGAACTGGCGGTAAAAAATGCCACACCCGAGAGTCTGGCGCGTATTCGTACCATGGTACAGGAAGAGCAGGATGCATTTGCCCGTGGCGATCGCGGCAGCGGCATTCGTTTGTCTGGTGAGTTTCATTTAGAGCTGGCGCACATGGCCAATAATACGCCTTTACTCAACTTTCAGCGCAGTGTGGTCTCACAAACGTCACTCATTATTGCCCAGTATGAGGTGGGTCATCAGGCGCATTGTTCCTTCAATGAACACGAAGCCCTGTTGCTGGCCATCGAATCCGGCGATCCGGCGCGTGCCGCCGCCATGATGGGTCAGCATCTTGATCATATCGAAGGTAAGTTGAATCTGGATAATGAGTCGGCTTCCACCGATTTGCATGTGGTGTTTTCGGGCGTGGTCAAGAAAAAGCCCAAAGCCTGACCGCAGCCGTTTACTCTCCGCTCAAGGGTCGGGCATCGTCCGGCCCACTGTGATGTAATCTCTCCTTTGTTACCTGCTTACGCCACCTCTGCCGTGGTGCTTTTGCCGTGCGCGCATGCGAATCCCTGGCGTGGTCCAAGTCACGACCTTCAACTGGCGCTACCGGCTTGAGCGTCTGCCTCCTAATGTTGTGAACATGTAAACAACAGTAACCGCTGTTGAAATTATGGTCATTGCACAGCCTGTACAGGCTGCAAAAGGAGAGTGTCATGTCAGCAGAAAATCAAAAAACCGTCGCCTTGCTCGAGCAACTGTTTGCCGCCTTCAACCGTCACGATGTCGAGGGCGTCATGGCCTGCATGAGCGAAGATGTCGTGTTCGAGGGCGCCGCCGGATCCGAAGCCTACGGCACCCGCTTCAATGGTGCCGCCGAAGTGGCCGCCGCCTTCGTCAAGGTGTGGACCACCTATCCCGATGTCAGCTGGCAGAACACCAGTCACTTCGCCGCGGGCGACAAGGGCGTGTCCCAGTGGACCTTCTGTGCCACCTGCCCGGACGGTAAGCGGATTGAAGCCGATGGCGTCGATATCTTTACCGTCAAAGACGGCAAGCTGGTGTTGAAACAGGCCTTCCGTAAAGACCGCCCCCTGCTGGATCCCCAGTAAATCATTACCCGGGTAGCCACTTTTCATTGGGGAATACGAATATGGATATTGCCAACAAAACGCAGGCGGGACTCCGTCAGTCGGCGCAGCCCAAAAAGGTGCTGGACAGCTATGATCCCACCTACGATCCGCTGGTGGCGGCAACGCCGGGCCGGGGTCAGCAGTATGCGCCCACCTATTGGGTTGCCACCGCCGGTACGGCGCCGGAAGACGACGGTCCCATTGCTCAGGATGTGGATGTGGATGTAGCCATTATCGGCAGCGGCTTTACCGGCCTGACCTGTGCCCTGTTTCTGGCCAAGGAACACGGTATTAAAGCCACGGTACTGGAAGCCAATCAGGTGAGTTGGGGTTGCACCAGCCGTAACGGCGGTCAGGCCCAGAATGCCTCGGGGCGACTGAGCCGCTCCCAGTGGATTCAGCGCTGGGGCCTGGACACCGCCCGCAAGATGCACGAAGAAGTGCGGGAAGGCTTCGATACCTTCAAGGGGCTGATCAAGGACGGCAATATCGACTGTAATCCTCAGGATGGCGGCCACCTGTATATCGCGCATCGAGACAAGGCGATGCGCAAGCTGGAAGCCGAAGCCAAGGTGCTGCGCAATCAGTTCGGTTATCAGACCGAGATGCTCGACAAAGCCACACTGAGCCGCAACTACGTCGATGAAGCCGAGGCGGTCGGTGCCATGCACGAGCCGGATGGCATTGGTGTGCATCCACTCAAGCTGGCCCACGGTTATCACCGTATGGCGCGGGAGCTGGGGGCGACCATACACCCATCGAGTCCGGTTACCGGTTGGGAAACCAGAAACGGCATCCATTATCTGCAAACACCGGGGGGCATAGTTCGCGCCCGGGCGGTGGCGGTGGCGACCGGAGGCTACACCTCCCAGCAGTTGCACAGCCAGTTGCGCAATAAAATCATGCCGATTTTGTCCAACTCCCTGGTCACCCGGCCGATGACGGATCATGAGATTGCCGCCTGTAATTTCAAGACCAACGAGGTGATCACCGACACTCGCACCCTGCGTCACTATTATCGCAAGCTGCCGGACAACCGTTTGCAGATTGGCAGTCGCAGCTCCATTACCGGCAGCGATGCGCCCAATCCCAAGCACCTGCAGTTGCTGATTGACGGTATGCACCGCAAATTTCCGGCGCTTAACGGCATCAAGGTGGATTATTCCTGGTGGGGCTGGGTGGATGTCAGTCACGACATGATGCCGCGCATTGCTCAGCCTGATGAAAAAGAGCAGGTCTTTTATGCCCTGGGCTATGGCGGCAACGGGGTCATGTTTTCGGCCCACGCCGGTCGGCGCATGGCACAGCGCGTGGCGGGTATCAAGGAAGGATTCGAGTTGCCCATTTACGATACGGCACTACCCGGGCATGTGTTCTCGCCTTTTCGCCGGTTGGGACAACGCATGCTGTATCACTGGTATCAACTGCGCGATGAGCATTTGTAAGCCGAGTTAGCGGGGTGTGACGCAGGTACTTTACATTTGTGTGCATTGGGTTACAAAGATGTAACCCAATGGCACGGCAATACTTGTGTATTGTCGTTGCCGATATCACACTTGTAGACAGGTAACCGACTCATGTTCCCGCTTTTTCATTTCTCCACGGAAAAAACCACCAGTCTTCAGCAACAACTGCGCGAACAGATTGCCAGTGCCATTCTTAACGGCAATATCCCCGAAGACAGCCCCTTGCCTTCCAGTCGAAAATTGGCCAAGCACCTGAGTATTGCCCGTAACACGGTGGTACTGGCCTACGAACATCTGCTGGACGACGGTTATCTGCTCGCCAAAGAGCGCAGTGGCTATTTTGTCAATCCGGAGATTTTGTCCCGACAGTTGAAGGTGGTACAGCAAAAGAGCCAGCAAGAAGAGGGCGTTGCACCCAGGTGGCTGCACAAGCTCAAGATAGTGCCGAGTAACCAGCAGAATATCACCAAGCCGAAAGACTGGCAGAAGTATCCCTACCCTTTTATTTACGGTCAGTTTGATACCAGCCTGTTTCCCAGCAACCACTGGCGAGAATGCTGCCGGGATGCGGGGAGCGTGCCGGCGATCCGCGACTGGGCCTCGGATCGTTTTGATGCCGATGATCCATTGTTGATCGAACAGATCCGCACCCGTTTACTGCCCAGACGTGGGGTCTGGGCCTCTGCAGATCAAATCCTGGTGACGGTGGGCGCCCAGCAAGCCTTGTATATGCTGGCGCGTTTGTTGCTCGACAAAGACAGCATCATAGGTATTGAAGAGCCGGGTTATGTGGACATTCGCAATATCGCCACCATGAACCCGGCCCGGGTACGCGGCTTGCCGGTAGACGAACAGGGGTTGATCGTCGATGAAGGACTGAACGGCTGCGATGCGGTATTTACTACTCCGAGCCATCAATGTCCCACCACGGTCACCATGCCGTTGGAGCGCCGTTATGCCCTGCTGGAAAAGGCTTCGGAGCAGGACTTTCTGATTATCGAGGATGACTACGAATGCGAGAGCAACTTTAAATCCAATCCGATACCGGCGCTGAAGAGCCTGGATACCAACGATCGGGTGCTGTATGTGGGTAGCCTGTCCAAAACCCTGGCACCGGGGCTGCGGCTGGGCTACCTGGTCGGGCCTGCCGAGCTGATCCGCGAAGCCAGAGCCTTGCGCCGGCTGATACTGCGCCATCCGGCGGCCAACAACCAGCGTTCGGTGGCGCTGTTTCTGGAACGGGGCTATCACGATGCCCTGATCATGAATATCGCCAAGGCTTATGAAGAACGCTGGCAGGCGATGGGAGAGGCGTTGAACGAATATTTGCCTTGTTCCAGTCGGCAGCCCAGTTTTGGTGGCTCCTGCTACTGGGTAAAAGGGCCCGAGGGGCTGGACAGTCGGCTGCTGCGTAAAGAGGCGGCAGACAGGGGGATTTTAATCGAGCCTGGCGATATTCATTTTCTGGAACAGCCGGCACCGCTCAATTATTTCCGCCTGGGTTACTCCTCGATTCCGGCCCACAAGATACGGCCGGGCATTAAAGCACTGGCGGAACTGATCGAGGATATGATCTGACCGCATCACAGTGGCAAGCCGGCGGCTTGCTTCAATAATGGATAAATGTTTAATGAATGTTAATTAAAGGCGCCTTGATGGCGCCTTTTTTGTTTTCAAGTAGCTGAAAAATAAGTTTTTTGTTTCTGGCGTAACGCTTGTTACGTAACTGGTCCTACTCAGTCATAGCCCCAGTTCCTACTCTAGTCCTCAGTGAATCGCATCATGTCATCAGATATCAATTATCTGAGTCGAGTTACCCGGGAGGGGAAGCCCGGTTGACCCGACAGACACCCGAGGTGTTATTCGCCTTACTAATAATAATGAACGTAAACCTGCTTGAACCGAACATTGGATTGAACACTCCGGGGTGGCGGTAGGTACCGTCACCAACAGGACACAGCAAAAGGAAGACAGCTATGCCACGTATGACTCCTAGTGAAGCTTTGGTTGAAACTCTGGCGGCCAACGGTGTAACCGATGCCTTTGGCATCATGGGTTCTGCCTTTATGGATGCCATGGATATTTTCGCGCCGGCCGGTATTCGACTGATCCCCACGGTTCACGAGCAGGGTGCGGGCCACATGGCCGACGGCTATTCTCGCGTCAGTGGTCGTCATGGGGTTTGTATTGCCCAGAACGGCCCGGGTATCACCAACTTCGTCACCGCCATTGCTGCCGCCTACTGGGCGCACAGCCCCGTGGTGTGTATCACTCCCGAAACCGGCTCCATGAGCCAGGGGCTGGGTGGTTTCCAGGAAGCCCAGCAACTGCCGTTCTTCGAAACCATCACCAAGTATCAGGGCCACGTGGCCAACCCGGCCCGTATGGCCGAGATCACCGCTCGCTGTTTCGACCGTGCCATGCTGGAAAACGGCCCGACCCAGCTGAACATTCCCCGTGATTTCTTCTACGGCGACATCAACGTCGAGATCCCGCAGCCGATTCGTATCGAACGCGGTGCCGGTGGCGAACAGAGCCTGCAGGAAGCGGCCGAGTTGCTGGCCAATGCCAAGAACCCGGTGATTATTTCCGGCGGCGGCGTGGTCATGTCCGATGCGGTCGAAGAGTGCAAGGCGCTGGCCGAGTATCTGGGGGCGCCAGTGGTGAACAGCTACCTGCACAACGACTCCTTCCCCGCCAGCCACCCGCTGTGGTGCGGTCCTCTGGGTTACCAGGGTTCCAAGGCCGGCATGAAGCTGATTTCCCGTGCCGATGTGGTGCTGGCGCTGGGTACCCGTCTCGGTCCCTTCGGTACCCTGCCGCAGCACGGTCTGGATTACTGGCCGAAAGAAGCCAAGATCATCCAGGTTGACTGCGACGCCAAGATGCTGGGTCTGGTGAAGAAGATTTCGGTCGGTGTTTGTGGTGATGCCAAGGCCGCCGCCGTGTCCATGCTCAAGCGTCTGGAAGAGCTGAACGTCTATTGCCTGGAAACCAAGGGCGCCCGTGCCAGCGAAATTGCCGCCGAAAAAGCGGCCTGGGAACAGGAACTGGACGAGTGGATCCACGAGAAAGACGATTACTCGCTGGACATGATTGCCGAGCAGGCCGAAGAAGAAGGCAGCTTCCTGCACCCGCGTCAGGTATTGCGCGAGCTGGAAAAAGCCATGCCGGAAGATGCCATGGTGTCCACCGATATCGGTAACATCAACTCGGTGGCCAACAGCTACCTGCGCTTCGAAAAGCCGCGCTCTTTCTTCGCCGCCATGAGCTTCGGTAACTGTGGTTACGCCCTGCCGACCATTATCGGTGCCAAGGTGGCCGCTCCCGAGCGTACCGCTATCTCCTACGCCGGTGACGGTGCCTGGGGCATGTCGATGATGGAGATCATGACCTGTGTGCGTGAGCAGATTCCGGTCACCTCTATCGTGTTCCACAACCGCCAGTGGGGCGCCGAGAAGAAGAACCAGGTCGACTTCTACAACCGCCGTTTCGTGGCCGGTGATCTGGAAAACCCGAGCTTCGCCGACATCGCCCGCTCCATGGGGGCCGAAGGGGTCACCGTTGACCGTCTGGAAGATGTGGGTCCGGCCCTAAAGGCCGCCTGTGCCGCCCAGAAGGAAGGCAAGACCACGGTTATCGAAATCCTGTGTACCCGCGAGCTGGGCGACCCCTTCCGTCGTGACGCCCTGTCCAAGCCGGTCCGTCACCTGGAAAAGTATAAAGACTACTGCTAATCGTTTTGGCTGCCCATTCTTGCGCAGTCACTAGATAGCACATCAAAGGGTTGGCCAGGCCAGCCCTTTCCTCTCTCAGCTTTGCCGCAGTATCAGGGTAAAAATAGGAATTGCGGGAGGCAACCACAAGTCATTGCCAGCAGTGGTTTGTGGTTGTTTTCTGTCAGTCGCAAGGAAAGACATCATGCTCAGTAACAAGCCCAAGGAATGTCCGGCCCGGTTGCTGGCTCAGGCCCGTCAACATCCCCGAGTCACCACGGCGGTGATCAATCCGATCAACGAAATTTCGCTGGCCAGCGCGCGCATGGCACAGGATCAAGGCTTGATCGAGCCGATACTGGTGGGTGACATCGACACCATGCGCCGTCAGGCAGAGGCGATGGGCTGGTTGCTGGACCATGTTCGTCTGGTACAGGCCGGTGACGAAACCGAAGCGGCCCGGCTGGGAGTGGCGCTGGTCAGCGAGGGTAAAGCCCACTCCATCATGAAGGGGCATGTGCACACCGATATTTTGTTACGGGCCGTGCTCGGCCGTGCGGCGGGCCTGCGTACCGACAGCCGCCTGAGCCATGTGTTTTACATGACAGTACCCGGCAGCGACCAGGCACTGTGTATTACCGATGCGGTGATCAATGTGCAGCCCTCGGTACTCGACAAGCTGCATATTGCCCGCAATGCCATCGAGTTCATGCATGCTCTGGGTAATCCTGAGCCCAGAGTGGCATTGCTCTCGGGCACCGAAGAAGTCAGCAAGAGCATGCCCTCCAGCCAGGATGCCGCCGAACTGGTCAAGCTGGCGGCCATGGGCGCGCTGCCCGGCGCCGTGGTGGAAGGACCGCTGGCGTTTGATAATGCGGTGTCGCTTGAAGCGGCCGCTATCAAGGGCATCACGGGCAAGGTGCCGGGCCATGCGGATATTCTGCTGGTACCGAATCTGGAGTCAGGCAACTTTCTGTTCAAGCAGATGGTGTATTTTATGGGAGCGACCGCCGCCGGTCTGGTGCTGGGCGCCCGGGTACCCATTATTCTGACCTCGCGTGCCGATCCGCCCGAGGCCCGACTGGCTTCCTGTGCACTGGCTTCCTTGTATTGCGCTCATCGCTCGGCTCAGACCTTGGTGCCGGTATCCTGAATTCTGGTTTATTTCGTCTTCGTTAAAGGAGTTTGGTATGTCACTCAGTCGTTATGGTTTTATTGTGAAAGGGGCGGATCTGGAGCTGTTCAAGCACCACAGCCGGATCAAGAGCGAGTTGTTCGATATCGCCGTGTCCGGCGTGCAAACCCTGGAAGAGGCCATTATGGCGGCCCAGGAAATGCTGACTCGACGCATCGAGCTGATTGAGCTGTGTGGTGGTTTTACGGCCGCAGAAGAAGCGCAGATCCGCGAGGCGATCAACGATCATGTGCCCCTGGGACGGGCGCAATACCGCAATGAAGATCAGGACCGTGTCGACTGGCCCTGAGTATGCTGTAGGCGACTCACTGAAGTGAAAAAAGACGAGACCCAGGTCTCGTCTTTTTTGTTTTCCTTTGAGGCTGACAAACCCGGTTGACTGAAATAACTCCACGTCATGTCCCCAAGATTAAACCATCTATCTTGTTGACTCTGATCTCAATCAGGACAAAGGCGCAGCTGGCTAGCGGCAGCGCTTTAAGGAGCCCAGAAGTTCTTCTCAGGTCGTCCGGTTATTTTCGTTTGGGTCCAAACTATGTAAAAAACACGATCGATATAACATAACAAAATGTAAACAAAGATATAGATTTATCGTTAACAATAACGATGCTAACTTGTTAACCGAAATTAGACCTCATCATTAACATCAGGTTGGATGTAGCAACATCCTTATCACAGCGTAAACAGAGAGTGTCCTTATGGCTGTACATGAAATGAACAACCCTGAGCTTATGCCGTCCACGGACAAAGACAGGGACATCAATATCTGGGATTTCACCATGCTCTGGGCGGGCATGACCATCAACATGGGAGCCTTCACCATGGGAGCCCAGTTGTATCCGGGGTTGTCTCCCTGGACTATCATAGGTGCGATTTTGGCCGCCTATGCCATTGTGACCACCATTCTGATCCTGGCCGGTGATATTGGACTGCGTTACGGTATTCCCTTTGCCGTTTATATCCGCGGTTGCTTTGGTTATCAGGGCGCCAAGATCCCTGCGGCCTTTCGCGCTATTCCTGCCTGTTTCTGGTTTGGCTTTCAGACCTGGGTAGCGGCCGTTGCCATCGGCAAGGTACTGGAGTTGTGGATTGGCTATAGCAACACCACCATTCTTATCCTGATTTTCGGGGTGCTGCAGGTAGTCAATGCCATTTATGGCATGAAAGCCATGGCCAAGTTCGACTGGATTGCTATTCCCGCGCTGACCATACTGATCGGTCTGGTTACTTTTTGGCTGCTGCAGACCAATAATGCGACCATAGGTGACGTGCTGGCTGCGCCTTCGCTGGATAATGGCTCTTTCTGGTTTGCGGTGATGGCCATCGCCGGTATCTGGATCACCATGGGGCTGAACAGCCCGGACATGACCCGCAAGCTGGAGCGCTCTCGCGACCACAGCAGCAAGAATTTCTTTATCCGTAACCGCAAGCCCTTTTTTGCCCAGATTTCCGGCCTTATCGTGATTGGCTCCGGCATTCTGATGGTGGGCATGATAGGCGGTATCCTCACCGGCACCTGGGATCCTATCGAGATCGTACTGAACTCTATGAGTTCACCCATAGTGCTGATCCTGAGCATGATCACCATTGCCTTTGCCCAGTGGTCCACCAACACTGTGGCCAACCTGATGCCGTCCGCTCTTATCCTGATGAACGTTTTCCCCAGACTGAGCTTTGGCCAGGGTGTATCCATTTCCGGTGCCATCGGCCTGCTGATGATGCCTTGGGTGTTTGCCGACAACCTGCTGTGGTTCAGCGTGATTACGTCCGGTTTGCTGGGGCCGGTAGCGGGTATCATGCTGGCCGACTTCTACCTGTTACGCCGCGGTCAGTTGAATGTGGATGACTTTTATAACCCCAAGGGTCCCTTTGTTTATCAGAACAATTATAACCTGCGGGCCTTCCTGGTTTACGGTCTGTCTTTTGTCTGCAGCCTGGTGTTCATCGATATGGCGTTCTTCGTCGGGCTGCTGGTGAGCGTGGTGGGGTATTATCTGTTGATGAAACCCATTGCTCGTCCTGCCGGTGAACATACCGTTCCCGCACAATCCTGAGTTTTAAGCGTTAGTTGTGTGCCTTGGCCCCCCTGGTGGGGCCTTTTTTTGCCCGGTGAAGCTGGCAAAACGGTGTGATGGTGAGCAGAGCCGAAAAAAGACGAGACCGGAGTCTCGTCTTTTTTCGGGTTATTACCGGCGATAAAGGTTGGAGATCAGTGCTTTTGCAAGACGGGTTTGCTTGCCGTGTCTTTTTCGGGGCGGGGTACTATCAGGGTGGGAATGCGTGCTTCGCGCAGTACATTCTTGGCCACGCTACCCAGCAGCGTCTGAAACCAGCCCTTCTCGTGGGCGCCCATCACGATTAAATCACAGCCCAGCTCCCTGGAACGCCTGAGAATCGTCTCGGTGGGGTAACCTTCAACCACTTCGCAGCCGATGATTTTGGTGCGTAATGCCTGCTCTTCGGGGGCGATAACTTCCCAGAAATGATCCTGGCGTTGTTGCAGCTGATCCTTGGCATGATTGAGGCGCTGATGTAAAAACTCCTCACGGCTGCTCTGATTGAGAATATAAGACTGTAGTGTCAGTCGTTCATCGCTGGACAGTTCTTCAACCACTTTCAGAATATGAATATCGGCACCGGTTTGCTTTGCCAGATAAATAGCATATTTAAAGGCATAAGAGGCGTTCTTGGACAAGTCGGTACAGTACAGAATCTTGTTTATTTCCGGCAACATCGGCGCATCCCTCATTAAACATTAAAGACAGGGCAGACTTATCATCGGCCCTGTCCATCATAGTGAACTCGTCGCTAATATCCCAGTAGACTTGGTAAAAACAGGGTTATTTGCGGTATATAAGCAATGATGAATACGGCCAGCACCGAGGTAAAAGCAAAGGGCAGGGCGCGTACCGATATTTCCTCGATGGAAGTACCCGATACGCCAGAGGCAATAAACAGGTTTTCGCCCAGCGGGGGTGTTTGAAAGCCAATGGACAGACAGCACACCACCACAATACCGAAGTGGATGGGGTCTATGCCCAGGTTATACGCCACGGGTAACAGCACCGGCGTCAATATCATGATGGCGGCCAGGGTTTCCATGAACATGCCGACAAACAGCAGGAAGAAGATAATCAGTGCCCAGATCAGGTAAAGATTGGTGGTCATCTCCAGCATGGAGGAGGCCACAATGGCCGGGATCTGGTTTTCCACCAGCAGGCGACCAAATACGGTGGCCGTAAACAGAATCAGCAACACGCGACCGGTCAGCCAGGTGGTGGTTTCCAGCGAGCGCATCACCGCTTTTATCTTCAGTTCCTTGTGTACGAAAAAACCGATGAACAGGGTATAGAAGATGGCGACGATGGCCGATTCGGTAGGGGTGAACAGGCCACTGTAAATACCGCCCAGTATGACCACCGGGGCCAGTACCGACCAGACGCCCTTGCGTAGCGCACGACGGGTGGTGGCGGCAGACCAGCCTTCGGTGGTGCCCTTGTAACCGTGCTTACGACATAAAAAGTAGTTCATGACCAGCAAGCCACCGGCCAGCACCATACCCGGGAAGACGCCGGCGATAAACAGCTTGGGAATAGACACCGACTGGAATTGACCATACTGAGCAATGGCCTCGGGCGGTGCCATCATGCCCATCGCGGAAATCCCGAAAATCACCATGGGGATGGAGGGCGGTATCACCACGCCCAGCCCGCCGGACGAGGCGGTAATTGCCGAGGCATATCCCTTGCTGTAACCCCGGTCGACCATGGCCGGTATCATCAACATGCCAACGGCGGCGGTGGTGGCCGGGCCCGAGCCGGAAATGGCGCCGAAGAACATGCACGCCATTACCGTGGCCGCCGACATGCCGCCGGTAAAGGGGCCGGCAAAACTTTCGGCCAGGTCCACCAGCCGTTTGGAGATGCCTGCGGCTTCCATCAAGGCGCCGGCCAGAATAAAGGCGGGCAGGGCCATCAAGGGAAAAGAGCCGACCGAAGTAAAGGCAATCTGCACGAACTTGATGGGGTTATCACCCAGATACAAAAAAGAGGCGAGAGCGGAAACCCCCAGAGAAACACTGATGGGAGCGCCTAGCAGCAGTAACAGCAAAAAGCTCCCGAATAAGATCATGACGACGGATGATTCAACCATGGGTGGCTCCTGCCTTAACTCGGTTTATTGTGTTGGTCGGAGGATTCGATCAGCTTCTCGACTTCCAGTGATTCCGGATCCCGAATATCGATGCCCTTGACCAGCTTGTAATAATTGACCTGCAGTATGCGAATGGTCATTAGTGCAAAGGCGATGGGCAGTATCATGTAGACGTATTTCATCGGAAAACCCAGGGTTTGCGATTTCCAGAACAGGTTCATCTTGTTGAACACGAAGTCATAACTTAAATAAACGAAATAGCCGTTGAAACAGACCCAGATAAGATCTGCAATTGCCTCGGAAATAACGGCAACGATAGGCGGAAAAAATTTGAACTGAAATGTCACCCTGTTATGTGCCGCCAGTTTGGTGGCATAGCTGGCGCCGAAATAAACAAACCACACGAACATGTAAGTGGATAATTCTTCGGTCCAGGAAAGGGAATGATTGAATACCTGCCGCGAGATGATTTGTGCAAACAGCAGCACAACGAAAGACGCGAGCAAAGTCCTGCAAATCACGTTTTCTATATTATCGACAATCTTGAACAGTAATGTGCCAATGCTCATGGCGATGTCTCCCTGAGAAAAGTGCACCAGCCAAATGGCGGGTGCACTCTGGTTGAAGCGACGAGTTAGATGGTGTCGCGTCCGAGGGAGGTCAGGATCTTGTTCAGGTTATCTTTACCACCCAGCTGCTTGTAGTACTTGGGCCAGACCTGATCGATGGCTTTTTGCATCCACTGTTTTTCTCCGTCGGCAGGCTCGGAGATCTCCATGCCATTGGCAGTCAGCTCGGCCTTGATCTTGTCTTCCTGCTCAACCAGCCACTGGGCGCTGTGATCGGTGGCCGCCTGACCGGCTTCCAGAATGGCTTTTTGTACATCGGCAGGTTGAGACTGAAAGACGGATTCAGACACGATCAGCGGCTCGATGGAGAACAGATAGCGAATATTGGTAATGTACTTCTGTACTTCATCAAACTTCATGGCCGACACGGTAATGTAGGGGTTGTCCTGACCGTCTACCACGCCCAGCTGTAAACCGGTAAAGGTTTCAGACCAGGCCATGGGCGTGGGGTTGATGCCCCAGGCGCGGTAGGTATCGATCATGATTTCGTTGTTGGGAACGCGTATTTTCAAGCCTTCCAGATCCGCCAGCGACGAGACGGCTTGCTTGGAGTTGGTCAGTACCCGAAACCCGGAATAAGCCCAGCCGATAATGCGTACACCGGCATCACGAATGGTGTTCTCCACCAGCTGCTGGCCAACTTCGCCCTGGGTCAGGGTCACTGCATCGTCCAGGCTGTGTACCATGTAGGGCAGGGTCAGGACGCCAACACTAGGCGAAAAGGGGGTCACGTTGTTGATGGCCAGAATGGAGAAGTCGAGCAACCCCATGGATGCATCGTTGATGGTCGCCTGTTCATCGCCCAGCTGACCGTTAAGGAACATCTTGGTGTCGTGTTTGCCGGCGGTTTTTTCCTTGAACACTTCTGAAAATTTGAGACCCAACTCGTGCTGAGTGCCGCCGGCACCATCACCGACCGCAATACGAAAGGTATTGGCCTGCGCGACCGAACTGCCGACGGCAATGGCGCCGGCACAAAGGGCGAAGGAGATGGACTTGATAAAGCGTTGCTTGAATATCATGGCTTCTTGCTCCAGTTGCTGATGTTCTGTCCCGTATGCGGGACAAGGTCCTTCCGTGATGCCAGGCGGGGTGAAAATTCTGATTTTCCCTGCCTACTGCTGGCGCTTGCTGCTGACTTGGGTGCCAGAAGGCGGTTCTGAACGACCGCGGGTTAATCTGTCATCCCAAGTGAGCCACTCACCATTCATACTCGAATCTGCACCCTGAAATAGTTAGGGCCACATGCCTGAAGGAGCTGGGTCCAACGTTAAAAATCTTAAAAATCAATACCTTAAAAACGGATGAATGTAAATGAAATGTTATTTATTTTGTTTGCATTGTGCCGATTGTCCTGCTCATCAAGGCCAATATCTCGTCGAATACCTTGTTATCCAGAGAGTGACTCAGGTCTAGCAACTGACTGTGGCGGTAGTAGTCACTCAGGTCTAGTCCTACCCCCAGGGCACAGAGAGCAATGCGGCCTTCCCGCTCCAGGCGGGCGCTGACCTGGCGCAGATGCAAGTCGAGAATATCCTGTTCATTATGCTGGCGAGTGGCGGTGTCCATGGGGCAACCGTCGGAAATTACCAGCAGCAGTCGATCCCGGGCCGGTTGTGCCAGCAGCCGTTGCTCTGCCCACAACAGCGCTTCGCCATCCAGCCCTTCGCGAAATACATCGTCCTTGAGCAGTGCCGCAATATCGCGACGAGCCCGTCGCCAGGGGGTATCGGCGTCTTTGTAAACCAGATGGCTACGTTCGTTCAGTCGGCCGGGGTTGGCAGGGCGGCCCTGCCGTTGCCAATGGCGAAGCGGCTGGCCACCGTTCCAGTGGCCGGTGGTAAAGCCCAGAATTTCTACTTTGGCACCGACCCGTTCGAGAGCGCGGGCCAGGGTATCGACCAGCATGCTGATGCTGTCGATATGCGGACGCATGGAGCCGGAATTGTCGATCAGAAAGGTAACCACCGCATCGGCTTTCGGCTCTTGCTGTTCCTGTTTGAAGACCCGACGGTCGGCCGACGAGGTTACCAGCGTCGACAGCCGCCGCCCGTCAAGGTGGCCTTCTTCTTCACCGAAGCGCCACCCCTGGCGTTGCGGACGAGCCAGCAGATGGCGCAGTTTTTTGGTGAGTCCATTCAGGTTAAGCCCTTGCTCACGAATACGTTGGTCCAGCCGCTCGCGCAGCCTAACCAGCAGTTCGGGGCGCACCCGTTTGTGGGCTGGCCATTCGCGGTCGTAACGAGCCTCGTAAACCCGGTAGTGCAGTGCCTCGGCGGCCTGGCGCAACCGGTCATGGCCATGTTGTTCGGCCAGGGCGATAGCGGCATCATCCCCGCCCTCCAGATCCAGCAACAGGCCGAAGGCCTTCTTGGTGTCTTCGCTCAGGGCGTCTTCCGGCTTGCCGTCGCCAGCCTGTTGCTGGTGTAACTCATCAATCAGTCCGTTCAGACACAGAGCAATAGACAGCGCCTGCTCGGCGAAGGCGGCCTGATCGTAACGATGACGGCGAATAAGACCGAACGCGGGGCCAATTTCCCGAAGCAGAAACATGCGCGTCGATTCAATCATCATCTCGGTGGTTTCTTCCATTGGCCCGCCCCCCAGTTGCACCCAGCTCATTTGCGCCAGAGTGAACAGCAAGAGGCCTACATGGCTCTCGGACTGACCGGAAGTCTGAAACTGATTACACCAGGCGCTAAAACGGTGATGCAGGTTGTGCTTGCTGCCCGGGTGCCAGGATTCGACCAGAGATTCGACCCTGAGTTGCTCCAGCAGCTCGAACACCAGTCTGGCGATAGGCGGCGAGGGCAGCCATTGCCGGTGCAATTCGGCATTGTTGTGGCGCAGGCGCAGGGCGATGGCATCCACCACGCCGCGAAACGAGCCCAGGTCGTCCAGCCCCAGCTGCGGATGCAAGTGGGGGGCGCGCAGTGGATAGGGGCGGCCTTTTATTTCCAGTCTATGGCCGCGATAACGCAGATCCTGCTGGGCCGACAGGGCGCGGATCAGCGCGGCGTTCAGCTCTTCGAGCCGTTGTTGCTGGCGTGCTTCCCGGGCCTGATCCTGGCCCGAAGTCATGGGGGGCGTGGTCATCTTGGGTTTCCTCACTAGGCGAGCAGAGAAAGCGATAAGGATAAAAAGGGTCGCCGCCCATCGGCATGATGAAGGGCGCACCGCAGTCACTTATCGCTTTCTACTGTACGGCAGATTCCGGACCGCAGCCGTATCACGAACAGCTTGATCCGGAGGGCAGGTTACATCAGGGCCAGCTTGAGTGATCGGGATTCATCCAGTTCCTGATCGAAACAGCGCTGATAATATTCAGCCACCAGGGGCCGCTCTGCCTCATCGCACTTGTTGAGAAACGACAACCGGAACGCCCGTGCCGGATCGCCAAAAATTTCGGTATTTTCGGCCCAGGCGATCAGGGTGCGCGGCGACATCAGGGTAGAGAGATCGCCGGCGGCAAAACCGCTGCGGGTCAGTTCCGCAACCGCCACCATAGTGCTGATCAGCTGATGACCTTGCGGATCTGCATAACAAGGGACCTTGCCCTGCACTATGCTGATTTCGTCTTCCCGGGGCAGGTAATCCAGGCTGGCGACTATATTCCAGCGGTCCATCTGTGCCTGATTGACCTGCTGGGTGCCGTGATACAGACCGTTGACGTTACCCAGGCCCACGGTATTGGCGGTGGCAAACAGTCGAAAATGCGTATGAGGGGTAATCACCTGATTTTGATCCAGCAGGGTGAACTTGCCGTCCTGCTCCAGGATCCGCTGGATCACGAACATCACGTCCGGGCGTCCGGCATCGAATTCGTCGAAGATCAGCGCCACCGGCCGACGCAGGGCCCAGGGAACTATGCCTTCCTGAAACTCGGTAATCTGCTTGCCGTCTTTCAACACTATGGTGTCTTTACCCACCAGATCGAGTCGGCTGATATGGCCGTCCAGGTTGATCCGCACGCAGGGCCAGTTAAGCCGGGCGGCAACCTGTTCAATATGGGTAGACTTGCCGGTGCCATGTAATCCCTGGATCAGTACCCGACGATTACGGGTAAAACCGGCCAGAATCGCCATGGTGACATCCGGATTAAAACAGTAGGCGGGGTCGATATCGGGAACGTGCTCGTCCTTGTGCTCGAAGACCGGCACCTTGAAGTCGGAGTCGATATTGAACAACTCTCGAACCGACACCAGCCGGCTGGGATGGTCGTGAATAAGACTGGTCATCATTCTGCCCTCGTTCGTTGGCGGCGCGACATTGGTAAACAAAGTGTTAACAGTGTATCTAGCGAAGCCGGAGCGAGTAGGGACCAGTTGGCACGAGCGCATGTGGCCAGTGCCGATATGCAACGGAGCCGAGTCTTCAGGCTGGCTGCTGGGTAATGGGGATCTCGGTGGCGATGCCTGCGCCGGGTGGGGCCTGTTTGCATTCATGAAATATTCTGGCAGTGCAGGTTTTGCAGACAGCCGGGTCGAGCTGGTCGTAAATACGATGTATGGCCTGCCCTTTATTCATGAAGATATGATCTTCTCCCAGTCTTTCTATCAGGTTGTTGCGCTTCAAAATGCGCAGCACGCCTTCTTTCAGGTTGCACAGATAGAGGTCGCCGCCTGCTGCTCGCCGGCGAATCGATTCCTGCAGCAGCATTTGTGCGCCGACGATGTCGACGAAATTCATGCCATTGCCGACGATCAATAATCTGGGCTCGCGCACATTCTGCAGATATTCCTGCACATGGTTTACGGCACCAAAAAACAGCGAGCCTTCTATGCGAATGATGCGCAGCTGCGGGCAATAAGGCAGGCGCTTGTTTTCGGCACTGACAAACAGCGGATGTTTGGCATCCGGATCCGGCAAAATAGACACGATGCGGGGCGTGGAGGTGCGCTTAAGATAAAACACCAGCGACAGAATAACGCCGGCATAAATGGCAAATTCCAGCGCAACCAGCAAGGTGGCGGCAAAGGTCACCACCAGTACCGTGGTTTCGGACTTGGCGGCACGCACAATCAGTTTGATATGGTGAAAGTCGATCAAGTTCCAGGCTACCACCAGCAACAAACCAGCCATGGCCGGTATGGGCAACCAGGCGGTCATGCCGGAAAACAACTGCAGTATGAGCAACAAAAAACCGGCGGCAAAAATGGCCGCCATGGGGGTGCGAGCCCCCGAGGTAAAGTTGACGCCGGTGCGGGTAAAGGAGCCCGAAGAGGCATAGCAGGAAAAGAAAGCACCCACCACATTCGATAACCCCTGGCCGATAAACTCCTGATTATCATCCAATCGCTGATGAGAGCGGCTGGCGATGGCGCGGGCAATGGAGGAGGCTTCAACCAAGCCGAGCAGGCTGATGGCCAATGCACCGGACGACAGGGCGCTAAGATTACTGAAGCTTAAATCGGGCATGCTCAGCGGCGGCAGGCTGGCGGGAATGGCGCCCACCATGGCGATATGCTGCTGGTTCGGGTCCAGTATGAATGCCAGGCCACTGGCCAGCGCAAGGGCGATCAGCATATTGGGCCAGCGGGGGAGCAGCTTCTTGATCAATACGCAGCTCACCAAGGTAGTGAGGCCAACGGCCAGGCTGTAAGGATCGGCACTGGACAGGTGGCTGAGCACTTGCCAGCCATTATCGGTAAAGGTGCCTTTGGTGTGCAGCGATAGCCCCAGTAAATTCTGCAGCTGGCTCACTACTATCACCACGGCGGCACCGGCGGTAAAACCGATTACCACCGAGTGCGACACAAAATTGACCAAGACCCCCAGCCGAGCCGAAGCCAGCACCAGCTGAAATACCCCTTTCATCAGCGTCAGCGTGAGCGCCAGGGCAATAAATTCGGCCGAACCCGGCGTGGCCAGCGGGCTGACCGAGGTGAATACCACAATCGACATGGCGGCGGTAGGGCCGGAAATCAAATGCCAGGAAGATCCGAACAGAGCGGCAATAATGGCCGGAATGATAGCGGCGTAAAGTCCGTATTCTGCGGGCAGGCCGGCAATCAGCGCATAGGCTACCCCCTGGGGCAGCACAATAATGGCATTGGTCAGACCGGCTTGGGCATCGGCGCGCAGGCTGGCGCCATTAACCAGAGGAGTCCATTGTAAAAACGGCAGCATGCGGGTCCACATTTTCGACTTTCCCTGGGCCTGATTTGCCATTGTTGCTCTCCCTTGTATTGTTGCAAGCATGCTATCCGGACTGTGGCGCGATGAAGTGCCGAGCTGGCTCCATCACTCTGGGGTAACTGGCCATTGCCCCGCCCCGGGTCTGTGACTAACGTCATGTCAGCTGTGATTTTTACCATAGAACGACGGTAACTGCGTCAGTTGCCCTCTTATTATATCACCGGTGGCGTCATCCTTTGTCGACCGGGCAGGGAAGCGGGGAGCAACCTAGTGGAATTTATTTCGTATCACCCGGCAACCGGGACCGAAGTGACGCGTTTGCAGGCATTATCGGCGAACGAATTAGAACAGCGTCTGCAGCAAAACCAGCAAGCCGCACAGACATGGCGACAAAGCAGTACTTCGGATCGCAGTGCCTTGCTGAACAGGCTGGCCTCGTTGCTGTCGGCCAACCGGGAGCGGCTGGCGCTGTGTATTACGCGAGAAATGGGCAAACTGCTCAGTGAGGCTCTGGCCGAGGTCGATCGCTGCGCGTTGGAGTGTAACTATTTTGCGACTCATGGCCCGGCCATGCTGCCGCTGGCGCGTAGCATGAATACCTGTGAACCCATGGGCAGCGTGCTCTTGCTCAGTTCCTGGCGTTTTCCTCTTTGGCAGGTATTTCGCGTGCTGGCGCCGACCTTGATGGCTGGTAATGCCGTGTTGTTGAAGCTGGCGGAGAATCTGCCGCTGTGTGCCCGGGAAATTGAAACCCTGCTGGCCGACGCCGAGGCACCCAAGGGGCTGGTGTTTAGCCTGCTGATTAGCAAGCCACAGGTAGCGACCCTGATTGCCGACGCCAGAGTAAAGGCATTGGCGTTCAGTGGTAACCGGCAAGATGCCAGCCAGGTGGCGGCGCTGGCCGGGCAGCAACTAAAACCCATTATTCTAGAGCTGGATGAAACCGAGCTGCAGATTATTCTGGACGATGCCGATCTGGATTTGGCGGTGGCAGCGGCGCTGCGCTCACGTTTTCGCAATGCCGGTCAGCTGGGGCATGCGGCGCGAGGCTTCATGGTCACCCCCGGTATTGCCGAGCAATTTGTAGCCCGGCTTTCCGCCCAGCTGGCCGAGTGGCAGCCGGGGGATCCGTCATTATACGTCTCCACCCTGGGGCCTCTGGCCACCCGCTTGCAGCGTGATGACTTGCAGCAGCAGGTACAGGCGGCACTGGCCGACGGTGCCCAGGCTGTGGTGGGTTGCCAGCTACCTACAGGCGCAGGCTGGTATTACCCCGCTTCGTTACTGGACAGGGTACGGCCCGACATGGCGGTATTTCGCCGGCAACTCAGCGGGCCTCTGGCCTGTGTATTGCGCGCTCCAAATCAGGATGCCATTCTCGACATGTGTCAGGATCTGGGCCCTGATGGCACCGTCAGCATCTGGACGCGGGATATGACTCAGGGTGAGCAATTGGCGCGGCAGCTGCCGTTTGCCACCTGCCTGGTTAACAGAGAACCTTGCCAGGGGAGCGGTTATCAGTCCCGGCCCGGCCTCATGACTGACGGTCACTTCAGTATCCGGGCGTTTTGCCACATCAAGAGATTGCTGGTGTCTGCCTGACGTACTGGTGCCAGCTTGTCGTTATAACTGGCTCTGTCCCGGGCGGGTGGCGCCTGGCTATACTGTGGTGACAGGTATTGCTCACGTTTTCTCGCTAGGTATGGCTCGGTCTATCCTGACTGTCACGGAGTGGCCCCGAGTGCAATACGTTGCTGCCGGCGTTGTTGGTCGCGGCATATTTTCATTAATCTCAAATGATTGGGCGAAAAAATGACATCAAAGTATCCAACTCTGGAACAGATGGGGATCACCTCTTTCGACAGTATCAGCCGTTACAGCCTGCGCCGCGAGGCCAGAGCCGACGTGCTTAAAATATACTATCACCGGCCAAGCGGCTCTTTGTTGTCGCGCAGCAAGAAATTCACCTTTGCCCGAGCCAAGGCCAAGGTGGCGGTCGAGTTCCAGAAAACCGACGCCTGGCATCAGCTGGAAGACACCAGCCCGCTGTTGCGTCAGGCGGTGGCGGAATTACAGCAGTTGCTCAAACCGGCCACCGACACCGCAACGTCGGAGGATACTCGCAATGCCAAGCAGCAATTGCTGGCTGATCTGGAGCATATGGAAGCGGTTATGAAGGACAAGCTGGAAGAGCTGCGCCGCCAGATAGAAGAGTTGAAATAAAGAAAATAGGGCGGCCGGGCCGCCCTTGATGTATCCCGCAAACGCTATCCCACCCTGAGTTTGACTGCCATCAAGATGCCAAAGCCTGTCGTTGCTTGAGCATTGATTCTGCCATTTTCTTGCCAAACAGCTCCATGACCACCTCTTCATTGCCATTGGCTTCATGCAAGGCACTCACCATGGCCTCCAGGGTCGGCATTGTCTTTTCGATCAGCTGCTGTACATACACCTCTGGCGTGATCCGGGTCAGGGCCTCGTATTCGGCAAACACACGAGCGGCGTCTTGCTCCAATGCAATGGTCAGTGTTGTTGTCTTCTCTGACATGGAAACTCCTGTTGTTATTCGGCTGAGGTTTGAATGGCAATCTAGAATGCCTGCTCAGGCTATGTTAGGGCCAGTCAGCGGGGGCGGCTGGAGCCAAAATCCTGGCCTTATGATGGGCTTATTTCTGGCTCTAGCAAAGAGAGAACGCAGCCGTTAGCGTGGCGGATGTTAATAAACTGTAAATTTAGGTGCATGGCAGTTTTCTCTGCAAATGAGGTAGTAAAATGTCTGAATTTCCCACTCTGGCCGCCATGGGCATCGAGAATGTCCATGCCATCGCACGGTTCAAGCTATGCCATGCAACGGCTGAAGATGAACTGAAGATTTATTTTCGTCCGGTACAAGAGGGGTGTCAGCCGGACAGTCTCAAGTTCGCTTTTTCACATCAGGGCGATAACAGTAAGCTGGAGCAAGCCTTGAGTGAACTCAACCGGTTATTGGCAGAGACGCAATCGGCAACCGATGCCAAAACCGCCATCGCCGAAAACCTGGCCAGCCTGGAGCTGGTAATGCAGGCCAAGATGGAGGAAATTCGCGAGCGGCTGGCCAAGTTATAAGGTGTGCTGGCACAGTGATGGGCGTATTGGCCTGAGGCCAGGCATTCATCGCGGCTAAAGGAAGATTGGCAAAATAAGAAAAGGGCGGCCATGGCCGCCCTTGGTATGGGTATCTATTTCTCGATACGTACTTACATATAAATAAACTTGGCGATGAAGATGGCGCTTAGCACATAGACACCAATGGACACCTGACGGGCCTGGCCGGTCGCCAGCTTCAAGATGGCGTAGCTGACAAAGCCCATGGCAATCCCGTTGGCAATGGAAAAGGTCAGCGGCATCATCAGGGCGGTAATGGCGGCGGGGGCCATTTCGGTGTAATCGTCCCATTCTATCTTGGCCAGGCTGCTCATCATGGCGAAGGCGACATAGAGCAGAGCGCCGGCGGTAGCATAAGCCGGGATCATGCCCGCCAGGGGTGCCAGAAACATGGAGAACAGAAACAGTGCGGCTATGGTCACGGCGGTAAGACCGGTTCGGCCACCGGCGGCCACACCTGCAGCACTTTCTACATAACTGGTTACCGGTGGGCAACCCACGAAAGTACCGATGACCGAGGAGGCGCTATCGGCTTTCAGCGATTTTTTCAGCCCTTCAATCGAGCCGTCCGGACGGCGCAGATTGGCGCGCTCAGCTACCCCCATCAGAGTACCGGCGGTGTCGAACATGTTGACGAATAAAAACGACAGTATGATGGTGATCATGCCCACATCGAGTGCGCCCATGATATCCAGCTTCATGAAGGTGGGCGCTATGCTGGGCGGCATGGCGAACACACCGTTATATTCCACTATGCCCATCAGCCACCCTGCTAGGGTGACGCCGAGCACGCCGATCAGCACGGCACCGAATATCCTGAGATAGGCCAGAATGGAAATCACCAGGAAGCAGGCGGCTGCCAGCCAGGCGCTGGGCTGGGTCATGTCACCCAGGGTGACCATGGTGGCCGAGCTGGGAACGACGATACCGGCGGTTTTAAGACCGATAAGACCCAGAAAAAGCCCTACACCTGCCGTCATGGCGAAGCGCAGCGACTCGGGAATGGCCTCGAGCACCCATTCGCGAATCTTCCAAAAACTCATGGCGGTAAAAATCACGCCAGACCAGAACACAGCACCCAGTGCTATCTCCCAGCTATAACCCATTTCACCCACGACGGTGAAAGCAAAAAAAGCGTTAAGGCCCATACCCGGAGCCAGACCTACTGGCCAGTTGGCGTACAGTCCCATGAACAGTGTGGCAATGGCGGCGCCAATACAGGTGGCCACGAACACGGCACCGGCATCCATACCCGAGGCAGCCATGATATTGGGGTTAACAAAAATGATGTAGGCCATGGTGATAAAGGTAGTTAAACCGGCCACCAGCTCGGTTTTTACCGAAGTACCATGTTCTTTTAGCTTGAACAGTTTTTCCAGCAGGCCTGCGGACTCTGTGGATGCTTGCTGCGTTATTTCATTTTTGGCATTTTCCATAGCCGGATGTCCTCGATAGTTTAAATGGCAAACTGCCAATGCCGAGCAAGATTCCGTATGCCGGCATTGGCAGATGCTGCCTACTACCCGTTAGCTGCCTCTGTAAGTAGAGTAGCTGTAGGGAGAGATAAGCAGGGGTACATGATAGTGTTCCTGACCTTCGGCCAGACCGAAACGAATAACAACGTCATCCAGAAAGGCGGGCTCAAGCAGTTCAACACCTTGCTTGCGCAGGTAGGTACCAGTGTGGAAAACCAGCTGATATTTACCTGGCACATAATCCGCGCCTTCCAGCACAGGTGCATCGGTACGGCCATCACTGTTGGTATAAACAGTGTTGATTAAAGTGGTTTTTTCACCCTCTTCAACGCGGTACAGCTCGATTTTAATATCTGAACCAGGCTGGCCTTTAGAAGCGTCGAGGATATGTGTAGTTAATCTTCCCATTTTCAGTTACCTTGCGCGAATTACGCGTCTCCATTGATTCAAGGTACTGCCTTCGCGATCTATAATGGCTTGCAGTATGTTGCCAGGCACATATAAAGAAGCTGCGACGACAGAACTAATTTTACATCAAGATAATCTTTGTTGTCTACATGCCGTTAACATAAAGTTGACTTAAAAGTCACATTTTTGCCGAAGGCTGCACTAACGCCGCTATCTTGATGAATGAGGATTGTCTTTGCTTTGCTAGCCCAAAGCAAGATAAGCTGTAAGATCTGATACAAAAAGCAAACCTGTTATTTACATAGATCGATTTTATTGTATACAATAAAATCGATCTATGACTGGCCAGCCCTCTGCAAATTCTTGTCTCGCGGCTGGTACCCTAACCTGCGTTTCAAGGAGTTTTCTGATGAGCCAAAAAAACGACTATCCCCGCGATCTTGCTGGGTATGGCGCTAATCCGCCGCATCCTCAGTGGCCTAACAAGGCCCGCATTGCCATCAACTTTGTACTGAACTACGAAGAAGGTGGTGAGCGTAACGTATTGCACGGTGATGGCGAGTCTGAAGCCTTCCTGTCTGAAATGCCCACCGCCGTGGCTTTTCCCGATGCTCGCCACATGAGCATGGAGTCTATCTACGAATACGGTAGCCGTGCCGGCGTGTGGCGTTTGTTGCGTTTGTTCAAGCGCTACAACATTCCCATGACTATTTTTGCCGTGGCCACTGCCATCGAGCGTTACCCCGAGATCGCCAAGGCATTCATGGCTGAAGGTCATGAAATCTGCTCTCACGCTTATAAGTGGATCTCTTATCAGTTCATGAGCGAAGAAGAAGAGCGCGAGCACTACCATAAAGCGATGGAAATCTTCGAGCGCGTGTGTGGCCAGCGTCCACAAGGCTGGTATACCGGCCGCGATAGCCCCAACACCCGCAAGATTGTCATGGAAGACGAAGGCATACTGTACGATTCTGATTCCTACGCCGATGACCTGCCTTACTGGGTAGACAACAACGGCAAGGGCCACCTGGTGGTCCCGTATGTCATGGATACCAACGACATGCGTTTTGGCCTGAATGGCTACAACAACGGCGAAGAGTTCTTCCAGTATCTGAAAGACTCGTTCGACGTGTTGTATGAAGAGGGAGCCGAAGCGCCGAAGATGCTTTCTATTGGTATGCACTGTCGTATATTGGGTCGTCCCGGACGTATGGCTGGCCTTGAGCGCTTCATCAAGTATGCTCGTAGCCACGACCATGTGTGGTTTACCCGCCGTATCGACATTGCCAACCATTGGCATGAGAACCACCCATATGAAGGAAACAAGTAATGAGCCGTTTTACTACCTGTACGCCTAGCACTATGGGCCGCGACGAGTTCGTGGCTGCATTCGCCGACATCTACGAGCACTCTCCCTGGGTTGCCGAGCAGACTTACGATCAAGGCCTGACTGCGGAAGATGACAACATTGAGCACCTGCACAGCCGTATGGCTGCAGTTATGAGCAATGCTGACAAGCAGGCTCAGCTCGACCTGATCAATGCTCACCCGGACTTGGCCGGTAAAGCCGCCCAGCGCGGCGAATTGACCGAAGCCTCTACCAGCGAGCAGGCCGGTGCCGGCATCAGCGAGTGCAACGCGGAAGAATTTGCCCGTTTCACCGAGCTGAACAATGCCTACAAGGAAAAGTTCCAGTTTCCGTTCATCATGGCAGTCAGGGGTTCTAACCGTCATCAGATTCTGGCGGCATTCGAAGAGCGTATTCATAACGACTACGACACCGAATTTGCGCGCGCGGTAAAAGAAATCAATAGAATAGCCGAGTTTCGTTTAAGCGCTATGTAATAAGGGACGCGGGGTGCTGGTCACCCCGCTTTTATGTTTTTCGGAGGAAGCAATGATTAAGACTCTTAAAATAGAGCCACTGACAAAAGAAGCATTCGCCCCTTTTGGTGATGTCATCGAGTCTGAAGGCCGTGATCACTTCATGATCAACAACGGCTCTACCCAGCGTTACCACAACCTGGGTGAAGTGCAGCTGGACGAACAAGGCCAGGGCATTATCAGCATTTTCCGCGCCAAGACGTTGGAATATCCGCTGCAAGTTAAAATGCTGGAGCGTCACCCTTTTGGGTCTCAATCATTCATTCCGTTGTTTGGTCACGAATTTTTGCTGGTGGTTGCCCCCGTGGGTGATGGCAGCCTGAATATCGACCCAAGCACGGTACGTGCTTTCCGAGCCAATGCTCGCCAGGGCGTGAACTATCACAGAGGCGTATGGCATCACCCCATTATGGCGCTGCGTGATGACGACGAGTTCCTGGTAGTCGATCGCACCGGTCCGGGCAACAACTGTGATGAATTCTTCTTTGACGAGTCCATCCAGCTTAGCGTTGAGCTAGACTAAGTTATCTGTATTTTCCTCTTGCCGCCTGGCAAGAGGAAGCCAGTCCTTTCGGGCAGCTTGAAGCCATCAGCTTTCAGCGAACAGCCAAGATAAGCCCCAAGTATTACCCCTTCCGCACACAAAAAACTGCAGACTTACTTTGTTTTGCGTATTGCGCCGCTGGCGTAAACTCTTGTTTTATCTAAAGAGTATCGAGCTTTCAAGATGGTGCTATTGTTTTTGTGCGAATGAAATCGCCCCTGAATAATACCGCTTACGGCTCGTCTTCATAGGGATCCTGATCATTGAATTCCCGCATGAAAATATCCCACACCACCAAGAATAGCGCCGCCACCAGCGGGCCAATCACGAAGCCATTAATCCCCATCAGACTTAAGCCGCCCAGGGTGGAAAACAGCACCAGATAGTCGGGTAGCTTGGTGTCGCGCCCGACCAGCAACGGGCGTAACACGTTATCGGCCAGGCCAATGACCAGTGCACCAAAGGCCACTAAAATGGAAGCCGACACCCATTCGCCGGTGCCATACAGATACAAGGCCACGGGCAGCCATACCAGACCAGCGCCAACCGCCGGAATAAGGGATAAAAAAGCCATCACCACTCCCCATAGCAGAGGGCCGGGTATCGACAGCGCCCAAAAAATAAGGCCGCCCAGGGCGCCCTGTACCATGGCCACCACTATGTTGCCTTTTACCGTGGCACGGGTGACTTCAGAGAACTTGCTGAATAACTTGCGCTCGCGGGCATCGCCCAATGGCAGGGCGCGGACCATTAACTCAATTAACTGGCGGCCATCGCGCAACAAAAAGAAGCTTAAATACAACATCAAGGCGGAGTTAATAATAAAACTGAAGGTGATCTGACCGGCTCCCAGGGCTTTTTCTGCCATGACTTTACTGGCCGACACCGCAGCTTTGGACAGGGTTTCGTGAATATTGCCCAGATTGAACCCCAAACGATCAAACAGCTCGGGTACCACAGGAAAGGCGTTGCGCATTTGCTCCAGCCAGTCGGCGGGATTGATTTCGCCTTTATCGATACGCTGGTAAAGCGTCAGCCCTTCCTGGATGAAGGTGGTGGCGATTAACAAGATGGGCAATACCACTATCACCACACAAATCAACAGCGTGAGCAGAGCCACCCGGTTGGGCTTATCACCGATCAGGCGCGCAATGCGGTCTTGCAAAGGATTAAAAATAACGCTGATGGCACAGGCCCAGAAAATGGCGCCCCAGAAGGGTTTGAGCAGCAACACGAACAACAGGCTGACCAACAGCAGAATAAAAAGAAAAGAGCGTTGCTCGAGTTTTTCGCGCATACAAATAAGATCCCTGAGAAGACATTATGCTCATGGTAAGGAAGGATCAGATAATAGGCTACTGATTTGGAAGTAAATAATGCGCGCCAGCCCGAGGGCTGGCGCAAAGTGTCGTCGAGTGGTGTGTATGGGGCTGATCTTATTGGGTGCGATAACGGCCAACCAGTTGTTGCAGGTTCGCAGCCAACTCGCCAACCTGCTGGCTGGTTTCGCTGGCGGCCCGCGAGCCGGCATTGGTCTGCTCGGTAATGGCGACTATCTGGTGCACATTGACATTAATATTTTCCGATACCTGGGTTTGTTCTTCGGCGGCACTGGCAATTTGCTCGTTCATGCAGTTGATGGTGTTCACGGCGCTGCTGATATCAAGCAGTGCCGCATCAATACGCTGTGCTTCGGTGACCGTATGGCTGCTGCCTTCGCGAATCTGCTCTATGGCCTGTACGGCCTCTTTGGCACCTTGCTGCAGGCGACTAATCATGTTGTGTATTTCTTCAGTGCTGCTTTGGGTTCTGCCTGCCAGGGTACGTACTTCGTCGGCCACGACCGCAAAGCCTCGGCCTTGTTCTCCGGCTCGCGCCGCTTCAATGGCCGCGTTCAGTGCCAGCAGGTTGGTTTGTTCGGCAATGCCGCGGATCACATCCAGCACCGAGCCTATCTGTTCCGACTCCAGTCCCAGTCGCTGTATGATGTCTACGCCACTGGCTACCTGAGTTTCCAGACCATTAATCACGGTAATGGTTTCTTTCAGCAACTGCTGGGCATCGGTAACCTGATTCTGAGCCTGATTAGCGGCCTCGGCGGCCTGTGCCGCACTGGCGGCGACTTCCTGGGCAGTGGCCGACATTTCATTCATGGCGGCGGCCAGCTGATCGCTCTCGTGATACTGGCGACCAATTCCTTCTTCTGTCTCTTCCATAAAGCGTTGCAGCTTGCTGCTGGCCTGCTGCAGGGTATCCGCCGACTGACGGGTATTTTGTACCAGACTGCTGATTTGGCCGGCAAAGGTGTTGAAAGACGAGGCCAGCACACCCAGCTCGTGACCCTGATCGCCGTTAAGCCGGCGCGTTAAATCACCTTCGCCCTGGGCGATGTCTTCCATGGTGGAAACAGCCTGGCGAAGCGGGGCGTGAATACTGCGCACCAATACCAGCGCAATGGCACCAATAAATGCCAGCAGCAAGATGGCGGACAGGCCCGAGTTGATCAATCCCTGCCGTACCGACTGAGATAACTCCTGCTCCAGCTGGGCAACGGTGGCCTGCAGATCATCGATATAAAAGCCGGTACCCAATAACCAGTCGGTACCGGGAATGGGGGTGATGTTGGCCAGCTTGGGGGCACCCTGCTGGGTGTCCGGCTTGGGCCAGCTGTATTCAATATAACCGCCGCCCTGGCGACCCAGCGCTACATATTCCTGTACCAGATGACGACCGTCCGGGCTGGTGGAGTCCAGATAATTATTGTTCTCCCGGGCCGGATTGTCGGCACTCACAATTTGTACTCCCTTGCTGTTATACACAAAAAAGTAACCGGTGCCGTCGTCGAAGCGCAAGCGGCGCAGTTGTGCCTTGGCGGCCTCTGTCTCGCCGCGTTGCAGTAAAGGACTGATGCCGCTAACGGCCAGTTCCATATAACTGGCCAACTGCTGCTTGCGGGCATCGAGCAGTGAGCGATGCAAGCTGTCACCACTTAACTGCTTGAGGCGCAACGATTGATTGACATTAATCCAGGTGCTTACGGCGGCCAGTAATAATAATGGCAACAGCGCCAGTAGCAGTATTTTTTGCCTGATTGATAGTCGATTCATCCTTGACCTCGTTGTGTTAATGCTTGTTTACAATCTTGTATCATTTTGTGTTCTGGAAGTCATTGATTCAGATCCAGGAATAAGAGATTGTTCATAAAATAGTGGCTCGGTTGCTGATAAAACAAGCGGCCGGAATCGACGCAGCGTTAAGGGGAGAGTGACGGGCGATCTTTTCAAGCGGGCCGCTGCCCCGTTATGATGCCATTACTATTCCATTCATCGGGTATCTTATGAGTTCGACCATTTTAGCTGGCCCCGTATTACGCCGCGCCAGCGGCGATCGGTTGGTATTCTGGCTGGCTAGCCGAACATCATTGCAGTTTCGTTTGCAGTTCCCCCTCGCTCCCCAGTTGGGGGGGCGCCCTCATCTGGAACAACAGCAGCTGCGAGTGGGGGAGCATTGCTTCATGCAGTTGTTGGATATCAAACTGGCGGAGGAACTGCCGAGCGACACCCTGATTGCTTATGATCTGCAATGGCGCCAGGAAGAGCATGAACCGTGGCAGAGCATGGCCGACTGGGCGCCGGAACTGTGTTACCCCGAAGAAACCTTTCCTCAATTGGTGATCCGCAGTCGAATAGATGCCATGTTGCACGGCTCTTGCCGCAAGCCCCATCACGCCGCGCCCGACGGCCTGGTGGCGGCTGATGGCTGGTTGGCGCAATGTCATGGCGAGCCACTCAGTCGCCCTGTGTTGCTGATGCTGAGTGGCGATCAGATTTATGCCGATGATGTGGCCGGCCCCATGTTGACGGCGATTCATCAACTGATTGAGGAACTGGGCCTGTATTCGGAAACGCTGGACGGCGCCCTGGTGGCGAACAGCGCCGAGCTGTTCGCCAGTCCGTTGAACTACTATCGGCGCAGTGAGCTGTTGCCGAGCAATAATGAAGACAATCAATCGCTGAAAAAGCGTTTTTTTGAAGGTGCACGCAAGCCTATTTTTACCACCAGCAGCGCCGATAATCATTTGATTACTCTGGCCGAAGTGCTGGCCATGTATCTGCTGGTATGGTCGCCCACGCCCTGGCAGTCGCTCACCGAGCAACAACCGCAACTGAGCCCAGAGCGACAGCAACAATACCAGCTTGAACGCGAGCGGTTGGTGGCGTTTGTGGAAGGCTTGCCAGCGGTACGGCGTTTGCTGGCCCATGTGCCGACCCTGATGATGTTTGACGATCACGATGTGACCGATGACTGGAACCTGACCGCGGCCTGGGAAGCCAGCGCCTACGGGCATCCATTTTCGCGTCGTATTATTGGCAATGCGCTGGTGGGATACTTGATGTGCCAGGGCTGGGGCAATGATCCCGATGCGTTTGCCGATGAGCCGATGGCGCTGTTGCACGCCTGGAGTGAACAGCCAACGGCAGCGCGTCAGGATCAGCTGATTGATCACTTGCTCTCTTTTGAACACTGGCAATACAGCTTGCCTACCAGCCCCAAATTGCTGGTGCTGGATACCCGCACCCGACGCTGGCGGGCCGAGACTAATTTGGCGCAACCCTCCGGCCTAATGAACTGGGAGGCGCTGACCGAGCTGCAGGGCGAGCTGTTGAATCACGATGCGGTGATCATCGTCTCGCCAACGCCGGTATTCGGGGTAAAGCTGATTGAGGTGATCCAGAAAATGTTCACCTGGTGTGGCAAGCCGTTGCTGGTGGATGCGGAAAACTGGATGGCCCACAAAGGGACCGCCAATGTGATTCTGAATATCTTTCGTCATGCCCGTACTCCCGCCAACTATGTGGTGCTCTCGGGTGATGTGCATTACTCCTTTATGTATGACATTAAATTGCGTCACCGAGGCGGAGAGCCGCATATCTGGCAGATCACCAGCAGCGGCATCAAAAACGAGTTTCCGACCCGGCTGCTGGACGTGCTGGACCGACTCAACCGCTGGCTCTATGCCCCCCGCTCGCCGCTGAACTGGTTTACCCGCAGGCGACGACTGGAGATAACGCCGCATCCGCCGGTGTCGGCGTCAAAGGGTGAACGATTGCTGAACCGTTCCGGCATTGGTTATGTGCGTTTCAACGAAGCGGGCGAGCCGGTGCTGGTGCAGCAGATTACCCATGATGGCGCAGTCGAGTTTGTCGCCGATACAAGGCTAGAGCCACTACCGGCTCTGCGCCGGGAAGCACGCTGAGCTTATGCTGAAGCGCTTAGTCACGGTAAAAATCAATACCAGCTTCTATGCTCCTCAGATGCAGGGCGATGTGAGCAAGGCGTGGAAGTGAATGCGCGCCATGGATTGTGTCACGGTAGTTCTACATGAAAAAGGGCAGAAGCTTGCGCTTCTGCCCTTTCAAATACGGTGTTCAGCCGCTGATTCAGTCGGCCGGTGCCGATATCACGGCCGGTTGTTCCACCGCTTGCGCTGGTTGTGCATTCACGGTTTCCCGGCTATTTATCCAGTGGAAGAAGCCGTACAGCATAATGAAGATCACCACCATCAGTGGCAGCGAGGTGACGATGGCCAGGGTTTGCACCGTGCTGAGCGGGGCGTCAATAAACATCATGGCCAGGGGTACCGCCGCCAGGATCAGACACCAGAACAGACGCAACGAGGTGGGTGGATTGGCATTTTCATCCAGCTGGTTTGCCGCCGTCGCTGCCAGGGTAAAGGAAGCAGAATCCAGCGTGGTGGCCAGAAACAGAATCGACATGACCGCAAACATCACAATAAACAGCGAACTGAACGGCAATGTCTTCATCACCGCCACCACGGTGGCGGAGCCGCCGACGGTGGTGAGTGACTCGGTCAGGTTGAGCAGTTCATTGAGGTGCGCACTCATGCTGAAGCTGCCCAGCACACCAAAGAAGATGAAGCAGCCGGCACTGCCACCCAGCACCATGCTGGCGATCACTTCTCTCAGAGTGCGACCGGCAGACACCTTGGTAACAAACAGCGCCATAAAGGGTACATAGGTCATCCAGTAGGCCCAGTAGAACACGGTCCAGGAGGTCGGGAAGGAGCCGCCTTCAACCGGATCGGTCCACAGGCTCATGCGAATGAAGTTCTGTAGCATCAGGCCATAACCATTGACCGTTTGATCAATGATAAAGGTGGTGGGGCCAATCAGCAGAATCGACACCACAAACAGGATAGCCAGCTTGGTGTTCATGTCGCTGAGTTTGGCCATGCCCTTTTCAATGCCGACGTAGGAGCTGATGGTAAACAGGGCGGTGATAAACAGCATCAGCCCCACGTTCATGGCGAAGCTGCTTTTGGTGCCCAGCAGAGAGGCGATGCCCTCGGTCACCATGGGTACGCTCAGACCCAGGGTAATCCCCATGGCGCCCACACAACTGAAGATAAAGATGGTGTCGATGACCTTGCCCACAGCCGCATTGTAGAAACGGCCCATGATGCTTTCGCACACCGCGCTCAGTTTGAGCTGGGGGTTCTTGCGCACGTGAAAGGAATAGGCCACGGGCAGCGAGGCGAGACAATACAGGGACCAGGCCGAAATGCCCCAGTGGAACATGTTGTAACCGGTGGCCCACTCGGCCGCCTGAGACGAATAGGGCTCGATACCATAAGGGGGATCCATGTAATAGTAGCCCCATTCCAGAAAGGCCCAGTACACGGTGGCCGAGCCCAGTCCGGCGCAGATCATCATCGACAGATAGGTGAAAAATCCGTACTGGGGCTTGCCGTCGCCCAGACGAATGGCACCATGCTTGCTGAGAGCAATCCACGCCAGAACGATCACGCTGAAAAAGCCGAACAGCAGGTAAAGCGAGCCGAAGTGGTCGGTAATCATACTGAACAGCAGCTTGGCAATGGCATTGCCCTGTTCGGGATAAATGGACAGCCCGGCCACGATAAACAGAATCGTGGAGAGGCTAATCAGCATCAAGGGCTTATCTATGTTTCTCTTTTCGTGTTTCATAACTAATGATTCCATCCATGCTTATGCTCTGTAACGCTCAATAATGTCTTCATTGAGCTCGATCCCCAGTCCGGGCTTGTTTGGAACGGGGACATAACCGTTTTCAAACGGCAAACCATTCGCCACCAAATCGGTGAACAGGGGGCTTTGACTCTGTGAGTATTCCATCAGGGTGCCGTGTTCACTGGCTGCGAGAAAATGCACCGATGCAGCCAGCAGAATGCCGGTGCTGAACCCGTGGGGCACCAGCTGAACGCCGTACATCTGGGCCAGGTCATAGATCTTTTTCATTTCGGTGATGCCGCCGCAGCGAGTGATATCCGGCTGCACGATATCTACCCGGGAATGCTCGAGAAAGTGTTTGAACTCGTAACGCGTGGTCAGCGACTCGCCACCGGCGATTTTGGCCCGTACCTTGCCGGCCAGCTTGCTGTAACCGGCCAGATCATCGGCCAGTACCGGTTCTTCTATCCAGTTGAGATTGAAGGGTTCCAGCTTTTCGGCCATAAAGGCGGCGTGACCCGAGGTACGCCACTTCGAGGCCAGGTCGATCTGCACCTCGATATGCTCGCCAACGGCTTCGCGGACATGCTTCACTATCTGATAATCCGTTTCCGGATCATCGCCAAATACACCACCGCCGAACTTGATGCTGGTAAAGCCCTGCTTGACCAGACCGGCGGCAATGGCGCGGTTGTCTTCCGGCCGTGGGGCAGGAATGAAGGTGCCGTATGCCTTGATGCGGTCGCGGTACTTGCCACCGAGCAGAGTATGTAAGGGCACATCATAAAACTGGCCGGCGATGTCCCACAGGGCAATATCAATGGCGCTGATGGCATGAATGCCAGCACCGCGGCGGCCAAAGTAGTTTGATGCCCAGTACATCTTGTTCCACAGCCGCTCTATTTCCAGCGGGTTTTCACCGATCAACAGCGACTTGAGGCCGTAGCTGTACAGATTGGACTGGGATGTTTCGATGCAGGCCCTGACCACCTCGGGCGAGCTATCGGCTTCGCCGATGCCGATCAGGCCGGTGTCGGTATGTACCTTGACGATGACGGCATCCTCACCCCATTCGCACTCCTGATCCGGTGCGGGCACCCGCAGGCAGATCACTTCAATATTCGTAATTTGCATGAGTTTCTCTTTATACCGGTTGTGAGCGGAGCAGCGTTTCCAGGCGCTGGTCTTTTTGATAAAGGGAGCAAAAGGCAAAACCGACCTCTTCGATGGCCGTTTTTTCTCCCTGAATGACCTGGCTCAGGCTGTTCAGCACCTCGGTGGCTGCCTGTTCGACACTCAGGGTGGCAGACATGATGCCGCTGACATTCACGTCTATGTCTTCGGTGATCAGTGACGCATTTCCGCTGACGCGAGTGACCGGCACTATCGGGTTGCTAAAGCCGGCCCCGCCGGTGGTCCACAGGATCACCTGGGCACCCAGCGCCGCAAAATGCATGCCGGCCGCACCACACAGGTGGGTGGTTTCGGAAAGGTACATGCCCGGTGCGTGCGGCTTTTCGATACCGGTGGGGGTAATTTGCAGCAGGTCCTGGATCGGGCGGGTACCGGTTTTGTGTAGCGCGCCCAGGGCTTTTTCTTCCAGCGTGGTCAGGCCGCCGATGCTGTTGCCGATGCTCATGGTTTCCACATCGGTACCCGGCACATGCCAGCGGCGCTCTTCCTCGAAGATCAGGCGTTCTATCTTGTCGGCCACGGTGTCGCTGACCGCGCGCCGGCGCAGTATGTCTTCGCAGCCGACAAGCTCGATAAGCTCGCCGGCAACACAGCTCGCCCCCATGTCCACCAGGGTGTCGACCGCCTTGCCCACGGCCGGGTTGGACGCGATGCCGGAACTGGTGTCCGAGCCACCACATTTTACCCCGACCAGCAGCTCGCTGATTGATACAGGTTCAACCGGGACCTCTTTTGCCAGCGCCACCAGCTCCCGGGCCAGGGCGATACCCTGGCGAATGGTTTGGCGAGTGCCGTTGCTCTTGATCACCGGCAAACTGAAGGCCGGCTTACCGGCCTGTTCTACCGGCGTGGTCAGAATGCTCGGATCTATGCTGCCACAGCCCATGTTGAGCACCAGTACGCCTGCCACGTTGGGGTTGAGTGCGGCGCCGATCATCACGTTGACCAACTCTTCATTGCCGCCATACATGCAGGTGTAATGATTGGTGACGATGACGCACTCGCTCACGGTCTGACGAATGGCCTGAGCGATGCCCTCGGCACACTCGTCGATGACCAGAATCAGTATGTGGTTGCGAATGCCTACTTGCCCGTTGGGGCGTCGATATCCCTGAAAAAGCTGCATCATGGGGTCTCTATCCGCATCTGTTGGATAATTTGTTCGATAATGTTTTGCGGAATATCAACCCGGCTGCTGCGTACATTCTGAACATGTACCAGGTCGCCGACCGGGATGGCTTTCACGGCAATGCCCACCGAATACTCCGCTTTGTGAATGGCCTGCTGTGGCGCGATAGTCGTGATCGCTATCTTGTTGCCAAAGGGAATGGCCTGCAGCGCCTTGAATTGACCAACAGACTGATTTTTATCATCAATGACCTCCACTAGCTGATGCTTGTCGGCATCACTCAGCAAGGTGGCAACATTGTCCTGCTGGGCCAAACGAATGGCTTTGATTGTCATTTTTATCTCGTCCCTGTTGTTGATTGTCCTACAATCGGCAGGTGGAGATTATACATTTGTCACAAGCGAGTAACACTGAAATTTCAGTCATTCTGGTCGTATTTGTTTGATTGTCGAACAATATACCTGTGCGTTTGGGGCGATTTTGTGGGCGCAGATACGTTACAATGCGCTGGCATGACTCACCGTAGCGGTTGATAAATAATGAAAAAAATCATCAAAAGTAGCCTGGAAGAGCAAGCCGCCGGGTACCTGCGCGAGCTGATCCTCAGTGGACATTACCGCATGGGAGAAAAACTGGTAGAAAGTGCGCTGGCCAGGGAGCTGGAACTGTCTCGCAGTACCGTGCGCATGGCCCTTAACAATCTGGCCCACGAGGGCATAGTGGTGCAAAAACCCTATGTTGGATGGCAGGTCATCGAGCTGGACGAGCACGATTTATGGGAAATCTTTCATCTCAGGGTTGCCCTGGAAACCCGCTCTGCCTGGCTGGCGGCCGAGCGCCTTACCGATGAGGGACGCCAGCGACTGCAGGGCATGATGGGCGTGTTTCTGCAAAAGGCGGCCGAGCCGAATGTCAGCAGTCAGGAAATGAGCAAGCAGGAACTGAACCTGCACAGCCTGATTGTGGAGCTGAGTGGCAACGGCCGTCTGTATAACATCTATCAGAACGTGGCCAACCAGATGCTGATTTACTTCAACATCGATCTGGTCAGCCAGAATCCACGGGAGATTGCCAGCAGCCATCAGCCGCTGGTGGATGCCATTTGTGCCGGGGATACCGAGCTGGCCGTCAGGCTGGCGGGGGAAAATATCACCACCTTTACCGAGATCGGCGAACGGTTCAAGACCCATGCCTTGTCGGGCCACAAGGCGGTTCAAAACGTGCCTGAATTGACGGAAGAGGGGAAGTGAATGCCTGCCGACAGGACACACTGGCGGGCGGCTGATAGAATGAGCGGCCTACCCAACAGCAACGACAAAGCAGCATGAGCAATCTTACCGGAACCCTGATCAAGATGCCTGGGCAACTGGCTTCTCCCGTGTCCTATCAGCTGGCGCTGGGCGAGCATCGCGTCGATCTTAATCCCCTGCTGGGTCAGACGTTGACCCTGACCCACACCGGCAATATCTACTGCAACGCCTGTGGGCGCAAAACCAGCAAGAGTTATTCCCAGGGGCACTGCTTTCCCTGCATGAAGAAGCTGGCCCGCTGCGACATGTGCGTAATGAAGCCGGAGACCTGTCACTATTTTGAAGGTACCTGCCGCGAGCCCGAATGGGGCGAACAGCACTGCATGGTGGAGCACATCGTCTATCTGGCCAATACCTCGGGTTTGAAGGTGGGTATTACCCGTCACACTCAGGTGCCCACCCGCTGGATCGATCAGGGTGCGACCCAGGCGCTGCCCATTTTACGGGTGGCGACCCGTCAGCTGTCGGGTTTGGTAGAAGTGGCACTGGCCGAGATGGTGGCGGATAAAACCAACTGGCGCGCCATGCTCAAGGGCGGCGAAGCCGATATCGACCTGAAAGCCGAAGCCGCCCGGTTGTTGCCGGAAATAAAGCAGAAGATCGGCGGTCTACTGCTTAAATACGGCGAAGATGCGGTAACCGTGCTGGACGAAGACATAGTGGAACTGAGCTATCCGGTGCTGGAATACCCGACCAAAATCGCCAGCCACAACTTCGACAAGAACCCGGTCGTCTCGGGCACCCTGCTCGGCATCAAGGGCCAGTATCTGATGCTCGACACCGGCGTGATCAATCTGCGTAAATTTACAGGCTATGAAGTCACCCTGGATTAAGTGACTGCTTGGTATCCTTTTATGGCGATACCCTCTTATTTCGGTCTGTTCGAGTCCCTTTTGGCAGGTTTAAATAAAAAACCTACCAAAGCAGTCAAGTTTTTCTTGAGGTTGCCGTTAGCTCTTCACTAAATAATGTAAGTTATCTCACAAAGGAAATCGCAGGTGCTCAGAAATCTTAATATAGGAACTCGCCTCGCAGTGGGCTTTGGTGGTTTGGTAGCGATCACGGTAGTGATCATGGCCATGTTCTATTTGGTCAACTCCAATCGCCTTATTGCTCAAGCCGAAAAGCGTGAGCTACAGGGACTGTATAATGCGATTCAGGCACAAGCGGATATCCAGGCTTTTTTTTCCGAAGCCATGAGTGCCATAGTGGCAAACCAGCCTCAGGTACAGACCGCCTTTGCCAATGGTGATCGACAGGGGCTGATCAATCAGTTTCGGCCGGTATTTGCACGGTTAAAGCAAGATTATGGCGTGGCACAATTTCAGTTTCATACTGCCCCTGCAACCTCTTTCTTGCGTCTGCATAAAATAGAGAAGTACGGTGATGATCTGACTCGGTTGCGCGCTACCATCGTCGAGACCAATCGTACCCAGGCGCCGGTTCGCGGTCTGGACGGCGGCGTGGCAGGTATCGGTATTCGAGGGCTATCTCCCATTCGCTATCAGGGCCAGCATATCGGCTCGGTTGAATTTGGCCTTAATCTGGCACAGGGATTTGCCGAGCGTTTCAGTCAGGAGTTTGGTGCCGGGGTGGCCATTCATGTGTTGCAAGGCAGTAAGGTAAATACCCTGGCGTCTACTATTAGCGGGAACAGCCTGATCAGTCAGCAATCAATTCAGACCGCCTGGCGAGGAGAAGAAGTATTAGGGCGCCAGCAAAGCGACAGCAGACCCTACGCCACGCTGGCACACAGCATCAGTGATTTTTCCGGTCAACCCATCGCCGTGGTAGAAATTGCCATGGATCGCAGCTTTTACGCCAACAGCATAGCCAGTACCCGTAACTTCGTTATTATGCTGTCGTTGGTAGCCATCGTCATTGCCTTGCTGGTGGCCTATTCACTGACTCAAAGCATAGTGCGGCCACTACGAACTACCGTAACCAATCTGCGTGATATTGCCGAAGGCGAGGGTGATTTGACCCGTCGCCTTGATGAACACGGCAAAGATGAGCTGAGCGAGCTGGCTCAGGTGTATAACCAGTTTGTCAGCAAGGTGCAGGACTTGATCCGCCAGGTGTCGGATGCCACCAATCAAATGGCGGCCTCTACCGAAGAGTTGTCACACATTGCCAGCGAAGGTCGCCAAGGAGCTCAGGCTCAGCACGACCAAACCACCCAGGTGGCTACGGCCATGCACCAAATGACGGTGTCCATTCAAGAAATTGCCGCCAATACCAATAACGCTGCCGCTACCGCCGAAAACACCACCAGCACCACAGAGCATGGCCGACAGGCGGTATCGCGCAATGTGGCCACCATCGATGAGCTGGCCCGGGAAGTGATGGCGGCTTCGGTCACTATTAAAGAGCTGGAACAGCAAAGCAACGATATTGGACAGGTGCTGGAAGTGATTGGCGATATTGCCGATCAAACCAACCTGCTGGCGTTGAATGCGGCCATAGAAGCGGCCCGAGCCGGTGATCAGGGCCGCGGTTTTGCGGTAGTGGCGGATGAAGTGCGTAGCTTGGCACAACGCACCCAGCAGTCGACCGGCGAGATAGAAAAAATAATTGAAAGTATTCAAAGCAGCACCCGCAATGTGGTGACGGTTATGGAGAGAAATCGGTTGAAAACCGACACCGCGGTGACCGAAGCAAACGATACGGCGGCCAGGCTGACCGACATTAAATCCTCGGTCGATGCCATTCATAACATGAATACTCAGGTGGCCGCCGCGGTAGAAGAGCAGTCTCATGTGGCAGAAGATGTGAATCGCAGCATCAACACCATCAATGAAATTGCAGAGCAAAGCCAACTCTCGGTGGGGCAAACCGCCCAAGCCAGTGCCGAGCTGGCCGAGCTGGCCACTCAGCTGCAAAGCCTGGTGGGGCGCTTTAAAATATAACCCTCAAAAATCCGGCATTGATGCCGGATTTTTTATGGGTGATCTTTAGCGGCTACCGAGGCTTGTTCGGCCAGCAGCTGTAAAAATAGCTCTTTCAATCGGCTCTGACGACCATGGCTGCGGGTGATGGCGGCAATGCTCAAGTGATGGCTTTTTTGCTCCGGTAGCAGGGCTTTCATGCGGCCCTTTTCTACCCAGCGCCGTGCGAAGCTTTCCGGTAAAAAGCCGAGATAGTGGCCAGACAATATCAGCGCCGCCCTGGGTTCGTAATGATAGGCACGACCGGCATTTTTCATTCCCTGTACCTGGGCACTGGCCTCCGGGTTGGTATAAATACCGGGATGAATGAATCTGGCATCCGTCAGTTTTTGTTCCAATGTATCCGGGTCTTGCTCATTAAACAGAGGATGTGTGTCGCTGCAGTAAAGAAAACAATGCACCTGATAAAGGTGGTGATAATCCAGGCCTTCCAAATCTCTATGATAATGAATAAAGCCGATATCGGCATCCTCACTCAACACCCGTCGCTCTATTTCGCTCATATGGGCCACATCCACACTGACATTTATTTCTGGTGCCACCTCACCCAGGTGGGCAAACACATCCACCATGGAAAACTCTTCTTCGAGCCAGAGATTATCGCTGGAAACAATCTTCAGCTCGCCGCTAAGTTGTTCATGCAGCTCGTTGACTGTGTAGCGGAATTCTTCCAGCTTGGTAAACAACCGCTTGGCCGATTCATAAATCACGGCGCCATCATCCGTTAGCGCAAAACCAGAGCGGCCACGTCGGCATAGCTTGAGTTTAAGTCTGTTTTCCAGATTGGCCATATGCACGCTAATGGTCGAGCGGCTGATGTTAAGTTCGGTTTCTGCCGCCGAAAATCCCCCGCATTCCACCACCGTCTTGAACAACTTGAGCAGACGAATTTCAAAATCCCCTATTTGACCCAGCACTAGCCTGTTTACATGACTCATAGTTTGATGTTCTTCAATGTTAAAGTTGGTATGTAGCTATTTATAAAACTTTCCCCCGCAGGTTAACATGCTGGCAACTTATGGCCAATAAGCTGCCATACCGCAATTAACATTTTAAGGCTGGGATCAGAATGAATATGTATTCTGTAAATAAAGAGTTGATTAAAGATGCCGGTTACATTGATGGCCAATGGTGCCAAGCCAGCAGCGGCAATACGATTAGCGTTTACAACCCCGCGACCGGCGAGCAGCTGGGACAGGTGCCCGACATGGGGGTTGATGAAGCTCAAGCCGCCATTGATGCCGCCCATACCGCACTGGCCAGCTGGCGTGAAGTCACGCCCAAAGAGCGGGCTCGTCTGTTACGCCGCTGGTTTGAATTGATTCTGGAACATCAGGAAGATCTGGCCCGGTTAATGACACTGGAGCAGGGCAAGCCGCTGTTCGAAACCCGGGGCGAAGTCTTGTACGGCGCCTCGTACATTGAATGGTATGCCGAAGAAGGCAAGCGAGCCTACGGAAAACTCTTTGCCGCGCCCACCCACGACAAACGTGCCTTGAGCATTCAGCAACCCATAGGTGTAGTGGCCGCCATTACGCCGTGGAATTTTCCCAATGCCATGATTACCCGCAAAGTGGCGCCGGCATTGGCGGCAGGTTGCACCGTGGTACTCAAACCCTCCGAAGAAACCCCCTATTCGGCTCTGGCCTTGATGGTGCTGGCCGAACAGGCCGGTATTCCTGCCGGTGTGATCAACATGATCACCTCCAGTCAGGCCGCCAGTATCGGCAAGGTGTTGACCGATGACAGCCGCGTTAGAAAGCTGTCTTTCACCGGCTCTACCCGGGTGGGCAAGCTGCTGTATAGCCAGAGTGCCGAGACGGTTAAAAAGCTCAGCCTGGAGCTGGGCGGCAATGCGCCTTTTATCGTGTTTGATGATGCGGATCTGGATGCGGCGGTAGCCGGCGCAGTCATTTCCAAATTCCGTAATGCCGGACAAACCTGCGTGTGTGCCAACCGGATTCTGGTGCAGGACGGTATTTACGATGCTTTCGTCGCGCGCTTTAAAGAGGCCGTTGAACAACTGGTGGTGGGCAATGGTCTGGATGAAGCCACTACCCTGGGGCCGGTGATCAATCAGGCTGCCATCGACAAAATTGCCGCCCTGGTCGACACGGCTCAATCACAAGGTGCCCAGCTGATCACCGGCGGTGTTCGCCATGCTGCTGGCAACTTGTTTTTTGCCCCCACCATTCTGGCCAACGTGACCCAGCAAATGGACATAGCACAGCAGGAAATTTTTGGCCCTGTTGCCCCAGTGATTCGTTTCAGCGACGACGCCGACGCCATCGCCATCGCCAATGATACTCCCTACGGCCTGGCGGCCTATTTTTATACCGAAAAACACAGCCGTATCTGGAAAGTGGCCGAAGCGCTGGAGTTTGGCATGGTGGGCATCAACGAGGGCATTCTTTCCAACGAAATCGCCCCCTTTGGTGGCGTAAAAGAATCCGGTCAGGGTCGGGAAGGCTCCTCACAGGGACTGGAAGATTATATGGAAACCAAATACCTGTGCATGGGCGGCATTCGTTAGTCCATTCACTGACAGGATTAGCACTCGGCTAGTCACGGCTCAGGGTCATCGAATTCTGGATAGAAATCGTAGCCGTTGAGTCATCAGCATCGTTGAATAGTAAGGAAACATGAAAATGCTGCATGAATCGAGCGAAGATCACAAAAAAGTACTCTCCAGACTGGATGTGTTGTTTCTGGCCTTTGGTGCCATGATTGGCTGGGGCTGGGTAGTACTGTCCGGCAACTGGATTATAGGTGCAGGTACCCTGGGCGCCATGCTGGCGTTTGTATTGGGGGGCGTATTGGTTATCTTTGTGGGGCTTGCCTATGCCGAGCTGGCTTCGGCCATGCCCACCACGGGCGGCGCCCTGATTTACGTACTCAGGGGGATTGGATACAAGACCGGATTTGTCGCCGCCTGGGCATTGGCTCTGGGATACATTTCGGTGGTTGCCTTTGAAGCCGTGGCCCTGCCAACCGTGATTGAGTATATTTTTCCTGATTATAAAGTCGGATTTTTATACTCCATTCAGGGCTATGACGTTTACACTTCCTGGGTACTGGTGGGCATGCTGGGCTCGGTATTTATCACCATCGTTAATCTGATGGGGGTCAAGTTTGCCGCTCTGTTGCAAATGGTGCTGACCATTATTATTGGCATCATCGGCCTGATGCTGATCTTTGGCGCGGCGGTGAACGGCAGTGTGGATAATGCAGATCCCTTGATGATTGGCGGTATGGCCGGTGTGCTGACGGTGGCCATCATGACACCCTTCATGTTTGTTGGATTCGATGTGATTCCGCAAACCGCCGAAGAAATGAAAATCCCACCCAGATCCATTGGTCGAATTCTGATCGTGTCTGTGGTGGCTGCGGTGATCTGGTATGTCGCCATTATTTTTGCCGTCGGATTCGGCCTGGATCACGACTCCTTGGTCAGCTCAGTGCTTCCTACCGCAGACGCCATGAGCAGTGTCTTTGGTCACAATGGCTTTGGTATCGTCCTGATTCTGGGCGGTGTGGCAGGCATTATCACCAGCTGGAACTCCTTCATTATCGGCGGTAGCCGAATTCTCTGTGCCATGGCCGAGCGCAAGATGATTCCCGCCTGGTTCAGCCGTCGTCATGCCCGCTACCATACGCCGGTCAATGCCATTCTATTTATTGGCGCCTTGTCTACTCTGGCTCCTTTGCTGGGTCGACCCATGTTGATTTGGCTGGTGGACGCGGGCGGTCTTGCCATCGTGCTGGCTTATGCGCTGGTGGCCGTGGCTTTTGTTCGCCTACGCCGCTCAGAACCCGACATGGTGCGACCGTTCCGAGCCGGAAAATCCAGTGCCATCGGCTGGGCTGCGGTATTTTTCAGTGTCTTGTTTGTGGCTCTGTATCTACCGGGTATGCCGGCAGCCCTGCTCTGGCCTTATGAGTGGCTGATTTTTGCCGGCTGGTGGGGCGTCGGCGTGCTATTGATGCTGCAGATGAGAAAAGCGCAAACTGCTGAGGTTCGGCACCGGTTTTCAGCTCCCATCGCAAATATGAAATAAACAGCATAAACGTGCTACAGGAATGCACTGAACAGGAGTCAAGATCATGAATAAGAATCAACAGTTACAAAAAAGAAAAGATGCAGTATTCGCCAGAGGTATGGGAAATATGGCGGCTGTGTATGTTGATCATGCCAAAAACAATGAAGTCTGGGACGTTGAAGGCCGCCGCTATATCGACTTCGCCGCCGGTATTGCGGTGGTCAATACCGGCCATAGTCATCCGCGCATTCAAGCCGCCGTGGCCGAGCAACTGAGCCGCTTCAGCCATACCTGTGCCATGGTCACCCCTTATGAAAGTGCGGTGGAACTGGCCGAGAAACTGGTTGCACTGGTGCCGGGCGAGACTCCCAAAAAGGCCATCTTCGTCACTACAGGTGCCGAAGCGGTGGAAAACGCGGTCAAGATTGCCCGTGCCCACACCCGGCGTAGCGGTGTTATCGCCTTTAACGGCGGCTTCCATGGTCGCACCAACATGACCATGGGACTGACGGGCAAAGTCGCCCCCTACAAGGCGGGCTTTGGTCCTTTTCCGGGCGAGATTTATCATCTGCCGTATCCTAACGCCTACCATGGCGTGACTACCGAGCAGTCGCTGAAGGCGCTGGACGAGCTGTTTCACTGCGATATCGAGCCGGGCCGGGTAGCGGCGCTGATCATAGAGCCGGTACAGGGTGAGGGTGGTTTTTATCAGGCCCCGGCGGTCTTCCTGCAGCAACTTCGCACCATCTGTGATCAGCACGGCATTGTGCTGATTTGTGACGAAATTCAGACCGGCTTCGCCCGTACCGGCAAGATGTTTGCCACCGAGTATTCGGGCATAGAGCCGGACCTGATGACCATGGCCAAGGGCATTGCCGGTGGTTTTCCGCTCTCTGCCGTGGTGGGCAAGGCCGACATCATGGACGCCGCCAATCCGGGAGGCCTGGGTGGTACCTATGCCGCCTTTCCGCTGGCCTGCGCCGCCGGTCTGGAAGTACTGAGCATCATTGAAGAAGAGCAGTTATGCAACAAGGCGCTGGCGCTGGGTGAACTGATGCACAAGCGCCTGAGCGAACTGCAGGCGAAGTATCCTCACCAGATCGGCCAGGTACGTAATCTGGGTGCCATGGTGGCGATGGAGCTGGTTCACAATGGGGATGTGGAACAGCCCAATGCCGAACTGACCAAGGCGATTGTGAGCAAAGGTATCGAGAAGGGGGTGATCCTATTGTCTTGTGGGGTTCGTGGCAACGTGATCCGCTTCTTGCCGCCCCTGACCTCGCCACTGGAAGTGGTCGATGAAGGTTTGGATCTACTGGAGCAGGTACTGGCAGAGTTAATTTAGGCGATACAAGTTTGATGTCATCATTTGGCGGGCGTAATGCCCGCCTTTTTTATATCCAGTAAATAAATAGGTCACGACCGAAAGGTGTTTATGGGCTTATGGTTGAGCTTGCTCAAACTAAGCATTTAAACATTGTCATTTATCAAACAAACTCCTTTGTTCACACTATGGTGACAATTTAGTTACATCGCCGTTATATCGAGATTCAGAGGGAGTGCCAACATGACCGCAACCAATTTAGCTGCACACTGGATGCCATTTACTGCCAATAAAGGTTTCAAGGAAAAGCCGCGTATGCTCAGTGCTGCCAAAGGCATGTACTGGACGACGGATGATCAGCGCCAGGTACTGGATATGACGGCGGGCCTGTGGTGCTGTAATGCCGGGCATGCTCATCCTCATATTGCCGACGCCATTGCGCATCAGGCCAAAACACTTGACTACGCCCCGAGCTTTGGCTTCGGTCATGCATTATCTTTTGAATTGTCCGAGCGGCTGGCCAATTTGGCACCCGGCAATCTTAACAAGGTGTTTTACACCAACTCGGGTTCCGAGTCAGTCGAGACCGCCCTGAAAATGGCACTGGCTTATCATTACGCCAAAGGCAACACCGGCAAGCAGATGTTTATTGGCCGAGAGAAGGGCTACCACGGTGTTAACTTTGGGGGGATTTCGGTAGGCGGGCTGACCAATAATCACAAGGCGTTTGGTCAGTGGCTGCCAACCGATCGTCTGAGTCATACTCAGGATCTAACGCTTAATGCCTTTTCTCGGGGCTTGCCGTTACATGGGGGCATTGAAAAAGCCAATGAGCTGGAAAAACTGATCCAGCGCCACGATGCCAGTCGTATTGCCGCGGTGATCATAGAGCCGATTACCGGTGCCGGTGGCGTGCTGCCGCCGCCAGTGGGCTATCTGAAACGTATTCGTGAAATTTGCGATCAGCATGACATTCTGCTGATTTTCGACGAAGTAATCACCGGCTTTGGTCGTACCGGCAATGTGTTTGCCAGCCAGACCTTTGACGTGATCCCCGATATTATGACTACCGCCAAGGGTCTGACCAATGGTGCTGCTCCCATGGGGGCCGTGCTGGCAGGAGATCATATTTATGATGTCATTGTCGAGCAGGGCGGTCCCGGGGTGGAGTTTTTCCATGGCTATACCTATTCGGCCCATCCGTTGGCGTGTGCCGCCGCCATGGCCACGCTCGATGTTTATGAGCAGGAAAATTTATATCAGCGTGGCGCAGCCGAGGGTGAAATTGCTCAGTATTTTGAACGAGGCCTGCACAGCCTGAAGGGACTGCCGGGGGTGATCGATATTCGCAACTACTCTTTCATTGCCGCCGTGGAGTTCGAGCCTTTGGTCGGCAAGCCGGGGGCCACCGGCAGTCTGATACAAACCAGCGCTTGGGAGCAAGGCATGATGCTGCGTTCTCTCGGCGATGCCATTGCTATGTCTCCGCCGCTGATCATGGAAAAAGAGCATGTCGATCAGACGATTGGCATTCTTGAGCGCAGCATCAAGCAGCATTTCGCTTAAGCGCTAGCTCACATGCAAAGGACTGCTCAGGCAGTCCTTTTTTGATCCTGGTTGGCTGATGTGTGACTAAGAGATCGGCACAAAGCTTACCGCTGTGTCAACAGGTTGGGATGAGGGGCAGAGACGGTGGTAGGGAGATTGCCGCATTGCGGGAAGTGCCCCGCAATGCGTGAGTTCATCGGTGTTAGGCGAGAGCGGAGCCTTGCTCGACCTGCTGTTTAACCTTGTCGACAATGTAGCCGCCAATGGGAATGGCAGACGTAGCGGCGGGCGAGGGCGCATTACAGACGTTAATGGTGCGTTTGGTATTCACGAACAGGAAGTCGTCTACCAGATTGCCGTCTTTCGATACCGCCTGAGCGCGTATGCCGGCCGGATAAGGCGTTAAATCACCCAGTTGCAGGCTGGGGCAATACTTGCGTACCAGTTCCAGGTAGCCGGCCTTGTGGATGGAGTTTTTCATCTCGGTGAGACCGGGTTTGAAATTTTTCATCAATACCTTGAGGATGCCCGGGTAGGTGAACATTTCCAGGGTATCGCGCAGGGAGATATCACTCTTCTTGTAGCCTTCCCGCTTGAAAGCCAGTACCGCATTGGGGCCCACTGTGACGGTACCGTCTATCATTCGGGTAAGATGTACGCCAAGGAACGGCATGTTCGGATCCGGAATCGGGTAGATCAAATGGTTCACTATCTTATTGTGCTCGGGTTTGAGCAGATAGTACTCGCCGCGAAAGGGGCAGATCTTGAATTCGGGCTCAATGCCCAGCATACGCACCACCCGGTCCGCCATCAATCCAGAGCAGGACACCAGGTACTTGCCCGGAAATTCGCCTTGAGAGGTCTCTACCACCACCTGGCTGCTTTCTTCCTTCAGGCCGGTAACTTCGGCGTTATAACGAATTTCGCCGCCCAGACGTTCGAATTCCTTGCCCATGGCTGCGGTTACCTGCTTGTAGTTGACGATGCCGCTGGAGGGGACAAAAATGCCGCCCACACCCGTGATATTGGGCTCGCGCTCTTTCAGCTCGTCGGCATTCAGCCAATAACGCTCCAGGCCATTGGCCTCGCTGCGATCCCATAGCGCCTGCATGCGCGCCATTTCCATTTCGTTGGTGGCTACCAGTAATTTGCCACATTCATCAAAGGGAATATCGTGTTCGCGGCAAAATGCCTTGGTGGCAATATTGCCTTCCAGGCAGAATTTGGCTTTAAGGCTGCCCGGGGTGTAGTAAACCCCGGCATGGATAACGCCGCTGTTGTGCCCGGTTTGATGCTGGGCGGGGCCGGATTCTTTTTCTAGCAGTAATATCTTGTGGTCGGGATAGGTTTTTTTTAGCTGCCAGGCGGTGGACATGCCGACGATACCACCACCAATAATTATGAAGTCAAACACAGTTGAGACCACCTTGGTAAGAGAGACAAAGGCCGGGGACCAGCCCCGGCGAAATAGAATGCCTTGTTAATGTTAAGAGTGCCGCCGCGGGCGCCCCTCAGTCAAAGTCTTTATCCCTGGTTGGGCTGTCTCACGGTTTTTGCGTGAGTAAAGTAGCCTCGCTGGCGCATCAGCTCGCGGCGAAGCCCCTCATGCGCCACAAACTTGTCGCGGCCATGCAGCCAAAAGTGGTTATTGATCAACAAGAAAGAACCGGGTGCCACAGGTACCGACAGGCGATGTTCACTGGTTTCCAGTGCCTCGGAGAGATCTGCCAGCCAGACGCCTTCATCAAAGTCTTTTGGCTGCACAAACTGATCGATGTAGGCCATGATGGGCTGACCGCTGACATCGGTATCAAACACCGCATGATACACATCTTTGGTGGTGTTCTTGCTCGGCGGTGCCGCCCAGCGCATGACTCTGTGTGCCATGGCATCGGCGTAAAAGCGATCCAGGTGCTCCCAATCATCCAGATGCAGTAACAGGGAATTGCCTCCCTCTATGTTCTGCTCGTCTACTTTCAGCATTAATACATAGTCGGTATCTTGCTCGACGAAGGTGCCATCGTTATGCAGCTCCATGACTCTGTGAGCCTGGCGCAGATAACTGTCCGAGTTATCGTCATTTTTAACCACAAACCGGGCATAGTACTGGCCGCTCATGGCATCAAAGTTGGAGCGGCCGAACAAATGAGCTACGGCGGTGGTGAACTTGACCATGTCTTCCGCTTGCTCAACCTGGTTCAGCCCTTCAGGAGTGATCAACAAGCCCCCGGTTTCACGGTTAACCAGGGTATCAATCAGCAAAGGTTGCAGTGTCTGACCACACAAATCATTAAGCAGTTGTGCCACCTTGAAGCGCAAGAAAGACTTGTATTCCAGTGCCTGAATTGGCCATTGGGCGGTAGCGTCCAAAAAGGCCTGCACCGTGTGCGCGTCAAAACGAAGCTCAAGCAGACGCCGAGACTGTGCAGAGGGTGCCAGGGTAAAGCCCTGATATTGGTGATGGGTGAAATCGGCAGTAGCAACGTTAGACATGATAGCTTCCTTGTTGTTTCTAATAGTATGGGTCGAGAAGTAAATTGTCGTTGTAATTAAATAATGTCGACATTTTGTCGTTGTGTCAATTTTGTGTGTCGGTTTTATGATCTCGGTTACAATATCGTTATAATCGAACCACAGATCGATTCAGGAGCAGCACATGAACCAGCTCGATATCCCGCGAGAAAATCTCGCCCGCACGGCTTACCAGCAGTTGAAACAAGATATTATTCAGAGTCACTTTGGGCCTACCGAAAAGCTGTTGATGAGCACCTTGAAGGCGCGCTATGGCCTGGGTGTGAGTCCGTTAAGAGAAGCCTTGTCGCAGCTGGTATCCGAGCGATTGGTAACGGCCGAAAGCCAGCGTGGCTTTCGGGTCAGCAGTATGTCGATTGCCGAGTTAAAGGATATTTATGACGCCCGAGCCCAGCTGGAAGGGTTGATCGTCGAGCTGGCCCTGGCGCGAGGTGATGATCTGTGGGAGGCCAGCGTGGTGGCGGCGCATCATGCGTTAAGCAAGGTCAATCATCTTGAGACCGTTGAAGATCAGCTCACGCACTGGGATCTGCGCCATCAGGCATTTCACCAGGCGGTGGCCGACGGTTGCCAGTCGCCGCAGCTGCTGGTAGTACGCCAAACCCTGATGGATCAAGCGGCGCGTTATCGTTACCTGTGGCTGAAGCAGACCGTATTCAGCCCGCAGGCATTAAAAGAGAAACAACAAGAGCATCTGATCCTGTTCAATGCCTTGCTGGCAAGAGACTCACAGGCCAGCACCATGATGCGAGAGCATCTAATGGGCCCGGTGACGATTATCAGCAAGGTGCTGGGCGAGCAGGGCGTGCGCTAACACACTCAATTTCATTATGTCGTTCGTAGCCCGACTGATTTGGCTGGCGAGGACAGGCCACCATCCAAGAAAGGCGGTGCTGAGTGATAGGCGCGCCTTTGTGTTTATTTTTCGTCTTTATTCGTCTCGTCTCGCAAGATATGAATGAGTGTGGATAAGGAGCTCCACCCTCTTGTGCGTATACTGAAGCTGGCAGAATATTTGCCTCGAATGACAACAATGTCATTTTTGTGTCAGGTTCTCGTTAGCATGGTCTTGTTATTCTTTGCTCATCAACCGGATAGGCCGGTAACTGATTAAGGAATATCCCATGCTTAAAGTGATTTCTTTCATTGTTCTTACTGCGGCACCTCTGCTTTCTTTCCAATCTGCAATGGCATCTGGCCAACATATTCCAGCCAAGGTTTGTTTTAGCTCGACCAGTGATTTCACCGATGGCGTAGACGTCCATCAGGCAAAAATGGCTCGCTTGCAGGCAGAAAAAGCAGGGATAACCGAGCCTGAATGTACTCCTGCTCAGGTGTACCTGAATGTCGGCAGTAATGGCACCGACGGCGTCGATCGCTTTCAGGAAAAGATGGCTAAACTGCGTTTTGGAAAGGATTCTGCCGTTGAAGCAGGAACCACTCCCGCTCAAGTGGCGCTGAACACGGCGAGTAATGGCACCGATGGTGTTGATCTGTTCGCTAGCCGTATGAGACATGCTACAAATTAGTAGCCGCATGCTGTTTAAAGAGGATGTTATTTGACGAGCAACGGCATCCTTTTTGTCTGAACTCAGGGTCTGATATCACAAATTGGCGCCAGTCTCCTCGCACCGTGTAACCACTTATTCATGAATAACCATGGTTATAAAGCTCAAGCAGGTAGTTCCAGAAGAGGTCTACTTCTGGCTTGACGGTATGTCTGAAACGGTACAACAGGATTTTCAGCTCCACAGCCTGTAGTGGTGATGTCAGGATCATCAACTGTTTGTTCTGCAATTCGTACTGGATCAGACTGAGAGGTAGCCATGCCACTCCGCACCCTTCTGTCGCCATGGCTTTCAGGCCTTCTGCTAGCGCATTTTCACAGACGGGTGTGTATTGAATGTCAGGTGGAATTTTGCTGAGACACTGCTCTTTTACTATGCGACCAAGGTAGGAATCATCGGGGTACGTCAGCAGTTTGAAGGGGAGTTGATTTTCGATCGAATGCAGCGGTGTACCATTGGTATTCACCGCCGACACCGGCACCAGCTTGTCGGTACCCACTTGAATACAGATGGTGTCATTGCGTGCCAGCTCAGTGATGTTTTCGCCCGAAGAGAAGGTCAGCAAAAAATCCCCCATGCCAGCCATAAAGGATTCCATTACATCGTGCAGGTTACCGGCATTCAGTTTAACTAATGTGGTGCTTACTAAAGGCTCCAGAGTCCGAATCCAGTGAGGAAAGAACGATACTGCCGGAGAGTGCTGGGAAAAAAATACCAGACATTGGCGTGACTCCTGGCCTTGCAGCCGCTTGCGGACTTGGTAAGTGTCGTGGATCATTCGTTTGGCTTCTTCCACGAACACCAGACCCGTTACGGTGAGGGTGGTCGGATACTTTCCCCGATCGACCAAGGTAATACCTAGCCAGTTTTCCAGTGAACGGATGCGTCGGCTAAAGGCGGGCTGAGTGACGAAGCGAGCTTCTGCTGCTTTGGAGAAACTGCCATGTTCACTCAATGCCACAAAATCTTTCAACCATTTTAATTCCATTAAAATCAAATCCTTGCATCATATTAACTCGAGGTATACCGAAAAGTAATCACTTGCGAAGCCAAGATAGCATTGGTCGGCTAATAAATTCTATTTCAATATGTTGGTGTTACGAAATTGTACTGATAATGTTATTAAAATGAGAAAGGAGTGTTACCCATGCTTTTGGCCCGTTATCCGCGTCTTCATTTCGCACACCTCAATACCCCACTTGAACCCATGCCCCAGCTAACCAAATTGCTGGATGGTCCTACCTTGTGGATCAAACGTGACGACTGTACCGGCCTGGCTGGCGGCGGTAACAAGACTCGCAAGCTGGAATTTCTGATGGCCGATGCTCTGGAACAGGGTGCCGATACCATTATTACCCAGGGAGCAACCCAGTCCAACCATGCTCGCCAGACTGTGGCCATCGCCACCAAGCTGGGTATGGATTGTCATATCCTGCTGGAGGATCGCACCGGCTCCGAAGATGCCGATTATGTCTACAACGGTAATGTCATGCTGGACCAGCTGTTCGGTGGCCAACTGCGCAAGTATCCAGGTGGCACCGATATGAATGCAGCGATGGAAGAGCTGTCCACCAAGTTGAAAGCCGAAGGCAAGAAACCCTATATTATTCCCGGTGGTGGTTCCAATGAAATTGGCGCCCTGGGTTACGTTAACTGTGCGCTGGAACTGCTGGGCCAGGCCAATGATTGCGGCCTGCGCATCGATCATCTGGTACACGCCACCGGTTCGGCCGGTACTCAGGCCGGCCTGGTGACGGGCCTGTATGGTAGTAACAGCCAGATCCCCGTGCTTGGTATCGGCGTTCGGGTACCCCGCGAGCAGCAGGAAGCCAACGTATTCCGCCTGGCCGAGCGCACCGCCGAGAAGCTGGGTATTCCTGGTGCCATCAAGCGCGAAGACGTGGTCGCAAACTGTGATTACGTGGGTGAAGGCTACGGTATTCCAGCCGAAAGTACCCTAGAAGCCATCGAGCTGTTTGCCCGTCACGAGGGCATATTGCTGGATCCCGTCTATTCAGGTAAAGGCGCGGCCGGCCTGATCGATTTGATCCGCAAGGGGCATTTCAAGAAAGGGGAAAATATCGTATTTCTGCATACCGGTGGCAGTCAGGCGCTGTTCGGTTATCGCGACGTATTTAATCTACCTAAGTATAGTTAATATTCGCACTCGGCTCCTCAGGGAGGAGCCGAGAAACACACCTAGTTAATAAACTAATCCTTTTTGTAAATGTTGTATTTCATCTGTACGTGGAAGAGACCATACAATGGCTGGGGAAAGGTTGATCGTTCAGCTTGATTCTAGTGGTGGGATGCATTAATCCACCTCTTGGAGATTTAATAATTTGAATTTAAATAGTTTATTTTCAAATGTTTACAGCTGTTTTTTTACTTGAATGGATATTATCAGAGAAAAGGAATTCAGATTATGAGTATCACTACAGCATCTGAAGTAAAGTTTAACAATACCAATTGGTGGAAACGACTGCAGATCTGGCAGAAGGTATTAATTGGTCTGGTATTAGGTGCTGCAACTGGCTTCTTGCTGGGAGAAGATGCGGCCATTTTGCATCCCATCGGAAAGGCTTTTATCGCCGCCATCAAGATGCTGGTTGTACCCCTGATTTTTATCTCCCTAGTCTGTGGAGTTACCGCCATCAAGGATGTGACCCGAATGGGGCGGATAGGCATAAAAACCTTTGTTGCTTATATAGTGACCACAGGGATCGCGATTCCTATCGGCCTGGTTCTGGCTGTCTGGCTTGAACCCGGTGTGGGTATGGATTTGGGGAGTGCGACTGCTATTGATGTGAAATCGGCGCCAAGTATTGTCGATACTCTGCTGAATATTATCCCTACCAATCCCTTTGCCTCCTTTGCCAACGGTGATGTGCTGCAGATCATCCTGTTTGCTATCTTTCTCGGTATCGCCATCAATCTGGTTGGTGAGAAAGCGGATCCAGTGAGAAAGGTGTTTGATGCTTTTGCTGATGTGATGTACAAGCTCACCGATCTGGTGATTGCCTTCGCTCCCTACGGTGTATTTGCACTGATTGCGACTACGACGGGGCATTATGGTCTGGAAGTATTATTGCCTTTAGGTAAGGTTATTATTGGGGTTTATCTCGGTTGTATCATTCATGCGATTGTAACCCTAGGTGGTGGATTGGCGTTGTTAGCACGCCTAAATCCCATCCCGTTTTTTAAGGGAATTTTTGAAGCTCAGCTAGTTGCTTTCAGTACTACTACTGCTGCTGGTACCTTACCCGTAACCATGGCCTGTGCGCGAGACAACCTGGGAGTCTCCAAGGATGTTGCCAGTTTTGTTTTGCCCGTAGGTACCACTATTAATCTGGATGGCACCGCACTCTATCAGGCGTTGACTGCCGTATTTATTGCTCAGGCCTATGGTATTGATTTGGGAATGGCCGAGTATGGCATGATCTTGCTGACCGCCATTCTGGCTTCCATAGGAACTGCATCGGTACCTGGCGGTGGCCTGATTGTGCTGTCTCTAGTGTTGAGTTCGGTCGGTCTGCCGCTCGAAGGGATTGCCCTGGTTGCTGGTATCGACCGAATACTGGACATGGCTCGTACCACCATCAACGTCACCGGTGATGCAGCGGTATCCGTCTTGATCGCCCACAGTGAAGGTGAGCTGGACAAAGATATTTATTACAAGAAAGCCGGATGATCTATTTGCTATATACGATAGGAGCACTGACGTGCTCCTATCGTTAAGTATCTTTACCATCTTGATATGAATAACTGAAACCCTAGCCGAGAGCATAGCCAAACAGGCTAGTATTGCTCGAATACTGAACTTACTTAAACTGAAACCGCAATAAAAAGAGCTAGCAGGTATTAACCTACTAGCTCTTTTTTAGAGATATTTGGTGGCCCCTCCCAGACTTGAATCCGACATTCCGCACCTAATTCAGGAATAAATGGCCTGATAGCGTTCACCAAGTGCTTCAAGAATGGTCTGTTGCGGCGGTTGAATATTGACGATCAGCTGTGTTCGTCTCCCACCGACAGTTCATGAATCCCGCTGAAGCACAGGAATACCCACCGCGCGGTAGGATTCTGGCTCGGTTTCTTCCTCATGTCCGGGAAACTGAGCGCTTCCTGCCGTAGCGATTGCCGAATGCGGTGCTCCAGCGCAGCATAAATCATCAGGCTACACGTCATCACCATCAGTAACGCTTCGATGCGCTCTGGTTTTTTCAGGAACAGAGAAGAGGTCAGGAACTCCGGGCTTTTCAGAAAACGGAAGCCGCGTTCTACCGCTTGTTGGGATTTGTAGGTTGCGAGGAGTCCGGCCATGTCTAGGTGATCACTCAGATCATTGGTCGGCAGGATAAATATTCCCGCCTGCTCCTTGGCCGTGGCCACTTTATCCAGGCAGGTCACAGCTAGACCGGTTAACTGGTAGTCGATTCTTTCCGAAGGCTGACCTTTCTTGGGCCGGCCTTTTCCGCTATAAATCGGCTGTGCCACAGTGTCTCCCTGCTCTATCCGCAATACGCGAGTCCACGGCTGAACTCGGCCAGGGCTTGCTCTACATCTTGCTGATAGGCAAAGCGTTTTTTGCATAATTGCTGGAACTGCTTGAGCTCAAGCGTGCCGTTTTTGACCAGGTTTTTGGTGACTGCCTGTTGTTCACGTTTGGTGGCTTGTTCGCTGCGCACCAGCAACCAGCGTTGTGGCACACCGGCATATCGGCCTCGAACAACGCATCGAGACAACGTCCCAAGACATCGTCATTGAGGTGCTCGGGCAGAATACCGGGGCGGAGCAGGCGTTCGGTAGGTTTATCGGCAAAAAACTGGGGAAACATGTGCAGAGTGTGACTGTGAAACCCCAGACCATTTATGATCATCGCTACCAAGGCTTCGCCGTGAGACACCTGATAATCGCCTTGCTTCGGCACAATCGCATCGACCATCTGGGCCAGCCCCAATTCACGGCACATTCCAGCCACCAAGCCCAGATGATCGAGATTTTTAATGCGATAAGAAGAAGTTGCCATGATGCTGCCGCAAAATAGGTGTAATAGATCAAACTGGCGGATCGGTGTCAAGAACCAAAAATCAGAAAATTAGGTTCGGATGACGGTTGATGTAGTTATGCATATGGTTTACAGCGGCTGTTGTATTTATGCTGGTTCAGCCTGGGACTCATCAGCTTACCGACAGCAAGGTAATGCGCGATTCACTCCGGCAACGGGATAAACTCGTCTTCGTCACCCGCCACCTTGGGAAAGGCATGGGTTGTCCAATCGATCTTGGCCTGTTCGATGCGCTCGCGGCGACTGGACACGAAGTTCCATTCCATATATCGATCGCCCAAAGACTCCCCGCCAACGATCGCAATGCGCGAATCCCGTGTGGCAGTCAGTACGATGTCGGGAACGTTTGAAAAAACGGCCATCGCGTGCTCGGGGATCCGGGTTTCAGCCGTGACCAGCTCCCCTTCGGCAATATAGACAGCACGTTCTTGGGCAACGGGCACTTTTATCTGTTGCCCCGCCAGCAGGTACGCCTCGACGTACAGCGTGTCAGCAAACACCTTGACCGGCGAGGTTGCCCCATAGGCGCTGCCCATGATCACGCGGATTGGCACGCCATCGACATCGACGCGGGGAATGTCGGTATCAGGATAGTGGTAAAACGCCGGTTCGATTTCCTCAAAGGCCTCGGGCAGGGCCAGCCACAGTTGCAGGCCGTTGAGGCGGTGCGCCGATTCGGTGACCTCCGGACGCTCCCGCTCGGAATGGGTAATGCCCTTGCCCGCGACCATAAGATTGACATCGCCGGGGCGGATGGGCTGATAACTGCCGATCGAATCTCGATGCAGTATCTCACCCTCGAACAAGTAGGTGACCGTGGCCAGGTTGATATGTGGATGTGGCCGCACATTGATCCCTTCCCCGGCAGGGAAGTCAGCCGGGCCCATATGATCAAAGAAAACCCAGGGCCCGACCATGCGCCGTTGCCTGGTCGGTAGCACTCTGCGTACCGATAAGCCGCCCAGGTCTGTGTCGCGAGGTTCGATCAACAGCTCGATGGTCTTGCATCCTGCCGGCGTGACACAGTGCTGATTAAACGTTTCCTCTGGTGTCTGTGTCTCGGTGCTCATCGCTGTTCTCCTGCCTGCAGTCGTCGCGTCCAGTCGCCCAGGGCCGTGACCAGTTTGGTGATAAATTCGCGTGTGGTCTCATCGGTAAGTCGCCCCTCGGCGTCGAAGCGATCCTGCGCAGAGGCAATCATGACTTCGGGCTTGTTCAAACAGTGCATGTCCAGAAAAACCATGGCGCGACGCAGGTCATATTGTGCGCGCACCCCTCCAAGAAGACTCATACTGGCGCTCATTATCGCGGCCGGCTTGCCGGCGAACGGCTGTGGCTGTTCACGGGAGGCCCAGTCTATGGCATTTTTCAATACCCCCGACATCGAGTAGTTGTATTCCGGGGTAGCAAATAGCAAGGCGTCAGCCGCCCTGATCTGCTTCGTGAACTTGGTCACGGCTGTCGGCACGCTCTGATCTCGCTGATCCTGATCATACAAGGGGATCTGTGAAAGGTCGGCGAATTCAATGTGAATGTTACTGGGAGCGTTGTCCCGGGCGACCCGTAAGGCTGCTGTATTGTAGGAATCTTGACGTAGGCTGCCGGAAATGCCGAGTACCTTGAGTGTGTTGGTCATCTGGTCTCCCTATACGATTGTGCTGTATTCGCGATAGATCCAGCTTAAGCGGACATGTCGAAGAGTAGTAGTGCTATTGCGATTTTTCCAGGGAAGGTGATGGCGCGTGGGCTTTTCGGGGGACGCCATCGCCAGCCAATAACACCTGGCCATCAAGTTGCGTATTATCCTATGTTTGCTTTAATTTTGGGTGCTCGCAAAACCGGGAAGGATTATCCTTGAACGAATCATTAAACAGGATGGCGCAAGATATGCAAACGGGCGGATTCGACTAATGCTACCAATAAAAGTGCGCCAAGGCCGTAAGCGCTTTGTCGCCGTTGCCCTCTGTGTGTTTCTCAGTGGCTGTGTAGGCGCGGACCTGCAGGCGCGCCGTGCGGCCTCTGCGATGACAGCCACCGAGGCGGGATGGCAGCGCAGCAACCTTGATGGAGGCCCTTTTGTGCTGGCGGCCTTTGTCCCGCCGGATTTGCAGCAGGCCGAGGTGTTAACCATCTATATTGAAGGCGACGGTTTGGCGTGGATCAATACCTCTACGCCTTCGAGTAATCCGACGCCTTTGAATCCGCTGGCCTTGAAGTTGGCACTGCGTGACCCTTCTGGCACCGCGGTTTATCTTGCTCGGCCCTGTCAGTTTGTCTCGGGGGAAGATAAGCGGGGGTGTCAGCGTCAATACTGGACCGAGCAGCGATTTGCTCCCGAGGTAATCGCTGCTAGCCTTAGCGCAATTGAGCAGCTCAAACAGCGTTTCGGTGCACAGCGAGTGGTACTGGTCGGTTATTCCGGAGGGGGGGCCGTGGCGAGTCTGGTGGCTGCGCAGCGCCAAGATGTGGAGCGTTTGATCACGGTTGCCGGGAATCTTGATCACCGCACCTGGACCCTTGAACAGCGCTTATCCCCATTAGAGGGTTCGCTCAATGCGGCGGATGCCTGGATGCAGTTGCAAGCGGTGCCGCAGACACATTTTGTGGGGGCGCGTGACGGTGTCATCGGTGTGTCCGTTGCGTTGGCTTATGCTGAGCGATTTGTACCCAGTGCGCCTTTATCCATCAAGGTTATGCCGACATTCGACCACCATTGCTGCTGGGTGGAGCAGTGGCCGATATTGTTAGAGAGCATAGTACCCTGAGCGTTGTTTATTGATACTCGGTCTGGCGCTGCAGGTGTGCGAAAGACAACGACACTTCGCATTTAAACCAGCGGTTATTGCGCTCCAGCGCCAGAAATAAAAAATCCCTGCGCTGGTTGAGCAGTGCAGGGATTGGTGGATGTATTGAAACGGTTTAGTAGGCGGTTGAAAATCTACCTACATGGACAATACAGTTTTAACATCACCTTAAAATTCTCATTTACACCACTTAAACTGCGGTTTTTCGGATATTTTAGCCTTGTCTGACGGCTTCGCTGACGCTTTTCAACATCCTGTTAGAAGGTCTTGCGCAGTTTCAGGGAGGCGGTCTGGTTCAGGAAACTCTCGCGGTGCTCGGCATTGTAGTGCAGCGAGATTTCCATGCCATTTTCGGTGTTGGTGACCAAGCTTAGGCCCGCTCGCTGCAGCCAGGGGCTTGGCTCCAGACCATAGGTGGTGAAGCCCGAGCCAGGCTCGCCGGCGAAGCTGGCGGTGATGCTGGACTGGCTGTTCAGGGCATCATAGCCCACTCCCAGGTTGGCGCTGACCACCATGTCTGGCTTGAACTCATGGCTGAGTTTGCCATCCAGGCTGAAAAGCAGCTGATCGGTTGTGCGCGAATCAACCTTGAGGTTGGCGCTGGAGCCTTGCTCGGTATAACTCTCGTCCCGGATCCAGGTGTAGTCGGTGCGTACAGATGGCGTGAAGTCGGTGCTGTCGTTCAGCGTGTAGCTGTGCGCCAGGCCAACGCCTGCGGTGGCCACTAGGCTGTTGTAATCGGATCTGGCGGTTTCGCCCAAGAACAGAATATCGCGCTTGCCCTCGGTGTTATTCAGACCAATACCTGCCTGGAAATTCAGCTCAGTGTTCGCATTCAGGCTGTGGCTGCCATAGCCAAGTAATTGAAACACATCCACCTCGGCGCTGTTGGGCGCGGTGCTGGAGTTGCCGTCAACATCAGCGTTGGCGTAGGCGAAGGCGATACCGACTCGAGTGGCGTCGAACACTGTGCTATCGGCACCCAGAGCCAGGCCCGCGGTGTTAGCTTTAAAGCCCGACGTGCCGTTGTGATCATTCTGGTCGGCCCGAGAGCCGAAAGTTTTCAGCCAGACCTTGTGGTTACCATAGAGCTCATCACCCGAGGACATGCCGCGGCGGGATTCGATACGCGACTGGATCACCCGGCCGATGCCGGTCAGTGCAGCGTTCGCGGCGATGGCGCTGTTACCGACCAGCAACGGCGTGGTCTGGGATATAGCGTCAGAGACTTCCTGCTCGGTGCCTAGGCGTCCCAGCGCATCGATAACGGTCTGCATGTTCGGGGTGGTGGCGCCGCGGTCGATAACTCGGTCCAGTGCACCCGCAGCGCCCAGAGCGCTTGGGTTGTTGTTGGCATTGACCGCATCAACGGCGGTCATGCCCTTGACGATCTTTAAGTCGATATGTCCGTCTTCGCCTTCCGTGGACAGGCTCTGGAAGTTGAACAACGCACTGTTGTCATTGACCTGGTCGAAGTTACCACTCAAGCCATGGTAGTCCGTGTAGACCACATTGTTGAGAGTTTGTCCCACGGCAAGAGTATTGGCTTGCTGCACATCAACAAAGGCCTTGCCGGCGATGTTTGCATGCCCGTGCACTTGGAGCTGGCTATACTGATCCTCGCCGTCGCCGGCAGCCATGATGCGCAGGGTACCGGCAGCACTCTGGTTGAAGTTGCCGGCTACATAGCCAGCCTGGCTGCTCATCGGCAGATCAATCAGACCGTCGTTATTAACGGTCACACCAGAGCCACCGATATGGAGCCTGCCGCGTAGCACGCCTCTCTCCAGGTTGTTGATGCTGCCGTGGCCGCTTTCATAACCTTCGTTGTAGATCGAATAACCCTCGCCGTTGGTCGCAGTACCGCTGATGGTGCCATGGTTGTTCAGGGTGCCCGTAAGGTCGCGGGTAGCTACACCGCTGGCATTGCTGTTTTCACCCTCCGCGTTGGCGCTGATAACGCCATTGTTGGTCAGGGTACCCCGCAGTGTGCCATTGATGGCAACGCCAGCCACGCTCGACGACGAATAATAGTCTTCCCCCGAACCGCTGGAGAGGATGTTGCCGTTATTGGTCAGGCTACCGATGTCTTCTCCCTCGACGTTGCCCCCGAGGTTGCCGGAGTACCACACGGCAGGGGCATTGGCGGTGCTGATGGTGACACCGGAAGCGACGGTGACCTCTTGCGAATCGTAGGGAGTGCACTGTCCCTGGTCGGCGCTAACCGTTGAGCCACAGCCGGGGACAGCCTGTGCCTGAGAGATAAACAGGCCATTGGCGCAGATGGCGGCAATGGCGCTGTACAGCGCGTTCGTTTTCCACTGAGCGCGGGGCGAGCGGCGATTTTGCATAATTCAAACATCCTTGATTAAATTGTTGTAGTGCGTTAATACCGCAGAAAACCGATAATAAGTGGATACCCTGTGCCGTGCCAGAGATTAATTCGGTTGCGGCTATAAACGGCCATCCCGACGAAATTCATATTCAGGAGCCGCAATCTGCGGTGTGACACTCTCGGCATTTCGCCATGGATTCAATGCTGTGCTTGAAAGGCCCGCAAAGCCATTCAGATGCGGGAGTAACGCACATCATCCACCAAGTAACAGGTATGGCGGCAAGCCCTTTCAAGCTGACTTGTCGGGACATATCTTATTTAAACCGTTGGAATTGTGGCGCGGGCAGGTAGAATTCTGGCAGCTCAAGTCTACCTAGAGGCCATTCGCTTTGAACTACGCCATTATCGAAAACGCGCTGCCGGCCGATCTGCTTTCTGCTATCGCCGCGGCTATTCAGACTGGCCCTTTTGAGAACGGCAAACAAACGGCTCAGGGAATGGCAAAGGCGGCCAAGAACAACCTGCAGTTATCCCCAGCGGTGCATGCTCAACTGCTCGACAGCATTGCCCTGGCCATTCACGCGCAGCCCGTTGTGCAGGCCTTCGCCATACCGCGCTTTATCGGCCGGCCTATTATCAATCGTTATGACGTGGGCATGGAGTATGGCATGCATTCCGACGGCGCTTATATTCACGATGTGCGCACTGATGTGTCCTTTACCCTGTTTCTCGATGATCCGAGTACGTACCAGGGCGGCGAGCTGGTGGTCGCGACGGCAGCGCAGACATTAACCTTCAAATTGCCGGCGGGGAGTATGGTGCTTTATCCCGCCGGCGAGCTGCACCGGGTCGCGCCGGTTACCCATGGAACGCGCCACGCTGTAGTTGGCTGGGTACAGAGTCGCATCCGCGATGCCCGCCAGCGCGAAATCATCGCCAAGCTCAGTCAAGTTCCACGGACGCTGAGTCAGGATACCAAATATGTCGAGCTGGCGACCCAGTCCGGCCAGTGCGTTCAGGAGCTGATACGCATGTGGGGCGACTGAACACTGGCCGGATTGAACTGCCCTTTTTTATTTTTACTACCCGGAGCCCATGTCCCCGATGACTCAGACCACTCTATTCGCGGGCTTTCGTGGCCGCTTGCGCCAGCCTGAGCAAACCCTACGTCTGCAGTTGAGCCACTGTCCGCAGGCTATCGACTGGCCGGCGTTGGATACCTGGTTGCGGGACAAGCTTGGTCTGGCATTGCAATCCCCGTTGCAGGGGGTTGCGTTTAGTACCGAGCCGCATCCGGTCAATGCGGTTGGTGCCTTGTTCTGGCGGATTCTGCAGGTGGCGGCAGAACTGCAGCGTGCGGCCCGCATGCCGGTGTTCGAGCCTGGCCAGATATGTGCCTTGCAGGCCGATGAGGCGCGGCCGGGTGGGTGGTTGGCGGATGTCAGTGTTGTCCATATCGACTATGTACCTGCGCAATCGACCCGTCTGGTGTATGACGCAGCCACGCTCTTGGTGCTGGGCGTAGCGGCGGACCCCAAAAGCTTTTCAACCACAGAGCCACTTTATCAGCAGCTGGAGGCCAAGGTGCTGCATCCGCTGCGTACGGTGATGCAAATGGGGCTGTCGACCTTGCCGCTGCTGACCTGTGCCCAGGAAAGCGGCATTCCGTGGCGACATCTTGGGGCCGGTCTGTTTCAGCTGGGGTGGGGAGTACATCGCCTGCACATGCAGCACAGCAAAGTGGGGTCTGACTCGGCGATTGGCGTAACAGTAGCGCAGAACAAAGGGATCGCCTGTGAATGGATGCGCCGCGCCGGATTGCCTGCACCGCAGCATCGTAGAGTCGCCAATGAAGCCGAGGCCGTTGCGACACAGGCGGTGCTGGGCTGGCCATTGGTGGTCAAGCCAGCGGATCGTGATCGCGGAGAGGGTGTGACGGTGGACATTACCACTGACGCCAAGTTGCGCAGTGCCTATCGGCAGGCTGCGCAATTATCCTCGCAGGTGTTGGTAGAGCGCCAGGTCACCGGCGTGTGCCACCGTCTGCTGGTGGTGCGCGGCAAGGTGCTGTACGCGGTAAAACGTATGCCGGTTGCCGTGCAGGGCGATGGACAGCGTACGGTCAGCGAACTGATCGCCGCCGCCAATGCCGTCCAACTGGCACTGCCGAGCTGGGTACGCGAGCCGCTGTTTCCGAGCGATACGCAGGCTCTGGATTGCTTGCAGGAAGCGGGCTGGGATCTGGCGAGCGTACCGCCTGCGGGCGTCTGGGCACAGCTGCGGCGCATTGAATCCACGCAGTGGGGCGGGTTGGACGAAGACTACTCGGCGACCCTGCACCCTGATAATGCCGCCATTGCCAGCCAAGCGGCTGCACTTTTCGATCTCGACGTAGCTGGTATCGACATAATTTCGCCGGATATTACCCGTCCCTGGCATGAAAACGGCGCCATCATCAACGAGGTGAACTCGGCACCCATGCTGGGCCAGAGTGACAGCTCAAGACGAACACTGCCGCAGGTGTTGAGGCTTTTGCTATCTGGGCCGGGGCGTATCCCGGTTGACGTCTGCGTTGGTGCTAGTCAGGCGCTGCAGATGGCGCGCCAGCGTCAGAACGCGTGGAGAGAACAGGGCCTGGCCTGCCATGTGACGAGTCACAATGTCACACTCGACGCGTCTGGGGCCGTGATGGCCATGGCGCAGGAGGGACTGTTTGCCCGCTGCACGGCACTGCTCGGTAATCGGGCTGTGGCAGCGCTGGTGCTGGTGGTGCAGACCGATGAATTGCTTGATATCGGTTTGCCCATCGATGCAGTGGATCTGCTTTTGAGCAGCGGTGAGCCAATAGCCGCCTGGTGTCAGGGAAAGTCTATCGACAGTGCGGCGCGCACCGAAAAGATGCTGGCGCACCTGCAGAGAATATCCGGGAAATACGAGGCTGACGCCCAGTTGCATGAGGTAGGGAGTCTGCGCCTGGAGAGCTAACAGGTCCAGTCAGCCGCTGCCCAGTTCTGCTCAGGATTATGTAGAGCAGAGGATACACCTTAACGACTACTGCATCCGTCACCCCGCCGCTACCTATCTGGTGCAGGCTGAAGGTACTCCCGAGGGGGCACCCCGTTACAGGTGCGTAGAGGCGCGATCGTTGGCTATTTATAAAATTTTTCTGATAGGTGGTTGTTGTTTATGTTTGCTCGGTGAAGGGGAGGCGCGACCGGCACGGCCACCACTCGGCAGCCCTTGCGGGGCAAGGCTCACAGTGGGTAAGCGGCTCGATGTGCTGCCCTTGGCTGGCGCAGTGAAACAACAACTTCGGCACCTTCAAAGACAGGCCCGGTAAGGGTTGGCCCCTGGTGCTGCTGTTGACCCAAAAGCTCCGAAATTTAGCCGGAGTCCGCGACTCTGCGCCCCCGTGGACTGATGAACCGCGCCAGCAAGGACCCGCGAAATGTACAGCCGGGCAGGCTCACCCAAACGGTCCAGCACCTATCACAGCTGTTTTTCTGACTTGCTGTGGATAATTCAGGCTATCGCACCGACATGAGAGGCATCAAAGAACAGACCTCCAAGTTCAAAGCTGAACGGGATAACGTTGAAAAGGACATTGGCGGTAGTCAGGCGGCCCCCATTAACTGATACGGTGCGAGTATTCAGAAGGCCAACGGCGGGTTACTATCATCTTAAAAAAGATGAGGTAGATATGCCTGACTGGATAATATCGTTGTTAAGTGCCGCTTTTGGGGCTGTTTTAGGGGGCTCGCTATCTTGGTGGTTGGAGCAAAGGAGAGTTTCAAAAGCTAAAGACTATCTGTATCTAGATGTCTCAGATTTAACCCACAATGTGAAAGATTTATTGCTCAGCTATTCAAGTATTTGCAGCTATACAGAGGTTAAAAACATCCGGTTGAAAATGGATTTCCATGATTGGGCTTTTAACTCTTTAGTTCAATACTGTGCTGGATACATGGAGCCAGAGGAAAGAAGGATGATGAAAAGAATTCCAACACTAGTAAAAGCCCTTCACGAACGCCTTGATGTGATAGGAGAGCTCTTCATCAACAATCCTCCTGACGTTTACTTTTCGGCCAAGTACCATCAAAAGATTATATTTATTATTCATGCTTGTGCGGAGCTTTATTACATCCTCTATGTGTTAAATGTTCATAAAGAAAAGTTCTGTTTCCCATCTGAATATGATGAGAAATTATTTGTCAGGAAGGGGCTAGAGTGGTCGAACCTTCCTCTCGAGAAAATTCAAGATATCATGCGGTAAAGATATTAAACCAATCCGGTCCAGCGCCGGGCACGGCTACCCAGGGCAAAGCGCCAGCCGCCAAGCTGATCCCCAAAGGCTGCCGGATAGGTGCGCTTTCTTGTTAGAAACGACAAAGGGTTTTGTCAGAAACGACAAACGGCCCGGCGACTTAGCGGAGACGCGACCGGGCCAGCCAGTGGCCAGACTCCCCAGGGGCTGCCGTTCTGTGGCCAGGCAAGACCCCAGCACGGCAACCGCCACACCACCCGCCACCCTGGCGACGTCTTGCGGGGCAGAGCTGGCGCGGGTTTGCTGGTGGTCGCGATGCGTTACCCGCTACACCACCCGCCACGGTAGCCGCCAGACCCGGTAACACCAACGGGCGCAACATAGCGCCGGTCAAAGCCGGTTTTCCGGCCTTGAGGTATTTACCCAGGAGCGAGCGCCAGCAATGAGGGTACGCCGAATAGGGCGCGGATTTACAGAGTAGGTAGGGCGAGGGCTTGCGGTAGAGGCTGCCACTTTAGGCGCGGGTTTGGGCGTTACCATTATGCCGGGATCAGTAAATTGGTTGATTGGTTAGGGGATCGGTGGTGCTGGCGCTGGCCATGATGGAGCGTTTCGCCCTGGTGAATCGGGCTGTTTTGTTTCCCTGGCTATCCCGCTGCAAAGCGGCACATAGGCGGCACAGAAAAAAAGGGTTAGCGGCTGTTAACCTGCTAACCCTTGGTATTTGGTGGCCCCTCCCAGACTTGAACTGGGGACCTAACGATTATGAGTCGTGTGCTCTAACCAACTGAGCTAAGGGGCCTGAAGTGGTGGTGATTATAAGTAAAGCCGTGTGGGCTGTCTAGTCGGGCGGTCTGATATCCGTTTGATTTTTAAACGGTTGGCAAAAGAAAAAGGGCGCTGATGCGCCCTTTTGTCATTTTGCTGTGCCTGATGCGTAAAGCTTACTCGTCGAGGAAGCTGCGCAGCACTTCGGAACGGCTGGGGTGGCGCAGCTTGCGCAGTGCCTTGGCTTCAATCTGGCGAATACGCTCACGGGTAACGTCAAACTGCTTGCCTACTTCTTCCAGCGTATGATCGGTATTCATGTCGATACCGAAGCGCATCCGCAGTACCTTGGCTTCACGCGCGGTCAAGCCAGACAGTACGTCTTTGGTGGCGTTGCGCAGGCTTTCGCTGGTGGCTTGATCCGCAGGCAAGGACAGGGTTGTATCCTCGATAAAATCACCCAAGTGCGAGTCTTCATCATCACCGATGGGGGTTTCCATCGAGATTGGCTCTTTGGCAATTTTAAGTACCTTGCGAATTTTGTCTTCCGGCATTGCCATGCGATGCGCCAGTTCTTCCGGCGTCGGCTCGCGGCCCATTTCTTGCAGCATTTGGCGGGAAACACGGTTGAGCTTGTTGATGGTCTCAATCATGTGCACCGGAATACGAATGGTGCGCGCCTGATCGGCAATAGAACGGGTAATGGCCTGACGGATCCACCAGGTGGCGTAGGTTGAAAACTTGTAGCCACGGCGATATTCAAACTTGTCTACCGCTTTCATCAAGCCGATGTTGCCTTCCTGGATCAAATCAAGGAACTGCAAGCCACGGTTGGTGTACTTTTTGGCGATGGAAATAACCAGACGCAGGTTAGCCTCAACCATCTCTTTCTTCGCACGGCGAGCCTTGGCTTCACCTATGCTCATGCGACGGTTGATGTCTTTAATCTGCGAAATAGTCAGCCTGGTTTCTTCTTCCACCAGCTTGAGCTTGCCAATGGAGCGCAGTACGTCTTCGGATACGTCTTCCAGTCTGCCCGACCAGGTTTTGCCAGAAGCCAGCTGCTTGTTGAACCATTCTGGATCACTTTCGTTTTGCGCAAAGGCCTGCACGAATGTTTTCTTCGGCATTTTGCACTGCTCAACACACAGCTTGAGAATCAGACGCTCTTGCACGCGAACACGGGTCATGGTGTCGCGCATGGCATTAACCAGACGATCAAACTGCTTGGGGATCAACCGGAATTCGCGGAAGATATACGCCAGTTCGGCTATTTCTTTGGTCGCTTCGGTTGAAGTACGGCCCTTGCTGTCGATGACGCCACGCATGATTTCGTACTGCTCGCGCAGGGCACCAAATTTTTCGCGTGCAAGTTCGGGATCGGGGCCAGTATCAACTTCTTCCTCGTCCTCGGCGTCTTCGTCTTCATCTTCGTCTTCCAGCTCTTTGTCGCTCAGCTCAGAGCCGATATGCGTTGCGGTGGGCGCTGCAGTTTCGGTTGAATCTGGGTCGAGAAAGCCGGAGATAATGTCGCTCAGTTTAATATCGCCTGCTTCGAAGCGGTCAAACTGATCCAGCAAGGTGGTAATAGTCTCGGGATATTCGGATACCGAGCTTTGCACCTGATTGATGCCTTCTTCGATCCGTTTGGCGATATCGATTTCGCCTTCACGGGTCAGCAGTTCTACCGTCCCCATTTCGCGCATGTACATGCGCACTGGGTCGGTCGTACGGCCAATTTCAGATTCAACAGAAGCCAGTGCCTGAGCAGCGGCTTCGGCGGCGTCTTCATCGGCCGAAGTTTCAGACATCATCAAGTCATCGGCATCGGGGGCAGTTTCTACCACCTGAATACCCATGTCATTGATCATTTGAATAATATCTTCAATCTGATCAGAGTCGACAATGTCTTGAGGAAGATGATCGTTAACGTCGGCATAAGTCAGGTACCCCTGTTCTTTACCTTTGGCAACGAGAAGTTTAAGCTGTGACTGTGGGGTTTGCTCCATAGAACTCGTCCGGTTAGATGTTGCAAGAGGGTGTAGGCAATTCGGCTCACGTTTATGTGGCGCACAATTAGCCGATTATAACAAAACTTAACCAACGTCGCTATGCTGTTGGTGTGTGCTTGCCAACACGCCCTGCCTTGATAGTCGGTGAGAGTGTTGCAGCTTTCTAGGGTTTAATATTACCCGTTGACCGGGCCTGTTTTACTTTATGGGGGCGTCGCACCCAATTTTCAATGATCAGTTATTGCCTGCTTTGCTCTCGCTGAGCAACAGCATTAATTCTTGTGTTTCTACTGCCGTAAGACCGCCTTGCCTGCTCTTTTGTTGCAGCATTTCTATGCGCCCCGCCAGATAATCGTTAATCAGCACCACGAAGATATCCTGCAGTTCCTGCTCTATGTGCTCGCCGGCGAATAAATCATCCGCCATGGCTAACCGGGCAAGTGCTCGTCCAGAGTCATGCCCACGCCAATGCTCAAGCAATTGGGCTGTGGTGATGTCTGGCTGGCGTTGTACCAGAGTTAACAGGCTTTGCAATAAGTCCATTCCCGGAGTCGATAGCTCGGCCAGATCCGGCATTGTTGGCAATTTGGCTGCGGCAGCCGGATATTGTAGCACAAGGGCAATGGCTCGGCGAATAGGTGTCAGCTTAATCTTTTTATTTGCTTGCCGGTTTGCCGGAGCAGGGGATTGCCCGCCCGGTTGCAGGCGATTGAACAAGTCACGCACCCGGCGTTCGTTTTCGCCCCAGTTAAGTTGGCGAGACAGCTGAGTGATCAGCCCCTCCCGGGTAAATCCTTCCGGCACTCTGATAATGGCTTCTGCGGCTTTGTTTGCCAGCTCGTGCTGGCCGGCATCGCCGCCCATGGTGTCTTGTGCCAGACGTTCAAATAGAAAATCCCCAAAATTCTGGGCATTATCCAACTGCTGGGTAAAGGCATCACAGCCCAGCTTGCGCACCAGGGTGTCCGGGTCTTCACCGTCGGGCAAGAAGACAAACTTGAGGCTGCGTCCGTCTTGCAGCAGCGGCAGGGCATTTTCCAGTGCGCGCCATGCCGCTTCGCGCCCGGCTCGGTCACCGTCGTAACAACAGATCACTTCTCGTGTGGTGCGAAACAGCAATTGCAAATGCTCGACCGTGGTCGCGGTTCCCAGGCTGGCCACGGCATAATCGATCCCGAATTGCGCCAGTGCCACCACATCCATGTAGCCTTCGACGATCAGGATGCGTTCGGGGTTACGGTGCGCCTGGCGCACTTCATACAAGCCATATAGTTCACGGCCTTTATGAAACACCGGAGTTTCCGGAGAGTTCAGGTACTTGGGGGTGCCATCACCCAGTACCCGGCCACCAAAACCGATCACCCGGCCTCGGCGATCATGAATCGGGAACATGATGCGATCGCGAAACCGGTCGTACACTCGGCCATTGTCGCTTTTCAGTAGCATGCCGCCTTCGATCAGCTGGCTTTCCGCCTCGGCATGAGTGGCAAACTTTCGTTTTACGCCATCCCATTGCTCGGGCACATAGCCGATATTAAAGCGCTTGACCACTTCACCACTCAGACCGCGCCCTTTCAGATAGCTAATGGCGGCTTGCGATTGGCGTAGCTGGGTTTGATAAAAGCGGCTGATGTCTTGCAGCTGGGCATATAAATCCTGACGTACGGCTTTGGCTGCCGCTTGTTGCTGCGGGGTCAGCGAAGAGCCACTGTTCTCGCGAGGTACGGTTAGCCCGTGCATACCGGCGAGCTCGTCGATAGCGTCGAGAAATTCCAGCCCGTCATATTCCATCAAGAAGCCGAGCACAGTGCCGTGGGCACCACAGCCAAAGCAGTGATAAAACTGTTTTTCGTGACTAACGGTAAAGGAAGGTGATTTTTCGTTATGAAAGGGGCAGCAGGCTTGATAGTTTTTGCCGGCTTTTTTTAATTTTACCCGTTGATCGATAAGATCGACGATGTCGGTTCTGGCCAACAGGTCGTCAATAAAAGATTGGGGGATTCTGCCTGACATTATTCACCGGGAAAGCGAAGAAAAAACAAAGCCGTGCATCATAAAGAAGCACGGCCCGTTGGCAGGGAACTGCGTAAACCGTTAAGCCAGTTTGGCTTTAATGCTTGCGCTGACCTTACCCATATCTGCACGTCCCTGGATTTGCGGTTTTAACACCGCCATGACTTTGCCCATATCCTGCATGCCACTAGCGCCGGTGTCGGCGATGGCATTATTGAGCAAAGTGTCCAGTTCGTCTGCGGTAAGAGGTTGCGGCAGGAATTCCTGCAGCACCACGATTTCCTGGCGCTCACCATCGGCTAGCTCTTGGCGTCCGGCCTGCTCAAATTGAGTGGCGGCGTCTTTGCGCTGCTTTACCATTTTGGTAACGATGGCAATGATGGCGTCATCTTCCAGGTTTTCGCGGCTGTCTATCTCTTTTTGTTTGATCTCTGCCAGCAGCATACGCAAGGTGCCGAGGCGCGCCTTGTTTCTGGCACGCATGGCGATCTTTTGCTGTTCAGACAGTTGGTCTTTTAAGGACACGAGATCAACTACAGCTTAGTACAGACGAATACGGCGTGCGTTTTCGCGAGACAGCTTCTTGGCATGACGCTTAACAGCAGCTGCCTTGGCGCGCTTGCGTACAGTAGTCGGCTTCTCGTATTGCTCGCGACGACGCACTTCAGACAGAATACCGGCCTTTTCGCAGGAACGCTTGAAACGACGTAGAGCTACGTCGAAGGGCTCGTTTTCACGTACTTTAATTACTGGCATGTGCCTCTCACCTCGGTTAACTGGTTTTTTAGTAAACCAGTTTGTCTAATAAAAATGGTGCGAAATTTTACTCTGAACCAGGACCTAAAGTAAAGTCCGACGGCAGTTCGCTGGTTAAAAAATCACTTAAAGGGTAACATAAGCCCCACTTTTTCGACAGCCTTGAATGATAGACCGACATGCGTGTACTAGGAATAGAAACCTCCTGTGATGAAACCGGCATTGCCATATATGACGACAAGCTGGGTATTATGGCTCACCAGTTATACAGCCAGGTAGCGCTGCATGCGGACTATGGCGGTGTGGTGCCCGAGCTGGCCAGCCGGGATCATATTCGTAAAACCATTCCCTTGATTGAAGCCGCTCTGGCCGATGCCGGCTGTACCAAAGACGATATTGACGGGGTGGCATTTACCGCAGGCCCTGGCTTGATGGGGGCTTTGCTGGTGGGGGCAACCATAGGCCGCAGCCTGGCGTTTGCCTGGAACAAGCCGGCGGTGGCCGTGCATCACATGGAAGGCCACTTACTGGCCCCTATGCTGGAGGAGCAAGCACCGGAGTTTCCGTTTGTTGCTCTTTTGGTGTCCGGTGGTCACACCTTGTTGGTACGGGTTGATGGCATCGGGCGTTATGAAATTCTGGGCGAGTCGGTCGACGATGCGGCCGGCGAGGCGTTTGATAAGACGGCCAAGCTGATGGGGCTGGATTATCCCGGAGGCCCTCGTTTGGCTAAATTAGCGGAACAAGGTCAGCCTAACCGTTTCAAGTTCCCCCGGCCCATGACCGACCGCCCTGGGCTGGATTTCAGTTTTTCCGGCCTGAAAACGGCGACCGCCACCACTATCGCCGCCGAAAGCAAGACGGCAGTCGAGGGGCAAATAGATCAGCAGACCCGTGCCGATATTGCCCACGCGTTTCAGCAGGCGGTGGTGGACACTTTGGCCATCAAGTGCAAGCGCGCCTTGAAGCAAACGGGCTTGAATCGTTTGGTGGTGGCCGGCGGCGTGAGCGCCAATGTCTCGTTGCGTACTCAGTTGAGCGAGCTGATGAGCAGTCTGCAGGGGGAGGTATTTTATCCGCGCAATGAATATTGCACCGACAATGGTGCCATGATTGCCTTTGCCGGTCTGCAGCGATTAAAAGCCGGTGATCTAGAGCCGCTGGCAGTGCGGGCTCGGCCGCGCTGGCCGTTGGACGAACTAACTGCTGTTTAAAAAACGCAAGATTCTCTCGCCACGGAATACACGGAAGAACACGGAAAATTTAAGATAAAAACCAAGAGGAGTTATTACTGGTTAAGGCCTTATATCATACGCTCTGGTCGTTTTTGATTTGTCTTTACGTCCGTGTATTCCGTGGCAAAAAGAGGTTTGGTTCTTAGGTTTTTGTCTCCTCTTTGCCCTTCACACATTACTCTTTACCTGCTCTATCGTCGCGTTTGAATCGTTCGATAATTGGTTTTTCCTGGCGGTGATACAGGCGGCTGATATTGCCGTGGTGCCGCAGAATGATCAGGCAGGAAAGCAAGGCGACCGACAGTGTGTATTCCGGTTTGATGAAGTAGACATACAGCGGGGCGAGCAGGGCGGTAATGAGTGACGCCAAAGAGGAATAGCCAAACAGCCCCAGGCATACCAGCCAGGTCAACAGCATCAAGCCGGTCATGTCCATGCCCAGCGGCAACAGGGTGCCCAGCGCCGTTGCCACTGCCTTGCCACCGTGAAAGTGAAAAAACAGCGGAAACATATGGCCCAGGCAGGCGGCCATGCCGATAAAAGCCAGGTACAAAGGGCTGATGTTCAAATACCAGGCCACATAAACCGGCACCGTGCCTTTCAGAATATCGAGTAACAGCACCCAGACGGCGGCGCTGCGATTACCCGTGCGCAGCACATTGGTGGCCCCCGGGTTGCCCGAGCCATGAGCCCGAGGGTCCGGCAGGCGATAAAGCCGAGAGATCAGCACGGCGCTGGAGATGGATCCCCCCAGATAAGCGAACATGATCATAAACAAGATGAGGGCCGTCATTCGCGGTTTATACCTCGGGGTCAATCCGTTATTATTGCGGGCTTAAACCGAGCTATTGGCTGGCTAAAGCCTGTAGTGCAAGGCCTGCCGCGCAAGCGTGACTCGATTACCAACCATATGGCCACAGCTTAACAGAAGATAGAGACGATGGATAAAGTGTTTGTACAAGGCCTAGAGGTGCTCACTACCATAGGTGTTTATGAGTGGGAAAAGGGCATTCAACAGAAGGTGCGTTTCGATCTTGAAATGGGCTACGACAATGCGCCTGCCGCGTTGGGTGATGATATTAACAAGGCGCTCGATTATGCTGCCTTGTCGCAAAAGGTAACCCGATACGCAGAGCAAAATCATGTGGAGCTGGTGGAAACCATGGCCGAGCAGATAGCGCAGCTTATTCTGACCGAGTTTGCCGTGCAATCGGTAAAAGTGCGTCTTACCAAGCCCAATGCCGTCGCTAATGCCGCCGGTGTCGGGGTAGAAATAGAGCGTTTTGCAAACTGATCCGATCCAAGGCCTGAAGCGGCACTGTCATTAAAGCGTCATTGAACCTGGATAACCTGAATCAGTAACAGGCCAAAGGACATGCGCTATGGAAGCTCACACCATATTACTGGCTCTGATTCAGGGCCTTACCGAGTTTTTACCTATCTCCAGCTCTGCACACTTGATATTGCCTTCGGTATTGTTGGGGTGGCGTGACCAGGGGATGGCATTTGATGTGGCCGTGCACCTGGGCAGTTTGCTGGCGGTGTTATATTACTTTCGTTACGAGGTGGTCAGCCTGGCGATCGCCTGGCAGCGTTCGATCAGAGGCAAAGAGCAAAGTGCCGAGTCACGCCTGGCCTGGAGCATTGTGCTGGCGACCATTCCCGCCTGCATTATAGGAGTGATTTTTGGCGGCTTCATCGCCGATTTTTTACGTTCCGGCTGGGTTATCGCCGTTAGCACCATCGTATTTGGCTTGCTGCTGTGGTGGGCCGACAAAATAGCTCGACTGCATAAAAGCGAATATCAAACCGGTTGGCGTGGGGCTTTTTTGCTGGGCTGTGCCCAGGCATTGGCACTGATTCCGGGGACCTCGCGCAGCGGTATCACCTTAACTGCCGGGTTGATGCTGGGCATGACGCGTGATGCCGCCGCTCGTTTCTCTTTTCTGATGTCGATTCCGATTATATTTCTGGCCGGCAGCCATCAGGCCACGGGCTTGCTAAGTGCCGGAGCGATAATACCCTGGTCCGCTATGGGACTGGGTATTGTGGTTTCGTTTGCCAGTGCTCTGGCCTGCATTCACCTGTTTTTAGCCTTGTTGAACCGTATCGGCGTCATGCCCTTTGTATGGTATCGGTTAGGGCTGGGGGCGGTGCTATTCTGGGTGATGGCAGGCCAACTGTAATCTGGCCTGCATAACAGCTTAGCCTAATCGTTGTTCAAGGCGTTGCAGACGAGCTTGCGAAATGGCCTCGCCAATGGCGGGGCCTTTTAGTCCCTGGGCTATAAAGGGGCCGGCGGTAATGGTTTTCAGCTCGCCCAGCCATTGCCACAATAACGGGCCTTGCGGATACGGTGCCGTGTTCTTTTGGCTTTGCATATCGGCCTGAGCGCATTGCAGCAACAGGGAAAAACGCTCGGGTTTGCGCCAGGCATCGGTAGCCTGGTACAGCGCGAGTATACGGGGCGCTTGCGCGACTGTAGGGCGAGATAAACCATGTAAAAACGGGTGCCAGCGGCTTATCAGAATGGCCAGCTCCTTGTGCTCGGTGGGCACCTTGAGGCGTTGACAAAGGGTGGTAATGGGCGTTACGCCTTGCTCATTACGCTGGGTCTGAGTCGTTTGCTCTGTGGTGGCCTGCGTGGTGCCAATGGCATGGCAGAGTACGGCGAATCGAGCGGCAATATTATCGGTCAACTCGGCGCAGCGGGTGAGCGCGGCCATGGTCTGTTGGCCGGCATCGGGTTCTGTCCCCCAGGGCTTGCTGACAGGTACGCCAAACAAGGCATCTATTTCCGGAAACAGGGCCGTCAGGCCATGAACACGACGCAATACTTCAAAAAACACCTGCGGGTGTGGACTGGCCAGCGCCTTTTCTGTTTCTTTCCATACCCGTTCGGGAGTCAGCGTGGCCAGTTCGCCGCTGGCTGCCATTTGTTGCATCAACTCCAGAGTCTCGTCGGCAACAACAAAGCCCAGATGATGAAAGCGGGCGGCAAAGCGAGCGACCCGCAATACGCGCAGCGGGTCTTCACTAAACGCATCAGACACATGGCGCAAGCGGCGGGCAGCAATATCTGCCTGACCATGATAGGGATCGATCAAAGTGCCGTCTTCACGTTGAGCGATGGCGTTAATCGTCAGGTCGCGGCGGCTCAAGTCTTCTTCCAGCGTCACCTCGGGGCCAAAATCACAGATAAAGCCGGTATAACCTGTGCCTGCCTTGCGCTCGGTGCGAGCAAGCGCGTATTCGTTTTTGCTGTTGGGATGCAGGAACACCGGAAAGTCTTTGCCTACCTGCTGATAGCCCTGTTGCAGCAGTTGCTCGGGCAGGGCACCGACGACGACGTAGTCGCGATCGTATACGGTTATGCCCAATAGCGAATCTCGTACCGCGCCGCCTACTAGATAAACTTGCACTGATGTCTCCCTGAGCCAAAAGCCCATTATAACGGCAAAAAAGCGCTGCACGCTGCCAGCGTTAGGCGGCCAGTTCAAATAAACACCATATGAGTGCACAACCCCGTCCACACTGGCCGCCGAGTAGCAAAAGAGCCCCCCATGCAAGCATGGGGGGCTGAGCTTATCGCTGACCGTTTGCTTTAGCTTTCGCCTAATGACAACAGGGTGGCGTTGCCGCCAATGGCGGTAGTGTTGTTGGTAATGGTTTTCTCGGTAATAAAGCGGGTGAGATAATGGGGCCCGCCCGCCTTGGGACCGGTGCCGGACAAGCCCTGCCCGCCAAAGGGTTGCACGCCCACCATGGCGCCAATTTGATCGCGGTTGATGTAGATGTTACCGGCGTTGACCCGTTGCGCTATGTCGTCGGCAAAGGAGGCATTGCGACTGTGAATACCCAGCGTCAGGCCGTATCCCGTATTGTTGATCTCGTCTATTACCTTGCCGATATCTTGCGCCTTGAAACGCACCACATGCAGTATGGGGCCAAACTGTTCTTTGGCCAGCTCACCAATGCTGGCGATTTCCAGTGCCGTGGGCTGAATATACCAGCCGTTGTTACAGCCTTCGCCCAGTGGCGTTTGCGCAATCAGGGTATTACCGGCGGCCTGAATGGCGGTCAGGTGTTTCATCAATCCCGCTTGCGCGCCTTCATCGATAACCGGACCCACATCGGTAGACCATAAGGCCGGATCGGCCACACTGAGCTCGTTCATGGCGCCTTTCAGGATCTCCAGCACCCGCTCGGCGATGTCTTCCTGCAAATACAAGACCCGTAGCGCCGAGCACCGCTGGCCGGCACTCTGAAAGGCGGCGCGCACCACATCGCGTACCACCTGTTCGGGCAGGGCGGTGGAGTCGACGATCATGGCATTCTGGCCGCCGGTTTCGGCAATCAGCGGAATAATGGCGCCTTTGCGCTGGGCCAGCGTCTGGTTGATGGCCATGGCGGTATCGGTCGAGCCGGTAAAGCAGACCCCGGCAATGCGTGGGTCTGCGGTTAACGCTGCGCCCACGGTGGCGCCATCGCCGGGCAATAATTGCAATACCTCGGGCGGAATACCGGCTTGATGTGCCAGTGTGGTGGCCAGCTGGGCGATCAGGCTGGTTTGTTCGGCCGGTTTGGCCAGTACCGTATTACCGGTGACCAGTGCCGCGCTGACCTGACCCAAAAAGATGGCCAGCGGGAAGTTCCAGGGGCTGATGCACACAAAGGGGCCGCGGCCCTGAGCCAGCAGCTGGTTATGTTCACCTGTGTAGCCCGGCAGGATGCGAGGGATCATCAGGGTGCGAGCCTCGTTGGCATAATAACGACAAAAATCCACGGCTTCGCGCACTTCATCTATGCCATCTTGCAGCAACTTGCCGGCTTCTCGGGTACACAAGGAAATAAAGTCGGCTTGATGCGCTTCCAGCAAATCGGCCAGCTTTTCCAGCGCCTGAGCCCGAGCCTCTACCGGCGTATTGCGCCAGTCAGCAAAGGCGGCCCGGGAGATGCCGACCGCTTGTTCAACGGTGGCTTTGTCGGCGAAATACACCTTGCCCACGGTCTGCTCATGATCCTGTGGGCTGAATACCGTGGTTGGCGTTCCGCTGGTGACGGCCTTGCCACCCACCAGCGGGCTGGCTTGCCAGTGCTTGTCGTTCAGTTTATCCAGGGCGCTGAAAAAGGGCGCTCTAATGCCTTCTATATTCATGTTCAGACCGCGGGAGTTAACGCGATCGGGGAAGATGGCCAACGGCAAGGGAATGCGGTCGTTGGCCAGGCTGTCGTATTCGGCCAGGGTGTCTCGGGGGTGGGTGACCAGGGTATCTATGGGAGTTTTCGGATCCACCAGCTTGTGCACAAACGAGGTGTTGGCGCCGTTTTCCAGCAAGCGCCGCACCAGATAGGGCAAGAGATCCTTATGGGCACCGACGGGAGCATAAATACGACAGTTTACCTCCGGGTGTTCGGCCAGTACCGCGTTATACAATTCTTCGCCCATGCCGTGCAGGCGTTGAAACTCGTAATCCCGCTGCTTGGCCATGGCCATTACCGAGACTACGGTATGGGCGTTGTGCGTGGCAAACTGCGGATAGATAGCGCCCTGGGTGGCATCACTCAGCAGATAGCGGGCGCAGGCCAGATAGGAAATATCGGTGCCGGCCTTGCGGGTAAATACCGGGTAACCATCGATGCCGCTTTGCTGGCAGTGTTTGATTTCGCTGTCCCAATAGGCACCTTTTACCAGTCGTAGCGGAATTTCATCGCCCTGTTCCCGGGCCAGCGCCGTCAGCCAGCACAGCACGGGCAGGGCCCGTTTGGAATAGGCCTGGATGACGATGCCCAGTCCTCCCCAGCCCTGATTCACCGGATCCCGATACAGCGACTCGAACAAGTCGAGTGATAATTCGAGGCGGTCCATCTCTTCGGCATCTATGGTGACAAACACATTCAGCTTGCGTGCCAGTTCAAGCAACTTGAGCACGGTGGCCTTGAGTTCGGTGAGCACGCGCTCGCGATTGGCTTCTTCGTATCTGGGGTGTAATGCCGACAGCTTGATTGAAATTGAAGGGCGAGGAACCGAGCTGTTAACCAGAGATTCGCCGCCCACGGCGGTAATGGCGTTGGCGTAATCCTGATAATATTTGTCGGCATCGGCGGCGGTCATGGCGGCTTCACCCAGCATATCGTAAGAGTGGGTATACCCCTGCTGGCGTGCCTTGCGACTGGCTTTTAGCGCTTCTTTGATGTCTCGACCGAGCACAAACTGCTTGCCCATGATCTTCATGGCGGCATACATGGCCGAGCGTACCATGGGCTCGCCCATGCGGTTGATCATGCGGTTGAGTACATTGGCCGGATTGCCATCGAGCTTTTTGTCCATGCGAATGACTTTGCCGGTGAGCATCAGGCCCCAGGTGGACGCGTTGACCAGTGTGGAATCACTTTGGCGAAAATACTTGGCCCAGTCGGCGCCGGATAATCGGTCTTTAATCAGCTCATCGGCGGTGTGACTGTCGGGAATGCGCAGCAGTGCCTCGGCCAGGCACATTAAAATAATGCCTTCCTGGGTATCCAGGCTGTATTGCTGCAAGAAGGCATCAATACCATCGCCGCCATCACTTTCCTTGCGCACCCGGGTCACCAGCTGATGAGCCTGTTCCTGAACCTGCGCCAGGGCCTGGCGGGTTGAGGGTACTTGTTCCAGCAAGGCGGCCAGATGAGTATTTTCGTCAACGATATAGTGTTGAGTAATGGCCTGGCGCAGGGCCTTTAAATCGCTGGGAGCATAACGGGGGGCAAAAGCGGCGGCAACGGTAAACATAACGGCACTCCTAACATGGCTGGGGTGAGCGAGTGAAACAGAATCATCACATTGATAAGGTATACGATTTTTCGGTTATTAACAGAGATTGCCACGGTGCCAATCGACAAATGCGATCTGTACAGCATATATTGGCGATATTACGGTGTTTGTTACTTTTTTTCGTATACGATGCCGTGGTAACGAGCTGTTGTTAATATAGTTTACTTCTGGTGAAGCGGCTGATCTGTGCGCCATGACCGTGGGCCTTTCTGGCGTTGTTAGCGTGGCGAGACAGGCTTGATGCGATGAGCCTGTGACTGGGCTATTAGCCATGTTGGGATTCACATGAGTAAAGGTCAAAATACCTCCCCGGGCCACTCGTTCTACAATCAGCAAATGCCAACCCTGGGCGCATTGTTTGCTTGCCGCTCCCCCCCTATAATGCGCACTCTTTTTATCTGTGGTAAGCAAGTACTGTGCACTATCAACGTCTTCCCAAAGGGCATTTTGCCTTGTCTGTGGTTTATCTGATCACCGGCGCCTCCATTGCCGCCTCCATGGTATTTTCTTTGCTGCTGTTTCTGTCTCTGGAACAAGGTTTGCTGATGAAGCTGATGTTCGGCGGCCTGGCATTGGTGTTTGAGGTTGGAAAATTTTATATCTGGTATGAGATGGGGGAACGGGTCAGCCGACGCGATTCCATTGGCGCAGCCAAGGCGCTGTGCTTTTATGCCGTGCTGGCCGGGTTATCCATTGCCGGCAGTGTGGGGGGCATTAATGCTGCCACCAATACCCTGCTGGAAGGCGACGCCGTCAAGGCCGCCGAGGTACAGAGCTATACCGATAAAATTGCCGGCCTGGACAGAGAAATAGAAATCAACGAGCAGGCGGCACAGGCTTACATCGATATGAAGCGCATCGCCAACGGCATGACCAATATGCTGGAGCGTAATGCCGAACTGCGTGCCCGCCAGGATGAATTACGACGCGAACGAGACCAGGTTGCCATTACCAGTCAAAGCTCGCTGATGGGACTGATGTCGAGCCTGGCCGATGGCCTGGGCTGGCCGTTATCGCGGGTGCAATTTGGTATAGTGGCCGCGCTATCTATTTTGTTGGATTTCTTTGCTGCCTTCTTTATTGCCCTGCTGGGTGACGAAATTCGTTTTCGGCGCAGCCAAAAGAAGCCACCCTTGCCTGTTGCAAGCGACGACAGCAAAGAAGAAACGCCAGCCATGCCGGTTCGGCCCGATTATTACCATGAGGTGGTGAACAAGCTGCAGGCCGGTGAACTGCGTTGTGCCAAGGGCGCGGTCTCGCGCATGTTGGAAAAGCCGCTGGAAGAAGTGGAAGATATTTTTCACTGGCTGTTGCAAGACGGTATTGTGTATCGCAAGCCCAATCGGCATTTCGCCGTCAAGTCGTCATAAACCCCGCAGCGCTCATCTCCCCAAAGACAAACGCCAGCGCCGAGACCCTGGTTGCTTAAAATAAAAAAGCCATCAGTCACGAGAAGTGATTGATGGCTTTTTTGTATTCTTTATTTAATTTAGTTCATCCAGCGGCCGTTGTTACGTTTACGACGCAGCGGCACCATGGGCAGGAAGATGCCAAACAGAATACCGGCACCGGCTACCAGGCCTCCGTTCAACAGCCAGTCCAGTCGCATCCGGTGCTCCTTGTCGTCCATCAGACTGGTCAGGCGCTGGTTTTCACTTTCAAGCTGAGCATGTTGCTGGCGCAGCTCATTCAGCTGTTCGCTTACCTGGGTCAGCTCTTGTTCTTGTTGCGTCAGGCGCGTGCTTTTGTCCCGTATATCTTGCTGGTGACGTTCATCCGCCGTGCCAAGCAGCTGCTTGGTGTGCTCCAGCTCGGCTTCCAGTGCAGGCAACTTTGAGCGAAAGCTCTCGTTGTTTTGCATGAACTGGCCATCTATCCAGCCGGTACGACCATCGGCATCCCGGATCTGTACGTATTTGGTCTGGGCATCACGGTCCAGCTGCACCACGGGTTCGCCGGCGTTAATGGTGCCAAGAATACGAAATTTGTTACTGGGGCCGGCATGCAGATAGGCATATACATTATCGGAGACATAACGATTGGCCGCCTCCGCCATACCTAGCCAGGGCAGGTAGCATAACAGGGCTACAAGAAGTTTCGCTTTCACCTAAGATTCCTTCACTCTCAACGATGAGAGCATGGTAATGGGTGCGGAGGGGGAGGACAAGAAGAAGGGGGCAAGATTGCCCCCTCGAAATGGTGTTTAGTTAAACAACCACTGAATGATATAGAAAAAGATAATGGCCAAAATAGCACCGGCTGGCAGAGTGACTATCCAGGAAACCACTATGTTTCGCAGTACGTTAAGGTTGAGTGCCGCAATGCCGCGCGCCAGGCCTACGCCCATAACCGCCCCTACCAGAGTCTGGGTAGTGGAAATGGGCAGACCGGTACCGGATGCGATCACCACTGTCGCAGCGGTCGCAAGCTGAGCGGCAAAGCCACGGCTTGGCGTGAGGTGAGTAATACCTGTGCCTACCGTTGCCATTACCTTGTGACCCAAAGACGCCAGACCAATGACGATACCAATGCCGCCCAGGGGGAGTATCCACCAGGCAATGCTGGACTTGGCGGCTATCTGGCCGGAGCTTTGCACTATGCTCACCACGGCAGACAAGGGGCCAATAGCGTTGGCCACGTCGTTAGAGCCGTGCGCAAAAGCCATGGCACAAGCGGTGACCACCATCAAAATACCAAACACTTTCTCAACGTTGGAGTAGTGCATGTCTTTGTCATCTTGCGGGTTATATTGCTTGCGCTTGATGTAGATACCGCACAATACCGCGGCCAACAGGGAAACGGTGATCGACAGGCCCCAACTTTGCGCGTCGCTCATTTCCAGGCCTACATGCTTGAGGCCTTTCTTCAGCGTGACCAGACAGATCACCATCACGGTCAGAAAAATGTAGGCAGGAACATATTTCTTGGCGGCGGCCAGCGGGTTGTCGGCGTTGAAGATGAGCCGCTGTACACTGATGAAGGTGAAGTAGGCCAGTACCCCCGAGAGCGCTGGCGTGACAATCCAGGAGCCGACCACACCGCCCACCTTGCTCCAGTGCACGGCGTCCGAGCCCAGAGAAACCAGGGCAAAGCCAATGATGGCACCTATGATGGAGTGGGTGGTCGATACCGGCCAGCCGTAGAAGGAGGCAAGCAGCAACCAGGTTCCCGAGGCCAGCAGTGAGGCAATCATGCCAAACACCAGCAAGTCCGGATGATCGGCAAAGGCGTTAGAATCTATAATGCCATTCTTGATGGTTGAGGTAACCTCGCCACCTGCCAGGTAAGCACCGGCAAATTCGAACACCATGGCGATAAGAATGGCTTGTTTGATGGTGAGAGAACGCGTGCCCACCGAGGTGCCCATGGCATTCGCCACATCGTTGGCACCTATACCCCACGCCATAAAAAAGCCGAAGAGTGCCGCCACCAAAATAAGCAGGGTGCCGTAGTTAGCAATGATATCCATTTATATACCTTGTTATTTCGCTCAGGAACGGGACAGCATCAGCTCTAAACGGGCACCTACCCGCTCGGCCTGATCTGCCAGGTCACCGACCCACTCAAGGATCTTGTACAAGAACATCACATCGATGGGGTTATAACCCTCTTCAATGGCCTGCAACTGCTTGCGCAGTTTGGCTTGCATGACATCGGTATCATCTTCTATGAGGTCGAGCTGATGGATCATTTCGGACACCAAATCCATTTCTCGACCTTTAAAGCCGGTTTCCAGCAGTTCGTCGAGTTCATCAATGGCTTTGGCGGCCTGAGCGGTGGCATCGATACACCGGCTGAGGTAAACCATGAAAGCAGATTTGAGTTCCAGGGGAATGAGCATCTGACGGCCCACAATGCGTCCCGAAATATCTTTCGCTTTGTTGGCTATCTTGTCTTGCTGCGTCAGCAACTCCAGCATGTCGGTACGTTCTACCGGCATAAACAGGCCGCGAGGAAGCTTGAGACGGATTTCCCGTTTCAGCGTGTCCGCTTCCCGTTCAAGTTGGGAGATGCGTCGCTGAATCAGCTCGGCTTGCTCCCAATCTCTCTCCCACATGGCGTCGAAGAAAGGAACCAATTGTTGCGCGGCTTCATGTACTTTTGCGACATGCTTTTGCAGCGGCTTGATAGGGGACTTGGCAAAGAGTCCCAAAATAGTATTTACTGGCATGGCTAACCCTGTGTCGGTGAAAAAACACTCGATACATAAATGTGGCGCGAATGGTAACTTAACTACCAAGGCAAGAAAACAGCATTTTTAACAACACACTTGTATTTGCCGTCAACTTTTTAAAATTTAACTATAAAAATCAAAAGATTGGAGATTTAAGACCGCCCTATGGATACTGAAATTGAGCTTAAGTTTCTTGTCTCATCTGACGTTGGTAGCCGACTACCCGCGCTGTTGCAATCTTACAATATTCGTCAGCACGACCAGCAGCATCTGGCCAATACCTACTTCGACACCGCCGATCTGGCGCTGGGCAGCATCAAAGCCGGGCTGCGGATCCGCAGCCAGAACGGCAAGATGGAACAAACCGTCAAGCTGGCGGGCAGCCAGGTGGGCGGCCTGCATCAACGGCCGGAGCACAATGTGCCGCTGACCGTCCACAGTCCGGATTTGTTCTTGTTTCCGGAGCATATCTGGCCCGAGCAATTTAATGTGAATCTGGTGCAGCAATCGTTGCAGCCGTTGTTCAGTACCGACTTTTTGCGCCAGCGCTGGCTGTTGACCATAGAAGATACCGACATTGAACTGGCACTGGATTCGGGTGAAGTGCAGGCCGGTGAGCAGCGAGAAACCATTCACGAGCTGGAGCTGGAGCTGGTAAAAGGCGATGTGTCGCAGCTGTTCGAACTGGCCGACGATCTGGTCAAGGCCGGTGGTCTGCGCCTGGGGGCCATTTCCAAGGCACAGCGGGGCTACCGTCTGGCCGGTTTCAGTGCCCCGCCACGGCTGCAGATGCTGGAGCCTTTGCCTCTGGCTGCCACTGATAATTGCGAACAAACCATGATGGCCTTGTTGCACAAGGGGCTGTCTCACTGGCAGCACCATGAAGAAGGCTGGCTGGCCGAGCCCGGTGACAGGCTAGAGTGGTTGATGCAATTGCGAGAAGGGGTGTCGCTGGTGCATCAAACCCTGCTGCTGTTTGGCAATCAGGTGTCCCATCATGTTAACAGTGGCTGGATTGACGATTTACTCTGGTTGCAGCAGCAGCTTTCCTGGCTGGACAGAGCGCAGATGCTGGCGTATCTGACCGCGGATAAGGGACATTATCTGCGCCGGCTGGATTGCCAGAAGTCGGTGCTCGGTCAATTGCAGGCTCAGCAACAGCAATTGCCAGATGAGGCTCAGCTGGAAGCGCTTTTCTACAGCGCCCGTTATGGGCGCTTGATGCTGGGCCTGACGCACTGGTTGTATCGACAAGACTGGCGGGCCGGGCTGGCAGCTTCGCAAACGGTCCAGCTGGCGGCACCTGTGGGTGAGCTGGCACGCCAACGTATGGAGGACAGCTGGCATATATTGCGTAACAGTGCGCTGGGTGAGCCGACTCTGGACGGGGAGCGTTATATTCAACAAAAGGGCAAGCTCAGACGCAACCTGATGATAGGGCTGTGCTTCAGTACCCTGTATCCGGAAGCGGACCGCATCGGGTTTCGTATGCCCTGGCTGGATATTCTGCGCGGCATAGAAGACCTGGATATGCTGTCTCCCCTACAGGAGGTGAGTGAGCAACTGGATGCGACCGAGGCGGCCGAGCTGGAACAATGGCTGGCCCGCAAGCAGCAATTTCTGCTGGAGGCGCTGGAGCAGTCTCGTACCCAGGCCTTGCTGATGAAACCTTACTGGCAATCATTCACTTCAAGATAGCTGTCAGCTAAAGATAAAAACACCGAGCCCTTGGGCTCGGTGTTTTTTTTGCTTGATACGCGGCCCAGTCATTCGTCAAGTGACTGGCTGTAACTGAGCAGCTCGTCCATTACCTTGTGTTTTATTTCCAGTTGCTGGCTGGGCTGCAGACCATAGCGCTCGGCCAGAAAAACATAATCTTCTGCGCTGAGGGACACGGTTAGCCGCGGCCGCTTGGGCTTGTTGGCCACGGGCAGGGTAAGAATATGGCGAATTTGATCCGACGGACTCAGACCATTATCCAGAGCCTGGCGGCGAATTTGATATTGCAGGGTTTCTTCCATATCGAACGCCACCTGGACCGCCTTGGCGGCGCGCGCCGAACTCTGCCATTTTTGCGGCAGCTTGCGCGAACTCATGAGCGAGCCTCCAGCTGTTGTTTCAGCCTGGCCAATACCTGCTCGGTACTCGCTCTTTCGGTGGCAGAGGGCATGATTTCCGGTTCTGCATCTGCCGCCAGCTGCAGCTCTCGTGCCCGGATATCTGCCAACGCCTGTTTGGCGTTCACCGGGCTTAATGCCGTGTGATGCTGGCGAATGGTGAGCAATGTTTTACGCACGCAGGCGGTATTGTTCGCCATGGTGAGCTGCCGGCACAAGTCGTGATAATGGCGCTCGGCACTGGTCCAGCGCTGTTGGTAATAGGCGTGCTGCCTGAGTCGGCGAGTCAGGGTGAGCTGGCTTATGTTCAGCTGGTTTTCGACCTCGGACAGCATGGCGGCCAGTTGATGGGCCTGCTGTTGCTGGCCGTCGGCCAAGGCCTTCAGGGTCGCTTGTTCCTGGCTTGACTGTTGTTGCTGCAGGCTTGCCAGGTGTTGGTGAAGCTGGACAAGTTCGTCACTCAGCTGTTGATGCTGTCGCTCCAGCCCCTGCATATGCAATTGTGCATGGCGGCAATCGCGTTCCAGCTGCACCCTGGCCTGATCCGAACTCGGATCCTGACTCCCGTCGCCATGCAGGCTGCGCAGTACCTGACCTAATACACTCATCAGCCGGCCCTCATAATAAAAACTCTGCCATGTCTTCGATGACTTCCAGGCAGTTATCGCTCAACACCGCCAGCTCATGTTCAATATCGTTCAGGCTGGAGTTGAGTGACAAGGCGCCGAACACCACATACCAGTCATCAAGACGGGCAAAGGCCGACAACGGCATGGGAATGTTCATGTCGAGCATGGCCTCCAGCATGGCGAGGCGGCGTTGGGGGGCAACCTGACTTTCATCCCACAAATAGCTGATGCACAGAATTTGATCGTCCGAGGTCGAAATAAACAGCGGCAGCTCTTCCCGGCCCTCGACGGCCACTTTAAGAACCTCGACATCACCCGAGATGGGAAAACACTGAAAACGAAACCCCGTGCTCGACAGCGCATCGAGCTGTTCGAGATGAAGGGCAATAACAGAAAGGTCCATCAAGATATCCTGACATAATAAGTCTGCTACAGACTAAAACAGCCGTTACCCCCAGCGCAAGTTTAAGCGCAAATAGCTGATTCGATCATACTGCGCTGTGCAAGGGCGGCAACAATGATAATCTGCAATCAGATGCCTACGGTCAACAGACCTGAACATAAAGGATAATGATATGGTCGAAATGCCCCAGCTGCTTGTTACCCAGGCCGACAAGCATTGGTCCCGCTTTGCCGAACGTGCCGCCGAGGTGGTAGACCGGCTTGGCGAGGCGCGACGTGCCCAGCTTTATGCGTTATTCGCCTGTAGTGATTTTGCGGCGGACAGCCTGTGTCAGCAACCCGAGCTGGCGCTGGAGCTGGACGATGCCCGGGATTTGCACAACAGCGAGCGGGCGGCAGACTACGCATCGACGCTGGCACAACAGCTGGCAGCAGTGAAAGATGAAACTGCGTTGTTGCGAACGCTGCGCCGCTATCGTCGTCGTGAACTGTTGTTGATCGCCTGGCGCGAGATGCTGCTGGGCGCCGAAGTGGAAGAAAGCTTTGTGCATATCTCGGCGCTGGCCGATGCCTTGATAATGGCTGCTTATCACTGGTTGTATCAACATCAATGTCGCGATCTGGGCACCCCGACCGATGCCGAGGGTAACAGGGTTCCCATGCTGATTCTGGGCATGGGCAAGCTGGGCGGCGGTGAGCTGAATTTTTCCTCTGATATCGATCTTATCTTTACCTTTCCTCATAACGGTGTGACCCGGGGCGGGCGCCGCGAGTTGGCCAATCAGCAGTTTTTTATCCGTCTGGGGCAAAAGCTGGTGAATGCGCTGCATCAAACCACGGTCGACGGGCAGGTGTATCGGGTAGACATGCGGTTGCGCCCGTTTGGCGAGTCGGGGCCGCTGGCGGTGAGCTTTACCGCCATGGAAGACTATTACCAGCACCATGGGCGCACCTGGGAGCGCTACGCCATGGTCAAGGCGCGGATCATCAACGACGAGGGAACCTACAGCCGAGAGCTGCAGGCCATGCTTAAACCTTTTGTGTTTCGCCGTTATATCGACTTTGGGGTGATCGACTCACTGCGCCAGATGAAGGCGATGATTGCCGCCGAGGTACGCCGCAAGGGCTTGCATGACAACATAAAACTGGGGGCGGGCGGTATTCGCGAAATTGAATTTATTGCCCAGGTGTTTCAGCTGATTCGTGGTGGCCGGGAGCCGGCGCTGCAGGTGCGTCATTTGCCCAAGGCGCTGGCGGCGGCATGGGAATCCGGTGCCTTGACCGAGGGTGAAGCCGGTGAATTGCACCAGAGCTATCGCTTCTTGCGCCGCGTCGAAAACTTTCTGCAGGCCTTCGACGATCAGCAAACGCAAACCCTGCCTCATGACGAGCTCAACCGTAGCCGACTGGCCTGGTTGATGGGGTATCAGCATTGGGATGACTTTTATCAAGCTCTACGCCACGCCATGGATCAGGTGCGTCTGCAATTTGATGGTTTGATTGGGGATAACACGGAAGCGGAAGAAGAAGGCGCGCCGCAAATCTGGTTCGATGTCTGGCAAACCGACCTGGATGAATCCGAATTAATCCCCTTGCTGCAAGAGCAGGGAATCAACGAAGAAAAAGCCACCCGTCTGGCTCGGGCGCTGTGCAGTTTCAAGAAGGAGTATCCACGCCGGGCCATGGGCCCACAGGGGCGGCAGGCACTGGACAAGCTGATGCCGGTGCTGCTCGACAGAATCAATCAATCCGGCACGCCGGGCATGCTGTTTGCCCGGCTGCAAAACCTGTTGCTGCAAATTGTTACCCGCACCGCCTACCTGCAGCTGCTGGTAGAAAACGCCGGCGCACTTACCCAGCTTATTCGATTGTGTGAAGCCAGCTCGCTGGTGGCGGAGCAGTTGGCTCGCTATCCGATTTTGCTGGATGAGCTGCTGGTGCCGCAGGTGTTGTATAACCCCATTCCTCTGGATGGATACAAGGACGAATTGCGCCAGTTTTTGCTGCGCGTGCCCGAAGACGATGTAGAGCAGCAGATGGAAGCACTGCGTCAGTTCAAGCAGGTACACCTGTTACGCATTGCCGCCGCAGATATTGCCGGTGCTCTGCCGCTGATGAAAGTCAGCGATCACCTGACCTGGCTGGCGGAAGCCATCGTCGAAGAGGTGGTTAATCAAGCCTGGGTGCAGATTAGCGCCCGCCACGGCGTACCCTCCATGCTGGCCGACAGTTCGCATCGCGGATTCGGCGTGGTGGCTTACGGCAAGCTGGGGGGCATTGAGCTGGCCTACAGCTCGGATCTGGATCTGGTGTTTGTGCACGAGACCGGCATCAAGGGCCAGACCAATGGCAACAAGCCACTGGATGTGCGGCAGTTTTATCTGCGACTGGCGCAGCGCATTATTCACTTGTTCAGCACTCGTACCGCCAGCGGTGTGCTCTACGAGCTGGATATGCGGCTGCGCCCCAGTGGCGATTCGGGTCTGATGGTGAGCCCGCTGGATGCCTATCAGAATTACCTGCAGAACGAGGCCTGGACCTGGGAGCATCAGGCACTGGTCCGCAGCCGCCTGATAGTGGGCAACAGTGCCTTGTATCAGGAATTCGAGCGGGTTCGCCGTGAGGTGCTGGGCAAGCCGCGAGACAAGGCGGCATTGGCCGAAGAGGTGGTAAAAATGCGTGAAAAAATGCGCAAGCACATGCTCAAGGCCGGTGCCGGTGAGTTCCACCTCAAGCAGTCGGTGGGCGGCTTGGCCGATATCGAATTTTTGACTCAATATCTGGTATTGGCCTACGGAGACGAATATCCGGATGCTCTGATCCGCTGGTCGGACAATATTCGCATTCTGGAGGCGGCAGTTGAAGTCGGCCTGCTTGAGGAAGGTGAAGCCCATCGGCTAAAAACCGCCTATTGCGCGATTCGAAACCGGGGTCACAGGCTAAGCCTGTCGGATCAACCTGGCCGCGTACCCGATACCGAACTGGTTCAGGAACGCGACTGGGTTGTTGCCAGCTGGAATAAATGGCTGCAGCAGACCGGGATTGGGGACTAGGGATTCGGGACTGGGGATTCGGGACTGGGGAGAATTATGAAGACGCACAAGCGACTGGATGTCTGGCATGAGGCCATGCTGCGGGTAAAACTGATCTATGAAGTTTCGTCGGCATGTCCCCGGGCCGAATTGTTTGGCTTGATGTCCCATATGCGCAGGGCAGCCATCTCTGTGCTTTAGCTGACAGCGGCTGCATTATTCCCGAGTCCCTAATCCCTGCTCCCGCTATTATGACTGTCAATACCGGTAAGGTACCCCTTCGGGGGTGGTCTTGAAGCGGCGGTGTAGCCACATATATTGCTCGGGCGCCAGGCGAATGGCGTCTTCAATGACCTTGTTGCTGGTAATGGCATCGGTGTGGTCGTTACCGACCGGAAAGTTGTCGATGGGGGGCTGGATCAACAGGCGATAGCCGTCTTTTTCTCGCAGCGTAAAACAGGGCAGGGTGACGGTGTTCTTCACCCGCGCCAGGGTGGCGGTACCGGTAATGGTGGCGGCTTCTTCGACCGCAAAGAAGGGCACAAACACGCTGGCATGGCGGCCGTAGTCGTGATCCGGGGCATACCAGAGCGCATCGCCCTGGCGCAGGGCCTTGAGCATGCCCTTGATATTGAGGCGATTCACCAGATATTTATTGGAGCGGCAGCGTCCCTGCACCTGGGCATATTCCAGCACCGCATTGGTGTTGGGGCGATACACACCCACGCCGGGACGATACAGACCAAACTGACGCGCGTTGAGTTCCAGCGTTAAAAAATGTGCCGACAGCAACAGCATGCCCTGGCCCTTGGCCAGGGCGGCATCCACGTGCTCGGTGCCTTCCATGCGGGTAATGGCACGCATGCGCCAGTGTGGCCAAAACCAGGCCATGCCGGTTTCAAATACGGCGCAGCCCACGCTTTCGAAATTGGCTTTCAGCGTCTGCTCCCGCTCCTGTTCACTCAGTTCGGGCAGGGCCAACTCCAGATTACGCCGTGCGATTTTGACTCGAGAGCCGAGGATGCGCATCGACAAGCGACCCAACCCACGGCCCAGTGCCATTTGCATACGCCAGGGCAACAGGGTGACCAATAACCACAACAGCCCCAGCCCCAGCCAGTTCAGGGCATAGCGTGGATGCAACAGCGCCAGGGAAAAAGGGGGAATTCGAGAGTCTTGCATAGAAGTCGCCATGGTCGATTAGTGCGGGAATTCTAATTAACTTGAAGGCCAAAGACCACCCATACACAGTCTTAAGCTGGAAGCCGTAAGCGGTCAGTTAACGAAAAGCACTGCCTTTGTAGCCGCTGCTTCAGCTGCGTCATTCTGCGCAGCAGGAGTGTTTGACCGTGCTGCTGCGCGCCAATCACCCGCTAAAGCAGGTTGCTACAAGCTCGATATGTATCTTTAGCTGACGGCTGCCCGTAGGGGGGACCGCTATGTTTTAAGGTCGTTTGTGATAATATTTCGTCTTTCCCCTGTTTAAAAGAGTCGGAACCATGAAGATCAAGTTACCGGAATTCGATAGTGCCAAGGTGTTGGTGGTAGGAGATGTGATGCTGGATCGTTACTGGTCTGGCCCCACAGGACGTATCTCACCCGAGGCGCCGGTGCCTGTGGTCAAGGTCGAGCACAACGAAGAGCGCCCAGGGGGGGCGGCGAACGTGGCGTTGAACGTGGCGGCACTGGGCGGCAAGGCGCGTTTGCTGGGCCTGACCGGTAACGATGAAGCGGCCAGCGCGCTGCAGGATAAAATGCAGGGCGTGGGCGTGGAATGTGACTTCGTCCGCCTGGCCAGTCATCCGACCATTACCAAGTTACGGGTCATGAGCCGTAACCAGCAGTTACTGCGCCTGGATTTTGAAGACAGCTTTGCGCCGGACGATGCGGCTCCCCTCACCGAAAAGACCCGGGCGGCGCTGGGTCAGGCCGGTGTGGTGGTGTTATCGGATTATGCCAAGGGGGCCCTTACCCAGGTGCAAACCCTGATCCAGGCTGCCAATCAGGCGGGTGTTCCCGTGCTGGTGGATCCTAAAGGCTCCGACTTTGAAAAATATCGCGGTGCCACCTTGCTGACGCCCAATATGAGCGAATTTGAAGCCGTCGTTGGCAAGGTAAAAGACGAGCAGGAACTGGTGGCTCGTGGTCGCGAGTTAATCAATAAATTCGATTTCAAGGCGCTGCTGGTCACGCGCTCCGAGCACGGCATGACACTGATCCATGCCAATGATCACGAGCTGCATTTACCCGCCCAGGCCCATGAAGTATTCGACGTCACCGGCGCCGGTGATACCGTGATTGCCACCTTGGCCACCAGCCTGGCCGCCGGTTTGCCGTTAGATGAAGCCTGCGCGCTGGCCAACGTGGCTGCCAGCATAGTGGTCGGCAAACTGGGTACCTCCACCGTGTCGGCCATCGAGTTGGCCAATGTACTCTATGGCACGCCCGAATCGGGCATGGGCGTGGTGACCGAGCAGCAACTGAAGCAGGTCATGGACGCGGCGCGTCGTCGGGGCGAAAAAATCGTGATGACCAACGGTTGCTTCGATATTTTGCATGCCGGCCATGTGTCTTACCTCAGTCATGCCCGCAAACTGGGTGATCGCCTGATAGTGGCGGTGAATACAGATGCGTCGGTGCGAGCGCTCAAGGGCGACGGCCGGCCGGTGAACACGGTTGACAGACGCATGGCAGTACTGGCCGGCCTGGGCGCGGTAGACTGGGTCGTCCCTTTTGCCGAAGACACCCCGCAGCGCCTGATTGCCGAAACCCTGCCCGATGTGCTGGTCAAAGGCGGCGATTACAAGCCAGAAGAGATCGCGGGCTTTGAAGAAGTCACCGCCAATGGTGGTGAAGTAAAAGTGCTGAATTTTGAAGAAGGCTGCTCCACCACCGCCATCATCCAGGCGATTCGCACTCGCGGCTAATTGCGCGGATTTGTACGTCAAACGTGAAAAGGGCTTGCCGTTATCGGCAAGCCCTTTTTTATGGCTGATGTTCTAATATTTAGCGGATGCCAGGATCCAAAGGGCTATAACAGTAGATGTTCTTATCGCCGCCCACCTCATCTGATGTTGACTGACTCAATGCCTGCCAGGCGTCGAATTGGCTGATGAATACCCGGCCGGCCAGTTGCTCCAGGAAGTGACTCTTTTGCAAACGGTCCATTATGGGGCCTCTCACTTCCTTACGCCGCTGTCGTGCAACGGCTGGTTAATGGCTTCCAGACTCTCCAGTGCTGAGGCCAGCAAAGGCAATGTTGCGGCGATAACAATGGCCTGCTGCTTGACTTGCAGTTTATCGCTTACTTTCTCATCAGGCCGTTATTAATGTCTACCAGGTCTTGCATGGTTAAATTGCCGGCTGCCTGTCTGAGTTGTAACTGGCTGATAATGTAATTATAACGGGCAGAAGACAGGTTTTGCTTGGCGTTATAGAGCTGGCGGGTGGCATTCAGCACATCGACTATGGTGCGGGTGCCCACTTCGTAACCGGCTTCGGTGGCATCGAGGGCGCTTTGTGCCGAAATCACAAATTGCTCGAAGGCGCGTACCGAGCCTGCCGCGGCACTCACGTCGTTATAGGAAGAATACACCTGGCTTTGCACCGCACGAAAGCTTTGCTCCAGCTGCTCGCTGGCGGCCACATAGTTGAACTGGGCCTGCTTCACCTGAGAGGTGGTGGCGCCGCCGCTGTATACCGGCAGATTGAAAGACAATCCCACCAGGCCTTCATTTACTGTGCCATCTTGCGTGCTGAATGCGCTACTGCTTTTCATGTCGGTATAGTTGCTGCTCAGGCCTGCATTCAGATCCAGCGTAGGATGATGGCCGGTCTGTGCCAGACCAATTTGCTCATTGGCAATCTCTTTACCAATACGTTGCTGGTGTAATTCCAGATTTTGCTCGAGGGCAATTTCCAGCCAGTCAGTCGCGGCAATAGGAGATTTCTGCGGGCTGAACGACTCGGTATTGAGCTTGTTCAGCTGGGCATAGCTCATGTTGGTGAGTTCACGCAGGGCTTCTTTGGCATTATTGACCGCGTTTTCGGCACTGATTTCTTCGGCGAGCGCCTGGTCAAACTGCGCCTGGGCTTCGTGCACGTCTGTCATGGCGCTTAAACCGACTTCAAACCGCTGCTTGGTTTGATCAAGCTGACGACTGACCGCCTCTTTATTCGACTGCACAAAGCTTAAGGCATCTTCGGCGCTTAACACGTTAAAGTAAGCCTGGGTGGCGCGCAAAATCAGGTTCTGCTGCACCTGGTTGTAGATCACATCGGCCTGAGTGGCCTGTTTTTCGGTGATGTCCAGATTGACCCAGGCAGATTTGCGATATAGGGCCTGACCCAGTGTCAGGCTGGCGCTGGCCGTATTACGATCATTACCGCTGCTTTGTATGTAGTTGGCATCGGCGCCCAGGTTGATTTGTGGCAACAAGGGAGCGCGCGATTCGTTTACTTTTTCGAAGGCGGCATCACGCTCGGCCCTGGCCTGGCGAACCTGAGGATCATTATTGGTTGCTTGCTGATAGATATCGAGCAAGTCTTCGGCTTGGGTCGGGCCTGCCGCACAAAGCAATATCAGGGTCGACAACAGCGTTTTTTTCATTATTTTTGCCTTACATAACAGATGAGCAAGGGTCGCCGTGCTGGGGGCAGGCAGCTGGTACTTGTTGGTAAAGTATAAGAGTAACATCAGCATTCTTGGTTGAACATTGTCTAAAATGATTCACGAATGAAGCTGAATTACTCATGAATGAACGTTCATTCACTTTTAACGCTAGTCTAAAATCTACCAGTCAAAAGTCAAGAAAGGAGTCGTAATGAATATAAACAAACCCACCCAGTTTGGGCATCAGGATGTCAAGCTACTAGCGGAAGAAGTCGGCTATCAGGGTTTTTTTAAACTGTTGCGGCTACGATTACAGCATAAATTATTTGCCGGTGGCTGGAGTAAGGAAATCACCCGCGAGCTGTTCGAACGGGGCCATGCGGCGGCGGTACTGCCTTATGATTCTGTGCGTGATGAAGTGATACTGATTGAACAATTCAGAGTGGGAGCCATGTATGGGGAGGGCAGTCCCTGGCTGCTGGAAGTGGTGGCCGGCATAGTCGAAGAAGGCGAATCGGAAGAAGAGGTGGTACGCCGTGAGGCGCAAGAGGAGGCCGGTTTAACGTTAAACAGCCTGACTCGAGTCATGAGTTATTTCCCCAGTCCGGGTGGCTGTGGCGAGCGAATTACCCTGTTTGTGGGCGAAGTGGATGCCACCGAGGCGGCGGAGCATGCCGGGCTGGCCTGTGAGAGTGAGGACATTCGGGTGCATCGAGTACCTCGAGAGCAGGCGATGCAGTGGCTTGCAGAGGGCAAGTTAGACAACGCCAGTACTATTATTGCCCTGCAATGGTTGGCGTTGCAGCGTGACCGCCAGGCCGTGGATAGGCCCGCCAGCTAGAGGGGCACTCGCAGACTTTTACCGCGGGTTACTTGGCTGAATGGGTAAAAAGCTGTTGTAATAGCAGCAGTCCGCCGCCTTTAGATCTTGAAGGCGGATACACAAAGGTCAGCTCTGGGTGCTGACAAGGAGATAAATTTTGACTGCCAAGGTGATCGCCCGCAAGCACGTACCCGATTTAAAGTCGTTGCAGCGCACCTGTGATGTTAATTACATGGCCTTGATGAAGCTGTTGCCTCAGGGCGCCCTCGTGGGAGAGAGCGTGTCTGTGGGCATTAGCGATCAGGTACTGTTTGTATTACGGGTGCTGGAAGTTGCGCCTTATACCTGGCATGTGTCCATCGAACAATGTACTCCACGCCTGCCTTCCTTTATGCGGATGAAGGTAAAAGTCCGGTTATATCATGATGTAAGAATGGCCGAAGTGTGTGCCAGCCAGCAGATATTGACGCTGCGTTCGAGTTATCATTATCCTAATGCCAAGATGCACCATCGCAATGAAAAAGAGCAGGTAAACCTCTTTCTTGCCGAATGGCTGAAATGTTGCCTACAACACGGATTTAGTACGGTCAAACAGCTTTGAATCAAACTCCTCTACAGCTAGATACCATTGACATCAAACCCCATCGTCCCGACGGCGTGGTAGAGCTGTTGCAAATTACCGACACTCACCTGTTTGCCGACAAAGACGCGGACTTTCTGGGCATCGCGCCCTGGCACAGCGGGCGGGCGGTGGTGGAGGCCATAGTTGAAAATGAACGGCTGGCGCAAACGCTGCCTCATGATCTGATCCTGGCGACCGGCGACTTGTCGCAAGATAATACCCCCGAGTCTTATCGCCATTTCAGCGAACTAATGAGCAACCTGGCCCCCCCGGTTTTCTGGTTGCCGGGCAATCATGACGATGCCGCCTTGATGCAGGCCGAGCTGGACAATGCCGGCATCAGCAACGCCAAGCATCTGCTGTGCGGCCAGTGGCAAATACTGCTGCTGGATACCCAGTTGGCGGGGGAAACCCACGGCGAACTGTCGGCGGCGCAATTATCACTGCTCGAGCAAGCCATTGAGCGATATCCTGACCATCACCTGCTGCTGGCGGTGCATCATCAGGCCATACCGGTGGGCTGTGCCTGGCTGGATCAGCATAATCTGCGCAATGCCGATGCCATGCAGGCGTTGCTTGCCCGGCATCGGGCCTCACGTGTCGTCTTGTGCGGTCATGTGCATCAGGGATTTGACCAAGGTGAGCAGGGCGTGCGCTATCTGGCCAGCCCCGCCACCTGTATTCAGTTCAAGCCTTTGTCTGACGAGTTTGCCCTCGACAGCATGGCCCCGGGCTGGCGCGCCATCTCGCTGCACCCCGATGGTCGCCTGAGCACTCAGGTGTGGCGATTACCGCCTCATACCTTTGAACCCGATTTTAGTGCTACCGGATATTAAGATGTCGACCCTTCTCTATTTGCATGGCTTTAACTCGTCGCCCAAGTCGATTAAAGCGCAACAGATGCAGGAATACCTGCAACAAAAACGTCCCGACATTCACATGATCTGTCCGCAACTGGCTGCCACCCCCGCCGCTGCCTGGGCACAAATACAGGCGATTTGTGATGATATTCAAGGGAACTTTGGTGTAGCAGGCAGTTCGCTGGGGGGCTTTCTGGCCACGCTGGTGGCCGAGCAGTACGGGGTGCGTGCCGTGGTCATCAACCCCGCGGTCAACCCGCACATCTTGCTGCAGGACTATCTGGGCGAGCAGCTTAACCCCTACACCGATGAGCGTTATTCACTTGGCGAACATCATATGCAAGAGCTGAGCGAACTGCGCCTGGATGCCCCTACCTGCATGGATCGCATCTGGTTGTTGCAACAGCAGGGCGATGAAGTGCTCGACTATCGAGAAGCCCTCGACTACTACCGCTTTGCCCGAGTGTGCATTCAAAAAGGCGGCGATCACTCCTTCGTTGGCTTTGATCACTACTGCGCCCAAATCATCCGCTTTTTGCAGCTGTAGAAATACAGTAAAGGCTCAAGAGTGAAGAGTGAGGGGCTATACACAGAGCCTTCAGACGCAGGTGTTATTTCTTCCCCATCACTTTTTACCCTTCACTCCTCACCGCGCTTAAAGCTGACAGTGGATAGCGGTAGGTAGTAAGATGCTGCTCACGAATTCTGATTATTTAGGGTCAACATGACATCGAGTCAATATACTGCTGATGCCATTGAGGTACTCAATGGCCTGGAGCCGGTGCGTCGTCGTCCCGGCATGTATACCGACACTACACGCCCTAATCACCTCGGCCAGGAAGTCATCGACAACAGCGTTGATGAAGCACTCGCCGGCCATGCCAGCAAGATTGAAGTGATATTGCATGCCGACCAATCGCTGGAAGTGAGCGATGATGGTCGCGGCATGCCGGTCGACATTCATCCGGAAGAGGGCATTTCGGGCGTAGAGCTGATTTTCTGTAAACTGCATGCGGGCGGCAAGTTCTCCAACAAGAACTATCAGTTCTCCGGCGGTTTGCACGGTGTAGGTATTTCGGTGGTCAGTGCCTTGAGCTCGCGATTGAATGTCAGCATTCGTCGCGGCGGCCAGGTATATGAAATGGCATTCGAGCACGGTAACAAGGTGAGCGAACTCACCGTGACCGGCACCTGTGGCCAGCGCAATACCGGTACTCGCGTGCACTTCTGGCCCGATGGCAGCTATTTTGACTCGGCCAGGTTTTCCGTTTCCCGGCTCAAGCATCTGCTAAAGGCCAAGGCGGTGTTGTGCCCCGGGCTCAGCATTCGCTTTGTCGACAAAGTAAACGACGAGATCCTGGAATGGTGTTATCAGGATGGCCTGCAGGACTATCTACTGGAGTCGGTCAAAGAATTTACCTGCCTGCCAGAGCAACCCTTCGTCGGTAACTTCAGCGCCGAATTTTCTGCGGTGGAGTGGGCGCTGACCTGGCTGCCCGATGGCGGCGAGGGGCTGGGCGAGAGCTATGTCAACCTGATCCCTACCGCCCAGGGCGGTACCCACGTCAACGGGTTGCGCCAGGGGTTGCTGGATGCCATGCGCGAGTTTTGTGAATTCAGAAACCTGCTGCCCAGGGGCGTGAAGCTCACACCGGATGATATCTGGGAGCGCTGTGCCTATATTCTGTCGGTTAAAATGCAGGATCCGCAGTTTGCCGGACAAACCAAAGAGCGACTGTCGTCTCGCCAGTGCTCGGCCTTTGTCTCGGGCGTGGTGAAAGATGCCTTCAGCCTGTGGCTCAACCAGCATACCGAGCTGGCCGAACAAATTGCCGAGCTGTGTATCAGCAGTGCCCAGCGCCGTTTGCGCCAGGCAAAAAAAGTGGTGCGCAAAAAAGTCACCCAGGGCCCCGCCTTGCCGGGCAAGCTGACCGATTGTGCCTGCTCGGATCCGATGCGCGGCGAACTGTTTCTGGTAGAGGGTGACTCGGCCGGCGGCAGCGCCAAGCAGGCGCGAGATCGTGAATTTCAGGCCATTATGCCGTTGCGCGGCAAGATCCTGAATACCTGGGAAGTGGAGTCGGGCCAGGTACTGGCATCGCAGGAAGTGCACGATATTTCGGTGGCCATCGGCCTGGATCCGGACTCGAACGATCTCACGGATTTGCGCTACGGCAAGATCTGTATCCTGGCGGATGCGGACTCGGATGGTTTGCACATTGCCACCTTGCTGTGTGCCTTATTTGTTCGCCACTTCCGCTATCTGGTTGAACAGGGCCATGTGTATGTGGCCATGCCGCCCCTGTATCGTATCGATTTGGGTAAGGAAGTGTATTACGCCCTGGATGAAGACGAGCGTGATGGCGTGCTGGAGCGCATTAAAGCCGAAAAGAAACGGGGCAAGATACAGGTTACCCGCTTTAAAGGTCTGGGTGAAATGAACCCCAAGCAGTTGCGTGAAACCACCCTGGATCCCAATACCCGACGGCTGGTGCAACTTACCGTGGACGACATGGAAGCCACCACCAAACTGATGGACATGCTGCTGGCCAAAAAGCGTTCCGGTGATCGTCGTGAATGGCTGGAAACCAAGGGCAACCTGGTCGATCCCCTGGCCTGAGGAAAAGATTAAATGAGTAATAACGATTTTACGATGGAAGGCGTAGAGCGCCTGCCGTTGCATACCTTTACCGAGCAGGCTTACCTTAATTATTCCATGTACGTCATCATGGACAGGGCCCTGCCCCATATCGGTGATGGCCTCAAACCGGTACAGCGACGCATTATTTATGCCATGAGCGAACTGGGGTTGTCGGCCCAGTCCAAGCATAAAAAATCGGCCCGTACCGTGGGTGACGTGCTGGGTAAGTATCACCCTCATGGTGACTCCGCCTGTTATGAAGCCATGGTATTGATGGCCCAGCCATTTTCCTACCGTTATCCGCTGGTGGACGGTCAGGGCAACTGGGGCGCACCGGACGACCCCAAATCCTTCGCGGCCATGCGATACACAGAGGCTCGTCTGTCACGCTATGCCGAGCTGCTGTTGTCCGAGCTGGGGCAGGGTACGGTAGAGTGGATCCCCAACTTCGATGGCACCATGAAAGAGCCACGGATGTTGCCGGCACGCTTGCCGCACATTCTGCTCAATGGCGTCACCGGTATTGCCGTGGGCATGGCGACCGATATACCGCCTCATAATATTCGTGAACTGGCGGCGGCCTGTGTGCATTTACTGGAAAATCCCAAGGCGAACGTGACCGAACTGATGCAGTTTGTGAACGGTCCAGATTATCCGACTTATGCCGAGATCATCACGCCGCGCGCGGATATTCAAAAAATCTACGAAACCGGCCGGGGCAGCATCAAGATGCGCGCTGTGTACGAGGTGGAGCAGGGCGATATTGTGATCACCTCCTTGCCCCATCAAGCCAGCAGCGGCAAGATCCTAGAGCAGATAGCCGCGCAGATGCAGGCCAAAAAGCTGCCCATGGTAGCGGATCTGCGGGACGAAGCAGACCATGAAAACCCCACCCGACTGGTGATCATTCCACGCTCTAACCGCGTCGATGTCGAACAGTTGATGCAGCATTTGTTTGCCAGTACCGATCTGGAAAAAAGCTACCGCGTTAACCTCAACATGCTGGGGCTGGACAACAAGCCACAGGTGAAGAGTCTGGATGTTATTCTGGACGAATGGCTGACTTTTCGTCGGCAAACCGTACGTAACCGGTTGCAGTATCGACTGGATAAAGTGGAAGCGCGGCTGCATATTCTGGCCGGTTTGTTAATCGCGTTTTTGAATATCGATGAAGTGATCGAAATCATTCGCCGCGAAGATGAGCCCAAGCCGGTATTGATGGCGCGGTTCGAACTGACCGAAATCCAGGCGGAAGCCATTCTAGAGCTGAAATTACGCCACCTGGCCAAGCTCGAAGAAATGAAAATTCGCGGTGAACAGGACGAGCTGGCCGCCGAGCGCGACAAGCTGGCCTTGTTGTTGGGTTCGGAACGTCGTTTGAACACCCTGATCAAAAAAGAAATCCAGGCCGATGCCGAGAAGTTCGGTGACGACCGTCGCTCGCCGCTGATTGAGCGAGCAGAAGCCAGGGCACTGAGCGAGAAAGAACTGATCCCCAGCGAGCCGGTCACTGTGGTGTTGTCGGAAAAAGGCTGGATCCGTTCGGCCAAGGGCCACGATGTGGATGGTGTCAGCTTGAATTATCGGGCCGGAGACAGCTTTCTGGATGCCGCCAATGGCCGCAGTAATCAGATGGCGGTGTTTTTATCCAGTATCGGCCGCGCCTACAGTCAGGATGCGCACGGCTTGCCCTCGGCCCGAGGTCAGGGCGAACCGCTGACGGGGCGTTGCAGCTTAAGCCCGGGCGAGCAGCCCAGCTTCGTGCTGATGGGAGAAGACGAACGGCTGTTTCTGCTGGCTTCCGACGCCGGTTACGGCTTCGTCTGTCGTTTCGGTGACATGTTGAGCCGCAATAAAAACGGCAAGGCGCTGCTCACCGTGCCCGCCGGCGGTCAGGTATTAAAACCGGTAACCATAGATCAACTGGACAGCAGCCAGTGCCTGGCGGTGACCAATGAAGGCCGCATGTTGCTGTTTCCGCTCAAGGATTTGCCGTTGTTGGGCAAGGGCAAGGGCAACAAGATTATCGGTATTCCCGGGGCCAAGGTGCAGGCGCGAGAAGACTTCATCAAGCAACTGGTAGTGGTGCCGGAAGGGGCCAGCGTGACCCTGCATGCAGGTAAGCGCAAACTGACTCTCAAGCCCGGTGACCTGGCGCACTACCAGGGCGAGCGCGGCCGCCGTGGTGCCTTGTTGCCCCGCGGTTTGCAGCGGGTAGATAGCCTGGAAATCGAAGCAGTGCAGCCGTAAGCGATAAGCTGGAAGCTAAATAGAAACACCGAACCCGCCAGTTCGGTGTTTTTTTGCCGTCATCCTGACGAAAGTCAGGATCTTGGTGGTTTGGGGCGAGGGCTTAAAAAGATACCGGAGCAAGTCCGGTATGACAGCCGAAAACGAATACCAAGCACGAAGAGCTGTGTTTTTCTTACAGCTTACAGCTTACAGCTTACAGCTTGGTTTAGCTTGTCCACTATCGGGCCGTTGGCGGCAGGAAAGTCGTACTGGTTTAGCTCGCTGACCGACACCCAGCGGCTGGGTTGGCCTTCCAGCCCGCTGGGGGTGCCGCTGAAAGCGGTGACTTTACGAATGGCCAGAGTCACGTGCTTGTCGCCGTAGTCGTGCTCTATCTGCATGAAGGGCTGACAGGCGTGTACCTCTATGCCGATTTCTTCTGCCAGTTCGCGGGCCAGTGCCTGAGCCACGGTTTCGCCGGCCTCGACCTTGCCGCCGGGAAACTCCCATTTGTTTGCCTGATGCTGATCGGCGCCGCGGCGACAGATAAAAATCTCGCCCTGGCTGTTTTCGATCACTCCGACCGCCACCAGTACTTTTCTCTGCGCCGCAGGCGAAGATTTTTTAACCGCTGACGCAGGCGCTTTATCAGTACTCATTTTCGTTATCCTGATCTGGTAGCCAGGCAGGCTCCCCGGGGATGCGCTTTTCTTCGTCTGCCCACTCGCCTAAATCAATCAGCTGGCAGCGTTTGCTGCAAAACGGACGAAACGGGCTTTGCTCGCCCCATTCCACGGTTGCATTACAGGTAGGGCAGGTAACGGTGAGTATTTTGTTCATTTAATATTCGCCAATTCAAATTCAACATTACCGATTTCATGATTATCAACCGGCATAAAACGTATGGTATAGCGGTACTTATTACCGCTGACAACTGGATAAATGGCCTGATCGGCCGGTACGCGCAAACGAATAATGTGGGTATTTGCCGCATCGTCCTGAAAAAAACCGTTGCTTGCTACCTGCGACTGAAACTGGCCTGTTTCCCGCCACAGGGTAAGCTGTAATTCCAGACCTTGCTGCAACAGCTGCAACTGAGACAGCCAGCCATCAATATCTTGCTGCTGAATGGCCTGGGGTTGATGCAGCCAGTAATGCAACTGCGGCACATCAAATGAACACAGGCCACCTGGGATGGCAAAACGGCTGCGAATGGCGGTGAGCAGCTTGTCTTCGCGCAGTTGCTGACCGAAGCGTGGCGAACGGGGCAATTGCTGACTTAACTCGGCCAGTTGCTGCTCAAGCTGGGCCAGAGCCGCGGCATCGATACCCGGCGCCTCGGCCCAGGCGGCCAGTTTTTCTTTTTGTATACTCAGGTCTTTGGCCAGATCGGTGCGAATATCGCAGCGCTCCAGCAGCTCGATAATATCAAGCAGCGCTTTAAAGAGAGCAACGGTCTGGCCGCTGGCAGTGAGGTGGCGGCATTGCTTGATTTGTTGCAGCAAGTCATTGAGACGCAGGTAATTGCGACATTTTTCATTAAGAGGATATTCGTAAACCAGTGATGACATAAGGCTCCGGCCCACAGGTGAAGGCGATAATAACGGCAATGTTACCCGCATCAGTCGGTAATAAACAAATCGAGTAACCGGTTTAAAAAGCGTCGTCCCAGTGGCGTTACCTGCCAGTGGGCCTCGGTCTCGTTCAGCAGCTCCAGCCGCAAGGCCTCTGTCAGCGGGGCTTCCAGCACGCTGGCGCATTGCCCGGTAAGCTGATGGAATTCCTGTTTGGGAATGGGCTCGAACAGGCGTAACCGATTCATGAAGTATTCCAGCGACAGATCCTGCGGTTTGATGGGCCAATACTGATCCAGATAAGGCCGGTTGTCTTCCAGGTAACCTTTGGGGTGCTTAACCTTGACGGTGCGCACCAGTTTGCCTTCTAACGGTAGGGTGATTTTACCGTGGGCGCCACAGCCGATGCCTAGATAATCACCAAAACGCCAATAGTTCAAATTGTGTTGGGCCTCAAAGCCGAGTTTGGCATAGGCCGACACTTCATACTGCCGATAGCCGTTGGCCAGTAACAAGGCATGACCCTGTTCATAAATATCGGCCAGAATGTCGTCTTCGGGCAAGGCGGGTGGGCGTGAGGCAAAAGGGGTATTGGGCTCTATGGTCAGCTGGTACCAGGACAAATGGGGCGGCGCCAGTGCGATGGCCTGCTCCAGATCCGACAACGCATCGCTCAGGCTCTGATCGGGAAGCCCGTGCATCAGGTCGATATTAAAGCTGTTCAGCCCCACCAAAGCCGCCTCTTCTGCGGCAAAGCGCGCCTGCTCGGGATCGTGAATCCGCCCCAGTCGGGTGAGTTTTTCCGGTTGAAAGCTTTGTATGCCAATAGAGATACGGTTGACTCCGGCGGCTTTAAAACCGGCAAATCGGCCGGCTTCTACCGTGCCCGGGTTGGCTTCCAGGGTGATTTCCATGGCGTTGGCAAACGGAATCAGTGCCTGGATGCCATCGAGCAAGCGCTTGATGGCATCCGGGCTCATCAGGCTGGGGGTGCCGCCGCCAATAAAAATGCTGTGCAGCTCGCGCCCCTGGGCGAAGTGTAAATCCTGGCGCAAATCGTCCAGCAGCGCGGTGATATAGGCCTGCTCGGGGATCGCTTCTTTCATGGCGTGAGAGTTAAAGTCGCAATAAGGGCACTTTTGCACGCACCAGGGAATATGCACATAAAGGCTAAGCGGCGGAAGATGCAGCATCATGACGGCTCTTGCAGCAAGGCGTGCAACTGGTCTTGTAACTGACGCAGGGCCTTGCCTCTGTGGCTGAGGCGGTTTTTCTCGGCGCCACTTAGTTCGGCGGCGGTTTTACCGGCCTCGGGTACCCAGAACACGGGATCGTAGCCAAAGCCCTGTTCGCCCAGGGCTGTGGTGGTGATTTCGCCTTGCCATGAGCCACTGCAAATCAGTGGTGTGGGGTCATTGGCATGGCGCATAAACACCAATACACACCAAAAAGTGGCCTGGCGTTGTTGTGCCGGCGTACCTTGCAGTTGCGTGAGCAATAATTCGAGGTTTTGCTGGTCGGTCGCGTTCTCGCCGGCAAAGCGTGCCGAATACACGCCTGGGCGGCCGTCCAGCGCCGCAACCGCCAGACCGGAGTCGTCGGCAATGGCAGGCAAGCCGGTAATGGCGGCCGCATGACGCGCCTTGATAATGGCATTTTCCACGAAGGTGGTGCCGGTTTCGTCGGCGTCAGTCACTCCCAGTTCACTTTGGGGAGTGACAGTCATGTTCAGCTCACCGAGTAGGCTTTGTAATTCGGCAACTTTTTTGGCGTTACCCGAGGCCAGTACTATCTGCTTGCTCACCTGATACTCCCGTTAGACTGAGGCGTTTGAGCGCGCATAATAACACTGCTGCCTCAAGAAGTGAGTGGTCAGATGCCAGCAGGTTCAATCGGTATAAAAAGTATGGCGAAATGTCAGCTCGCCACCCCGCCCGGGACCTTGAATATCGATGGTGAACAGCACATTGTCTTCATTGCGATAGGGATATTCGGCAATGTAGTAGATGGCGTCGCCTTCGCGTATGGTCTGAAATTCCAGTTTGCGTATGGTGCCGATCAGCGTCTTGCCCTGGCCCGTCAGGTTAACCTGCTGAGGTGCCCCGTTTTTATCGAGCACCGCAATATTCAAAATACCGTTATAGCGGCTGCGCTCGATGCGGTTGGCACGCGCCACCTCCGGGGTTAAAAAGGTGGAGGGCAGAGCGGAGTAATGCACGGTCCAGTCGCCAACCCTGGTTTCGTCGGCCTGAGCTTGCACCGAGAGCAGGAGCCCCAAGCCAAGCCATAAGGCAGTAAGCATGTTCTTGAACATCACTCTTCCTTTTTATGTCGCGTATTGAATTAAGTTTAGGTCGACTTGGCCAAGAGTTCCGCTAATTCTGCGGGTATCTCTTTTGGCGATGTGATCATGATTTTCTTGTGTCGGCTGCAGTCACCGGTCACTAACTGTACCTGAGACTTGGCCACCCGACACTGCTTGGCCAGCCATTTCAGCAGATGGGCATTGGCCTTGCCGTCCACCGGCGGTGCGGTAATGGCGACTTTTAGCTCGTCGCCATGCAAGCCAAGAAATCGATCCTGGCTGGCCTTGGGTTGCAGATACAGTCGCAGGTAAAGTGTGTCTCCCTTGCGTTGAACCGGCAGGTTTATATTCCCCACCAGAGAACGAAGATATCGCCCATCAGCGCGTTGAGAATCTGCAGTACGATAAAAAACACCAGCATGGAAAGGTCGAGTCCACCTAACGGCGGAATAACTCGGCGTATGGGGGCCAGCAAGGGTTCGGTTAACTGCACCATTAAATACTCAACGGGGCTGTTGCCCTGACTGACCCAGCTCAGCAGAGCGCGAATAATCAAAATCCAGAACAGCATGATGCCGGCTTTTTTAACGATGGTGAGTACGACCAGCAGCAGCCAGTCGGACCACATATCGGTCTCGAGTATATTAAGGCCGTAAAGCAGGGTCAGCTTGACCACCACCACCAATGCCGCCAGCAGCAGGGCCGCCATGTCGATGCCAAAATAACCGGGAATAAAGCGGCGCATGGGTTTCAATATCGGATTGGTCGCCTTGACCACAAACTGGCTGAAGGGATTATAGAAGTCGGCTCTGGCCAGCTGTAACCAGATGCGCATCAACACCACCATCAGGTACAGGTTGCACACGGTATTAATCAGGTAGTAAGCGGTATTCATTTATTTTCCTTAGAGCTGGGTTTCTAATTCGCGTGCCCGGGTAACGGCGGCAGACATGGCTTGTGCAACCAGCTGTTCCAGCCCGTGCTCTTGAAAGTGACGTATGGCTTCGGCTGTAGTGCCCCCCTTGGAGGTCACCTGCGCTCTCAGTTCGCTCAGGCTGCGATCGGGGTTGGCGGCAACCATATTGGCGGCGCCCAGCGCAGTTTGCTCTACCAGTAACCGGGCTTCCTGTTCACTAAAGCCCGATTGGCAAGCCTGGGCTGCCATGGCTTCCATAAACAAAAAGAAATAGGCGGGCGCACTGCCGGCGGCGGCGATGATCTGGTTGATGCCGTCTTCTTCGGCCACCCACAGGGTCTTGCCCACGGCCTGCATCATTTGCTCGGCATAATCGCGGTCGGCCTGCGCCAGGTGCGAACGCGCATACAGGCCGGTCATGCCCAGCCCAAGCAGGGAAGGCGTATTGGGCATGGTGCGAATAATACGCTGCAGGCCGGTGAGTTGCTCAAGGCGCGACACATTGATACCGGCGGCAATCGAGATCAGCAACTTGCCATCCAGACTGGCGTTTTGTTTTTGAAGCGTCGTCAGCATCTCGGCCATCATCTGGGGTTTGACCGCCAGCACCACCGCCTCGGCCCAGGCGGTGGCCTGCGCATTATCCTGGCTGGTGTGAATGCCAAAGTCGGCAGCCAGTTGTTCCAGTTTTCCCGGTGAGGGATTGGTCGCCATGATGGCATCGGCTGGATAACCCGACTGGATCAGCCCGGAAATCAGGCTGCGTGACATATTGCCTGCCCCAATAAAGGCCAGCTTTCTTTTTTCTATTACAGACTTCGGGTCCATTACAGATTACTCACACGTTGCGAGAGCCAAATATAGCCGTGCCAACCCTAACCAGGGTGCTGCCACAGGCCACTGCGAGTTCTAGGTCGTTACTCATACCCATGGATAAGGTATCCATGTCGGGATATTTTTCTGCCATTCTATCAAACAGTTGCTGTAACTCTAGTAATTGTGTCGTTAGTTTGTCGCTATTGTCGGTTGCCTCGGGAATCGCCATTAGGCCACGCAGGCACAAGCCTGGCAGCGCGGCTATGGCAGCGGCCAGTGCGTCGGCCTCACTGGGCAAGACTCCGGATTTATTCGCTTCCTGACTGATGTTGACCTGCAAACAGATATTCAGCGGGCGCATATTACCGGGGCGCTGGGCACTGAGGCGCTCGGCAATCTTTAGCCGATCGACACTTTGCACCCAATCGAAGGCTTCTGCCACCTGGCGGGTTTTATTGGATTGCAACGGGCCGATCAGATGCCAGCAAATACCGGGGCATTGCGCCTTTAAAGTCTGTATTTTATCGATGGCTTCCTGCACATAGTTTTCCCCGAACTGGCGCTGGCCTGCCTGATAGGCCGTTAATACGTCGGCCGCCGGTTTGGTCTTGCTGACGGCCAGTAGTTGTACTTCATTGGGGTGGCGATCACAGTCAGTGGCGGCGGCGGCAATTCTGTCGTGCACCAGGTGCAGCTGTTGTAGGATAGTATTCATATGAGTAATAAACCAAGAGCGACGGGGAAAGATAATGGATATTACGGAATTATTGGCCTTTAGTGTAAAACATAATGCCTCGGATCTGCATCTGTCTGCCGGGGTGCCCCCCCAGATCCGCGTTGATGGCGAAGTGCGCAAAATCAACTTGCCGGTATTGGAGCACCGAGAGGTGCATCGCCTGGTGTACGACATCATGAACGATCACCAGCGCAAAGAGTTTGAAGACAACCTGGAAATCGATTTTTCTTTTGAATTACCCGGGCTGGCGCGCTTTCGGGTCAATGCCTATCATCAGGCACGTGGCGCGGCGGCGGTGTTTCGGGTTATCCCCAGCGAAGTGTTGAGTCTGGAACAACTCGGTGGGCCCGATATTTTTCGGCGCATTGCCGAGTACCCACGGGGGTTGGTACTGGTGACGGGCCCCACAGGTTCGGGCAAGTCCACCACACTGGCGGCCATGATCGACCACATCAACGAGCACGAAAACAAGCACATTCTGACCATAGAAGATCCAATCGAGTTTGTGCACGGTAATAAAAAATGCCTGATCAACCAGCGTGAAGTGCACAGAGACACCCATTCTTTCAGTAATGCGTTACGGTCGGCCCTGCGCGAAGATCCCGATATTATCCTGGTGGGTGAGTTGCGCGATCTGGAGACGATCCGTCTGGCGCTGACCGCCGCCGAAACCGGGCATCTGGTGTTTGCCACCTTGCATACCTCGTCGGCTGCCAAAACCATAGACCGTATTGTCGATGTCTTTCCCGGTGCCGAAAAAGCCATGGTAAGATCCATGCTGTCTGAATCATTGCGCGCGGTGATTTCGCAAACCCTGTTGAAGAAACCCAGTGGCGGGCGTATTGCCGCTCACGAGATCATGCTGGGCACGCCGGCCATTCGCAACCTGATCCGCGAAGACAAGGTGGCGCAGATGTATTCGGTGATCCAGACCGGCATGGCCCACGGTATGCAAACCATGGATCAGTGCCTGAAGCTGCTGGTGAGCGGCGGCCTGGTGACGTCGGTAGAAGCGCGTTTGAAGGCGACGGATCCGCAGAGCATTCAATAATTGGAGACAATAATGCAGTTAACGCCTTTATTGCAGGTCATGGTGGATAAGCAGGCGTCGGATCTTTATGTGTCCGTCGGCGTGCCGCCCATGGTAAAAAGCCATGGCAAACTGGTACCCGTTGGCGACACCCGGCTGACGGCAGAAGACACCCTGGCCTTGGTGGAGTCGTGCCTGACCGGTGACTGGCATGCACAGTTTCATCTGCATAAAGAAGCCAACTTTGCCATCAGTGACGAGCAATACGGGCGTTTTCGTGTCAGTGCCTTTTGGCAGCAGGAGAAGGCCGGTATGGTGGTCCGCCGTATCGAAAGCAAGATCCCGACCTTTGAAGAGCTGTATCTACCCGACAGTCTGCGTGAAATCGCCATGGCAAAACGCGGGCTGGTGTTGTTTGTGGGCGGCACCGGCACCGGTAAGTCGACCACTCAGGCAGCCATGATTGGTCATCGCAACCGTCATGCCGACGATCATATTCTGACCATAGAAGATCCGGTGGAGTTTGTGCATCAGCACGAGCGCTCCATTATTACCCAGCGTGAAGTCGGTATCGATACCGAATCGTTCGAAGCGGCGCTGAAAAGCTCGCTGCGCCAGGCCCCCAACGTGATTCTGATTGGCGAGATACGCAGCGAAGAAACCATGGGCTATGCCCTGGCGTTTGCCGAAACCGGACACCTGTGCATGGCTACCTTGCACGCCAATAACGCCAACCAGGCGCTGGATCGCATTATGCACCTTGTGCCGGAAGGCAAGCATCGGCAGTTACAGTTTGATCTGTCGTTCAACCTCAAGGCGATCGTGGCCCAGCAGCTTATTCCTACCCGCGATGGCGGCAAACGTCGTGCCGCCTTTGAAGTATTGCTGAACACGCCGTTAATGGCCGACCTGATCCGCAAGGGTGACATGCATCGTCTGAAAGAGCTGATGGGCAAATCTCGCGAGCAAGGCATGCAAACCTTTGATCAGGCCTTGTTCGATCTTTATACGCAACAGCACATTGGCTACAGCGAGGCCCTGGCCTATGCCGACTCACCCAACGACTTGCGACTGATGATCAAGCTGCAAGGGGGAAACCATGGGCTGGATGCCGGCCTGTTCGACAACGTAACCATAGAATCTTGAGTGGGCCGCCATGGCCCACGATTGAATATTGTCTTGCGCCATGACGCTGCCGTTGTGATGGTGCTTTTTTATGATAGCAATGTAGAGGTAACGCATGCTGATAGTGGTTTCACCCGCCAAGACACTGGACTTTGATACGCCGCCGGTTATTACCGATTTCACTCAGCCCGAGTTGCTGGCCGAATCGGCGCGGTTGATCGAGCGTGCCCGAGAGTTGAGCCCGGCCGAGATTGGCAAGCTGATGAAGATCAGCGACAAGCTGGCGGGGCTGAATGCCGCGCGCTTTGCCGACTGGCAGCCCGACTTCACTCCGAACAATGCCAAGCAGGCGCTATTGGCCTTTAAAGGCGATGTGTATACCGGGCTGGATGCCGAAAGCCTGAGCGAGGCGGATTTTGCCTTTGCACAAGCACATTTTCGCATGTTGTCGGGTTTGTATGGCCTGTTGCGGCCGCTGGACCTGATGCAGCCTTACCGGCTAGAGATGGGCACCAAACTGGATAACGAGCGCGGCAAAGACCTGTATGCCTTCTGGGGTAACATTATTACCGACAAGCTCAACCAGGCGCTGGAAGAGCAGGGCGATAATGTATTGATCAACCTGGCATCCAACGAGTACTTCAAGGCGGTTCGGCCCAAGCACCTGGCCGGGCAGATTATTACGCCCGTGTTCAAAGACTGCAAAAACGGCCAGTACAAGATCATCAGCTTTTACGCCAAAAAGGCGCGGGGCATGATGGCGCGCTATATTATCGAGCATCAGCTGACCGAGGTGAGCCAGCTAACCGCCTTCGATACCGCGGGCTACTATTTTGTAGAAGCCGAGTCCAGCGCCACCGAACTGGTGTTCAAGCGGGAAGAGCTGTAACGCGAAGGGCAGCGCTACGCTTGAAGTCGTACGCTGTTCGTTAAAGATGCGCTGTGTTTGCCTTTAACTTACGGCTTACAGCCTGTCTCTTAGTCACAACTATTTGTTGAAGTTAATGTGGCTTTTCAGGCAGAGGGCACACCTCCTCCGACTCGCCGTAAATACGGTCCCTGTAGGCTCAGCCGCGCCATCCCTGGCGCGGATGGTCGGCTGAGCAGACCCCCTCTGCCTTCCTGTCGACAGCGGCATGGCCTGTGAGTGCTATCAACAGACGGCACCGCATAGCTGAAAGAGGCAGTAGGAATTGTCGTAGCCAACCGTCAAATGCCAGGGACGGCATTTGCCGAGCGTCGCAGGGATGCGGTTTAGCGCGTTGGCGGAGGCAATCCTACTGCCTCTTTGCACTTACTCAACAGCTTACAGACTTGTGACTAAGAGACAGGCTTACAGCGTATGGTTTTTAAACACTTCAGTAAAATAAAATTAAAAAAGATGAACCTTTCAGGCCGGTCAGGTTCATAACTAGTGTGCTTATTGAATTTGAATACTCTCTCTTCTTCATTTTCATTTTTGACCGGTCCTGATGGGCCGGTTTTTTTATGGTTGGTCTCGAGCGACCTCGAAGAACACAGAGATGTTGCCAGCAGCAGGGAGCTTGGCAAAATAAATAACAAACAGCCGGAACCTTTCGGCTCGATCAGGCTCATAACTAGTGTGCTTACTGAATTTGAATACTCTCTCTTCTTCATTTTCATTTTTGACCGGTCCTGATGGGCCGGTTTTTTTATGGGCGCGAACAGGTTAGTGATCCCACAGACTTTTGGCCCGGTCGGCCTTGCGCCGACCCACTACCGTCATGCGACGCTCCCGATCTTCCGGGGGCCAGCGCAGCAAGTCGCGTCGATCCAGAATGTACCGTCTTTGCTGTTTGCGCCGCTCGGGGCCCGAATAATGTTTCAACATAACGCCGCCTTGGTGGAGGTAAACGAGGCTGGTATCAGGTAAGCATAGCCGACAGTCGAGCCTTATCGGGCCATGGATACGCCTGCAGACCAGACACCGAGCGCCATAAAGAAAAAGGGATGAAAAGTGATTGCCCACTTTTCATCCCTTGCGATTCAGCGCTGACCCCTCTGGGGGCTGGGCTTATTGGTTATTATCTTTGGCGGCGGGTTTACGGCCCGACTTGTTCGCCTTGTCTGCAGCGGATTTTTCCGTTGCCCACTTTGGCTTGCCCTTGGCCTTGGTGTCTCTTAAACGCACCTTTTCTTTTTTGACTGGCGCCACTTTTTTCTTGCTGCTGCGCTCGCCGTCTTTTTTCTTGCGTGAGGCGACCTTGGCTTCTTTATGTTGAGGCCTTAACCCTTCGATAAAGCGGCGCTTCAGTGGCTCTTCGATATACTTCTCTACTTTCACCAGCAGCGGCATATCGTGGGCTTCAATCAGGCTGATGGCGGTGCCTTTCTGTCCGGCACGGCCGGTACGGCCAATGCGGTGCACATACACATCTGCGGTGCGCGGCATGTCATAGTTAATAACATGGCTGACCTGTGGCAAGTCGATGCCACGAGAAGCGACATCGGTCGCCACCAGAATATTGACCCGGCCAATACGAAAACGGCTCAGGGCTTCGTTGCGTTTTTCCTGCTCCATTTCACCGCGCAGCCAGGCATTGTGCAGGCCTTCTTGCTGCAGGCGGCTGGCCAGCTCCATCAAGCGTTCACGGGTTTTCACGAAGATGATGCTGCGGGTAACATCTGGCTGGCGCAATAAATTGAGCAACAGAGCAAATTTATGCTCCGGGTTGTCAGCCATATGCACCCACTGGTTGATTTTTTTGCGTTCGCTGCGTGGTGGCTCGGCGCTGACTTCCACCGGGTCTTTCAGCAGATCGGCGGCAAACTTCATCAGGCCGTGACCTTCCAGGGTGGCCGAAAACAGCATGGTCTGGCGGCGCCAGCGGGCTTCGGCGGCAATGCGGTCCACTTCTTTGATAAAGCCCATGTCCAGCATGCGGTCGGCTTCATCCAGCACCAGCATTTCGATATCACGGCAGTCGAACGACTCTTCTTCAATGTATTGCAGCAGTCGCCCTGGCGTCGCTACCACTATATCCGTGGTTTTGGTGAGGGCCGGTAGATGCTGGCTTTCGTGCACACCGCCGGTGATCACCTCTACCCGTAATGGCGTATGCCTGGCGATTTTTTTTGCATCTTCGCCAATTTGTATCGCCAGCTCGCGGGTGGGCGTTAAAATCAAAATCCGGGCCGGGCCCGCATTTCGGCGTGGAAAGTCCAGCAGGTGCTGGCAAATGGGCAATAAAAATGCTGCCGTTTTGCCGGTGCCAGTCGGGGCAGAAGCCATTATGTCCCGTCCGCTCATGGCTTCGGGGATAACCTGGCTCTGAATGGTGGTCGGTTTTGCATAGCCCATATCGGTCAATGCGCGGACCAGAATGGGATCCAGTTCCAGTTGCTCGAAGGTCATACTGCTCATGATCGGTCTCGTTCGCCTAAAAGGCGGGTATTATAGGGGAATTCGGATAAAAAAACCTGTCAGGATCAGCATGAGTAGTCGCGGATTTACGTTTAAGCAGTTTCATATCAATCATGACCGCTGTGCCATGAAGGTGGGCACCGACGGAATACTCCTTGGCGCCTGGGCCAGTCTGGGCTCGGCACGGCGTATTCTGGACATAGGCACCGGCTCCGGATTGGTAGCCCTGATGCTGGCGCAGCGCAGCGAGCCAGAGGTAAAAATTACGGGCCTGGAGCTGGATGAAGCTGCCGCCTTGCAGGCGGCCGACAATGTGCGGGCGTCGCCCTGGCCAAAAAAAATCGACATAGTGCAGGGGGCGCTGCAAGAGTACCTTGCTGACCCTTTCGATCTTATCGTGAGCAATCCGCCTTATTTTGCTCACGGGCAAGAGTTTGCCGATACGGCTCGTGGCCAGGCACGCCATACCGGGAGTCTGTCGCTGGCCGAGCTGTTCCGCCACAGCCGGCGATTACTGTCTCCAACGGGGAGTCTGATGCTGGTGTTACCGAGCCAAGCCATGGATGAAGCGTTAGTGCAAGCTGCTGCATATGACTTTTTTGTAGCAGAAAAGGTGGCAGTTATAACCAAAGAAGGAAAAGTGGCTGGTCGTTTTTTATGTCGACTGAATAGCACAAAATGCTGCAGTGTAAGTGGTGAGCTTGTCATTAATACTAACTATAATGCCTATGGTGATGCATATGTGTCGTTGGTTTCTCCTTTCTATTTAAAGATGTAAATTTTGCCTTGAATCTCTTTTTCACATCATTATGCTACTAGCTTGCTCGGCGGCCGTCAGAAATCAGCATTTTACTGCATTTATCTGGTGGCAAGTCGCCCCGTAATTATCGTTTGTTTTCAAACGAAGCTAGCATTATGCCGGCAGCCGCAATGAGGTTTGCAGTGAACAAGTCGTTATCCCCGTTTGATGTACTGGGCCTGGGTTTTATGACCTTTGCCTTTTTTCTGGGTGCCGGAAATATCATATTTCCTCCCTTGGCAGGCTTTCTGGCCGGTGAAAACATCACCAGCGCCATGAGTGGCTTTTTGTTGACCGCCGTGGGGCTACCTCTGGTCACCCTGATTGCGGCCGCCCTTGCCGGTGGCGGTTTGCCGACCATGGGCCGTTATTTGCCCACCGGTGTGGTGACGGTGATGGCCACCGCGATTTTTATTATTATCGGCCCCGCCTTTGCCGCCCCCCGCACCGGCCTGGTGGCCTATGAAATGGGCCTGAAGCCCTTTTTGCAGGATCCTTCCCAGTTCACCCTGACGCTGTTTACCATCGGCTTTTTTGGCCTGGTGTTATTGTTGTCGTTGAATCAGGGGCAGTTGCTGGATGCTATTGGCAAGGTGCTGACGCCGATTCTGCTGCTGTTGCTGATTGGCCTGGCGATTGCGGTATTTATCAGCCCTCAGGGAACTCAGCCAGAGGTCAACGAAGCCTATATGGCGCAGCCTTTCGTCAAGGGCTTCATCGAAGGCTATAACACCATGGATACCTTTGCCGCCCTGATGTTCGGCATGCTGATCCTGGATGTATTGCGCCAAAAGGGGGTGACCGACAAGCGTGCCCAGTCTCGTTATTTGATGATAGCGGCGCTGATAGCGGCGGCTGGCCTGGGCTTTGTGTATGTCTCGCTGTTTATTCTGGGCGGTACCAGCCTGGGCGTGGTGGAGTCGGCAAATAATGGCGGCGAGATCATCAGCGCGTATGTGTTGTCGTTGTTTGGCGCCCCTGGTTTGTGGATTCTGGCTGCCATCGTATCGCTGGCCTGTATCACCACTGCTGTGGGACTGGTTTCGGCCTGTGCCGATTATTTTCATCGTTTAACCGGCAAGGGTAGCTACCGTGTTTGGGTAGTGATTAATGCGCTGGCCTGCATGCTGGTAGCCAATGTGGGGCTGAACACCTTGATTACGGTGTCCATTCCGGTGCTGGTGGCCTTTTATCCGGTGGCCGTCGCCCTGGTGCTGGCCACCTATTTGCGGCCCTTGATGCGAGCCCCGGTATTTGCCTTTCGCTTGACGCTGGCGGTGGCGCTGGTGTTTGGTTTAATCGACGGCATGCAGGCAGCCGGCCTGAACATGAGCGCCTTCCACTTGCTGCCCATGTTCGATATCGGCATGGCCTGGGTACTGCCCACCTGTGTCGCCGTCGCGATTGGCCTCGGCATGCCAGCCCCTCGCCAGCAAGTTACGGCATAAGGTATTGAACATTCAAACGTAAAAAGGGGCGCTAGGCGCCCCTTTTTAATGGTTAGCTACTACCAGACAGACTGTTTTTTAGTCACAAGTTACTTAGCCAGTAAATAATGCACAGAGTCGGATGAGGCTATCCCAGCGGCCTCTTTTCTCTCATTCAACAGCTTACTGATTTGTGACTAAATGACAGCCAGTCCCTAGCCTGCTCTCATCACTCTTTACGGCCGCCAATTACAGCGCGGAAATTTCTTCCAGCAGCTGTGCGACCCAGCTTTCGATGCGGGGATCTGTGTCGTCGTACTGGTTGGCTTCATCCAGAGACAGGCCCACAAAGTAGTCACCGTCGGCGGTGAGTGCCTTGGACGCCTCAAATTCATAACCTTTGTTGGGCCAGTAGCCGACCAGGGTAGCCCCCCGGGCCGCGACCTTGTCGTGCAGCAACCCCAGCGCATCCTGGAACCATTCGCCATAGCCCAGCTGATCACCCATGCCAAACAGCGCCACTACGTGGCCTTCCAGATTGAGGCTGTCTATGTCGTCCCAGTGGGACTCCCAGTCTTCCTGCAGTTCGCCAAAATCCCAGGTGGAAATGCCGAAAATCAGAATCGGGTAGTCTTGGGCGCGCGAGAGCGGCACATCCTTGATATTATGCAAATCGACCAGGTCGGCTCCGAGCTGGTTACCAATTTTTTCGGCGGCTATCTCGGTATAGCAGGTGGTTGAGCCGTAAAATAAACCGATATTCATGGGATTCCGTTATCGCTTCAGACAATGGAACTATCATAACAGAAGCTTTTCTGTGAGCAGAGCCTGGAGTAGTGATGAGTTATCCGTTAGTCGAGCAGTTTGTAGATGCCCTTTGGCTGGAAAAGGGGCTGTCGGATAATACGCTGGCGTCTTATCGCAGCGACCTGTCGCATTTTGCCGTCTGGCTGGACAACACCGGCAACAGCTTGCTGGCGGTAGACGGCCTGACCTTGCAGCAGTATCTGGCGCATCGGCTCGATTTGGGCTTCAAGGCCAGCAGCACGGCACGCATGCTCAGCGTGTTGCGGCGGTTTTTTCAGTATCTGCACCGCGAACAGTTGCGAGATGACGACCCCAGTATCCTGATTGCCGGGCCCAAGCTGCCCAAGCGGCTACCCAAAGATCTGAGTGAACAACAGGTGTTGAACCTGCTGCAAGCCCCCGAGGTGGAAGATCCGCTGGAGTTGCGCGATAAGGCCATGCTGGAACTATTGTATGCTACCGGCCTGCGGGTGACCGAACTGGTGAGCCTGTCGATGGAAAGCATCAGCCTGCGCCAGGGGCTGGTGCGGGTCACGGGCAAGGGTAACAAGGAACGCCTGGTGCCCATGGGCGAAGAGGCACTGCACTGGTTGACCCTGTACCTTAAAGAGGCGCGTGCCAGCCTGTTGGGCGAACAGCCCTCGGATGTGGTGTTTCCGTCGCGCCGGGCACGGCAGATGACCCGACAAACCTTCTGGCATCGTATTAAGTTGTACGCCCAGCGCGCCGGTATCAACGGTGATTTATCGCCTCACACCTTGCGCCACGCCTTTGCCACTCACCTGCTGAACCACGGTGCCGACTTGCGGGTGGTACAAATGCTGCTCGGCCATTCCGACCTGTCCACCACCCAGATTTATACCCACGTCGCCACCCACCGCCTCAACGCCCTGCATGAAGAGCACCACCCCCGTGGATAAGGATGTGAAGAGTGAAGAGTAATGGGTGAAGGGGATGACATAACACTGGCGACTGAAGATAATGCCAGGCTTGGGGTTATTTTAAATATCGTCCTCTTTATGCTTCACCCTTCACTGACTTCAAGCGCCGTTGCAAATTTCACGCATGGCGGTTAGTGTTGCCTTCCTGTTTAAATAACCAGTACCTGCATGCCAGCTACCAATATGACTCCTTCTCGATTAGCCATTCGGCGCCGTGTGAGCGCACCTCATCAGTTACCTACGGATTTATCGCCGATTATACAGCGGCTGTATGCCAGCCGTGGCGTGGTGCGGGCGGAACAGCTTGACCTGACTGCCAGGGCCTTGCTCAAGCCGGGATTCAAGGGCATGAACGAGGCGGTACGGATCCTCGAGCAAGCCATGGCGGCGCAGCGCAATATCGTGATCGTGGGCGATTTTGACTGTGATGGTGCCACCAGCTCGGCGCTGATGGTACATGGCTTGCGGGCCATGGGGGCCAAACATGTGGATTATCTGGTGCCCAATCGCTTCGACTATGGCTACGGGCTCAGCCCGCAAGTGGTGGAGGAAGTGGCCAAGCTGAATGGTGAGCTGCTGATTACCGTGGATAACGGTATTTCCAGCCACGCCGGGGTGGCCGCCGCCAATGCGCTGGGCATGCAGGTGATTGTCACCGACCATCACCTGCCCGGCGAGGTACTCCCCGACGCCGCCGCCATCGTCAATCCCAATCAGCATGACTGTGACTTTCCGTCCAAGAATCTGGCCGGGGTGGGGGTGGCGTTTTATCTGTTGCTGGCGCTGCGCGCGGCACTCACCGAGCATGGCTGGTTTGAAGGGCAGGGCATCACCGCCCCCAACATGGGCGAATACCTGGACTTGGTGGCACTGGGTACGGTGGCCGACGTGGTGGCGCTGGATGCCAATAATCGGGTATTGGTGCATCAGGGATTGCAGCGTATGCGTGCCGGTCGGTTGCGGCCCGGCATTCAGGCGCTGATAGACATATCGGGGCGTAACCAGTCACGGCTGGTGGCCAGCGATCTCGGTTTTGCACTGGGCCCACGGCTGAATGCGGTAGGACGGCTGGACGATATGTCGATGGGTGTCGCCTGCCTGCTCAGTGAAAACCTTGATGAAGCGCGCAAGCTGGCAGCCATGATGGACGACCTTAACCGCGAGCGTAAGGCAATAGAAGCCAGCATGCAGCATGAAGCGCTGGCCAGCCTCACCAAGGTGCAGATCAGTGATGGCGAATTGCCCAGTGGTTTGGTGCTGCATCAGGATGATTGGCATCAAGGCGTGGTCGGCCTGGTGGCCTCGCGCATCAAGGAGCGTTATTACCGACCCGTTATCGCCTTTGCCGAAGCCGGAGACGATGAGCTGAAAGGCTCGGGGCGCTCCATTCCCGGCGTTCACCTGCGGGATCTGCTGGAAGCGGTGGATCGCCAGCATCCCGGCTTGATAGACAAATTTGGTGGCCATGCCATGGCGGCGGGTTTGTCTTTGCGCAAAGCGGCTTTGGCCCCCTTCAAGGCGGCATTTGAACGCACCGTTAACGAGTGGGTGAGTCCGGAATTACTGGCTGGCGAAATTCTAAGTGATGGCGAGCTGACCGCCACCGAGTTGACCCTGTCCCTGGCCGAGCAGTTGCGCTTTGCCGGCCCCTGGGGGCAGGCGTTTCCCGAACCCTTGTTCGATGGTGACTTTAGAATTATCAAGCAGCGTTTGGTGGGCGAAAAACACCTGAAGCTGGTGCTCAGCGCGGATGAAGGCCGCACCCTGATTGATGCCATTGCCTTTAACGTGGATTTGGCGGTGTGGCCCAATGCCGGTATCAACAAGGTGCAACTGGTGTACAAGCTGGATGTCAACGAATGGCAGGGCAAGCAGTCACTGCAGCTGCTGGTGGAAAAAATCGCCCCGCTTTAACCTTCGCCGCACGCTTTACGCCATACGCTGTAAGCCAGAATCAAACATCCGAGTTTGTCTTTAGCTTACGGCGTACAGCGTATTAATAGTGTCATGACAATATTAAATACCATTACAGCTGGCTGTAATGAGCCGCAATATCGGCAATATCCTGGTCGCTCAGGTTGGCTGCCTGTGGGGTCATCATGGCGGCCATACCTGCTGTACGTTCACCTGCTCGATAGGCTTTGAGTGCGCTTTCAATGTCGGCGGCTGCTTTGCCGGCAAGCTGTGGGTAGATATCGACCGTCGGCTTGCCTTCCGGGCCATGACAGGCAGCACAGGCCGTAACTTTACCGGCACCAGCCGTGGCATCACCTGCCGCATTCGCCAGGCCAGAGTGCGCCATGACTCCCAGTAATGCGACCCCAACAAAGCCGCTTCTCCATTTATTCGACATAGTGCTTCCTTCTTGGTGGCAGAGCCTCGATAACCGATACCTATGATGATCAAGAATCTATTGAGTCCTGGTGTGGACAGTAGTGCACACGGCGATTCACGCCATTGATCCCGGTCAAGATTACAGCGAAAGTACCCGGCTTCCCGCGCTCTTGTGTGTTTGTATCACTGTTTTTGGCAGCGCCAAGATCCAGAAGCATGACTAAGCTTGAACCATGGCTCAATCGCGGGAGAACACAGGTGGCAGTCAATATGGGGACTCTGGATCGGATTTTGCGCGCTGTAGTGGGGGCGGTGTTAATTGCACTGGTCTTTGTGGGGCCGCAAACGGCCTGGGGCTGGCTGGGCGCCATTTTGCTGGTCACCGCCTTTACGGGCGTATGCCCGGCGTATTCCATGCTTGGCATTAAAACCTGCAAGACGAAATAGGATTTCGCGGCCAACCAATCCTAAATACACTATTTGCCGTCCGAGGCTTCCGTTCTTGGTGCTGTGGAGCAGCATGCTGTCATGACCGCAGAATAAAAACAGGGAGCAGAATTGCTCCCTGTTTTTATTATTGTTGGCCAAGATGTGGCTTACTCTGCGTTACACGCCACTCTGTTAAAGGATAAAGGCGCTGACCAGTCCGTTCAGCTCACCTGCCTGCTTGTGCAAGTCTTTCGACTGGGCGAGAGATTGCTGGGCGTCGCTGGCCAGTTCATCGGCCACATCCTTGATAGCGGTGGTGTTCTGGGTGATTTCACCCGTCACCTGGCTCTGCTCTTCGGCGGCGGTGGCAATCTGGCTGGCCATGTCCGAAATCAGGCTGACGGCGGTGGTGATCTCGGTCAGCGCCTCGGCGGCGGCGTCTGCATCTTCCACACTCAGCTCGGCTAGATTGCGGCTGGTTTCCATCAATTGCACGGCTTCTTTGGTGGCCTGTTGCAGGGTGGTGATGGTTTCCTGAATTTCTTCGGTCGACTTGTGGGTGCGCTGTGACAACACGCGCACTTCGTCGGCCACCACCGCAAATCCTCGACCCTGCTCACCGGCTCGCGCCGCTTCTATGGCGGCGTTAAGCGCCAACAGGTTGGTTTGTTCGGCAATGCCCTGAATGGTCGACAAGACGCTCGATATTTCCTTGGCATGCAAGTCCAGTCGCTGGATCACGCCGGCGGCCTGAATCATCTCTTGGGACAGCGAATGAATGGAGTCGCGGGTTTTATTCACCTGCTGTTTGCCGTGGGCGGTGCTGCTGCTCGACTGCTGAGCGGCGGTGGCGGTTTGTTCGGCGTTATTGGCAATTTCATGAGTCGCCGACGCCATTTCGGTGACGGCGGTGGCCACCATGGTCACTTCTTGTTGCTGGCGACCCAGTTCGGTGACGGTTTGGTTGGCGCGTACCGAGGCCTGTTCGGCATTGCTGCCCAGATATTCCGCCTGGCTGCGGATCTGGCTGATCAATTCGGCCTGACTGCCCACAAAACGGTTGAAGTTGGTGGCCAGCATACCGACTTCATCCTGGCTCTGGATCTCGATGCGTCGGGTTAAGTCGCCCCGGCCACCGGCAATTTGCGCCAATGCCTGAGAAACGCGCAGCAAGGGCGCAAGCAGCCATTGCACCAGCAGGCTGATCAATATGGCTGCCACCACCACGACCAGGGTCGCAATGCCCAGCTGTTGCAATAACATGGGCGCGAGCGGCGCTTCCAGTGCGGCTTTGTCCAGAATCATCAGCATCTGCCAATCGGTACCGGGCACGGCCTGGCTATACACCAGTTTGTGCTCACCGTTGAGCTCTACCGGGTGAATGTGCTCGCTTTGCTGCCATTTGCTTTGATTGGCAACGGTAATCTCGTTATCGATTCTGCTGGCTGGCTGCAGGATCATCGACTGATCATGGTAGGCGATGATGGTGCCATCCTTGCTCAGCATCATGGCATAGCCTTTGGCCGGTAATTTTACGGCATTAACATCTTTGATCAGCTGGCTGATGCCGACGTCGCCGCCGATCACACCAGAGATCTGGCCATAACTGCGTACCGGCTCAGCCAGGGTCACGACCGTGCCCAGGCCGGTGGCGTCTTCGTAAGGCGAGGTAATAATGGCCTGATTTTCTGCCATTGCCTGCTGATACCAGGGGCGGCTGCGTGGGTCATACCCGGTACGATCGATACCGGGGTCATCATCATACATAACGCCGTCTTTGGTGCCAAAGTAGCTCAGCTGAAAACCGCCGGCTTGCTTGGCTTGTTGCAGGGCGGGCAGACGCGCCTGCTCCAGCTGTTGGGCGGCGGCCGTCAGCATGCCTTGGCGGATCTGGAACCAGCGAGTGACTTTTTCGGCTTCGCGCTCGCCCAGGCTGGCGACCAGGGTTTCACTGTCTTCATACAATCGGGCTTTCATATTGTGAAAGCTGATGGTGCTGAGGGCCGTTACCGTGACGATAATGGCGACAATGAAACTCAATAGAATCTTATGCTTTAATTTTAGTTTATTCATTTTTGATATTCGGCTGCGGGGGTTGCTAGCAATATCGACCGCTGTTAATGAAACTTTAACTGAATTTTAATATCGCTGGCGTGACAAAATGTAGCCACTCCCTACTGCGTTTGTGCTCGGCTTTCGGTAGAATCAAGCTCTTGATGTTGGCGCAACGCCACATACACTCAGTACAATAGAGAGTCATTTGACCCATGTTTGAAGTAAACCCTGTGAATAATAAACTTAAGGAGCTGTCTGAACGGGCACAGCTTCTTAGGGGGTACCTTTGACTATGATGCCAAGAAAGAGCGTCTGGAAGAGGTAAACGCCGAGCTGGAACAGCCGGATGTATGGAATCAGCCCGAGCGTGCCCAAGCACTGGGTAAAGAAAGATCCACGCTGGAAGGCGTTGTTGGCACCCTTGAAGAGTTAGACCAGGGTATCGTCGATATTGGCGAGCTGGTTGAGCTGGCGGTGGAAGAAAACGACGAAGACACCTTTGAAGAAGCCAAGGCCGAACTCGAGGTGTGGGATAAAAAGCTGGCCGATCTGGAATTTCGCCGCATGTTTTCTGGCGAAAATGACGCCGCCGACTGTTATCTGGATCTGCAATCTGGCTCTGGTGGCACCGAAGCCCAGGACTGGTGCAGCATGGTACTGCGCATGTATTTGCGTTGGGGTGAAGCCAGCGGCTTTAAAACCGAGATTATCGAGCTGTCCGATGGCGATGTGGCCGGCGTTAAATCGGCGACCGTTAAATTCAGCGGTGAATATGCCTTTGGCTGGTTGCGCACCGAGTCTGGCGTGCACCGTTTAGTGCGCAAGTCGCCGTTCGATTCCGGCGGCCGTCGTCATACCTCCTTCTGCTCGGCTTTTGTGTATCCGGAAATTGACGACAATATCGAAATTGAAATCAATCCGTCCGACCTGCGGGTAGACACCTACCGTGCCTCGGGCGCCGGTGGTCAGCACGTTAACCGAACCGATTCGGCGGTGCGTTTGACTCACGAACCCACAGGTATAGTGGTGCAGTGCCAAAACGACAGATCCCAGCATAAAAACCGTGATCAGGCGATGAAGCAGCTGAAAGCCAAACTGTATGAGTTTGAGCTGCAAAAGCAGAATGCAGAAAAACAGGCGATGGAAGACAGCAAGTCCGACATTGGCTGGGGCAGTCAGATCCGCTCTTACGTGCTGGACGACTCGCGCATTAAAGATTTACGCACCGGGGTAGAAACAAGCAATACCCAGGCGGTACTCGACGGTGATCTGGACAAGTTTATTGTGGCCAGTCTCAAGTCCGGACTTTAAATCAGTTTTATACAAGGCAAATCATGACAGAGCAGTTACCAGACGAAAACAAGCTGATCGCCGAGCGCCGAGCCAAGCTTGATCATATTCGTAAAGCGTGTCCGGCCAATGGCCACCCCAACGATTTTCAGCGCGAGCACCTGGCCGCCGACCTGCAAGCCGAATTTGGCGAGCAGGACAAAGAAGCCCTGGTTGAGCTGGGCAAGGTAGTCTCGGTTGCCGGCCGTATCATGGCCAAGCGCGGTCCGTTTTTGGCGCTGCAGGACATGAGCGGCCGTATTCAGGCCTATGCCACCAAAGACGCACAAAAAATCATTAAAGAGCAGTATGTTGGCCTGGATATCGGCGACATCGTCGGTGTCACCGGTGTGCTGCACAAGTCAGGCAAGGGTGACCTGTATGTGAGCATGGACCAGTTCCAGCTGCTGACCAAGGCACTGCGTCCGCTGCCGGAAAAATTCCACGGTTTGTCGGATCAGGAAACCCGCTATCGCCAGCGTTATCTGGATCTGATCACCAATGAAGACTCGCGCCGTACGTTTCAGGTGCGCTCTCAGGTGATGGCCGCCATTCGCCAGTTCATGAACGGCCACGGCTTTATGGAAGTGGAAACGCCCATGATGCAGGTGATTCCGGGTGGCGCGTCTGCTCGTCCGTTTATCACCCATCACAATGCGCTGGATATGGACATGTATCTGCGTATTGCGCCCGAGCTGTACCTGAAGCGCTTGGTAGTGGGCGGTTTCGAGAAAGTATTCGAAATCAACCGTAACTTCCGTAACGAAGGCCTGTCGCCGCGTCATAACCCTGAATTCACCATGATGGAATTCTACTGGGCCTATGCCAACTATCAGGATCTGATGGACTTCACCGAAGAGATGCTGCGCACCGTGACCACGGATGTATTGGGCAGCTCGACCGTACAATACGGTGAAGAGACCTTCGAATTCGGTCAGCCGTTTGCGCGTATGAGCATGAAAAACTCGATTCTGGAATACAATCCGGAAGTAACGCTGGACCAGCTGGCCACCTTTGAAGGTGCCTGTGAAGTGGCGAAAGACCTGAAAATCAAGGTCGAGAGCAGCTGGGGCCTGGGCCGCGTGATCACCGAGATCTTCGAAGAAACCGTTGAGCATCGCTTGATCCAGCCGACCTTCATTACCGAGTATCCAGCGGAAGTGTCACCGCTGGCCCGCCGTAATGATAAGGATCCCAGCATTACCGAGCGCTTCGAGTTCTTCATTGGTGGCCGTGAGATTGCCAACGGCTTTGCCGAGTTGAATGATGCCGAAGATCAGGCGCAGCGTTTCCAGGATCAGGTCAATCAGAAAGATGCCGGTGACGACGAAGCCATGTTCTACGACGAAGACTATGTCACGGCGCTGGAGCACGGCCTGCCACCCACCGCAGGCCAGGGCATCGGCATCGATCGCTTGGTGATGCTGCTGACCGACTCGCACACCATCCGTGATGTGATCCTGTTCCCGACGTTGCGCCCAAGCGCGAAGTAAGCGCCTCCCCAAACGGGGAGAGCTGCGTAATAAACAAAGCCGACCCTGGGGTCGGCTTTGTTGTGTCTGGCTGGTGTTCTGTTTTTCCGTCATCCAGACGTTCGTCAGGATCTCGATTTTGGCTCGGCACTCGGCGTTAACAAATGTAGCCGCCAGCTAAAGCGGCGGCTACAAAAAACGAGTTGCTCTTTTGCTTATCCTTTCCAGTCCTTACTGCTGATCAGCTTGTCGGTGACCTGGTTGACCGCCTTTTTGGTGCGCTCCACTATGTCGTCGATCTCGTCTTTGTTCACCACCAGCGGCGGGGCGAAGCCGAGAATATCGCCGTGGGGCATGGCGCGGGCGATCAGGCCCTGCTCCAGACAGGCGGCAGCTATTTGCGGGCCCACCTTGAGCGCGGGATCAAAGTGCGTGCGTTCGGCCTTGTTGCTGGAAAACTCCAGCGCATGCAGCAGACCCACGCCGCGGCTTTCGCCCACCAGCGGATGTTCGGCAAAGGTCTCGTTCATGCGTTGCTGCAAATAGGCACCGGTATCGCGGGCGTTCTCGGTGAGATTCTCGCGGGCAATAATATCCAGATTACACAAGGCCGCCGCCGCACCCATGGGGTGGCCGGAATAGGTATAACCGTGGCCGATGGCGCCCCAGTCATCCGTGCCCTGCTCCAGCACCTGCCACACCTTATCGCCGACGATCACGCCTGATAAAGGCTGATAGGCCGAGGTTAACCCCTTGGCGATGGTCATCAGATCCGGCTTCATGTCGTAGTGAGTCGAGCCGAAGTCTGACCCCAGTCGGCCGAAGCCACACACCACCTCATCGGCAATCAACAGAATGTCGTACTTGTCGAGCACCTGCTTGATTTCGCTCCAGTAGCCTTCGGGCGGCGGCACTATGCCACCGGTGCCCAGTACCGGCTCACCGATCATGGCGGCCACCGTGTCCGGCCCTTCCGCCAGGATCATCTTTTCCAGCTCGGCGGCGCAGTAGCGCGAGAATTCCGCCTCGCTCATGTTGTTGTCGGGGCGGCGGTAATACACGGGGGCTATCGTGTGCTTGATGCGTTCCAGCGGCAGATCGAAATGGGCATGAAACAGCGGCAGCCCGGTCATAGAGCCGGAGGCGATGCTGGAACCGTGATAGCCGCGATCCCGGGAGATGATCTTCTTCTTCTGTGGGCGGCCGAGTACGTTGTTGTAGTACCAGACCAGTTTCAGCTGGGTTTCGTTGGCATCACTGCCCGACATGCCGTAATACACCTTGCTCATGCCGGCGGGGGCCATTTTGATGATGCGATCCGACAGCTCGATCAGCGCCTCGTTAGTGTGGCCAACGTAGGTGTGATAGTAGGCCAGCTTTTTCGCCTGCTCGTAAATGGCCTCGGCCATCTCGACGCGGCCGTAGCCGATGTTAACGCAATAAAGGCCGGCAAAGGCATCAATCAGCTCGATACCGGTGGAGTCGATAATGCGGATGCCCTGGGCGCCGGTAATAATGCGGCCGGGTATTTCCCCGTGGGCATATTGCTTGAGGTGGGTCGAGGCATGAAAAACGCTGTTACGGTCTATTTCCAATAACTTTTTAGTATCCAGAGTCATGATGCTCTCCTTAAGTTTCATGATGCTAAATGACAATAATTTGTTCTTAAAGACCAAGAGCTCCTTTGCAACGGAATCCACAGAACCCACGGAAAAATGAAGATGAGATAAGGTCGAAAAATTCTTGTGAGTTAGACCTTACAAATCATGATCCTTTTTCGTCTTTGCTATGGTTATTCGCCCATGCGTTCCGTATTCCTTGCTGTAAAGAGCTGTGGCAAAACCAAGTTCCTCTTCACCCTTCACGCATTAAGCCACCCAGGCAGTAGTATTTAAGCTGGCTGTATTCGTCGAAACCGTGGCGGCTGCCTTCGCGGCCGAGGCCGGATTGCTTGACCCCGCCAAAGGGAATGCCGTGGCCGGTCATTTTCACCGAGTTCACCGACACCATGCCGAACTCCAGCCCGTGCAACAGTTGCCAGATGGCGCGAATATCGTGGCCATAAATATAGGCGGCCAGACCATATTCGGTGTCGTTGGCCTGAGCAATCAGGCTGGGCAAATCGTTGTAGGGCAGCACACCGGCCACGGGGCAAAAGTTCTCTTCGCGAAACACCTTCATCTGCGGCGTAATATCCGCCAGCAGGGTGGGCATGAAGAAATTGGTGCCCGGGGCTTGCTGCTGGCTACCGGCAATCAGTCGCGCGCCTTTGGCGAGTGCGTCATCCACCAGTTCTTGTGCCTTGTCCACGGCCTGGCGGAAGATCAGCGGGCCCATGGTCACGTCTTTATCGAAGCCGTTGCCCACCTTGATCTGTGCCATTTCCTCGGCAAAGGCCTGCAAAAAGGCTTCGTACTGGGTATAGGGCACGAAGATGCGGTTGGCGGCCAGGCAGTCTTGCCCCGCCGTCTGAAACTTGGCAGCCACCGCCGCCTTGGCCGCGGCGGTAATGTCCATGTCGGGCAACACAATAAAAGGCGCATTGCCGCCCAGTTCCATCGAGCATTTCTTGACCGTGCTGGCCGCTTGCTCCAGCAACACTTTGCCAACCCGGGTAGAGCCGGTAAACGACAGGGCGCGGACCTTGTCGGATTTACACAGTACGCTACCAATTTCGCTGCCCTTGCCGGTCACCACGTTATAGACACCGGCCGGAAAACCGGCCCGCTCGGCCAGCTCCGCCAGTGCCAGTGCGGAGAAGGGCGTTTCGCTGGCGGGTTTGATCAGCACGGTGCAGCCTATTGCCAGCGCCGCCGCGGCTTTGCGGGTGATCATGGCATGCGGAAAGTTCCAGGGCGTGATCAGTGCCGCCACGCCTATTGGCTCGCGAAGGGTGGCCAACTGGGCGTTGGGAATGTGGCTGGGAATTGTATCGCCATAGGCGCGGCGCGCTTCTTCTGCAAACCAGCGCACAAACGAGGCGCCATAGTCTATTTCGCCACGGGCATCATTCAGCGACTTGCCTTGTTCCAGTACCATCAGAGTGGCCAGGTCTTCCTTGTTTTCCAGTATCAGGTCGTGCCAGCGCATCAGGATGGCGGCGCGCTCGTCGGCCATTAGCTTGCGCCAGGGGCCAAAGGCGGCATCGGCGGCGGCGATGGCCTGCTCGATCTGTGCTGGATCAAGCTGGGTGCAATGGCCAATCACATCATCGGTGGCCGGATTAAAGACGGTAATGTCTTGCGAGCCATGCACCCACTTACCATTGATGTACGCCAGTTCGCGCACCAGGCGGGCATCGCTGAGATACGGCATGATGGCGTCGGTCACTTTGCTGTTGACCACTGACTGAAGTTGAAGACTCATAAGCGCACCTCTTTATCCTTTTATGGGGCGAGAGAGCAGCAAGCATCTGCTTGATAGCTGCTATACCTTGAGTCTAGTGAGTTGGGGCCAGGTTACTTTTTGTAAGCACGCGCAAAGGTGACGGTTTTTTCTGTTTGTGTGCGGTTAACAGAAGGTTTTTTCTGTTGGCTGTAAATAGGTGTATCGAGGCTGCGGGATGTTATTCAAACCCTCCTGCTAACGCAGGACCGGCAGCTAAAGCGCCGGACTACAGGGCGGTGGGTTTGGCTTGGCGCCGGGCGCTCGGTGCGGTTTTAAGGTGTCTCGGATATTCTGGGCGTGGTGGTCTGTTTGATGGTCTTGGTGACTATGTAGGTAAAGTATTTGTCTATGCCCAGCTCCGATGCCAGCCAGCTGTCGACCAGGCGCTGATATTGATCGATACCCTCGCATAGCACCCGAAGAACATAATCCACGCCGCCGCCGGTAGCGTAGCAGTCCGCGACCTGATCGCACTCGGCCATGGCGTGCTCAAAGCGCTGCATGCTGCTGGCGCTATGGCTGTTCAGGCTGACTTCAACCAATACCGAGGTTTGTTTACCGAGCACCTGGCTGTTGATGCGCGCGCCATAGCCTTCAATGATACCGGCTTGTTCCAGGCGCTTTACCCGCTCCCAGCAGGGACTGACCGACAGGTTGATGGCCTCGGCCAGTCCTGTTTTGGTGATGCGACCCTGAGTCTGCAAAATCTGTAAAATCTGAATGTCGTATCTGTCCAGGCGCATAGATGGGCTTCCTTTTGCCAGGCTATTTTTTTACAAACAAGTGTCGTGGATAGTTGCTGAGGGTTTCCACTCCGGTTTTGGTAATCACGATACTCTCTGTGGTTTCCATACCCCAGTCATCCAGCCACAGGCCGGGCATAAAGTGAAAGGTCATGCCGGGCTTCAGTATGGTTTGATCGGTATTACGCAGACTCATGGTGCGCTCGCCCCAGTCTGGTGGATAGCTCAGGCCGATGGGGTAACCGCAGCGCGCGCCTTCCCGGTTAAAGCCGTATTTGGCCAGGGTGGCGTTGAGGGCATTGGCAATATCGGCACAACGATTGCCGGGTTTGGCGGCTTCCAGTCCGGCTTCCAGCCCGGCATTGAGTGCCTCGTCGGCACGTAAAAAATCGTCTGTGGGTTGCCCAAGATAAATAGTGCGCGACAGCACGCAATGATAACGGCGATGACAACCCGCCAATTCCAGAAAAGTCCCCTCGTTCTGGTTAATCGGTCGGTCGTCCCAGGTGAGATGGGGCGCCGAGGCGTCTTTGCCCGAGGGAAGCATGGGCACTATGGCCGGATAATCTCCATATTGGCCGTTATGCCCTGTCATGGCCACGCGATACACCTCGGCCACCAGCAGGTTTTTGGGTAAGCCCGGCTCTATCATATCGAACGCGGCCTGGTGCATGTTTTCGACGATACGTGCCGCAACCCGCATATAACGCAGCTCGGTTTCAGACTTGATGGCCCGGCACCAGTTAACCAGGCTGGTAGCATCCACCAGCTCGGCATCGGGCAGGTTGTCTCGCAGTGAAAAATACGCCTTGGGGCTGAAATAGTAGTTATCCATCTCAACGCCGATATTGCCATAGGCCCAGTCGCGGGGTTTCAGCTCCTGATTGGCCAGGTATTCCATGGCATGCAGCAGCGGGTTCATCACGTAGTAGTCGGGGTACCAGGTAATGTTCTCTTCCTGCAAATATACGGTGCGTTTGGCACCGTAAGAATCCATGTGTCGACCAAACCAGAGCGGTTCGCCCGTTGGGCCGACCACCACTACCTGAGGGGTATAAAACGACCAGCCATCGTAGCCGGTCAGCCAGGCCATGTTGGAAGGGTCGTGCAGGATAAGCGTTTGAATGTTTTTTCGCGCCATGGCGGATCTCACCTTGGTCAGGCGCTGGCGGTACTCTTTGGTAGAGAAGCTGGGAAGGTGTTTTTGCATATCACGCCTCGCTGTTGACGGAGAGTCGAGCCCGAACTTCGACACGCTGCGCCGGCACGGGATGCGATGGGGAGTCGTGGGCGGCGATGCTGTTCATGCCCAAGCGGAAACCATTCTTTCTGTCAGCATAGCAATGAACTCAATCTGTGCTGCAAAGTCGTTGTTTATATCGACGAATTTCAGGGTGATAGTTACAGGTAATCCGACTGGCTATCACCCCAATATGTAAACAGATGATCTCGTTATGGATTCTTTTGGAGCATTTATCACGTGAAGTGAGACAAATATTTGTGATTTTGTTCACGGAGTAATCGTTTGTAGTGGTTGTGGGGTTGCCGAACTGTTTTTTAAATGTAAAATCCCGCCTCTAGTAAAATACCCAGTTTACTTTGCTGCCTAAGTAATAGATGGCAGCCTAATTATTTTGCTCACATTGAGGATTACACCATGCAAGGATCACTCTCCACCCGTATCTTCGTCGGCTTGTTTGTCGGCCTGGTGATCGGCAGCATGATTCAGTATCTTTTTGCTGATGTTGCATTTTTGAACGACAACATAGTAGGGTTGGCGGAAGGGCTGGGGGGCATGTTTGTGTCGCTCATCAAGCTGATGGTGGTTCCCCTAGTGTATATCTCCATTGTGACCGGTATTTGCGAGCTGCGCGATATTGCCAGCTTCGGTCGTCTGGGCAGCAAGACCTTTGGTCTTTATATCGTCAATACCATGCTGTCTATTGCCGCCGCCATTCTGGTTGGGGTGATCTTTCAGCCCGGCATGGGCGCGACTCTGCCCCATGGCGCTTCTACTACCGTTAAACTGGCCACCACGGAAACGCCGGATATTGGCGCCATGCTGATTGGTATTGTGCCCAGCAACCCGGTGCAGGCGTTTGCCTCTGGCGATATGCTGCAGATTATCTTTATGGCCATTATTACCGGTCTGGCCATTCAGGCCATGGGCAGCGCCGCCGCGCCTGCCATGCGTACCTTCCGCGTTGCCAATCAGGTGATGATGAAGCTGGTTGGCCTGGTGATGACGCTGGCGCCTTACGGTGTCTTCGCGCTGATGATAAGCCTGGGTGCGACTCTGGAAGCCAACACGCTGATGTCGGTCGCCGGTTACGTAGGCCTGGTGGTACTGGTGCTGACCTTCTGGATTCTGGTGGTTTACCCGCTGGCGGTCTGGCTGACCACAGGCATCAAACCCAAGATGTTCCGTCAGGCAACTCGCGAGCAGCTGTTGTTTTCTCTTTCCACTGCCAGCTCTAACGCCACCATTCCGGTGACCATGCGCACCCTGACCGAAAAACTGGGCGTGTCTCGTGCCATCGCCGGTTTTGGTGTGCCGCTGGGTGCCACCATCAACATGTCTGGTTCGGCTATTTACATCACGCTGGCTGCCATGTTTGCCGCCAATATTTCCGGCACGCCCATCCCTATGGGGGATCTGCTGACTGTAGGCGTGACCGTACTGCTGATGTCTGTAGGCGTGGGTGGTGTACCCGGCGGTGCCGTGGTCATGGCCGGTGTGTTGCTGCACCAGATGGGCCTGCCCATTGAAGCCATGGCCATCATCATGGCGGTAGACCGCATCAACGATATGTTCTGTACCGCGTCCAACGTGGTCGGTGACACGGCGGTGAATACCATAGTGGCGCAAATGGAAGGTAATCCTCAACCAGTAGAAGAAGCTGAGTTGAAAGCCGAGCCGGTAGCGGACAAGCAAAACGCCTGATATAAACAGTGAGTTTTTGAGATGTAAAACGGCCCTTCAAGGGCCGTTTTTGTATCTGTCAGATGCTGGTTGACCGCCGTGCTTGCTTTCCTCTTCGTAACAGGGCGATGCCCCGTGCGGCTATGTTGCCCGGCAGAAGACATCTTTACCCGTCTTGGCTATGCTCTGTACTCGTATGCCCCTGGCGGGGACTGAGCAGCGGGTTACGCACCCGGAGCCGATAACCAAGACCCACAATAGCCATTGCTGGAGAAGATGATTAGCAAGACACAACGGATAGAAAAGTTCAATTCTGCAATCACCAGGCAAAGAGCTGGGCAGAAGCGCGTTGCCGCCGGCATGGTGGCCATGACGGGTATGTCTGGTCGTCGCATGTATGCCTGGTTGGGGCCCCTGTTGGGCATTTTGCTGGTGGGGCTGCTATGCCTGATGCCGTTAATGGCCGTTGCCGCGGCTGAGCAGGATTCTTCATCCTGGTATGAGAGTGAGCTTGATGTGACCGGCTCCAGCAAGGGAGCCGAAGGTACCAACCGGCGCACCCCACGTGAGACAGTGCGCAATTTTGTGGCGCTGACCGAAGCGGGAGAATACGAAAGGGCGGCTGATTTCTTGAACCTGGCGGATTTACCGCCGAGCGAGAGGGTCGCTCGCGGCTCCGATCTTGCCCGCCAGTTGGGCCTGGTGATAGATCGGCAGCTGTGGATTGACTGGGCCGGGCTCTCGGCGCGCCCCGATGCCATGCGCGATCAGGGCTCGGCCAATCATCCGCTCGCGGGCCAGGCGCGGCGTGATATTGGATTGAAAATGGTTAAAGTGAAGGGGCAGGCCTACGAAATTCGCCTGGGCCGCTATAAATCGGAGGAAGCCGAGCCGGTCTGGCTGTTCACGCCGCAGACGGTGGAGAATATTCCCATTCTGTATCGTGCTTTCGGGCCCCATCGGTTTGAAGTCTATATTCCCACGCCGTTGAAACAGCGCCTGGGTGGCTTGCGACTCTGGGAGTGGTTTGCGCTGCCGATGTTGTTGTGTGTGCTGTTGGGATTGGGCTTTCTGATTAACCGTATGATCCGCTGGTTGGGTCACAAGGCCAAGAGTCCGGTATTACGTCAGGCTGCGGAAAAAACGCGGATCCCCCTGGCATTGGTTGCGATGGCGATTGCAGCTCAGCTCTTTATCAAGCTGGGGGTGTCCTTCTCTGGCCCGGCCACCAATATCGTCCGCCCCTTGCTGGTTATTATCATAGTGTCGGGGCTGGGCATGACGGTGCTCAAAATCATTGATGCCGTTCTTAACCGTGTCACGCTGCGCATGATTGGTGAAATCGACGATACCCGCAGCATCAAGAAACGCGAACTTTATACCTCTATCTATGCTTTGCGCAGGGTGGTGGTGTTGGTGATGGTAGCGGCATCGGTGATTGTGGTGCTGATCCGGCTGAACCTGTTCGAGTCGCTGGGAATTACCCTGCTGGCATCGGCCGGGGTGGTAACGGTACTACTGGGAATAGCAGGACAGGCGGTGCTGGGTAATATAATGGCATCGCTGCAAATTGCCCTGGCCAAACCGGTGCGCATTGGTGATAGCGTGTTGTTTGAAGGCAACTGGGCCTACGTTGAAAGCATATTTTATACCTTTATTCGACTGCGTACCTGGGACGAGCGCCGCATCATAGTGCCGGTTAAATATTTCATCTCGCAGCCCTTCGAGAACTGGTCGGTTAAGGATGCGCGGATCATGAAAACCATCACCCTGTTTCTGGATCACCGGGCTGATATCACCCTGCTGCGGGAAGTGTTTATCGAGCTGGCCAAGCAGGACGAGGGCGTGATCGATCATCATACGCTGGCCGCGAATGTCACACGGCATACGCGCGGAGGGCAGGAAATAGCATTTTATGCGATGTCTCCTGATCCCTCGACCGCCTGGGCGATGGCGATGCGTCTGCGAGAGGTCATGCTGGATCATGTGCGCACCCATCATCCAGACTGGTGGCCCAGCGAGCGGATTGATGCCGACGATGTGAATGCGCGCCTGGCTGCGGCGGCCAAGGAGACTTCCGGACCGTCAGCTGATTGAACAACTTGTTTTCATATTTGGGTGATAGCAATAAACCCGCGTTAGTTTGTGCCAGCGGTGAGGGTTGAGGGCACAGGAAACACCTTGTCGTAGAGCAGGTTATAGACAAAGGCATACACCAGATAAAAAGCGGACATAGCCACGCCCATGGTAAAGGCTTGCCACAGAGTGATGCTTAAATGCCAGGCTATTATCGGTAAAAACAGTGTCAGCAAGCCGCCCTCGAACAAGAAAGCATGGTAAATCCTTATCTGAGTCGTTTTACGCACATCGCCGCGCAGCCGCAACATGGCGTGATCGAACAGTATGTTGTAGAAATAGTTCCATACGGTGGCGATAACGGAGCCCACCACCGCCATGATGCCCATCTCGAACATGTTATAGCCGAACGCCAAGGCGGCAACAGGGGCGAAAATAATCAGGCCTATGATTTCAAAGCCCAGGGTATGGCGAATACGATCTTTGGTGGTGCGCATTAAAATTCCTTGCTGATTCCATCGTCTGATGGCTAATACTATCTGCTAATATCCTATATCAAAGTTGGTATGTATCGGATTTTAAGATAGATGAGTTTCTCTCTGGAACAATTACAAGCATTTGTGACCACAGTGGATGCGGGGTCTTTCTCTGCTGCTGCCCGTCGACTGGGCAAGGCTCAGTCGGTGATCAGTACTGCGATATCCAATCTGGAAATCGATCTTGGCAACAGCCTGTTTCTGCGCAGCGGCCGCTATCCACGTCTGACCCCGGCGGGTGAGCGGCTACTGGCGGAAGCCAGGATAATATTGGAGCGTTGCGAGCATTTTCGTGGCGTGGCCAAAAGCCTGGGTGAAGGGGTGGAAAGCCGGCTGGTACTGGCGGTTGACGAGCTGTATCCCTCGGAGCGGCTGGGTGCGCTTATGGACGAATTTTCCCGCTGTTTTCCCAGTGTCGAGCTGGAGCTTCTGTTTCCACTGATGGAAGATGTCAGCCGCCTGGTGCTGGAAGAGAGAGCCGATTTGGGCATTATGTGGCGTCAGGAAATTTTACCCTCGGCACTCAACTTTCATGCGCTTGGCCGGGTACCATTGAAAGTCGTCTGTGCACCGGATCATGCACTGGCGGGTCAGCGAGTAGGGTGGGAAGAGCTTAAACGGTATCGCCAGCTGATGGTGGCTACGCGTAATGACAGCGAAGAGAAAGTGCGGTTACGCGTTGCGGCCGATGTCTGGTGGGTAGAAAGTCAGTGGGTGATCGTCGAGTTGGTACAGCGCAACCTGGGCTGGGCGTTTGTGCCCGCACACGTGGTGGCCAGCGCCCTGGATAATGGGTATCTGGTCTCGCCGACTCTGGAATTTGACGATCAGGACTGGCCGGTGGCACTGGAGCTGATCTGGCACAAGCAGCGGCCTTTGGGCAAGGCCGCTGCCTGGCTAAAAGAAGCAGCGATTGAAGCGGCTCAGTCTATCAGCTCGTAGGGCAAAGGCTGCAGGGCAAGGCGACTGTCGTCCTGACCTTTTATTCTGAACAGGGTGTCGGGATCCATGTCTTTGTTGAGCACAGAGGTGAGCATGCATTCTTCGCCTTGCTGCCAGGCACTGAGCACGGTACCGGCCCGGCGCCAGTTCTCGCCCAGTTGCATTTCAATGTCCTGGTTGATGGCAATGTCATCGTTACAGCTGCCGGCCAGCACAAACATGGCTTTTTTATTGGCGCCACGGTACTTGGCGCGGGCCACGGTTTCCTGACCCATGTAGCAGCCCTTGGTAAAGCTGATGCCGTTCAGCGCCTGCAGATTCAGCATTTGCGGAATGTAGTCGCCCTGATGCTCGGCGCTCATATCCGGCAGACCGGCATGGATCATCAGGCCTCGCCATTGCTGTTCGTCACCCAGCGGCAACTCGGGCGGAGTGGCTTCTTTGGGCAGTACCAGCAGTGCGTGCTCGGCGGCAACGGGGATCAGTATGCCGCCTTGCCACAGGTTATCACCGTCAATTTCATGGCTGAGCCAGTGCGACAGACCTTCACCGGCAATCCCGAATACCTGCCAGTCTGCACTGACTTCTTCGACATCGGTATTGGCGAATACGGCGAATTTTTTCAGCTCGGGCAGCTGGCGCTCAACCAGTGACTGGTTAACTACCAGAAGCAGTTGTTCGCCCAGATTGGCGAGCCAGAAGCTGGCCCATAATTTGCCTTTGCTATCGCAGTGGCCACCTAGGCTGGCATCGCCCGGGGCGAGGGTGTCCAGATCACAAGTTACCTGGCCTTGCAGATACTTGGCTCTGTCGGCACCCGTCAGGCTGATAACGGCTCTATCGGATAGCGGATAAAGTACGGGAGAAGAAGAAAGAGTCAACACGGGCGCTCCCCTTGAGTGCGGTCAATGAATGAAGTGTGACCTTCATGGTAAAGATGGCCAACACATTTGTCAGCACTCATTGGACCTTATACTATGAGCTTTGTCTTATTTTTTGGATGCCTTCATGCTCAACTCATCTGATAAACCACGTCTTGTTTGGGCTTGCCGTCGTGGCATGCTTGAGCTGGACGTTATTTTAGGCCCCTTTGTCGAACACGAATATGATGGATTGACCGACGAGCATAAAGTGGTGTTTCGGCGGCTGCTGGAATGTGATGATCCCGACTTGTTCGCCTGGTTCATGGGCCATCAGCGTTCCGGTAACGCCGATTTTCAGGCCATGGTGGACTATATTCTTGAGCGTAACCAGATTCGCAATCGACGCTAAGCCCTCCCGATTATACGGCTGTTACTTACTGGCGGCGGCCAGCCTGTGGTGGCTGCCCGCCAGTATGCTGCTGAGTGCAGACCGGTTGGTGTGGTTTACGCCGGCCTGGTTATGGGTGTCGTTGTTTTTGTGGTATCGCAGTCGCGATTATCGGTTGCAGGGGGAATATAATCAGGGCGTGCTGAGCCTGAACGGGCGCAGCGGGGTACTATCAACAAAAAGTCGGGCAGGGCCCGGCTTTTTGTTGTTGATACTGGAAGACGATCCCTGGCCACCCTTGTGGTTGTTTCAGGATGCGGTACCCGATGCCGTATTTCGCCGATTGTCGCAGCGAGTCTTGCTGGCAGAAAAGACGAAAGACCACAATCAGTGAAGAGTGAAGAGTGAAGAGTGAAGAGAGAGGCGTAAAACACCGAATCTGCTGCGTAAATGTCGCCGCTTAAAGCAGCGGCGACAAACATTACCGTGATTTTGTAGGGGCGAATTCATTCGACCAATAGGGTGGCAAGGCTTTAACGCGGTCGAATTAATTCGACCCTACCACCGAGCTTGGCCTTACTTTTCACCCTTCACCCTTCACCCTTCACGCATGTTCATGGTTTCAATATTGTCGGTTTGGGATTGTCTAGCTGCTCGGGGTAATCCAGGGTGTAATGCAGGCCGCGGGATTCTTTACGCTCCATGGCCGAGCGCACGATCAAATCCGCCACCTGCACCAGGTTACGCAATTCCAGCAGGTTGTTGCTGACGCGAAAATTGGCGTAATACTCCTGAATTTCCTGTTGCAGCAGATCGATACGGCGCTTGGCCCGCTCCAGACGCTTGTTGGAGCGCACTATGCCCACGTAGTCCCACATGAACAATCGCAGCTCGTGCCAGTTGTGGTGGATCACCACTTCTTCGTCCGAGTTGGCAACCTTGCTTTCATCCCATAACGGCAATATGGGGGGCTCGGGCGTCGTGGCGAATTTGGCCAGCATATCCTGGCCAGCCGCTCGGGCGAAGACGATACATTCGAGCAAGGAATTGGAAGCCATGCGATTGGCGCCATGCAGGCCGGTGTAAGACACCTCACCGATGGCGTACAAGCCTTCGATATCGGTCTGGCCCTTGTTATCGACCATCACGCCGCCACAGGTATAATGTGCGGCGGGCACCACCGGCATGGGCTGGCGCGTAATGTCGATTCCCACCTTGAGGCAGCGCTCATAAATGGTGGGAAAATGCTTCAGAATGAAATCGGCATCTTTGTGGCTGATGTCCAGATACATGCACTCGGCACCCAGACGCTTCATTTCATGGTCGATGGCGCGGGCGACGATATCCCGGGGGGCAAGTTCGCCACGTTCGTCATAATCGGGCATAAAGCGGCTGCCGTCGGGGCGCTTGAGCAGGGCGCCTTCACCACGCAAGGCTTCCGTTAACAAAAAGTTGTTATCGGCGGGGTGAAACAGGCTGGTGGGATGAAATTGATTGAATTCCATATTGGCAACCCGACAGCCCGCGCGCCAGGCCATGGCAATGCCATCGCCAGAACTGACGTCCGGATTTGACGTGTACTGATACACCTTGGACGCGCCACCGGTGGCCATGGCAATAAAGCGGGCGCGTACGGTTTCTACCCGCTCTTTGTTGCGGTTCCACACATAGGCACCCAGTACGCGATTGCCGGGTAATCCCAGCTTGGCACTGGTAATTAAGTCCAGCGCATTCACCCGCTCCAGGATATGAATGTTAGGATGTTGCTGCACGCGTTCGTTCAAGGTGAGTTGTACGGCACGGCCGGTGGCATCGGCGGCATGAAAAATGCGCCTGTGGCTATGGCCGCCTTCCCGGGTGAGATGATAAGAGGGCTCGCCCTGGGTCGACTCTTCGGTATCGAAAGGCACACCCTGGCCGATCAGCCATTGAATGGCATCGGGTGCCTGACGGGCGGTAAATTCGACGACGGTTTCGTCGCACAAACCGGCGCCAGAGATAAGTGTGTCGGCAACATGAGACTCAATGCTGTCGGTTTCATCGAAAACAGCGGCAATGCCACCTTGAGCGTAGAAGGTGGAACCTTCTGCGAGAGGGCCTTTGCTAAGCACATGAACATTGGCGTGATCGGCCAGCTTCAATGCCAGTGACAGCCCGGCGGCACCGCTGCCAATGATGAGTACATCGCAGAGGTATTCAACGGGATCCTTCATAAAGTATCATTGGCTCAATATGGATAGTTTTTCTATGTTATCCCAAGCTGGCGGTTGACGCAGCCGGAATCATCTTTCTCAAATGAGTTTAGAACTTTTGTCCGCATCCACAGTCTATATAGGTGCGCTTATTACGGGCCGGTGTCTTTATACATCGGATTATTCGGAGGTTACGCGGCTCGCATGAGCGATTATTTAACAGACCAGCAGCTGGTTGAACGGGTACAGCGTGGCGATAAAAACGCGTACAACCTGCTGGTAAAAAAATATCAACATAAAGTGGCGAACCTAGTGTCTCGATACGTGTCCAATCCAGGAGATGTACCCGATGTGACGCAAGAGGCTTTCATCAAGGCCTATCGTGCCTTGCCCGGATTTCGGGGGGAAAGCGCCTTTTATACCTGGTTATATCGAATCGCGGTCAACACTGCGAAAAACTATCTGGTGGCGTTAAGAAGGAGGCCACCGGGGCGAGACGTAGAAATTGAAGATGCTGAATATTATGACGGTGGCGATGGTTTAAGAGATCAGGCGACACCGGAACGACTCATGTTATCGGACGAGATCAAGCGTGCAGTGTTCGACACCATAGAAACACTGCCGGAAGATCTTAAAACGGCGATAACCTTGCGAGAGCTGGAAGGGATGAGCTATGAGGATATTGCGCATGTGATGGATTGCCCGGTAGGGACAGTTCGCTCTCGAATCTTTCGAGCACGTGAAGCAATAGATAAGCAAGTCCAGCCGTTACTTCAGGGTTGAACGGGGAATAACTGTTATGGCAAACGTTATGGCAAATAAAGAGCAAATCTCGGCACTGGTAGATGGAGAAATCCAGGACAAGGTCTTGCTTGAGCAACTCGGTAACGAGCCGGATCTGGCCGATACTTTTGGCCGCTATCATTTATACGGTGATGTGCTGCGCAACGAGATACCCAGCCACTTGCAGCTGGATTTGAGTGACCGTATTGCAGCGGCTCTGAACGACGAACCCGCCATGGTGGCTGCACCGGCAACATCGTCGTTTGATGAGGGGGGGAAAGCCACCGAAAAAGACAATGTGGTACGGCCTCGTTTTGGACGAGTGTCGCCCTTGCTTCGTTATGTTGGGCAATTTGCGGTGGCAGCGTCTGTGTCGGCAGCCCTGATTGTGGGCGTGCAGCAATATAGCCAGAACGACTTGCAGTCTCCGGTGCTGAACACGATTCCTTTGAATGGTGGTGCGGCTCCCGTTAGCTTGAACTATCAGATGGAACCGCGTCAGCAGGTCAATGAACAGGCTCTGCTGGAGCAGCAGCGTCGTATTCATGAGTTGTTAATGGATCATGAGTTGCAGCAACGACTGCGCCAAAACTAAAGGTAATTGGTCTTGAGAATACAGGGGCTGCGTGCCGTTATCCTGATAGTGGCCTGGGTGTTGCCCGGTGTCGTTATGGCTGAGGAAGACTCAGCAGAAGTGGTGTTGCAACGTATGCAACAGGCTTATCATCAACTGAACTTCGAGCTGACGCTTATCGAATTCAGCCAGGGGCAGCTTGAACCCAAGCGCCTGACCCGGGGGCATTTGAATGGGCAGGTACTGACCCATCTGACCCATCTTAACGGACGTCCTCGCGAGTTTGTGCAGCGTGACGATGAAACCAGTTTTTTTGATGCCAGCCACAGTGGCTATACCCTGAAAGACGCCAATTTACCCGGGCTCTTCTATCGTCTGCAACAGGTGTCGCTGCCTCCCATGCTGGAGCATTACGATGCCGTGCTGGCCGGACGCAGCCGGGTGTTGGGCCGCGTGGCTCAGGTCGTGCGACTGGTGCCCAGGGCGCCGGGTTATTATGGCTATGTGTTGTGGCTGGATCAGGAAAGCGGTTTGCTGGTCAAGCTGGATACCTTGAATCAGGATGCGACCGTAGTAGAGCAAAGCATGGGCGTGGCACTTAAAATCAGCGATACCCCCAGTCCGCTGGTCAACGAGCTGAAAATAGCTTCATTGCCACCGGCCATGTCGGTTACCGATGTGTATCCTATGCCGCAACAACCCTTGCCCTGGCACATAGGCTGGCTACCCGATGGTTTCCAACTGCGCTCGCAAGACAGGCACAAGTTACCCATTACCGAACAGCCTGTTGATTACCTGATGTTGTCTAACGGTTTGGTCGACATATCCGTTTATATTGCCAAGGCAGGAGCCGAGGCCGATATGAACCAGCAGTTGATTCGGCAGGGTGCTACGCATCTGCTCAGTCTGATGAATCCAAGACAGGTCGAAATCACCGTAGTGGGCGCGATTCCTGCCGATACGGCTCGCCAGATAGCGGAATCGATCGCGTATGACGAGGCGTCCTCAACTGCGCCATAACAGCACAACAAGAGCCAGCGTATGATAGAAGAAGTTGCCACCGTATCGGCCGTGTATGCCGGCGGGGTAGAAGTGGTCTGTTTTAGCAAGTCGGCCTGCGGCCAGTGCAAGCAGAACAGCCAGTGCGGCACCGGTCTGGTGTCCAAGGCCCTGCCGGGCCGGGATCACAGATTCAGAATTGCCACCGACTTGCCGCTCGCGGTTGATCAACAGGTGCGCATCGGTATTCCCGAGCACAGCCTGATCAACAGTGCTCTGCTGGTTTATCTCTTGCCCCTGTTGTTATTGCTGGGGGGCGCCTTGCTGGCCAGCGCCGGGCTGGGGATGGGAGATGGCGGTACCCTGGCCGGAGCGGCCGTGGGAGGCTTTATCGGGTTTATGCTGGCATCACGCTGGGCCAAGGGCAATAATCGCTTACAAACCGACCCCGTCATTATCGCTCCCATACTACCGGTGACCAATATCGACTAAGGATTGGCCACGGTAGGGCTAATCCAGTAGAATCCTGCCTTTGACTCTTCGCTTTTCAGACTACGGACTCCTTATTGCATCATGAAGCATATTCGTAACTTTTCCGTCATCGCTCACATAGACCACGGCAAGTCCACCCTGTCCGATCGCCTGATCCAGGTGTGTGGCGGCCTATCTGACCGAGAAATGCAGCAGCAAGTGCTCGATTCTATGGATCTGGAGCGCGAGCGAGGCATTACCATTAAAGCTCAGAGTGTGACCCTGAACTACCAGGCTGACGACGGCGAACAATACCAGCTCAATTTTATCGATACCCCGGGGCACGTGGATTTCTCTTATGAGGTATCGCGTTCTCTTGCCGCCTGTGAAGGCGCCTTGCTGGTAGTGGACGCGGGTCAGGGCGTTGAGGCACAAACTCTGGCCAATTGTTACACCGCGCTGGACATGGATCTGGAAGTGGTGCCGGTACTGAACAAAATCGACCTGCCCCAGGCCGAACCCGAGCGGGTGGCCGAAGAAATTGAAAACATAGTGGGTATCGACGCCATGGATGCGGTGCGTTGTTCCGCCAAGACCGGTCTGGGTGTCGATGCCGTACTGGAAACCATAGTGCGCCAGATCCCGCCGCCAGAGGGTAACCCCGAAGGCCCGCTGCAGGCGCTGATCATCGACTCCTGGTTTGACCCTTATCTGGGCGTGGTGTCGCTGGTGCGCGTCAAGCACGGCAACCTGAAAAAGAACGACAAGATCAAGGTGATGAGCACCGGCCAGGTATGGGGTGTGGATCGCATTGGTATTTTTACCCCAAAGCAGAAAGATACCGACGGCCTGAATTGCGGTGAAGTTGGCTGGGTGGTGTGTGGTATCAAGGAGATCCACGGTGCACCTGTGGGCGATACCCTGACCCACGCCAAGCACGGTGCAGACAAGCCGCTGCCGGGCTTCAAGAAAGTGAAGCCTCAGGTGTATGCGGGTTTGTTCCCTATTTCTGCCGATGACTATGAAGCCTTCCGTGATGCCCTCGACAAGCTATCGCTGAACGATGCGTCCTTGTTCTACGAGCCAGAAACCTCCAACGCCCTGGGCTTTGGTTTCCGTTGTGGCTTCCTGGGCATGCTGCACATGGAAATCGTTCAGGAACGCCTGGAGCGGGAATACGATCTGGACCTGATCACCACGGCACCCACAGTGGTGTACGAAATTGTTCAGACCAACGGCGAAACCATTCATATTTCCAGCCCATCGAATTTGCCGCCGCTCAACAACATTGAAGAGCTGCGCGAGCCGATTGCCGAATGTAATATTCTGGTGCCGCAAGAATACCTGGGTAACGTGATTACCCTGTGTATCGAAAAGCGTGGCATGCAGACCAATATGGTCTACCACGGCAACCAGGTGGCACTGAGCTACGATATTCCCATGGCCGAAGTGGTGCTCGACTTCTTCGACCGCCTCAAGTCGTGCAGCCGGGGTTACGCCTCGCTGGATTACAGCTTCAGCCGCTTTGAAGTCGCCGACATGGTACGATTGGATATCATGATCAACGGCGATCGCGTTGATGCATTGGCGAATATTACCCATAAAGAAAATGCCTTGTACCGAGGCCGTCAGCTGGTGGAAAAAATGCGCGAGCTGATCCCGCGCCAGATGTTCGATATTGCCATTCAGGCGTCCATCGGCAGCCAGATTATCTCGCGCAGCACGGTGAAAGCCTTGCGCAAAGACGTGACCGCCAAGTGTTATGGCGGCGACGTCAGCCGGAAGAAAAAGCTGCTGGCCAAGCAGAAAGAAGGTAAAAAACGCATGAAGTCATTGGGGCGGGTAGACATTCCGCAAGATGCCTTCCTGGCGATTCTCCACGTGGGTAAGGACAAATAATTATGGCAAGCAACTTTGCCCTGATTTTAGTACTGGTTACCCTGGTGAGCGGCATTATCTGGGCCTGTGATAAATGGCTGTGGGCGCCCGCCAGGGCGCGCAAGATTGCCGAAGCACAACAGGCTCATGGCAACAAGGTAGATGCCGCCGTGGTGGCTCGCGCCGCCAAGGTGCCGGGCTGGATTGAGCAGGCGCGCTCCATCTTTCCGGTGATCGCCGTGGTGCTGGTCTTGCGCTCGTTTATTTATGAGCCGTTTCAAATTCCGTCCGGCTCCATGATGCCGACCTTGCTGGTGGGTGATTTCATTCTGGTAGAAAAATTTGCCTATGGTCTGAAAGAGCCGGTGGGTAATACCACTCTGATTGCAACCGGCCAGCCCAAGCGGGGCGATGTGGTGGTGTTCAAATATCCGGAAGATACCCGGGTTGACTACATCAAGCGTGTTATCGGCCTGCCCGGAGATCGTATTGTCTATCAAGACAAGCAGCTGTTTATCAAGCCGGCTTGTGAGGGGGATAACTGCCCCGATTTTGCTCCTGTAGAATTGGACCCGCTGCAAAAAGGGGAATTTTCTCAGATGGGGGTTGAGCTGGAACGTTACCGTGAAAGCCTGACCGAGCAGACGCATGATATTTTGCGCAACCCCATGTTACCGGACCGGGTGTCCATGTATTACCGTCAGCCAAATACGGCACTAAATGAGTGGGTGGTTCCTGCCGGTCACTACTTTACAATGGGCGACAACCGAGACAACAGCACCGATAGCCGGTTCTGGGGTTTTGTGCCCGAAGAAAATTTAGTGGGTAAGGCAGTGGCTATCTGGATTAGCTTTGAATTTGAACGCAACGCCGACAGCTGGCTACCTGCCTGGGTGCCCAGTAATGTCCGCTTCAGCCGCATAGGCGCAATTCGTTAATGAAAAAACTGAATATATTACAAAAAAAACTGGGATATACCTTTAACGACGAAGCCATGCTGGTGCGTGCTCTCACGCACCGCAGTGCCGGCTCTCGTCACAATGAGCGACTGGAGTTTTTGGGTGATTCCCTGCTGAGCATGGTGATTGCCGATGCCCTTTTTCACCGTTTTCCTAAGGTGAACGAAGGTGATATGTCACGCATGCGTGCCACTCTGGTTCGAGAAAAAACCCTGGCCGAACTGGCGCGGGAGTTTGAACTGGGCGATTATTTGATCCTGGGACCGGGTGAGCTGAAAAGCGGCGGTTTTCGCCGCGAGTCCATTCTGGCGGATGCGGTAGAGGCATTGATTGGTGCCGTTTATCTGGATGCCAATATCGAACAGATGCAAACCATGCTGCTGTCCTGGTATGAAGATCGACTGAACGGCATTCAGCCGGGCATCGATCAAAAAGATCCCAAGACCCGGTTGCAAGAGTTATTGCAAGGCAAGCGCAAGCCGCTGCCAACCTATACGGTGGTGAATGTGATTGGTGAAGCCCACAATCAAAAGTTTACCGTGCATTGTCACATTGAAGGCATGCCAGAACCTGTGATTGGTCTCGGTACCAGCCGCCGCAAGGCCGAGCAATCTGCCGCCGAACATGCCTTGGAAGTATTGCTATGACAGCTGAAGAACAAACTTATTGTGGCTTTATTGCCATTGTCGGCCGCCCGAACGTGGGTAAATCGACCCTGCTTAACCAGTTACTGGGGCAAAAGGTCAGTATTACCTCGCGCAAGCCACAAACGACCCGTCACCGTATCATGGGCATCGATACGGTCGGCGCGTATCAGGCCATTTATGTGGATACCCCCGGGTTGCACATCGAAGAAAAGCGGGCCATCAACCGTCTGATGAACCGGGCAGCCAGCAGCTCGCTGGGCGATGTGGAAATGGTGGTGTTCATGGTGGAGGGCACCAAATGGACAGCCGACGACGAAATGGTGGTCAACAAACTGCGCCGCATGGACTGCCCGGTGGTGCTGGCGATCAACAAGATTGATAACGTTGAAAGCAAAGAAGAGCTGCTGCCACACATGCAGTGGCTGGCCACCAAGATGGATTTTGCCGACATAGTGCCGATTTCGGCGGAAAAAGGCACTAATATCGATACCATTGCCAAGCTGGCTCGATCTCGTTTGAAACCGTCTTTGCACTATTTTCCCGAAGACTATATTACCGACCGTTCGTCACGTTTTATGGCGGCCGAAATCATCCGCGAAAAGCTGATGCGCTTCATGGGTGAAGAACTGCCCTATTCGGTGACGGTAGAAATTGAAGACTACAAGGTCACCGAGCAGGGCATAGTGCACATCAACGGCCTGATCCTGGTCGAGCGCAGCGGCCAGAAGCGCATGGTGATCGGCAACAAGGGCGAAAAGCTGAAGATCATCGGCACCGAAGCGCGACTCGATCTGGAGCGATTGCTCGAGCAAAAAGTGTTTCTCGAGTTGTGGGTCAAGGTGAAATCGGGCTGGGCCGATGATGAACGAGCCCTGCGCAGCCTGGGGTATGGTGACGATTGATGACGGCGCATGCCGCCTTCGTTATTCACAGTCGCCCCTATCGAGAAACCAGCCAGCTGGTTGAGGTATTTACTCGAGAGCAGGGGCGTCAGAGCCTGGTTGCCAAAGGGAGCCGTCAGCCGCGCTCTCCGCTTAAAGGGCTGTTACAGCCCTTTGTGCCGTTGGCACTTACCTTTGCCGGCAAGGGCGAGTTGAAAAACCTGCATCGCGCAGAGGCCACGGCACCCGCCATTCGCCTTACGGGGACCGCCCTGTACAGCGGCCTGTATCTCAACGAACTGATTTATTACCTGCTGGAAACCCATACCCCTTTCGACGAGGTGTTTGAGGCCTATCACAAGACGCTGATGAATTTGGCCAATGGTGAAGGAATTGAACCCTGCCTGCGTCATTTCGAGTTTTATATGTTAAATATACTGGGCTACGGCGTGGATTTTACTATCGACGCCGACAGTGGTCAGGCCGTTGATCCTGGCGCCTGGTATCAGTATCAATCGGAGTCCGGCTTTGTTCGCCTTGCCAAGCCCGAGCCGGGCGCCTATGCCGGGGATCACCTTTATGCACTGGCCGAGCTCGATTTGACCCGAGCCGATGTGCTGGTCTCTGCCAAACGTTTCAGTCGTCAGGCACTGGCCCCTTATCTGGGAGGCCGGGCCTTGCGCAGTCGCGCCCTGTTTATCAAAGGAAAGAGAGGAAGTCGCAGTGAGTGAATTGTATTTAGGCGTAAATATCGATCATATTGCCACTTTGCGTAACGCCAGGGGAACCAGTTATCCGGATCCTGTTGCGGCGGCATCACTGGCCGAGCAGGCGGGCGCAGACGGTATTACCGTGCACCTGCGCGAAGACCGACGTCATATTATCGACCGCGATGTCGAGATATTGAGCCAGACCATTCAAACCCGCATGAATCTTGAGATGGCGGTTACCGACGAGATGATCGATATTGCCTGTCGGATCAAGCCGGCGTTTGTGTGTCTGGTACCGGAAAAGCGTGAAGAAGTGACCACCGAAGGTGGTCTGGACGTGGCCGGACAGCTCGACAAGGTTGGGGCGGCGGTGGCGCGCCTGACCGAGGCGGGAATCAAGGTGTCTTTGTTTATCGACGCCGACCGTGCCCAGATTGATGCGGTGGTCAAAACCGGCGCGCCCTATATCGAGATCCACACCGGCCATTATGCCGATGCCCCCAACGAAGCCGAGCGCTGTGCCGAGCTGAAGCGCATTGCGGCGTCGGCGTCTTATGCCCACGATGCCGGACTCAAGGTTAACGGTGGTCACGGCCTGCATTACCATAATGTAAAGCCCATTGCCGCCATCCCCGAGATGCTGGAGCTGAACATCGGCCATGCCATTATCGCCAGAGCCGCCTTCGACGGTCTGGAGAAAGCCATCCGCGACATGAAACGCCTGATGCGCGAAGCCCGCCAAGGCGTCTAAAAAACCGGGATTCGGGACTGGGGAGTGGGGATTTGAATGTCGCTGTCCCTAGCTCCGAATCTTCTAATCCCCAGTCCCTCATCTCAGCAGTTACAAATAGGCCTTCGCTTCTTCCCGTACCTGGGCGATGCGCTCTTCCAGCTCCAGCAATTCGGGCTCCAGCTCTTCTATGGTCTGCTTGGCCAGCAATGCCTTTTCCAATTCCGCCACCAACGACTGCAGTTGGGGTACGCCGCAATAGGCGGTGCCGCCATGCAGCTTGTGCAACGGCGGGTACAGCTGCTGCTCATCCAGATTTCCCGACAGGGCGGCATTGAGCAGTGGGCCGAACTCGTCAAAACTCTGTAGCAGCAAGTCGAGCATTTCTTTGGCCAGCGTGGGCTTGTTCCCGGCCTGGCGGATAGCCAGTGACCAGTCAATCTGTCCCTTGATTTTAGGCTGATGGGCATAGCGCTTGATGATGTTGGCCAAGATGGTTTCGTCTATGGGCTTGGCCAGGTAATCATCCATGCCCTGGTGCATCAGTCGGTCACGCTCCCCCTGAATGGCGTGAGCGGTAACGGCCACTATCGGGGTGCTGGCATTGGGGCCATTACCGGCGCGAATTTCCTGAGTGGCCTGAATACCATCGAGCAACGGCATCTGTATATCCATAAAGATGATGTCGTAGCGATTCACCGTGGCCAGGTTAAGCGCTTCCTGGCCATTGGAGCAGCTTTCAACCTGGCTGACCTGTTCATTGAGCATGGCGCTGATCAGCTTCAGATTGGCGGGATTGTCATCCACGGCCAGTACCCGCAAAGACTGTTTTTGCGCCGGAGGCATCAGCGTAATCTGCAACAGCCCTTCATCCTCGACAGTGTCTTGCCCCATCAGCGCCTGGGCCAGCTTTTGATAATGCACCGGCTTGCTCAGACAGAGCTCGGCGCCGGCATCGACAAGGCCATCAGCCAGGGTAGGATCGGTAGAGCTGAGTAACACTACTACCTTGTGGTTGTGCGCGGTCTGTTGGCGAATCGCCTGCTCTATCTGGCTGGGGAGGGCGTTGGGGCCAAAGCCCAGCAGGGCACAATCTATGGTTACGCTGTCACTGGGCTCGTGCAGCACCCGCACTCCCCATTCCTGCAGCAGGGCGGTGGTGGCCCGACGACTGTAATTATCTTCTTCGAGATAGAGCACGGTTTTATGACTGAGTTCTCCCAGTGGTAATGGCTCGGCCAGGGGGAGTGACGCGCGGTTAAGCTCGAGGGTAAAGCTGAACACGGAGCCGGTACCCAGCTCCGAATGCAGCTCCATTTCACCGGCCATCTGATGTACCAGCTTTTGGGTAATGACCAGGCCCAGACCGGTACCGCCATAGCGACGGGAAATACTGGAATCCGCCTGATTGAACGCCTGAAACAGCTGGCGGCGCTGGCTGTCGGAAATACCAATGCCGGTATCCTGCACATGAATGCGCAGCGCCGCCTTGTCGGGCTGATTTGCCGGGCGGGCATCCACGCGAACATCGACGTTGCCCTGTTCGGTAAATTTAACCGCATTGCCCACCAGGTTGGTTAACACCTGTTGCAGTCGCAAGGGATCGCCAATCAGGCCATCCTGAACGGCGGCATCGACCCGCAGTGATAACTCCAGGCTTTTGTCATGGGCGCTGGGGGCAAGTAGCGTCATCACTTCTTGCAGGGTGTCGCGCAGTGAAAAGGGAATCTGCTCCATTTTCAGTTTGCCCGCTTCCAGCTTGGAGAAGTCGAGAATATCGTTGATGATGCCCAGTAGATTCTGCGCCGATTTTTCGATGGTTTTCAGGTAGTCGAGCTGGTTGGAAGTGAGCCTGGTTTTTTGCAGCTGGCGGGCAAAACCGATAACGCCATTGAGCGGCGTGCGCAGCTCGTGGGACATATTGGCCAGAAACTCGGTTTTGACCCGTGCCGCTTCCTGGGCACGTTTTTTTGCCATATCCAGTTCAATATTCTGAATTTCTATCTGTTCCAGGGTTTCGCGCAGATCGGAGGTGGCCTGATCGATATTCTGCTGCATTTCTTCATGATATTCAGAGAGCGATTTGGCCATGGCATTAATGCCATTTTTCAGCATTTCCATTTCACCGGTAAACTCGCCGTTTACCCGGGTATCGAGTCGGCCTTCACGGATCATGTAGACGGCTCTTACCATGTCCGAGATGGGCTGTGACACGCCGCGGATCAGCCTGACGCCAAACAAGGCACTCAAGCTCACTCCCAGCAAAACAATCAGACCGGCAAAAAAGCTGTCTTTGTAATGGACCAGCATGGCCGAGTCGTTGGTCAGCTGCATGGCAATATAGCCGATGGGAATGGCTGACACTTCTTCCCAGGAGGAGTCGGTCTGAATATTGTCGGTGAGTACCGGGGTGCGCAAAATAATACCGTCTTCACCGCTGGCGACCTGGGTGGCGCGGGGAATAGCAGCTCCGTCGGGCAGACGCATGCGGTTAAAGTCACGATGATAGTTGGAGGTAACCAGCAATCGACCCTGCTCATCAAACAGGGCAATGGATTTGACCAGGGGGCTGTTATTGCGATGAATGTTGCTGAGCAGACGATTGAGCGCTTCCCGGTTGCGGCTGGTTAATGCCAGCTCGCTGGCCAGCGCCATGGGCTCGATCACGTTGATCCCCTGGCGGATCAGCGCTTCTTCCAGCTGCTGATAACGGCTCACGGAAAAATACCCGGCCAAAAAGATGCCAATGAGCAGGGTGGGTATTATGGTATAAGCGAGTATTCTGGCTCGCAGGCCGTATTTGGTCATAGTGGGCTAATGTGGGACAATGCGCGCATCAAATCAACAGATGCTTATGATGACATAGCCGCATCGAGGGCTCCACGTTTATGGTTCAGTTCTTTAAGGAAAGCAAGTCCAAACCCCAGAACCAGCCGTTGTTGGACGTGACTGTTGTCGACGTGAATATGCATGGAGTCGGCATGGCACGCCATCAGGGGCGGCCACTGTTTGTGCCCGGCGCGCTGAAAGGCGAGCAGGTTCGTGTTCGGCTGCAAGTACAAAACAACAAATATCAGTCTGCCAGTCTGCTCAAGGTGCTCAAGCCCGCTCCCACACGGTTGAAGCCTTTTTGCAGCTACAGCGCCGACTGTGGGGGCTGCTCATTGCAGCATATGCCGGTTGATGAGCAACGCACCTTGAAAGCTGGTGCCGTCAGTCGGCTGTTTGCCCGCCAGGGGATTGAACCGCTGCCCGAGCTGGAATGGCTGGAGCAAGCTCAAGATCAGGGATACCGACGCGTGGCGCGGCTGGCGATTCGCCTGCAAGGTAAAGGGGTAGCTCTGGGCTTCAGGCAGAGCCAGTCTCATCAACTGGTTGAAATCGAGCATTGTGGTGTATTACGCCCGGTGTTATCGGCCCTGATTACGCCGTTGCGTCAATTGTTGAACCAGTTGAAAGCACTGAAACAGCTGGGTCACCTGGAGCTGTATGATGCAGCCGAAGGCGTAGCCTTGCTGTTACGTCATACCGGCATTTTCCCGCCACGTGATCTGGAGTTGCTGCTGTCGTTTGCACAAAGCAAAAATATCGCGTTGTTTTTACAGGATGATCATGGGCGCAGGCCTTTACATGTGCCATTTTCACTTTATTATCAGATAGATAATATAAAGCTGTCTTTTACGCCTGGCGACTTCATTCAAATTAACGCCGCCCTTAATGCGCAAATGATCAGTCAGGCCCAGGCCTGGCTTGCCCCCGAACCCAAGCAACCGGTACTGGATTTGTTTTGTGGTATCGGTAACTTCTCTTTACCGCTGGCAGCCGCGGGTCATCCGGTGACCGGGGTAGAAGGGGTGATGGAAATGGTAGAGCAGGCTCGAGGCAACGCCGAAGATAATGATTTGGCTCATGCCACTTTCTATCGGGCCGACCTGGCGGCAGACTTTACGCAAGAGCCCTGGGCTCGGCAGGGGTTCGAGCGAGTAGTGCTTGATCCCGGTCGGGCGGGAGCCGAGCAGGTTATACCCTATTTATGCCAGATGGCACCCAAGCGACTGTTGTACGTGTCTTGCAACCCGGTGACACTGGCTCGAGACAGTCAGCTGTTACTGGCGGCGGGGTACCAGCTTACGCGGCTTGGTTTGATTGATATGTTTCCCCATACGGCACATTGCGAAGCTATGGCCTTGTTTGAACACAGTTAAGGGGTAGTTATGGTTGCAGTACGCAATACTCATCTCACAGTTAACTTTAGCCTGAACGAATGGGCAAATAGCCTGCCGTTTTCGGTAGACGAGCAGGAACAACTGAAAGCGCTTTATGAGTATTGCCTGCAGCTCAAGGTGCCTGCCGAAACCTTGCCCCGATTGCAGACGCAAGGCATAGAAATGGTCGGTATTCTGCTGACCTTGAGCATGGACATGGACACCATAAAAGCCGCCTTGCTGTATCCTTTTCTCGAACATGGCTCCCTGACCCTGGAGCAGGTCAGCACGGATTTTGGCGCCACCATCAGTGGTTTGCTGCAGGGCGTGGTGGATATGGAAGCCATTCGCTCGCTGCAGCATGTGCATGGCGATACCCGCTCCGAAGTTCAGGTTGACCGTGTTCGCCGCATGTTGATGGCCATGGTGGAAGATGTACGCGCCGTGGTCATCAAGCTGGCCGAGCGTATTACCTGCCTGCGAGAAGTAAAAAATGCCGATGAAGAAACCCGGGTATTGGTGGCAAAGGAAATTGCCAATATCTATGCTCCACTGGCCAATCGCCTTGGCATAGGCCAGCTGAAGTGGGAGCTGGAAGATCTCTCGTTTCGTTACCTGCATCCAGATACCTACAAGCGGATTGCCTCGCTGTTGCACGAGAAGCGACTGGCCCGCGAAGCCTATATCGATGAATTTGTAGCAGGCCTAAAGTCGTCGCTTGCCGAGTCGGGGATTCATGCCGAGGTCTATGGGCGACCCAAGCATATCTACAGTATCTGGCGCAAAATGCAGAAGAAAAATCTGGATTTTGATGAGCTGTTCGATGTGCGAGCGGTGCGGGTAGTGACCGATCACTTGCAGGATTGCTACGGTGCGCTGGGGGTGGTGCATACCCAATGGCGCCATATTCCTCGCGAGTTTGACGATTATGTTGCCAATCCCAAACCCAATGGCTATCAATCGATTCATACCGTGGTTATCGGGCCTGAAGGCAAGACGGTGGAAATTCAGATCCGTACCGATCAAATGCATCAGGATGCCGAGTTGGGGGTGGCCGCCCACTGGAAGTACAAGGAAGGCAGCAGCGGCGCCACCAAACAAAGTGGCTTTGAAGATAAAATTGCCTGGCTGAGAAGGCTGTTGGCCTGGCAAGAAGATATGGCCGAAAGCGGCTCCTTGGTGGATGAACTGCGCAGCCAGGTATTTGAAGACCGAGTTTATGTGTTTACCCCCAAAGGCGAAGTGGTGGATATGCCACTGGGTGCCACGCCGCTCGATTTTGCCTACTATGTTCACAGTCAGGTTGGCCATCGCTGTATTGGCGCTAAAATTGACAGCCGTATAGTGCCATTTACCTATCAGCTGCAAACCGGCGATCAGGTTGAAATCATCACCCAAAAACAGCCTAATCCCAGCCGCGACTGGATGAATCCGAGTCAGGGCTTTTTACGCACCAGTCGCGCACGCTCCAAAGTGGGCACCTGGTTCAAGAAGCAGGATCGAGACAAAAACATCGTTGCCGGACGAGAAGTGCTGGAAAAAGAGCTGGACCGCCTGGGACTGACGTTTTCCATGCTCAACAAACCGGTGCTGGAGCGCTTTAATGTGGCGCACCTCGACGACTTGCTGGCGGGCATTGGTGGCGGTGACTTGCGTATCAATCAGCTGCTTAATTTTTTACAGTCGCAACATAAAAAGCCCACCAGTGCCGAAGAAGATGAAGCCGTGCTGCGCCAGTTGGAATTGAAGGCCGCCAAAAAAGCACCGGACAGCAAGGGCAAGGGGCACGTGGTGGTACAGGGCGTTGGCAACCTGTTAACCAGCATAGCCCGTTGCTGCCAGCCGATTCCCGGGGATGAAATTATCGGTTTTATTACCCAGGGGCGAGGCATTTCCATTCATCGCAGCGACTGCGAACAATTGAAAGAATTGCAAAGCCAGCATCCCGAGCGGGTGGTGGATGCGGTATGGGGTGAAAACAATGCCGGTGGTTATCAGCTTACCCTGCGGGTGGTGGCCAACGATCGTTCGGGGCTGTTGCGGGACATCACCACCATTCTGGCCAACGAAAAAATCAATGTTACCGAATTCAGCAGCCGTGCCAATCGCAAGCAACAGACGGCTACCATGGATATGGAACTGAACATCTACAACATCGACACTCTGAGCCGCGCCCTGGCCAAAATCAGCCAGCTGCCGGACATCATAGAAGCGAAAAGGCTATAAAGACGGCCGTACGCCGTACGCCGTACGCCGTACGCTGTAAGTCAAAGCAAGACGTAGATGGTCTTTCACGTAAGGCGTAGCGCGTATGACGTACGGCTGTTTTCACACAGGAATTCAGGCATGAAGCAGCAAGATTACTCACTCGACGACCTGCTGGCCATTATGGCGAGGCTAAGAGATCCCGAGCAGGGCTGTCCTTGGGACAAAAAACAAAACTTTGCCAGCATAGTGCCGCACACCCTGGAAGAAGCCTACGAAGTCGCCGACACCATAGACAGAGGGGCGATGCACGAGCTGCCGGGGGAGCTTGGCGATCTGCTGTTTCAAGTGGTGTTTTATGCCCAGCTTGGCAAAGAGCAATCGCAGTTTGATTTTAACGATGTGGTGCAGGCTATCAGCGAGAAGCTGGTGCGCCGTCATCCTCATGTGTTTGGCGATGCCGCCTTTAACAGCGAAGCACAAGTCAAGGCCAACTGGGAGCAAGTCAAAGCCGAAGAGCGCCAGGCCCTGGATAATACCGCCACCAGTGTGCTGGATGATATTCCCCGTAATTTGCCCGCCCTTACCCGAGCCAACAAGATACAAAAGCGCTGTTCTGCGGTCGGTTTTGACTGGCGAGAACTGCCACCGGTGATCGACAAGATCCACGAAGAACTGGATGAAGTGATGGCCGAGCTAAAACCGCCCGCACCAGAGCAGGATCAAGATCGTATCGCCGATGAGCTGGGGGATGTCTTGTTTGCCTGTGTCAATATGGTGCGTCACCTTAAACAGGATCCGGAAGCGGTGCTGCGGCGCGCCAACGACAAGTTTGAACGCCGTTTTCGGGCCGTTGAGCGGGCGCTGCACAGCGATGGTAAAGACAGCCGCGCCTGTACGCTAGAGGAACTCGACGACTACTGGCGCCAGGCCAAGGTAGAGCAAGGCTGATACCATGTGCAGAGTAATAAGGGGAGTGTAAAGGGTAACCATATGCTTCCTTTATCACGCCTGCCACTGACTTATAAACACTCAATCTTTTACCTGCTCTGCCGATATGCTGTGCAGGAGGAACGCCAATGAAAGCGCAATACGGATTATTATTGCTGTGCTTGAGCCTGCCGGTGCTGGCCGCCGAAGGTATGGATACCGTTACCGATGAGGTAAATACCACTGTTAAAGAAACGGCAGTGGCGGCTCCCAGCTCTGGGCCACTGGCGCAACGCGAGCCCGAAAATGATGAGCTGCGAGCCGTTCCCTTGTATGAAGAATATGAGTTGATCGAGTGGATTAATGCCAATCGCCACCTGCAGCAGGTGCGCGACAAGGATCACTGCCAGCTGGTGCAGGATATCGAAGCCAGGGCCGAGGTCTTGCGCCTGCCTGCCTATCAGTTTTTATGGGGCGACATGCTGGCCTGGGGGGTGTGTGTTCCCCAGCAATCTCGTCGCGGGCTCACCATGCTCTGGAAAGCGGCGGATCAGGGCTTGCCGGCGGCACTGGAGCAACTGGGCCGCTATTATTATCAGGGCACACTGGTACAGAAAAATCGAGAGCGGGCGGCCCCTCTGATGCAGGAGGCGGCCAGTCTGGGGTTGGAAAAAGCCCAGTTTACCTGGGCGCGCTGGCTGCTGAATGGCATCGGCAGTCCGCTCGATTACCCCCAGGCTTATTTATGGCTTAAGGAAATGGTGATTGCCGATAAAAAACAACACCAGCAAGCTGAGCGCCTCAGCAATGCGCTTGCGGCAAGAATGCCGGCCCACAAGGTTAAAGAGTTGAATAACAGGCTGTTATTTTAAGTTTAAAGGCTAAATGTTATTCTACGGCGCTTGAAAAGTGCTCGGCCCTGAGGCGTTGTTTTATCTATTGATGGGCTGTTATTGACATTAAATGTCACACATTGGAATACTAATGTGTATTATATATGTACGTTTTGCTCATTCAGGATATGCCAGCATGAAGTTGACCACCTATACCGATTTTGGTCTGAGAACCCTGATGTACCTGGCGACCTTGCCCGAAGGTGAGCTTTCTTCCGTTGCCCGGGTGTCCGAGATATACAATATCTCGCGTAATCATCTGGTCAAGGTGGTTAACCAGCTGGCGCGCGAAGGCTATATTCGTGCGGTACGTGGCAAGAACGGGGGAATTTGTCTGGCGCGGTCTCAGGGCGACATTAATGTGGGGCAGGTGATCCGCGCGCTTGAAAATAACCTTAATGGCATCGACTGTGGCAGCCCGGCCTGCTATCTGGTGCGGGTGTGTCGTCTGAAAGGAGCCTTGCAGCAGGCCATGGAAGCCTTCCTGCAGGTGATGGACGGTTATACCCTTGCCGATCTTACCGGCAATAAAGACGAGCTGATGGTCATTTTCAGCGAGTTAGAGCCTGCAAACCAGACCGATTAAACCGCTCTTGGCCGTGGGTGCCCAAGCCCGGCAAGCGGGTTTGATCACCCGCGGCTTCCTGCTGGCTGAGCAGGTTATTTACTGGTAATAATGCGGCAGTACTTTAACCAGCTTCACCATGTTGTTTTCCACATCCAGAATCTCAATCGGATAACCGGCGATCCGCAAGCCGATATTGGCCTCCGGGATGTCCTCCAGGTATTCGATGATCAGGCCATTCAGTGAGCGCGGCCCGTCATTGGGGAGTTGCCAGCCGAGTTCCTTGTTGATATCGCGGATGCTGGCCGAGCCTTCTATCAGATAAGTGCCATCAGCCTGGGGTTTGATTTCTTCACTCAGGGTTGGGCTGATAGTGGTGGTAAAGTCCCCGACTATTTCCTCCAGAATATCATCCAGCGTGACCAGCCCCTGAATATCTCCGTATTCATCAACAATCAGACCAATGCGCTCTTTGTTACGCTGAAATTTCACCAGCTGTACATTCAGAGGGGTGGCTTCGGGAATGTAATACAGCTCACGCAGGGCGCGCATCATGTTGGATTTGCTGAATTCGTCCTTGGCCAGCAGGCGCAGCGCATCACGGGCGTGAATAAAGCCCAGCGCATCATCTATGTTGTCTCTGTACAGCAACACCTTGGTATGGGGGCTTTGCATCAGGCGCCGGCTGATGGTTTTCCAGTCCTGGGTGATATCGATACCGTAAATTTCGTTACGTGGCACCATGATGTCATCCACGGTTACCTTCTCCAGATCCAGGATAGACACCAGCATATCCTGGTGACGACGAGGGATCAGGGCGCCGGCTTCATTCACTATGGTGCGCAGCTCTTCCGAGCTGATGGCATTGTCTTCCTGGCCATGAGGATTGATGCGAAACAGCAGCAGCAGACCATTGGAAATGGCATTAATCATCCATACCGCCGGATACAGAATCACCATCAGTGGCTTGAGCAGCAGCGAGGCCGGAAACGCCACGCGTTCCGGATAAAGCGCGGCCAGCGTCTTGGGCGTTACTTCGGCAAAAATAAGTACCACTACCGTCAGAGCCACAGTGGCAATGGCCACTCCGTAGTCGCCAAACAGGCGGATGGCGAGCAGGGTGGCAATGGCCGATGCCAGAATATTGACCAGGTTATTACCGATCAAAATCAAGCCGATCAGCCGGTCTGGCCGAGACAGCAGCTTTTCCACTCTAAGCGCCGACTTGTGGTTATTTTGTGCCAGATGCCGCAACCGATAGCGGTTCAGCGACATCATGCCGGTTTCCGAACTGGAAAAAAAAGCAGAAATAAAGAGTAGTGCTATCAGGATACCGCCAAGGGTACCCGTGGATATTTCGTCCAAGCAGACCGTCCTGTGTCATAAAACCAATCAATTACTACGTTGTTGTTCGCATGCTATCAAGTAAGTTAACCCAGCAACACCTCGCGTACGAAGCGGCTGCCAAAATAGGCAAGCGTCAACAACAGGCTGCCGGCCACGCTGGTCCAGATGACTTTGCGGCCCCGCCAGCCAAGGCGATGATGTCCCCAGAGTAAACCGACATACACACACCAGGCAAGGATGGTAAGAATGGCCTTATGCGCCTTGCCGGGGCCGAACATATCCTGCAAAAAGAACAGGCCGGTAGAAATAGACAAGGTCAGCAGCACCACTCCCACAAACATGAGCCGGAACAGATAGCGTTCTATGGTCATCAAAGGGGGCATGGCGGGTAGCTTGGATAGTTTGTGTGATTTCAATCGGTTATTGAGGAAGCCCAGCAAAATTGCCAGCAAGGAAGCGATGACCAGCAATGAATAGGACATCAGTCCCAGGCCGATGTGCAATAACACTTCGGGGCGGGTTTCCAGATGCATGCTGTAATAGCCGGGCAAAAGCAAATCAGCCGCCAGCAGCAGGCCGGCAAAGCCGTAGACCAGCGGCATCAGTAACCAGATTTTGAAGCGGGTCACCAGCAGCGACATCAGCACGCAGATGATAAGGCTGACCAGAGATGCCACATTGAGCATGCTCAGGTTTTGCCCGGGAACCAGCACGACGGTGTCGAATAGCCAAAGGCCGTGCAGCAAAATAGCGCACAGCGCCGCCAGCAGGCTGTAGCGGCGACGCTCGTTTTGAGGGTTGAGCATGTTATGCACACAGGCGAAGGCCGCCAACAGATAAAATGCCATCGCCAAAACAGCAAGCAATTCCATAATGAATTTAAGCCATTAACCGGTGAAATAAGAAGAATTGTCAGTATACCCTTAACGCCAAGCATATCGCCACCCAGCCTGCTTAAGTTCGGCGGATAACTTGGGTATACTAGGGGTAATTATCGCCAATTGCGGGCTACATCATGTTTGAAAATCTTACCGAAAGATTGTCACGTACCCTGAAAAACATCAGTGGTCGCGGTCGTCTGACCGAAGACAATATCAAAGAAACCCTGCGTGAAGTGCGCATGGCGCTGCTGGAAGCCGATGTTGCGCTGCCGGTAGTACGAGAATTCGTTAACCGGGTCAAAGAGCGTGCCGTTGGTCAGGAAGTCTCCAAATCCCTGAGTCCGGGCCAGGCTTTCATTAAAATAGTGAACGCCGAACTGGTCTCGGTCATGGGCGAAGCCAACGAGGAACTCAACCTGTCGGTGACGCCGCCGGCGGTGATCCTGATGGCGGGTTTGCAGGGTGCGGGTAAAACCACTTCTGTGGGCAAGCTGGCCAAATACCTGAAAGAGCGGCACAAGAAAAAAGTACTGGTGGTGAGCACCGACGTGTATCGTCCTGCGGCCATCAAGCAGCTGGAAACGCTGGCTGCCGATCTGAACGTGGAGTGCTTCCCCAGTAATATCGAGCAAAATCCGGTAGATATTGGCCGCAATGCGCTGGATTACGGTCGCAAGCAATTCTTCGACGTCTTGCTGGTGGATACTGCCGGTCGTTTGCACGTTGATGAAAAAATGATGGATGAAATCCAGCAGCTGCATCAGGCCATCAACCCGATTGAAACCCTGTTCGTGGTTGATGCCATGACCGGTCAGGATGCGGCCAACACCGCCAAGGCGTTCAGCGAAGCACTGCCCTTGACCGGTGTGATACTGACCAAGGCCGATGGTGATGCACGCGGTGGTGCCGCGCTGTCGGTGCGCCACATTACCGGCAAGCCGATTAAGTTTATCGGTATGGGTGAAAAAATCGAGGCCCTTGAACCTTTTCATCCCGAGCGTATTGCCTCGCGTATTCTGGGCATGGGCGACATGCTGTCGCTGATCGACCAGATGGAACGTTCGGTCGACAAAGACAAAGCCGCCGAAATGGCGCAAAAGCTGAAAAAAGGCAAAGGCTTCGATCTGGAAGATTTTCGCGATCAGCTGGCACAAATGCGCGACATGGGCGGCATGATGAGCCTGATGGATAAACTACCGGGCATGAGCCAGTTACCCGATAACGTAAAAGATCAGGTAAATGACAAGCTGACTGTGCGCATGGAAGCCATTATCGGCTCTATGACACCCAAAGAGCGCCGTCATCCGGACTTGATCAAAGGATCGCGCAAGCGCCGTATCGCGCTCGGTTCCGGCACCGAAGTGCAGGAAGTAAACAAGTTGCTCAAGCAGTTTACCCAGATGCAGAAAATGATGAAAAAGATGTCTGGCAAGGGTGGCATGCGCAAGATGATGAGCCAGATGAAAGGCATGATGGGCCCGGGCGGCATGGGCGGTGGCGGGGGTCGCGGCCCCTTCTAATCGTACTGTTTAATCCGTACTCCAGGCACAACACAGTCATCAAGCCGGTAACGGGCCTCGCCATAAACAGATGGCAGGCTGATTATTGGCGGTGGCTGCGTGCCAATTTGGTTGCATTGTCAGCGCATTGGAGTACAATTGCGCAGCTTATTTTAAGCCAAGGTTCGCACTGTCTGCGGACCTTGTTTGTTTCAGTATATAGAGGACGATATGGTAACCATTCGTTTACAACGTGGTGGCGCAAAAAAGCGTCCGTTCTACCAGGTAGTTGTTGCAGATAGCCGTTATGCTCGCGATGGTCGTTTCATCGAGAAAGTAGGTTTCTTCAACCCTATTGCTTCTGGCCAAGCAGAAAAACTGCGTTTGGACCTTGAGCGTATCAACCATTGGGTTGGCCAAGGCGCTACCGTGTCTGAGCGTGTAGCCAAATTGGTAAAAGACGCAGCCAAAGCAGCGGCCTAAGTCTTGTTAAAGGTAGGGAATTAAAGTGAGCGAACCTGTAGTTGTAGGCCAACTGGGCGCCGTTTACGGCATTAAAGGTTGGTTGAAGGTCAACTCCTTTACCGACCAACCAGAAGGCATTTTCGATTATCGGCCCTGGCTGATGAAAGACGGTAGCAACTGGCGTGAAATTCAGGTAACTGCGTGGAAGCGTCATGGCAAGGGTCTGATTTGCAAACTGATCGACATCGATCAGCGCGAACAGGCACAATTGCTAACCGGCACCGACATCGCGGTGAGTGCAGCTTCTTTTGCCGCATTACCCGAAGATGAATTCTACTGGCGCGATCTTATCGGTTGTCGGGTGAAGAACACCAAAGGCTATGATTTTGGCTTGGTGACTCAGCTGATGGAAACCGGTTCTAACGATGTGCTGGTAGTAAAAGCGAATGCCAACGATGCTTTTGGTCAAAGCGAGCGGTTAGTTCCGTTTGTGGAAGATCAGGTAATAAAGTCTGTGAATATTACAGACAGCATCATAGAAATTGATTGGGAACCGGATTTTTAACTCGAGTCACATTGCGCGGAGAGAATCATGTGGATAGGGGTTGTTAGCCTCTTCCCGGAGATGTTCCGGGCAGTATCTGACTATGGAGTAACCGGGCGGGCCGTAAAAGATGGCCTGCTGACATTTGAATGCTGGAATCCACGGGATTTCACCCGGGACAAACACCGCACTGTCGATGACAGACCCTATGGGGGCGGACCCGGGATGCTGATGATGGTTCAGCCACTGCGTGATGCCATAGCGGCTGCGCGGCAAGCGGCGGGCGAGGGAGCTAAAGTTATTTATCTTTCTCCTCAGGGTCGCAAGCTGGATCAGCAAGGCGTAACCGAACTGGTCACCAATAAGAAACTTATTCTGGTCGCCGGTCGGTATGAAGGAGTGGACGAGCGGGTAATCCAGGCCGATGTCGACGAAGAGTGGTCGGTGGGGGATTATGTGCTCAGTGGTGGTGAGTTGCCGGCCATGGTGCTGGTGGATGCGGTGGCCCGTTTGGTGCCCGGCGTTCTGGGTGACATGGCGAGTGCCGAGCAAGACTCCTTCACAGAAGGCTTGCTGGATCATCCTCACTACACGCGTCCTGAACAACTGGCGGGAATGGCCGTTCCCAAAGTGTTGTTGAGTGGCAACCACGCCGAGGTGGACAGTTGGAGAATGCAGCAGTCGTTGGGTCGTACCTGGTTAAGAAGACCGGAACTCTTAAACAACCTAGCTCTGACTGACGAGCAAGAGCAGCTTCTTGCCCAATTCGTTCGCAATCATCGCGAATCAGAACAGTAGAGTTTTCAGTTTACCCTAGGTAAGGAAATATCATGAGCAACATCATTAAGCAGCTTGAAGACGAACAATTGCGTACCGATATCCCTGAGTTCGGCCCAGGCGATACCGTACGTGTACAAGTACGCGTTGCCGAAGGCGGCAAAGAGCGTCTGCAGGCTTACGAAGGCGTGGTAATTGCCGTTCGTAACCGTGGCCTGCACTCTGCATTCACCGTGCGTAAAATTTCTAACGGTGAAGGCGTTGAGCGTACTTTCCAGACTCACAGCCCGTTGATCGGCAGCGTAGAACTGAAGCGTCGTGGCGCCGTGCGTCGCGCCAAGCTTTACTATCTGCGTGATCGTGCCGGTAAGTCTGCTCGTATTAAAGAGCGTCTTACTCCGCGCGGCAGCAAGTAATAAGCCGACCGGTTGTGTCAAAAGGCCCGCATTTGCGGGCCTTTTTGTTATGTGCCGGCAGGGAGGCGTAAGACGAAAACAAAGCGGTACGCCTTACGCGGTATGCCGGACGTACAAGACAAACATCGGTCTTGGGTCGGTGTTATGCTTTATGCCGTCATGCTGATACTGAGTTGAGTTCAGCATGACGAAGCTTCAGTATCGGCATGACGGACCCGGTATCTGCTTTTCTGTTTTAAAGGCAAGATCCAGACCTTCGTCAGGATGACGGCTTACGTGTAAGATAGGCACCGAACCTGATTCTTTACTTACAGCGTAAGGCGTACAGTGTGATACGTGTCACTTGGTTTTGAGATAAGGAATTCAAATGCCTATTACGGTGTGGGGTCTGGCGGTGGCCCAGGCGTTGCTGATGTCGGGTAATATACTGCTGGTGTCCATTTCGGCACTGGTGGGACAAGAGCTGGCCGTTCATCTGGCGTTAATCACCCTGCCCATTGCTTTTCAGTTTCTGGGGCTGATTATCGCCACCTTGCCTGCGGCGCACCTGATGCAGAAGCTGGGGCGCAAGACAGGATTCGTGCTGGGCAATCTTGTTGGCCTGTTGGGCACCTGGGTGGCATTGCAGGGACTGATAGCGAGCAGCCTGACTGTGTTTTCGCTTGGTACCTTTTTGATTGGCATCGCCATTGGAGTGGGGCAGCAATACCGCTTTGCCGCCCTGGAAGCCTGTGCGGTTGCCCTGCATTCCCGCGCCATCAGTATGGTGATGGCCGGTGGGGTATTGGCGGCGATAATCGGGCCCAATCTGGCAATATTATCTCAAGACTGGCATGCGGCCAGCCCTTATGCCGGTGCTTTTTATGGCCTGTTTGGTCTGTATCTGGTGGCTTTGTTATTAATCGTGCTGCTGCCTCTTCCCAAGCCAAGCATTCTTCATGTGCAGACCGAAATCAGAAGCTATCGTGCATTGTTTCGCCAGCCTTTACTGCTGGCAGCAGTGGCCTCCGGCATGATTGGTTATGGCGTCATGGTGTTGATCATGACCGCCACGCCGCTGGCAATGAATCATCATCAACACGACTTTAATGCCACCGCCCATGTGATCCAGTGGCATGTACTGGGCATGTTTGTGCCGTCCTTTTTTACCGGCAGCCTGATCCGGCGCTTCACTACACGCAGAGTCATTTTATGGGGCTGTGCCGCCTTGTTGTTGAGCGTGGCAGTTAATTTGTCGGGGCAAGGATTTTGGCATTACTGGCTGGGCTTACTGTTGTTGGGCGTAGGCTGGAACTTTACCTTTATCGGCGCTACGCATTTACTGACCTTCAGCTATCTGCCCGCCGAAAAAGCCAAGGTGCAGGGAATTAACGAGTTTCTGGTATTCACGGCGGCGGCTCTGGGCAGCCTGTTTGCCGGCCAAGGGCTGGTATTGTTAGGGTGGGCATGGCTGAATCTGTTTGCCATCCCCTGGATTTTGCTGGTTGCCATGCTGATTTGGCGACTGAAGGAACAGACGCCAAGCATAGCTATCAGCGAACAGCCCTAAGCCTGTCTCTTAGTCACAAGTCGCTAGCAAGTAAATAATGCACAGAGCCAGCTCGGTAGCTTCCTCCGACACGCTTCAAGCACTTCCATGTGGCGCTCAGCACATGACTTCCCTGTCATGTGATGGTCGGCTGAGGCTATCCCAGCAGCCTCTTCTTAGCCTCTGAGCTGTCGGCCGGTAATATTGACAGACCACTGTGCTGCCAATGGGAAGGCAGAGGGTGTCTGCTCAGCCGACCATCCGCGCCAAGGATGGCGCGGCTGAGCCTACAGGGACCGTATTTACGGCGAGTCGGGGGAGCGGGCACTTTGTCCGACCTTTTGTAGAACAACCAAATAGATCAGTTATTTAATCTATTTGTTCTAAGTCTAAAGCATGAAATGCCGGGCCAGCAGGGCGGCGGTAAATTGTGTTTTCAGGTAAAAACCCCGGGGCAGCGTCATAATTGCCTGACCCTGGTCGCCAATGGCTTCGGTCAGAGCACGACTGTTGGCGGCCTTGGGTCTTAGCTGCAATACCTGGCCGTGTCGTGCGCTGATATTCTGTACCTGGCCCAAGCTTATCAATTCCATGATCTCTTCCCAGTCCTGGCGTAACAGGTGTTCTTGCTCTGTACTGGGCTGCCATAATAAAGGCTGGCCAATCATTCTGTTACCCGGCGCCAGGCTACGCTCGCCAATAATGGGGATCCACAACACGCAGGACAGCTTGTTGCGTACATTTGAGTCCTGCCAGCGCAGGCCGCTGATCCCGGTGAGCGGTGCCACACTTACAAAGGTGGTTTCCAGTGGCTTGCCCCGGCTGTCTACCGGGATCGTTTTCAGCTCTACACCCAGTTCGGGAAAATCCTGCTCTGGCTTGGATCCGGCACTGGCACCTAATGCCTGCTCCAGCAGCTGACCAATCCAGCCTTTGTCCCTTCGCAGATTTGGTGGCGTGGCTATCGCCTGCATCTCTGCCAACTCCCTCAAAGACAAGCCGGCCAGCTGTTCGGCATTGTTCAGCAAGCTGGGGATGGAAGCGGGTCGTTTAGCGTACTTGTTCACAATACCCAACCTCCATGAAAAATTGACTATCGAATCAGCTGTTTATGTAAGCTAATGATTTAAAGATACTTATAGATTAACTTATTGTCGCAGGCCCAGATGCTAGGCCATGTACTGCTTTGCCCGATCTATAAACAGCTTGCTATACCAGTTTATCCACAGAAATTCTGGATAACCGCTGACAACAACAATTTTACTATTTTAACCGAGTATGAATAGCAATAAATTGCATTTTTTTGTTGCTGCTGCCACTTTGTTTATAGGGTGATTGTGGATAACTTACTTGTGGTTGTTTTTTGTACAGTGAAACTTGCTAACAATGAAGGCATTTTTGTGTGGGCTGTGAAAAGATCCAGCAAGATCCTTTTTTGTTGAATTAAGTTGTTGATTTTAAAGAGTTGTATTTTTGATTTTTAACGTGTTTTCCTGTGTTATCAGCAGCCGTTATAAGATAAGATCGCAAGCTATACAGCCTTTATCACAAGCTTATCCACACAATTTGGGGGAAAGCGGATCGGTAGAGATTCTTTTCTGTTTATAACTATTGACAAAAACACAAGTTATTCAACGTTGCTGTAACGCCCCCAGGTTTACAGCATCATTTGCCGGGAATAGGGGAATATGGAACAATCCTTTCTATGTTATTTTTTTAGTCTGGTGATTGCGTGATAGATGGTGACGGCTTTCGTCCCAATGTAGGCATAGTGCTCTGCAGTCGCAAAGGCCAGGTGTTATGGGCCAGACGCTACGGGCAACATTCTTGGCAATTCCCCCAGGGGGGAGTAGACGACGGCGAAACGCCGGAACAGTCCATGTACCGAGAATTGTATGAGGAAATCGGGCTCAGGCCCGAGCATGTGACCTTGCTGGCGGTGACTCGTCACTGGCTAAAATACAAGCTGCCCAAGCGCCTGGTGCGCTGGGACAGCAATCCTGTATGCATTGGCCAGAAGCAGAAGTGGTTTTTGTTGCGACTGGAATCTGAAGACGAAGCACATATTGAGTTTGGCTGTCATGGGCAGCCCGAATTCGATGATTGGCGCTGGGTCAGTTACTGGTACCCGGTGCGGCAGGTGGTTTCTTTCAAGCGCGAAGTCTACCGACGGGTATTGAAGGAGTTTGCCCCCATTGTAATGGCAGAACAGGGCCGACGAGACGGCCGAAAACGGCACCGATAAAAGCGAGCCGTACGTTTGGCGCATATCAGTATTTAAGGAGTAGGCGGCAGTGTTAAAGGAATTGCGGGAAATCGTTCAACAGGTAACGGCCAGCTCTGACCTTAATGACGCCATGAATGAATTGGTGCGCCAAACTCGCCATGCCATGCAGGTGGACTGCTGCTCTATTTATTTGCGTCAGCCCCACAAGCAGAATTATCTGCTGGCGGCCACCGATGGCTTGGCTGCCAGCGCCGTCGGACGTGCTAAAATTCCGCTCGGCGAAGGCATTGTCGGTCTTATCGGCGATAAGGAAGAGCTGATAAACCTGGCCGATGCCCGCTCTCATCCCAAATTCAAGTACCTTCCCGAAGCACGAGAAGACGCCTTCATCTCTTTTCTGGGGGCCCCCATTATTCACCAGCGCACAACCCTGGGTGTATTGGTGGTTCAGCAGAAGCAGGAGCGGCTGTTTGAAGAAGGGGAAGAATCTTTTCTGGTGACCCTGGCCTCTCAGCTGGCGACCGTGATTGCTCATGCAGAAGCAAAAGGCAACTTGCTGTCACCCAACTGGCATGGGGTATTGCGGGGTCTGGCAGGCTCTCCCGGGGTGGCAATAGGCCGCGCCTGGGTATGGCGCCCCAGAGTCACCTTTGATCAGGTAAAGGCGCGTAAATCGGACGATGCACAGCTGCAGCATGCCCGGTTAAACAAGGTACTGATACAGGTCGAAGACGAGCTGAATGGCATGGCGCTGCGTTTTCAGGAGTCTCAGTCGAGTGAGTCGGTGGCGGTCTTCGAGGTGTATCAGTACATTCTTAAAGATCCTATGTTCATCAGCCTGATCCGGGCAGAAATTGATCAGGGCTGGATTGCCGGCAGTGCGGTAAAACGGGTATGCGAGCAGCAAATTTCCCAGTTTGGCGGAATGACGGATCCTTATCTGCGCGAGCGGGCGGCGGACATTCGTGATCTGGGGCAACGGTTGCTGACCCGGCTGATCCACGAAGACGAGGGCATGTTGACCCTGTCTCTGGATAAACCGATTATTCTGGTGGCTGACGAAATCAGTGCCACCCTGATTGCAGAGATCCCGCCAAACAAGTTAAAGGGCATCGTCTCGGCCAAGGGCTCGATCAACTCACACGCCGCCATTCTGGCCCGTTCCATGGGGATTCCGGCGGTCATGGGCATTGATCATACTTTTGAATTGCTGGAAGACAGAACCCTGATCGTCGATGGCTATAACGGGGATCTACTGGTTGAACCTGTGCCATCGGTATTGCGGGAATATCGCAGACTGATCGCCCAGGAAGAGCAAATGGACGAGCTGTTTGCCTCCACCCGGCTGGAAAAAGCCATCACCCTGGATGGCATGCCGGTGTCGCTGCTGCTCAATGCCGGCCTGAGTGCCGACAGCGATGTGAGTAGCAACGATACGGTGGACGGCATAGGGCTGTTTCGGACCGAAATTCCATTCATGATGCGTGACCGCTTTCCGTCTGAGCAGGAGCAGGTGATCGGCTACCGCCGGGTGATGGCCAGTTATGTGGGCAAGTCGGTGTGCATGCGCACCCTGGATGTGGGCGGTGACAAGCAGCTGCCATACTTCCCCATTGTTGAAGAAAACCCCTTTCTTGGCTGGCGCGGCATTCGTCTGACCCTCGATCATCCGGAAATTTTTCTGGTGCAGTTAAAGGCGATGCTGCGCGCCAGTCAGGGCCTGGATAATCTGTCGATCATGTTGCCCATGGTGACCAACCTGGACGAAGTACGAGTGGCGCGGCGCATGCTGGATCGGGCCTGGCGAGAAGTGTCAGACGAAACAGCCGAACAAAAAGGAGAAATTCGTTATCCCAGTCTGGGGGTGATGATAGAAGTACCTTCTTTGTTATATCTGCTCCCGGATCTGGCGCCACTGGTGGATTTCTGGTCGGTTGGCACCAATGATCTGACCCAGTATCTGCTGGCGGTGGATCGTAATAACGGTCGGGTGGCCAATATTTACGATGCCTTTCATCCTGCGGTGTTACGCGCTTTGCAGCAAATTTTTGACGAAGCCGAGCGTTATGGCAAGCCGGTATCCATTTGCGGAGAGCTGGCCGGTGACCCTATCGGCGTATTGGTGTTGCTGGCCATGGGCTATCGCCGCTTCAGCATGAATAACAGCAATATCATGCGTATCAAGTACATAGTACGGCAGTCTCGTTTTGATGAGCTGCAGAAACTGTTGCAGGAAGTGCTTAATCAGCAACAGGTGGGCATCATCAAAGACCTGTTCGGTCGCTATCTTGAAGAGCGTGGCCTGGGTGGTCTGCTGCGTGGCCCACGTTAATCTTCCGTTTCGTCTGCTGCGTTGATCATTAGCGAGTAATGGTAGGCCGGTTTACGGCTTGGCACTCTAGCCTGGCGATGCCGTAAATGGGTTAAGTCTGGTATTTATTCCTGTCAAATTGCACAATACCCACTTTTGCTGCTGATGAGGATAATACATGTCTGAGAGCCACTGGGTGTTCCCTGGTTTCGACCCCATCGCCATACAAATCGGGCCGCTTGCGGTGCACTGGTATGGTTTGATGTATTTGCTGGGCTTTATTTTTGCCTGGTTGATGGCGAATCGTCGCGCGGCGCAACCAGATTCCAACTGGACCCGGGATCAGGTGTCCGATGTGTTGTTCTACGGCTTTCTGGGCGTGATTGTCGGCGGCCGCCTTGGTTACGTATTCTTCTATCAATTTGATGCTTTTCTTGACGATCCTGTCTATCTCATCAAAATCTGGACCGGCGGCATGTCGTTTCATGGCGGCCTGATCGGGGTCATTACCGCATTGTGGTTGTATGCCCGCAAACAGGGTAAGACGTTTTTTGCGGTCTCCGATTTTATTGCCCCGCTGATCCCCTTTGGTCTGGGCGCCGGACGCATCGGCAACTTTATCAATGGTGAACTCTGGGGCCGGGTTACCGATGTGCCCTGGGGGATTATTTTTCCGGCGGCGGGCATGCTGCCGCGACATCCTTCCCAGCTGTATCAGTTTGCCCTGGAAGGGGTCGCCTTGTTGATCATTCTGAACCTGGCCTGGCGTGCCCGTCCACCGAGGGGCGTGGTATCCGGTTTATTCCTGCTGTGTTATGGCCTGTTTCGTTTCATGGTGGAATTTGTACGGGAGCCGGACGCGCAGCTCGGCCTCTATCTCGACCTGTTCAGCATGGGGCAGCTCTTGTCTATGCCGATGATGCTGGCAGGCGCATTGATGATCTGGGCCGCCTATGCTCGCCCTCAATTGTTTGGCAATGGAGAAAAAACAGCATGAAAGCCTATCTGGAACTGATGCAGCACATACTGGATAAAGGCGCAGTCAAAGAAGACAGAACCGGCACCGGTACCCTGTCGGTATTTGGCCATCAGATGCGCTTTGATCTGGCTGAAGGTTTTCCGCTGATCACCACGAAGAAGTGCCACTTGAAATCGATTATTCACGAGCTGTTGTGGTTTTTAAATGGCGATACCAATATCGGCTATTTAAAGCAGCACGGGGTGCGGATCTGGGACGAATGGGCCGACGATAACGGCGATCTGGGCCCGGTTTATGGTCATCAATGGCGTAGCTGGCAGGGCGCTGATGGCACCACTATCGACCAAATAAGCCAGGCGCTAGAGACCATTAAAACCAACCCCGATAGTCGCCGTATTATTGTATCGGCCTGGAACGTGGGTGAGCTCGAGCAGATGGCGCTGGCTCCTTGTCATGCACTGTTCCAGTTTTATGTGGTAAACGGCAAACTGTCTTGTCAGCTTTATCAGCGCAGCTGCGATGTTTTTCTGGGACTACCCTTCAATATTGCCAGCTATGCGCTACTGACTCACATGTTGGCCCAGCAGGCAGGGCTGGAAGTGGGTGATTTTGTATGGACCGGTGGTGACGTCCACCTGTACAGCAACCATCTTGAACAGGCACGGCTACAATTAGCACGTGAGCCCTTTGCTCTGCCACGACTGCATCTGGCACGTAAACCGGCCTCGCTATTTGATTATGCATTTGAGGATTTTGTACTGGAGAACTATCAGGCTCATCCTCATATTAAAGCCCCCGTAGCGATCTAGTTAGCATATAATTTGTTACGTAATTGATATTTTAGTGTTGTTTTTAACCCCGGTTTCGGAAGATTGCGCATAGTTTTATTTTAAGATTCGGTTTTATCGAGGTATTAGGCAGAAACAATCGACTACTCGGAGCCAGAACGGCTGATTACACTCGAGGGTCGATTGTTGATGAGAAGGAGTCTCTATCATATGACCTATGTACTAAAACGGTTTCTGGCAATGGAATCTGCCGGTGGCATTCTGCTGATAGTGGCCGCCATTATTGCCATGCTGATGGCCAATACCGGTTTGTCCGAGATTTATCAGAATGTGCTCAATACGCAAATTCAGCTACGTATCAGCAGCCTTGATTTAGACAAGACACTTGCGCACTGGGTCAATGATGGTCTGATGGCAGTATTCTTTTTGTTGATTGGCCTGGAGGTCAAGCGCGAGCTGGTCTCGGGTGCGCTCTCCAGTCGAGAAAAAGCCATGTTTCCCGCATTGGCAGCGGTGGGCGGCATGGTGTTTCCTGCCTTGTGGTTTCTGGTCTTCAACCAGGGGGAGGGGGTAAATCTGAATGGCTGGGCTATTCCTACCGCAACCGATATAGCCTTCGCCCTGGGAGTAATGGCCCTGCTGGGTAAAAGAGTTCCTCTTAGCCTCAAGGTGTTTCTGCTGGCATTGGCCATTATTGATGACCTGGGCGCCATCATCATCATCGCACTGTTTTACAATCACGGGCTGTCGATACCCGCCTTGTCGGTCGCGGCATTGGGCATTGGTGGCCTGTTCTGGCTCAACCGGGCACAGGTGCACACTCTGGTACCTTATCTGATTCTGGGCTGGATAGTCTGGGCTGCGGTCCTCAAATCGGGAGTGCATGCCACCTTGGCCGGGGTAATTCTTGGCTTCCTGATCCCCATGTATGGCCGCAAGTTTTCCCCATCCAGAGAGCTGGAGCATTTTCTTCACCCCTGGTGTGCCTTTTTTATTCTTCCCTTGTTTGCGTTTGTGAACGCCGGCGTGTCGCTACAGGGGCTCTCGCTTGCGGATTTGTCATCAGCCTTGCCGATGGGGATCATGGCAGGTTTGCTGCTGGGCAAGCCGATGGGCATTTTTCTGACCTGCTGGGTGGCGGTGAGACTGGGTGTTGCCCAGCTACCGGCAGGGGTGTGCATGCGTCAGATATTTGCCGTCTCCATGCTGTGCGGCATTGGCTTTACCATGTCCATTTTTATCTCTTCGCTGGCATTTGCCGGCCAGGAAGATCTCGCCAACCTGTCGCGACTGGGGATTTTGCTGGGTTCTACCCTGGCGGCCACCCTGGGTTATACCCTGCTGCACCGTGTCCTCCCTCGACACCAGGTCAAACCGGCGCTACAGCTGTAGTCGCATCGTTATCAGCTCTAATCCGGCGGCTGGGTATTCAAATCCAGCCGCTTTTATTATGATGGGGCCACACCGCTTCGGAGATGGCTTTTGTCACACCTAAATTACAATCATCTGTATTACTTTTGGATGACCCAGAAGAAGGGCTCGGTTACCAAGGCGGCCGAGGCACTGTTTTTGACGCCACAAACCGTCACCGGGCAAATTCGTCAGCTAGAACAACGCCTGGGGGGCAAGCTCTTCAAACGCAAGGGACGTCAGCTGGAGGCCAGTGAACTGGGCCGGCTGGTATTTAAATATGCCGATCGCATGTTCAGCCTGTCTTACGAAATGCTGGACATAGTGCATTATCGCAAGGAAGATCATTTAATCTTCGATGTGGGCGTGGCCGATGCCTTGTCCAAGCGCCTGGCCAGTCGAGTGTTGATGTCGGTGATCCCCAACGACGGCTCCATTCATTTACGCTGTTACGAGTCGACCCACGAAATGCTGCTTGAGCAGCTTAGCGAGCACAAGCTGGACATGATCCTTTCGGACTGCCCGGTTGACTCGGCCCAGCACGCAGGGCTGTTGTCGAAGAAACTGGGTGAGTGCGATATTGGTTTTTATTGCCGAGAGCCGCTGCCCACCAAGCCCTTTCCCGAGTGTCTGGAAGAACGTCGGTTGCTTATTCCTGGGCGACGTACTGCCATGGGACGCCAGTTACGACATTGGCTGGAAGTGCAGGGCTTAAAGCCGCAAATACTGGGCGAATTTGACGATGCGGCTCTGATGAAGGCATTTGGCTTTTTTAACCAGGGCATTTTTGTGGCGCCGGCGATTTATCGCGACGCCATTTTGCAATATCAGCCGGTAATTGAAATTGGTCGGGTAGAAGAGCTGAAAGAAGAGTATTACGTTATTTTTGCCGAACGAATGATCCAGCATCCGGCTGTTAAGCGGTTGTGTGAAAGTGACTTTACTTCATTATTTTCAGGATTGGACGATTTTTCCAGCGGCGTACCCCCCGTCACTTTCGACGGCGAATTTAGTTAATCATCTGAAAGTGGACATCATGATGGAATTGAACATGGAAGCAATGGAAGCCAGTGCGGCTCAGGCAGTGAAGCTGCTGAAGGCGCTGGCGAATGAACGCAGGTTATTTATTTTATGCCATTTGCTCGACAAGGAGTTGTCGGTCGGCGAGATGAACCAGCATCTGGGATTAAGCCAGTCTGCGCTTTCCCAGCATCTGGCACTGTTACGTAACGACGATTTGGTTCGCACACGCAAAGAAGCACAAACGGTATATTATTCGTTGAAAAGTGATGAAGTACGAGAAATGATAGCCTTGCTGCACAAGCTTTACTGCCAAGAGAAGTGAGACGAAAATAACGCGTTACGCTATAAGCCGTACGTTAAAGAAGAATACCGAGCCTTCGGTAAACTAATATAGGGCGTAAAGCGCTTTCTTTGGGCAATAAAAAACCGGCATAAAGCCGGTTTTTTTGACGCTTGAATCAAGGCTCTAACTTACAGAGCTTTAATCTTCGCGTTCAGGCGGCTCTTGTGACGAGCTGCTTTATTCTTGTGGATCAGACCTTTAGTGGCCATACGATCCAGCAGAGGCTGTGCAGCGTCAAACGCCTTTTGAGCGTTTGCTTTGTCGCCGCTAGCGATAGCTGCAAGTACTTTTTTCACGTAAGTGCGAACCATAGAACGACGGCTGGCATTGTGCTTACGGCGTTTCTCTGATTGAAGCGCGCGTTTCTTAGCAGACTTGATATTAGCCAAGGTAAAACTCCTAAAACTGTCTTAGCGAGTGTTAATAAAAGGCCGAGGAATATGCCTTTTTCACCGCAAATTGTCAATTGCTTTGTGCAAATAAACACCGCCCTGTGGTCAGATACAGGGCCGAGGGTTAAACTGTCGGCCGGATTCTACCAGCATTCCCCTACATTCAGCAATTTTCTTACGCGAGGTTTTCATTTTGAGCAAGGCACTTTTGCGATCAGGCCTGATTGTGTCCACCATGACACTGATATCCCGGGTGCTGGGCCTGGTACGAGATGTAGTGATCGCCAGCTTGTTAGGGGCCGGTGCATCGGCCGATGTATTCTTTTTTGCCAACCGGATCCCCAATTTTTTACGGCGGCTGTTTGCCGAAGGTGCCTTCAATCAGGCATTTGTGCCGGTGATGACCGAATACAAGCAGACCCGCAGTTTTAAAGACACCCAAGACTTGCTGGCGGCGGTATCCGGCACTCTGGGCATGATAGTGACTGTGGTCACCTTCGTCGGCATGGTCGGCTCTGGTGTGGTGACCGCGCTGTTCGGTATGGGCTGGTTTTTGGAGTGGATGAACGATGGCCCTGAAGCCTACAAGTTTGAACTGGCCTCTTTGTTGTTGAAAGTGACCTTTCCCTACCTGTGGTTTATCAGCTTTACCGCCATGTCCGGCGCTATTTTAAATACCTTTGGCAAGTTTGCGGTGTCGTCGTTTACGCCGGTATTTCTGAATCTGGCGCTGATTGGCGCCGCACTCTGGCTGTCGCCCAATATGGAACAGCCCGAGCTGGGCCTGGCGATGGGTGTTTTTCTGGGGGGCTTGCTGCAGTTCCTGTTTCAGTTTCCTTTCTTGTTACGGTTGCGGATGCTGGTTCGCCCTCGTTGGGCCTGGCATCATCCTGGCGTGGTAAAAATTCGCACCTTGATGATACCAGCTTTGTTTGGCGTGTCGGTCAGTCAGGTCAATCTGCTGTTCGACACCATGCTGGCCTCGTTTCTGGCCACGGGATCCATCAGTTATCTGTATTATTCCGATCGCCTGCTGGAGTTTCCGCTTGGGCTGTTCGGTATCGCCATTGCCACCGTGATCCTGCCAGCGCTGTCCAGCCGCCATGTCGACAAGTCGAAAGAGGGTTTTGCCGCCACCATGGACTGGGGGGTGCGTATGGTGCTGCTGATGGGCTTTCCGGCCATGTTGGGATTGATTGTGTTGAGTGAGCCCATGCTGCGGGTGCTGTTCATGCGGGGCGAGTTTGGTGCTATTGAAGTCACGGCGGCCAGCAAAAGCCTGATTGCCTACGGCGTGGGCTTGCAGGCCTTTATGCTGATCAAGGTATTGGCACCCGGGTATTATGCGCGCCAGGACACGAAAACGCCGGTACGTTTCGGCATTATTGCCATGGTGGCCAATATGGTATTCAACGCGGTGCTGATTTTTCCGCTCGGTTATGTGGGGCTGGCACTGGCGACGGCGATGTCGGGCATTCTGAATGCCGGCTTGCTGGGATGGGGCCTGAGCCGACGTGACATATATCATCCCAGCCGACAAACCTTGCTGTTTGCCGCCAAGGTAAGCGTAGCGGGAACCGGCATGGCGGCCCTGCTGTGGTGGTTATCGCCGCCTCTTTCGGTATGGGCCGAATGGGGGTTATTAACCAGTACTTTGCATTTACTGGGCTATATTGGGGCCGCTGCCCTGTGTTACGGTGCCTTGCTACTTGTCAGCGGTGTACGGTTGCGGCATTTTAAAACCGCTTAGCGGGGCTGATCCTGGCGGCCGGCTGAGGTATAATCCGCCGATTTGCAGCTAAGACCGGTATCGGAGTCTATGGAGCTAATTCGCGGCATTCACAACATCAAACCATGGCATCGCGGCTGTGTGCTGACCATTGGCAATTTTGATGGGGTGCACCTGGGGCACCAGGCCGTATTGCGTCGCCTGACGGAACAGGCCCGTCGACTCAAGGTTCCGGCCTGTGTCATGATCTTTGAACCCCAGCCCAGAGAGCTGTTTACCGGTGCCAATGCGCCGGCTCGCCTGACCCGGCTGCGTGAAAAATATCAGCAGCTGGCCCGGCTGGGCATCGACCGTTTGCTATGCGTGCGCTTCAACGCCGAGTTTGCTGCGCAAAGTCCCGATCATTTTATTCGCGGCCTGTTGGTGGATAAGTTGGGGGTGCGCTTTTTGGTGGTGGGTGATGATTTTCGCTTTGGCCAGAATCGGGGCGGTGACTTTGAATTACTGACCCGTGCCGGTCGCGCCTTCGATTTTGAGGTTGTGAGCACCCAGAGCTGGCGGATGAACAGTCAGCGGGTGAGCAGCACTCTGATCCGCGATGCCCTGGTCAACGATCGGCTGCTCGATGCGGCAGGCATGCTGGGGCGGCCATATAGCCTGTGTGGTCGGGTAGCTCACGGCGCCAAGCTGGGCCGTACCATTGGCTTTCCCACCGCCAATGTGGCGTTGAAACGTCAGGTCAGCCCGGTATCGGGTGTGTATGCGGTCGAGCTGTGGCTCGATGGAAAGCGTTATCCCGGGGTCGCCAACGTGGGCAATAAACCTACTGTTAATGGCACCCAGGCCTTGTTAGAAGTTCATCTGTTTGATTTTTCCGGTGATATATACGGCAAACAGGTGGAAGTAGAGCTCCGCCACAAGTTGCGGAGCGAACAAAAATTCGCTTCCTTTGCGCTGTTAAAGGAGCAAATTCAACGCGATGCCGCGAAAGCCCGCCACTGGTTTGGGTTGACGGTATCAGAACCGAACGGAATGTAGGATCCATGAGCGACTATAAAAACACCCTGAATTTGCCCGAAACGGAATTTCCCATGCGCGGTAATCTGGCTCAACGTGAGCCAGAGATGCTGAAACGCTGGATTGAACAGGATTTGTATGGCGCCGTACGTCAGGCCAAAGCGGGGAAAAAGCCGTTTATCCTGCACGATGGTCCTCCCTACGCCAATGGCAGCATTCACATTGGTCACTCGGTTAACAAAATCCTGAAAGACGTGATCGTCAAATCCAAGGGCCTGCTGGGTTACGACTCTCCCTACATTCCCGGCTGGGATTGCCACGGCCTGCCTATCGAGCTGAAAGTGGAAGCCAAAGTTGGCAAGCCCGGCGTCAAGGTGTCGGCGTCCGAATTCCGTGAGGCGTGCCGTGCCTATGCGCATACCCAAATCGAGGCACAAAAAACCGACTTCATTCGCTTGGGGGTGCTGGCCGATTGGGATAACCCGTATCTGACCATGGACTTCGGCACCGAAGCCAACATCATTCGCTCTTTGGGCAAAATTATCGACAACGGTCATTTGCACAAAGGTTCCAAGCCGGTGCACTGGTGTACCGATTGTGGCTCGGCGCTGGCCGAGGCGGAAGTGGAATACGAAGACAAACGCTCGCCCGCCATCGATGTGCGTTTCAAGGCGGTGGATGAAGCCGATGTGGCCGCCCAGTTTGACTGTGCAGCAGGTCATACCGGCCAGGGCCCGGTGTCTGTGGTTATTTGGACCACCACGCCCTGGACCTTGCCTGCCAACCGTGCCGTGGCGCTGCATAACGAGATGAGCTACGCACTGGTGCAGGTGGAAGGAGATCAGCCCGAGCGACTGATCCTGGCCGCCGACCTGGTTAAAGATGTGATGGACCGCGCCGGTATCAATCATTACCACAATCTGGGGTACTGCGACGGTGCCAAACTTGAGCTGAAACGCTTCCAGCATCCGTTTTATGACTTCGACGTACCCGTGATCCTGGGTGAGCACGTCACCACCGAATCCGGTACCGGCGCCGTGCATACCGCCCCTGGCCATGGTCAGGAAGATTTTGTGGTCGGTCAGCAATACGGCCTGGAAGTGGCCAATCCGGTAGGTGGCAACGGTGTGTATCTGCCCGACACCGAACTGTTTGCCGGCCAGCATGTATTCAAGGCCAACGACGCCGTGGTCGAGGTGCTGAAAGAGCGTGGCGCCCTGTTGCATCATCAGGCCATCATGCACTCTTACCCCCATTGCTGGCGCCACAAGACGCCCATCATCTTCCGTGCCACGCCGCAGTGGTTTATCAGCATGGATCAGGCCGGCTTACGCACTAAAGCACTGGCGGAAATCAAGAAGGTACAGTGGGTGCCCGAGTGGGGCCAGAACCGTATTGAAGCCATGGTGGAAAACCGCCCCGACTGGTGTATTTCACGCCAGCGTACCTGGGGTGTGCCCATAGCTCTGTTCGTACATAAAGAAACCCAGGCGCTGCATCCGCGTGCCACCGAGCTGATGGAAGAAGTGGCCAAGCGTGTAGAAAAAGCTGGTATTCAAGCCTGGTGGGATCTGGATCCTGCCGAACTGCTGGGAGCCGAAGCAGACAGCTACGAGAAAGTGCTGGATACCCTGGATGTATGGTTTGACTCGGGTTCTACGCATTCTTCCGTGGTGGACGCTCGCGCCGAATTTGCAGGCCACCCCGCCGATATGTATCTGGAAGGCTCGGATCAGCACCGTGGCTGGTTTATGTCATCCCTGATGATTGCTACCACCATGAAAGGTCATGCGCCTTACCGCCAGGTACTGACCCACGGCTTTACCGTGGACGGTGACGGTCGCAAGATGTCCAAGTCTGTCGGCAACGTGGTAAGCCCGCAGCAGGTGATGAACAAGCTGGGCGCGGACATTCTGCGCTTATGGGTGACCAGTACCGATTACTCGGGCGAGATGACGGTTTCCGACGAAATTCTCAAGCGCAGTGCCGATGCCTATCGCCGCATTCGTAACACCGCACGTTTCCTGCTGGCTAACCTGAACGGTTTTAATCCTGAAACCGACATGGTGGCTCCTGACGATATGGTATTGATTGACCGTTGGGCCGTGGGCCGCGCCCAGGCGATTCAGCAAGACATTACCACCGCCTTCGATGAATACAACTTCCACCTGGTAACCCAGAAGCTGATGCAGTTCTGCTCCATCGAAATGGGATCTTTCTATCTGGATGTGATCAAGGACCGCCAGTACACCGCGAAAGCCGATGGTCTGGCGCGCCGTTCTTGTCAGACCGCCCTGTATCACATAGTGGAAGCCCTGGTGCGCTGGATGGCGCCGATCATGAGCTTTACCGCCGATGAAATCTGGAATCTGCTGCCCGGCGAGCGTGCCCAGTTCGTGTTCACCGAAGAGTTTTACGACGGTCTGTATGGACTGGCGGCCGACGAAACCTTGAATGATGCCTACTGGGCCGAGCTGCTCACCGTTCGTCAAGCGGTGAACAAGGCACTGGAGTCGGCACGTAAAGACAAAGTGATTGGTGGCGCCCTGGAGTCTGACATCACCTTGTTTGTTGATGAGCACCTGGCCGCGATACTGGGCAAGCTGGGTAGTGAGCTGCGGTTTGTGTTGTTGACCTCAAGCGTGACGGTCAAACCGTTGCCCGAGGCGCAGGATGCAGTGGATACCGAACTTGCCGGCTTGAAAATTCATGTCGCCAAAAGCGAAGCCGAGAAATGCGGCCGCTGCTGGCACCATGTGGCCGATGTTAGCCCCGAGCACGATGGAATGTGTGGCCGCTGTGTGACCAACGTATCGGGAGACGGCGAAGTTCGCCGGTTTGCGTAATGGCGACCCTGCGAGACTCAGGCTTGCGCTGGTGGTGGTTGGCCCTGGTGGCCATCTTCCTCGATCAGTTGAGTAAGTGGCTGACCGTGACCTATCTCGACTTTGGTTATCCTGGGGTGGAGATCACCCCCTTCTTTAACCTGGTGCACGTTTATAATCCGGGGGCCGCCTTCAGTTTTCTGGCGGATCAAGGAGGCTGGCAGCGCTGGTTTTTTGCCGGTCTGGCCACGGCGGTGACCGTGCTGCTGAGCGTGTGGATGGCCAAGTTGCCCAAAGCGGCCCGTTGGCTGCCCGCCGCCTATGCGCTGGTGATTGGCGGTGCTATCGGCAATGTGATTGACCGCCTGCTGTTGGGGCATGTAGTCGATTTTCTGGATTTTTATGTCAACAACTGGCATTGGCCGGCATTTAACCTGGCTGATAGTTTTATTTTTATTGGCGCCGCCATGATTATCATCGACAGCGTCAAAAAGGACAAAGCCAATGACTAAGCAAATAGGTCCACAGAGCGAGGTGGTGTTTCACTTCACCATCAAGCTGGCAGACGGCTCGGTAGCCGACAGCACTCAATTACATGGTAAGCCGGCCAAGCTGAAAATGGGCGATGGCAGTCTGACGCCGAATTTTGAAGCCTGTCTATTGGGCTTGAACGAGGGCGACAGCCATCACTTCGAGCTGGGGCCTGATGATGCTTTTGGGCCGGTTAATCCCAATAATATCCATCATATGGAACGCAGCCGTTTTGCGGCCGACATGACGCTGGAAGAGGGTGCCATCGTCGCCTTTACTCAGCCTAATGGCACCGAAATACCCGGCATAGTACGTGATGTTGCCGGCGAGTCGGTGACCGTTGATTTCAACCATCCTCTGGCAGGCCAGCAGGTCACCTTCGAGGTGGAAATACTGGCCGTCGAGCAACTGGCTGTTGAAAACCAAGGAGCCTGATGTGGAAATTTTACTTGCCAACCCGCGTGGTTTTTGTGCCGGTGTCGACCGTGCCATCAGCATAGTGCAAAGTGCATTGGAAAAGTTTGAGGCGCCCATTTATGTGCGTCACGAAGTGGTGCATAACCGCTATGTGGTCAACAAGCTCAAGAACGCCGGGGCGGTCTTTGTAGAAGAACTGGATCAGGTGCCAGACGATAATATCGTGATTTTTTCGGCCCACGGTGTGTCCAAGGCGGTACGGGAAGAGGCCAAGCGCCGTGGCTTGAAGGTGTTTGATGCCACCTGCCCGCTGGTGACCAAGGTGCACATGGAAGTGCACAGAGCCAGCAAGAAAGGCATAGAAACCATTCTGATCGGCCATGCGGGTCACCCAGAAGTAGAAGGCACCATGGGCCAGTATGAAAGTGATACCGGTGGCATGTATCTGGTTGAAAACCCGGGTGATGTAGCCACATTGCAGGTCAAGCATCCCGATAATCTGACCTTTGTTACCCAAACCACCCTGAGCGTGGATGAAACCTCGGATGTGATTGATGCCCTGCGCGCGCGCTTTCCGACCATTGAAGGACCGCGCAAAGACGATATCTGCTATGCCACGCAAAACCGCCAGGATGCGGTGCGTGAACTGGCCGCCAAGGTGGATGTGATGCTGGTGGTGGGCTCGAAGAACTCTTCCAACTCCAACCGGTTGCGTGAATTGGCGGAAAAAATCGGTACTCAGGCCTATCTGATTGATTGCGTTGAAATGATTGACGCCAGCTGGATTGAAAGTACGGCGCGCATCGGTGTAACGGCTGGCGCATCGGCTCCGGAAATTCTGGTGCAGGAAGTGATCGATCACTTGAAGTCCTTGGGGGGCAATACCGTGACCGAACACCCCGGCAGAGAAGAAAACATAGTGTTTGAAGTGCCGGCCGAGCTGAAGGTAAAACAGGTGTCTTGAAAGACAGTAACCAGCTGTAAGCGATCAGCTTGCAGACAACATACTGACTCCAACAAAAGCCGACCCTCAGGGGGCGGCTTTTGTTGTTACTGGCCCGGGTTTTTATCTTTAATTGCCCCGTAGGGCTGGTGTCATTGCGCTGTGTATTCAGGTGTTATTGCCAGCATGCAGCGGGAGTTTTGGTGCTGTTGCGATTCAGCGTCAGGGTGTGGCATGCGGTGTTGCCAGCTTTGTCCTGCTGCTGTGCCGAGCCGTTTTTGGCGTTGGCTTCCAGAACATAATCGGTGTCGCTGGCGGCCTTGACCTTGAATTCATAATGGGGATGACTCGGTAAAAAGTGAGCGGCGTCATCATTGCTGGCATAGGCGGGATGAGAAATGCGCCATTCTTCCTGTTGCAGTTGCATGCTGTGTAGGCCCTGAATGGCTTCGATGCGTTTGCTTTTCAGCAGGTAACCAGCAAAGTTCGGATAGGCAATCGTGGCCAGTATTGCCACTATGGTGAGTGCTATCAGTAATTCTATCAGCGTAAAACCAAGCGACTTTGCCATTCACCTTACCTTGTTGAATTCTGGTCCTTAGACCAAGCTTAGTCGCAAGCGGCTACATTGCTGCATTCTCGCATAACGAGGAGGGGCAGGTGAGGGTGAGTCAGGTGGGGCTGACGCTTATCGAGTTACTGGTAGGGGTTGTGGTGGTGGCTGTATTGTTATCACTTGCCGTCCCTCGTTTTCATTCTTTGAGCCAGCAACAAAAGCTCCGCAGTGCCGGTATGGCACTGTATTCCGATCTGCAGCTGGCCCGCAGCGAAGCCATCAAACGCCATAAAGAAGTGACTGTGTGCTTCAACGGCTCGGGCACGCTCAATTGGAGCTATCACATCAAGGCGCTGGCTCAGCCGTCTGATTGTGATGGCAGTGCTCATCACGACATCAGCCTGGTTGAACATCACGCTTACCCGGGCATGATACTCACCGCTTCCTATCCCAGCCCCTATCTTATTTTCAAGCCCAGAAGAAGTCACTTGTTGTCGGGCAATATCACTCTCTCCCATGGTGAGCACAGCATCAAGGTCATCACCTGGAACAACAGCATTATTCGTACCTGCTCCGACAGTCAGCTCTCGGGCGTACCGCCGTGCTAAGCCGTAGTCGTGGTTTTTCGGTCATTGAATTGCTGATTGCCATGGTGGCGGGAGTACTGGTACTGGCCGGAGCCTTGTCTTTATTCAGCACGGTACTGGCCTCGGGGAATACCACCCTGATGTTGTCGCGGCTGAATCAGGAGGTGCAAGGCATTGGCGATATGATCAGTCGGGACCTTCAAAAAACCGGCTATCATCCCGATATTGCTGCTGGTTTGGCCGCGCATTATGCGTTCTCTGTAACAGACGATCTGTATACCGAACCGGGAGCCAGCGGGCAGCACTGCGTGCGTATCAAATACTGGGATGCGTCTTCGCCCTCGGACAAGCAAGCCAGGGTGCGCATTTACAGCCATAACCGCGGCACCCGGCAGCTCAAAGTACGCATTGCGCATAATGCAGCAGACGCCACGGCGTTAAGTGAGTTGTGTGGTAGCGGCAGCAAGCTGATTTCGAGTGAAGAAATCAGCGTCGACAGACTGTCGGTGGTGCCGGTTTCAGGTGCCGATTCCCCCAGTTTGCAGCTGACAATAACCGCCTCTCATACCCAGCGATCCGATCTGACCATGAGCCTGCAGCGGCATGTTTACCTCAGAAATCAGCGGGTAGTGCCATGAAGGATATGCAGGGGTTTACCACGCTGACCATTACCCTGATGCTGGTATCCATTTTGATGTCGGTCTCGATGTTGGTTGGCAAGGCGTTGCTTGCGGAGCGCCGGATAACGCTTAACGAACTCGAATATCGGCTATCTCATGCAGCGGCCGAGCAAGGGCTGGCCGAGGCGATGGCAATACTTAAACATGAACCCGTTATAACCGCCTGGTCGGGCGCTGTCTCCCATGCCATGGCCGAAGTAACCTATCGGGTAACCGTGGAGCCGGATACCAATCTGGCGGGGGTTATCCGGCTGGAATCTGTAGCCAGCCTGGCCAGTGGTGGTGAAAGTCGCGTCAGAGTCGCTATGGCCCGGCGAACAATACTGAATCCAGATAATTCCGCACCGGCGGCGCCTTTGGTGCTGGCCGGCCCGAATAATGTGATTAATGGCAGCATCACCTTGGTGACTCATCCTGATGGCGGTGGCTCGGGAGTGCCTGTCTCGTTGTGGTCCAGGGGCGCGCTTGGCGGAAGCGGTCAGTTGCAAAGCTGTTACTTGGCGGACTTTGAGCCAGCAGACAATAACTGCAATCCGCAGCTGAGCCATAAAAATAACGTCAGCCAGCAGATGAACAGCGATATGGTGACTGATGACGATAATTTCCCGTCTGATCTGTTGGGATACTTATTCGGGTATGGCCAACATCAGTGGTCCAGCATCGCCGCCATGGCGACTGACATCGTTGCTGGTTGTGATGAAGTAAATCGCGCCGGTTTTTTCATCGTCACCGGCAATGGTGACTGTGAACTGGATCAGGTGACCAGCTCGGCACTGGCGCCCGTGATTTTGCTGGCCAAGAATGTTTCTGTTCGCTCCCGCACAGATACCGATTTTTATGGCCTGCTGTTGCTGTTTGATAGCGCCACCAGTAATGCCAGCCCCATGTCGGCACAGCTGGCACCAGGCACTCGAATATTTGGTAGTGTGTTGAGCAACCTTGGCGGGAACAGTTTGCAGGGGGATTTCGCCATTATTTATCATCCGGAGGTGCTGTGCCTGCTCAGCAACTGTAATCAAAGCATTGCCAGCCCCTTTGTGAGCCTGAACATGCTCCCCGGCAGTTGGACCGACCATTAACGGGGATGGCTGCAAGGCATAGCAAAACCCAAGAGAGAAAGTGCATTTTTGCCATGGAACTCACTGAAACCACGGACGAAGAGCGTTGCAAGAGATAAAGGGTGTTTATTTGTAGTCGATCGCTTATGGCAGACAGCTTAAGGCTGACGGAGGGCACGGAATGAAGCGCGAGTATGGCTTTGGCTTGATTGAAGTGATGATTGCCTTCGTGATCGTGGCGGTGACCGCCGGCTCTCTGTTGCAGTTAAGTAAGCATTATTTGGAATACAGCCGAGACGGGCGCAGTCGAGAAGTGGCCTTGCGGCTGTTGGAATCCAAGCTGGATCAATTAAGACACCAGCAGGCGGTGTCCGGTTATCAGGCCGTCAGCTCAGGAAATGAAGCACTTACTGTGGCGACTATCAGCTTTGATCTGGAATGGGCTGTATATCCGCGAGATTGGGATAGCTCGCAGCATAGGTGGCTATCGACTGCCGCCAATGGCTCAAAGGGGGATAAAAAAGACATAGCAGTGACGGTCGCCTGGCAAACTGACCGAGGTCAGGCGCAAAGTATGACCTTGAATTCGGCTATTGCGCCCATACTGCCGATTTATGCTGGCCCGTTTGGCGAGCGCGCTCCCGACTTGGAAGCCGGTACCGGCGGGCCACAATAGAATATAGCCCGCTGCTCGACGCCGTAAATTCTGTTTGGCTGGCTGTTGCGGTTAACTTTTATTACTATGCGGGTATCACCGTTTTAAGCGAATTCATCCATGTCCTCACAACTGACTCTGGCGCTGGCCCAGTTAAACCTGACTGTAGGTGCCATCGAAGCCAATACTCAAACCATGTTGGCGGCCCTGGCCGATGCCGAAAACCAAGGCGCCGATCTGGTGTTGTTTCCCGAACTGGCCATTACCGGTTATCCGCCCGAAGACCTGCTGCTGCGTGACGACCTGTATTTACGCCAGGATGCCGCCCTGGAGCAACTGGCTGCCGCCAGCGCCACTACTGCCCTGATTGTGGGCCATCCCTGGCGCCAGGGAGGCCATTGTTATAATGCTGCGTCTTTTTATTATCAGGGCCAGCTTCTGGGGCGTTATTTCAAGCAGCAGTTGCCGAATTATGGAGTGTTTGACGAGCAGCGTTATTTCAGTGCCGGCGAACATGCTTGTGTGGTGGAATTTAAAGGTCACCAGTTGGGGTTGCTGATCTGTGAAGATGTGTGGCAGGCCGGACCGGCAGCCACCGCCAAGGCGGCGGGGGCCGAATTGCTGCTGAGCCTGAATGCCTCGCCTTATCATCAGGGCAAAGCCTGGATACGCAAAGATCTGCTGGCCAGTCGCAGTCGTGAAAATGCCTTGCCACTGGTATACCTGAATTTGGTCGGCGGACAGGACGAGTTGATCTTCGATGGCCGCTCCAAGGTGTTCAACGCCGCCGGTGAGCTGACTCAAAGTCTGGTGGCGTTCAAGCCCGAGCTGGCATTGGTGCAGTTTGCATTTAAATCACCGCTCGAAAGCCAGGTGCAGGCACCGCTTGAGCCTCTGGCCGAGGTGTATCAAGCTTTGGTGCTGGCTACCCGCGATTACGTGAACAAGAATGGCTTCGATGGTGCCGTGCTGGGGTTATCCGGAGGTATCGACTCGGCACTTACGCTGGCTATTGCCGTTGATGCTCTTGGCAAAGACAAGGTACAGGCGGTAATGATGCCGTTTCGTTATACGGCGTCCATCAGCGTGGCCGACGCAGAAGAAGAAGCCGGATTGCTGGGAATTGAATATGACTGTGTGTCTATCGAGCCGATGTTTGATGCCTTTATGCAGCAATTAACGCCCTTGTTTGCCGACCAGGAAAAAAGTGCCGGTGATACCACAGAAGAAAACCTGCAGGCGCGTGCCCGGGGCATGTTACTGATGGCGCTGTCTAACAAGCGTCGTCGTCTGGTGCTGACCACCGGCAATAAAAGCGAAGTGGCAGTGGGTTACTGTACCCTGTATGGCGACATGGTCGGCGGCTTTGCCCCTCTCAAGGATGTCCCTAAAACCCTGGTGTTTGCATTGTCACGTTATCGCAATACCCTGGGCTATGTGATCCCGCAACGGGTGATTGATCGCCCACCGTCAGCCGAGCTGGCGCCGGATCAGCTCGACCAGGACAATCTGCCGCCGTATGATGTGCTGGATGCCATTCTTGAAGCCTATGTGGAACAAGACCAGTCGCTCAGCGATATTCTGGCGGCCGGCTTTGCTGAAGCCGATGTTCGGCGCGTCATCAAACTGGTTGATATCAACGAATATAAACGCCGGCAAAGTGCCGTTGGGCCACGCATTACGCCGCGTAATTTTGGCAAAGACCGCCGTTATCCTGTTACCTCGGGTTTTGGCAAAATAAATTGGTAAGGAGCCACCGATGAAGAAAATTGAAGCCATTATCAAGCCCTTTAAACTGGACGATGTACGTGAGGCGCTAGCCGAGCGTGGCATTACCGGCATGACGGTATCGGAAGTCAAAGGGTTTGGCCGCCAAAAAGGCCATACCGAGCTCTATCGGGGAGCCGAGTATATGGTGGACTTTCTACCCAAGGTGAAATTGGAGCTGGTGGTGCAGGATGATCTGGTTGAAGCCTGTATTGAAGCCATTGAAACCACGGCGCGAACCGGCAAGATTGGCGATGGCAAGATTTTTGTGCTGGATGTGGGGCAGGTGATCCGTATTCGTACCGGCGAGCAGAACGAAGACGCTGTTTAATCATTATCGTCATGATGCTCAAAAAAGAAAACCGGGGATTTGAATGTCCCCGTGGTGATAATTCGGCGTTCGAGAGTGCGCTTATCACCCTTGGGCCCGCTTTATTGTTGAATTACCTTGGCCATTACCCTTTTCTTTGTCACAATCTCCGTGATATCTAAATAGAGGAATAACCTATGCCATTGCTGGACAGTTTTACCGTTGATCATACCCGTATGGAAGCGCCTGCGGTGCGCGTTGCCAAAACCATGGCCACGCCTCACGATGACACTATCACGGTATTCGATTTACGTTTCTGTCTGCCGAACCAGGAAATCTTGTCTGAAAAGGGTATCCATACACTGGAGCACCTGTTCGCAGGTTTCATGCGTGATCATCTGAATACGGATGGCATTGAGATTATTGATCTGTCGCCCATGGGCTGTCGTACCGGTTTTTACATGAGTCTGATCGGTTCGCCCGGCGAACAGCAAGTGGCGAATGCCTGGCTGGCCGCCATGCAAGATGTGCTCAAGGTTGAAAGCCAGTCGCAAATTCCCGAACTAAACGAGTATCAGTGCGGCACCTATGTGATGCATTCGTTAGACGAAGCCAAGGCCATAGCAGGCAATATCATTGAACGCGGCATAGGCGTAAACAGTAATCAGGTGCTGGCGCTGCCAGAAGAAATGCTGAAATCCCTGTAATGCAAGGCAGCTTCTCGTAGTGACTCAAGCGCCCGGTTTAAGCAAGCACTGGCTTAACCGGGCGCTTTGTCACTTGTTATTCTTATCCTTTAGATATACTTCCCTTATTCCAGTGCTCAAATGGACTACTTTATGTCAGAACAACAAGATCCCTTCCTCAAGCGGGAAGCCGAAAAATACGAAAACCCCATTCCCAGTCGTGAATATATTATTGAGTTGGTTAAAGCCAAGCAGGGGCCCATCTCGCGTGACGAAATTTTTGCCGAACTGAATCTGGAAGGTGAAGAGCAGGCCGAAGCCCTGCGTCGTCGTCTGCGCGCCATGGAAAGAGATGGCCAGCTGGTTTTTACCCGCAACAAATGCTACGCGCTACCAGAAAAGCTTAACCTGATTAAAGGTCGCGTCATTGGCCACAGAGAAGGGTTTGGCTTTTTGCGTCCCGAAGATGGTGGCGACGATCTGTTCTTGTCGCAACGTGAAATGGATGCCCTGATGCACGGAGATCAGGCGCTGGTGCAGCCATTGCGTTTCGACTCCAAAGGACGACGCGAGGCGAGGGTAGTGCGCCTGCTGGAGTCTCGCGACCTGGAAGTGGTTGGCCGTTACTTCGTGGAAAACGGTGTGAGCTACGTGGTGCCTGATGACAGCCGTATCGCCCAGGATATTCTGATCCCCCAGGGCGAAACCCAGGGTGCCCGCATGGGCCAGGTGGTGGTGATTCACATCAGCCAGCGCCCGACCAAACGCATGACCGGTGTTGGCAAGGTGGTTGAAGTGCTGGGTGAAACCATGGACCCGGGCATGGAAATCGATATTGCCCTGCGTACTCACGGTATCCCTCATGTGTGGCCGCAAGAAGTGAAGCAGGAAATTGCCAAGCTGACCGAGCAAGTGCCGGAAGAAGCCAAAGAAGGCCGCCGCGATCTGCGTGATCTGCCGTTGGTAACCATAGATGGCGAAGATGCCCGCGACTTTGATGATGCGGTACATTGTCAGCCCAATGCGGCTGGTGGCTGGCGCCTGTGGGTCGCTATTGCCGATGTGTCTTACTATGTGCGCCCCGGTACGGCCCTGGATAACGAAGCCTATTTACGTGGCAACTCGGTTTACTTCCCCGAGCAAGTGATTCCCATGCTGCCGGAAGTGCTGTCTAACGGCCTGTGTTCGCTGAACCCGCAGGTTGATCGGCTGTGCATGGTGGCTGAGATGACTATTTCTGCCAGCGGCAAGCTGTCTGACTTTAAATTCTACGAAGCCGTGATGAACTCTCATGCCCGCCTGACCTATAACAAGGTAGCGGCCATGATAGAGGGTGATGAGGTGCTGCGTGAGCGTTACGCGCCACTGGTCCCGCACCTTGAGGCGCTGAACGACATGTATCATGCGATGAAATCGGCTCGCCATAAGCGTGGTGCGGTAGAATTTGAAAGCGAAGAAACCCGCTTTATATTCAACCCGCAGCGCAAGATTGAGAGCATAGTGCCGGTAGTGCGTAACGATGCCCACAAGATCATCGAAGAGTGCATGATCGCGGCCAACGTGGCGGCGGCGAGCTTTATTGAAAAGCAGGACGCTCATACCTTGTTCCGCGTTCACGACAAGCCGGGCGAAGAAAAGCTGACCGGCTTTCGCAGCTTTCTGGCCGAGTTGGGCCTGGAGCTGAAAGGGGGCCTGGAGCCCGAGCCGGCAGATTACGCCTTGCTGGCCGAGCAAATCAAAGACAGACCCGATGCGGGTCTGATTCAGACCATGCTGCTGCGCTCGATGAAACAGGCCGTGTATCAGGCCGAGAACATGGGCCACTTTGGTCTGGCACTGAAGTCATATGCGCACTTCACCTCACCGATACGTCGCTACCCCGACTTGATTTTACACCGGGCCATCAAGGCGCAGGTGAGCAAGATTCAGGGCGAAGGCACCAGCAAGACCGGTGGTGTGCCTTATCAGTATGACGAAGTAGCGCCCATGGGAGATCATTGTTCACAAACGGAGCGCCGCGCCGACGACGCCACCCGTGATGTGGCAGACTGGCTCAAGTGCGAATATATGCTGGACCATGTCGGTAGCGAGTTTACCGGCACCATCGCCAACGTGACCGGCTTTGGTTTCTTTGTCCGCCTGGATGACATTCACATCGATGGTCTGGTGCATATTTCCAGCCTGCAAAATGATTATTATCAGTTTGACCCGGCGCGCCAGACCCTGATTGGCGAGAACTTCCGTCGCCGCTATCGTTTAGGCGATAAAATCAAGGTGAAGGTAATGGCGGTTAATCTGGACGACAGCAAGATTGACTTTGAAACCGTGGAAGAGCCGTTGCCTGCCGGTGCTAAAAGCGCCAAGGGAGCCAGAGGCAAGAACACGAGATCGCGTCAGCGTGCCAAGCCTAAAAGAAGCAACAAGCCCAAAGGTGAGGCCAAAGCGACGGACAATAAAGGCGACGGCAAGCCCAAAGGCGCTAAAAAACGCCATTAATTGCTAGTCACTGATAGGGGGTAGCGGATAGAGATGTATCTCTAGCCTCTATCCCCGTTTTTATTTTTAATTCGAGTAACATTTATGAGCAATGAATTGATTTTTGGTATCCACGCCCTCGATGCACTGCTGGAAACCCATCCCGAACAGATACTGGAAGTATGGCTATTGAAAGGCCGTGACGATGAGCGTTTAAACGGGCTTCAGGCGCGCTTGCTGGCCGTGGGCGTGAAAGCCCAGCTAGCCAGTCGCTCGGCGCTGGACAACAAGGCCAAAGGTGGCCAGCATCAGGGCGTGGTGGCCAAGGTCAAGGCGCAGCCTGTGCTTAACGAGGCGGATTTGGACCAGCTGCTGTCAGCGCAAGCCACTCCCTTGTTGCTGGTACTCGACGGCGTTACCGACCCGCATAACCTGGGTGCTTGTTTACGTACTGCCGATGCAGCCGGCGTACATGGTGTTATCGTCCCCAAAGACAACTCGGCAAGCCTGGGCCCGGTGGTGCGCAAGGTGGCCTGTGGTGCCGCCGAAGTGGTGCCCTTGTTTCAGGTGACCAACCTGTCCCGCACTTTACGTTCGTTGCAAGACAAGGGCGTATGGGTGGTGGGCACCGCTGGCGAAGCGGATCACAGCCTGTATCAAGCCAAACTCAGTGGTGCCCTGGCACTGGTGATGGGCTCAGAAGATAAAGGCATGCGGCGTTTAACCCGAGAACATTGCGATGAGTTGGTCAGCATCCCCATGGGTGGCTCGGTCTCCAGCCTGAATGTGTCGGTCGCCACCGGGGTGTGTCTGTTTGAAATGGTCCGTCAGCGTAGTTAAGTAAAGGTGGGGTGCCTGGTGTGAGAGGGAGCGGTGAGAAGCACTGAGCTTCAGACTTCAGTGTGTCACGTCTCATATTTTTCCTCTCACTCCTCTATAAGGAATAAACATGCAACAATTGATGGCTCGCATGGCGGCGGATAGGCAAATGCTGGCCATTTTATTGCTGGTGCTGGGCAACCTGATGATCTCCTTCGGCGACGTGTTGGTCAAGTTGCTGGGCCAGACCGAGGCGACGCCCTATCAGTATGTGGCGCTGCGTTTTCTGATGACGTCGGCTTTGTTGCTGCCCTTCTGGTGGCGACTACCGCGAGAGAAGAAGGGCTGGGGACAATGGAAGATCCATTTGCTGCGCGGACACCTGCTGCTGATGGGCTCGGCTTGTGTGTTCATCAGTCTTATTTATCTGCCACTGGCCACGGCCAACGCGGTATTTTATGCATCGCCCCTGATGACACTGCCGCTGGCGGCGCTGATCAGCAAAGAGCGGGTGCGGCTGGCCGCCTATGGAGTTAGCCTGCTCGGCTTCGTCGGCATCTTGGTGGTGCTTAACCCGGCCGAGTGGCACTGGGCCGGCTGGGTGGCGCTGTTAACCGCGTTTTCCATGGCGGCCAGCAATGTGCTGGTACGCCGGCTGCCGCAAGGGCGCTCTGTGCTGGCAACGCTGTTTCTGACCCAGGCGCTGGCCATTCCGGTAAGTTTTGCCCTGGCCTTGCCCGGTTGGCAGCCGGTGACGGGGGAGGTATGGCTGTTGCTGATTGGCGCCAGCCTGGTGGGCATTATCTATCAGGGCATCTGCATTCTGGCCTACGCTATGGCTGATGCCAGCAAGATAGCCGCCAGCGAATATTCCGGCCTGATCTTCGTTACCCTGATGGGGATGGTATTGTTTGCGGAGTTTCCGGCGCTTAACGTCTACCTTGGCGCCGCCGTGGTGATCATCGCCATCGGGCTACAAAGAAAATTGCGTTAAAAAAGCGATCAGCCTGTCTCTTAGTCACAAGTCTGTGAGCTGTTGCATAAGTGCAAAGAGACAGTAGGATTGCCTCCACCAACGCGCTAAACCGCATCCCTGCGACGCTCGGCAAATGCCGTCCGACCGCCAGGGATGGTGGGAGTGTCAGCATTGCAGGAGCCTTTGCTGACCTTGGCATTTGGCGGTTGGCTATGACAATTCCTACTGCCTCTTCAGATGACACGGAGTAGTACGCTCTGCCTGATTACACCATTAAGTACATTAAAAAGATGTGACTAAGAGACAGGCTATCAGCTGTCAGATAAGTACCAAGACTCAGCCGATACCCGCTAAGGCGGTGGACTGCATTGTTGGTTTTTATTCGGGTTTTAGCTGAAGGCTGACAGCTGAGGCTTTATTAGGTTTGGCTCTTGTCCTGTCTTTATCTGAAAGCTTACAGCTGATCGCTTATAGCTGTCTTTTTAAGCTTTCTTTTAAAATATTTATAGCCTATAATCCGCCACCTTAAAATCAGTCGTTTTTACCTATAAGTTCCTTGCCTCCGATGGTGTGACTGAGCCCACGAAGAGGCTATAACCCGTAAGGAGCAATCCATGCGTCATTACGAAATCGTATTTATGGTTCACCCTGATCAGAGTGAACAGGTTCCTGGCATGATTGAGCGCTACACTGGCGCCATCACTACTTCTGGTGGTCAAGTTCACCGCCTGGAAGACTGGGGCCGTCGTCAACTGGCTTACCCGATCAATAAACTGCACAAAGCTCACTATGTTCTGATGAACGTAGAAGCTGACCAGGCTGTGATCGACGAGCTGGAAACTAACTTCCGCTTCAACGATGCGGTGCTGCGTAACATGATTATGCGCACCAAGCAGGCCGTCACCGAGCCTTCAGAAATGGCCAAGGCCAAAGACGAACGCCCAACACGTCGTGACGACGCCGCTCCTCGTGCAGAAGCTTCTGCCGAGTAATCCACGTTTTAGCTGAGGAATAGAATCATGGCACGTTTTTTCCGTCGTCGTAAGTTCTGCCGTTTCACCGCTGACGGTGTAACCGAGATCGATTACAAAGACATCGCAACCCTGAAGAACTACGTCACCGAGTCCGGTAAGATTGTACCGAGCCGCATCACTGGTACCCGCGCCAAGTTCCAGCGTCAGCTGGCTCGTGCGATCAAACGCGCTCGTTACCTGGCCCTGCTGCCTTACACCGATCTGCACAAGTAAGCAGCGGCCTAACTCGCTAATATTATAGAGGAAAGGTAATGCAAGTTATTCTGCTTGATAAAATCGCCAAGTTAGGCGGCCTGGGCGACCAGGTAACCGTTAAATCCGGTTATGCTCGTAACTACCTGCTGCCACAAGGCAAAGCAGTAGTAGCTACCAAAGACAACGTAGCGACGTTTGAAACTCGCCGCGCTGAACTGGAAGCCAAACTGGGTGAACAACTGGCTGCTGCACAAGCCCGTGCCGACCAGCTGTCTGGTCTGGAAAACGTGGTAATTGCATCCAAGTCTGGTGACGAAGGCAAACTGTTCGGCTCCATCGGTGCCCGTGACATTGCTGACGCCATCACCGCTGCCGGTGTTGAAGTTGCCAAGAGCGAAATTCGTCTGACCGACGGCGTACTGCGCAACGTAGGTGAGTACGAAGTGGGTGTGCACTTGCATGCCGACGTGAATACCAATGTAACCATTCAGGTGGTTGCAGCCTAAGTTAGGCCGCTCGTTAAAAAAACCCGCGCTTGTCGCTAACACCATTCAGTTAAGCGTGTTTAGACTGAATGGTGTACCGAGTTTTTGATATCCGAACGGTCCTACTCTTGGGCCGTTTTCTTTTTTCAGGCAGAATATA
>NZ_BMKE01000004.1 GCF_014643915.1 Oceanisphaera marina
CAGCCGCGCCGATGATAGTGTGGCAGCTGCCATGTGAAAGTAGGTCACTGCCAGGCACCCAATTTAAAAAGCCCTTCACTGATGTGAAGGGCTTTTTTTCGTCTGCGTTAACCGTGAGTGGTGAATACTGCACGAAGGTAGGCACTGCTTTAGCTGTGCAATATTGCGCAGCAATATCTTTGCTCAAGCCCTCCATCTACCACCCCATTGCTAAATTTTAATCAATTCATCGCAACGGTAGGTTTGATACCAGAACTATGACTCACGCACACAATTTTAACATGGATCTCATGTCATTCGGCTGTGTGTTGGCTTGGAGAAAATCAATTGTTATTAATGGGTTAACTTATGACTCTGAGCGCTGTAGCTACGGGTCAGTATTAATTTTCGATATAGATATAGATCACATTTGACTCATTAATGTGAACATTTGCATCACATTAAAATAACACTTATGTTTTTTTTGCGGTATTATGAAGCTGTCTCCTCACCTGGCTAACGCTTTGCAGTGGAGAATGGAGGGCAGTGCCAAACGTCTCAACAGGATGTTGGCCAATAAAAACAGCGGGCAGTGAATGCCGGCGCATTGGCAGCAATTAACAAAGGGATCTGTTATGACCCAGAAAACAAGCACAACACCAAGCAAGAATCATGACTTGCTGTATTCATTACATGATAAACCTGGCTTCTGGCCTTCTTCATTCGCCGCCTTGCAGCATGTACTGGCCAGTTTGGTTGGGGTTATCACACCGACCCTGATCGTAGGTGGTGTCTTGGGGTTGGGCGAACACATTCCTTACATGATCAGTATGGCGTTGATTGTTTCAGGTGTGGGAACTTTTATTCAGTGTCGCCGAATCGGTCCCGTGGGTGCCGGTATGCTCTGTTTACAGGGTACGAGCTTTGCGTTCTTGACCGCCATATTATCGGCCGGCATGATCGTCAAGAGTCGCGGTGGTAGCCCTGAAGACATACTGGCAACGATTTTCGGTGTCAGTTTCTGTGCGGCCATTATCGAAATTTTCTTGAGCCGGGTCATTCATAAGTTACAAAAGATAATTACTCCCGTCGTCACCGGAACCATCATTATCCTGATTGGTATTCCCTTGATTAAAGTGGCGATGACCGATATCGGTGGTGGTTTTGGTGCCGAAAACTTCGGTTCTCTCGATAACTTGTTGTTGGCAGGCATAGTGCTGTTTAGTGTTATTCTGCTGAACCGTTCGAAGAACCCCATGATCCGGTTGGCCGCAGTGGTTATCGGCTTGGTATTGGGTATGACCGTTGCCTTCTTTATGGGACGCCTGGACTTCTCCAACCTGAGCAACCTGCCAATCGTTTCTGTTCCGGTTCCGTTCAAGTATGGTTTTCAGTTTGATTTGGCTGCCTTTATTCCATTGGCCATTCTGTTCTGTGTCAGTGCCATGGAAACAACAGGTGATTTGACGGCAAACTCCACCATCTCCGGAGAGCCAGTAAAAGGCCCGATTTACATGAATCGTATCCGTGGCGGTGTGTTGGCCGATGGCGTGAACTCCATGATTGCCGCTACCTTCAACAGCATGCCTTCTACTACCTTTAGCCAGAATAACGGTGTTATCGCCCTGACGGGTGTAGCCAGTCGGTTTGTCGGTATCTACATTGCTGCCATTCTGGTCATCATGGGTATTTTCCCCATCATTGGTGGCGTACTGCAGCAAATGCCCAAGCCCGTTCTGGGTGGCGCCACGCTAATTATGTTTGGTACTGTGGCCGTTGCAGGTATCCGTGTATTGTCTCACGCCAAGCTGGATCGTCGCGACATGATGATAGTGGCTATCTCGGTAGGCTTGGGTATCGGTGTTTCCAGCGTGCCTACAGTGTTGCAAGAGTTGCCAAAAACTCTGGCCAACATTCTGAGTTCACCGGTTGCCATGGGTGCCATTAGTGCCATTCTGCTGAGCATTATCCTGCCCGAGCAGAAGCATGAAGACGATGAGATTGAGGTGGTCGATACTACCTCGGCAGATCCTATGGCGGAAAAAAAATAGGTGAAGTTAGTTAACACTAACCTATAACGTAGTACTACAGCGCTAACCCTGGCTCACCTTCCCGGATTGTGTGTCAGGGTTTCTTACATCCGGGGTTATGCACACTTTCATTTTTATAGGAGTCGAAAGTCTTATGCAAAGCCCAAAAAGTATCTGGATAAAGCATCCATTGGCAACCTTGAGCCCCGACCACGCCGGTGGTCTGGTGGTGACAGATAACCGCATTACCGAGCTGGTCGCGGCAGGTCAAACGCCCTCTTTACCAGTCGATGAAGTATTTGATGCCAGTCAGCATGTCTTGTTGCCGGGCCTGATCAACGCCCACCACCATTTTTATCAAACCCTGACCCGTGCTCATCCGGTTGCCTTGAACAAGGCATTGTTTTCCTGGCTGACGTCACTGTATCCGGTATGGGCCAAATTACGGCCGGAAATGGTAGAGGTTTCTACCCAAATCGCGCTGGCGGAATTATTGATGTCGGGCTGCAGTACGGCCAGTGATCATCATTATTTGTTTCCGCAGGGGTTGGAAGATGCCATCGATATTCAGGTGGCACAGGCAAAACAACTGGGTGTGAGGGTGCACTTGACCCGTGGCTCCATGAGCCTGGGAGAAGAGCAAGGCGGTTTGCCACCACAAAGCACGGTCCAGGACGAAGCGACCATTATCGCCGACAGCGAGCGCTTGATAAAACGCTATCATGACCATCAGTCGGGCGCCATGGTTCGGGTCGCGCTGGCCCCTTGTTCGCCATTTTCGGTGAGTACCGAGCTGATGAAAATGTCGGCTCAGCTGGCAGAGCAGCATGATGTGCAGTTGCATACTCATTTGGCTGAAACCCATGATGAAACGGCATTTTGTCAAAAAATGTTCGGTATGCGCCCTGTCGATTATCTGGAATCGGTCGGCTGGCTCAGTAATCGAGTCTGGCTGGCTCATGGCATTCACTTCAATGACGAAGAGATAGGTCGGTTGGGTCAGGCAGGGGTGGGCATCGCTCATTGTCCTTCTTCCAACATGTTGCTGGCATCTGGCCAATGCCCGACGCTCGATTTGGAAGCGGCGGGTTGTCCGGTCGGCATAGGTGTGGACGGCTCCGCTTCTAACGATGGCTCCAATATGATCACCGAAGTGCGGCAAGCCCTGTTATTGCAGCGTTTGCGCTACGGTGCCAATGATATTACCCATCATAAGGTACTGGATTGGGCAACGCGCGGCTCAGCGGCCTGTTTGGGACGTGACGATATTGGCAAGATAGCCGTGGGCAAACAAGCCGATCTGGCGCTTTTTCGCCTGGACGATATTCAATTTGCCGGAGCGGGTGACCCATTGGCTGCGTTGGTATTGTGCGGTGCCAAACAGGCCGATCGTATGATGGTGGCGGGTCGCTGGCGACTGATTGATGGCACAGTGTGTGGACTCGATATTGAAGCCCTGAAAGCGAGACAGCGCGAATTGGCAGCACAGCTTATTTAATGATATCAGTCTATTACTAACCTAAAGATAGTTCAGGGCGCCATTATCGGCGCCCTTTATTTTGGCCATATTTTGTCGTTATGCCTGCATTATCTGTTGCTATCTGGTATAAACAGAGCCCATTTATCAAGACAAAAGATACGGGTATGCGTTGGGATCTTAAAGGCTGGGCCGCGCTGCATGTGCTGGCACTATTACTGTTTTTTACCTGGTGGTTTGGCTATTGGCAAGGGCTGGACGAAGGCATCTTCTGGTGGTTTAACCAGCGTCTGGTTACGGTGTCCGGTTTTGCCGAGTTCGTGGCGTTTGTCAATCAACGATGGATTGACGGTGCGGTCGCTATCTTGATGGCCGGATTCGTGTTCCGCCATGCCTGGCAAGTGACAGGGCGTGAGCGGGCTAAAATGGGCTGCTTGCTGTTGCTGATGGCCGGCTGTTTTTCACTGCAGGCGGCGGCCGGTAAAGCCTTGCCCGTCGAGCGAGCCAGCCCGACCATTGTGTATGAGCAGGCGGAACGGGTGAGTCAGTTGGTGCCCGAGATCAAGGCTAAAGACGCGTCGGGCGACTCTTTCCCCAGTGATCATGGCATCGGCTTCGCCACTTTTTTATTATTTGCCTGCTATCGCTTCCCACGTCGCTATTTATACGTGGTTGCGCCTTTGGTCTTCATTCTGGCTATGCCCAGAGTCATGTCGGGCGCGCACTGGTTTACCGACTTTATCTGTGGCTCCATCCCCTTGGCACTGATCACCGGAGCCTGGCTATTCCATACGCCTCTGGCTCATAGACTGACCGAGATTATGGTGACGCCAGTAGATAAATTGCTCACAAGATGGCGGCTGCAAGGCTAAGCCAGACCCTTGAGGTAGCTGTCAGCGAGCCGTTAAGCAAGGCACTAGGCAAAGGGCGACATTCGTGTCGCCCTTTTTATTACCTCACGCAGACAGGGTGACGCGTTCGCTGCAGGGCAGTATGTCGTAATCGACCATCACGGTTTCATTGGCAAGGTGACGACGCAGCATGTCGAGTGCGGCAAAGGCCAGCAAGCGGCGTTGAGAAAGCGGATCACGAAAGTGCATTTGCAGGGTTTGCACCTGGCAGCCTTGCTCGGTTTTCAGTGCCACAGGTACCCCTTGTGGCCCTTGGGCGCCAATGGCCAGGGTCATCGGTCGGGCAGAGGCCTGTAGCCAGTTTGCCAGATCCAGAGCTTCATCCGGCAATCCCGCCAGATAATGCCCTTCAAACTCCCGGGTAATGGTGCTGATGGTATCGGTCAGGCGCCCGCCGCTGGCATCTTCAAAAACCATCAAGTCTCTATCCAGCAATTTCGGACCAAGACTGGCGGCAAAATTCATCTCATCGCGCGCGACCAGATGCGTACCTACCTGTGCCAGCAGTTGGGCTTCGGCGATGGCAATGATGTCTGCGTTATCGGTTTCAATAATCAGTTTCAACTCTATGGTCGGCAGGTTGGCTCGATAGCCCAGAGTGACGCCGGAAGGCCAGGTTAAAGAGTCCAGCTTGTCGCTTAGCCCAGATTCCGAGAGTCCGAACAAGAAAAAACGACGCACCTGACTGTGACCATTTTGGCCCAGTTGGCGACGCATTCGCGGCAAGATCTCGTCTGTCATCATCTTTTTCAGCTCGGATGGCACGCCGGGCGTAAAGAAAAAGATGGCGCGATTAAGCTTGACCGCAAAGCCGCAGGCGGTGCCGACCGGGTTATCGACCAGCTCGGATCCCTGAGGCAACATGGCTTGTTTGCTGTTGCTTTTGGGCATGGCACGATTGCGGCTGGCATATTTCTGCTCCATGACATCCAGCCAGTGCTGATTCAGCTCGAGCGGCACACCGGCGGCGTCGGCCATGGCCTCGGCACTAATATCATCGGAGGTGGGGCCTAGCCCGCCGTTGACGATCACCAAATCGGCATGATGGCTGCGTTGTTCGAACAGCTCTACCAGATCGGCCTTGTCGTCACCCACGGTGAAACGGCGACGAACCTGCCAGCCCTGTTCCAGCAGTAGCTGAGAAAGCCAGCCGGCATTGGTGTCGGTAATTAACCCGGTGAGTACTTCATCACCTGTGCTTACCAGTTCAATAACGGGTTCCATAGTTGTCTTGTCCTTAAGGGGCGTTGGGCTGATTTTAACGTATATTGCGGCTTTGGCACACGTCAAGGATGACAAGACCCGCTGCTTTGTTGTAGATTTCTAGATGTCTAGACTTTCTTACCGATGCTGTACATGGAGTGAGCAAATGCCCATCAGAATTCCGGATCGCCTGCCAGCGGCCAATGTCCTGTCTCAGGAAAACATCTTCGTGATGACGGAGACCCGAGCGGTCAATCAGGAAATCCGCCCGATGCGCGTGCTGTTGCTTAACCTGATGCCGAAAAAAATTGAAACCGAAAATCAGCTGCTGCGCATGCTGTCCAACTCGCCGCTGCAAATTGGCGTCGACTTGCTGCGTATTGACGATCGCCCGTCAAAAAACACTCCCCAGTCGCACCTCGAAAGCTTTTATCATGACTTTGAACAGGTCAAGGATCAGTTTTATGATGGCTTGATTATTACCGGTGCTCCGCTTGGGCTGACCGATTTTTGCGATGTGGTGTACTGGGACAAAATAGAGCAGATTATCGACTGGGCCAAGAGTCATGTAACTTCTACCCTGTTTCTATGCTGGGCGGCGCAGGCGGGACTCAAAATACTTTATGGGCTGGATAAACGTACCCGATTAGAGAAGCTATCCGGGGTGTATGAGCACAATAACCTGGATCAATATGATCCCCTGGTGCGGGGCTTCGACGATGTGTTTTTGGCACCGCATTCTCGCTATGCGGATTTTCCGGTCGAGCTGTTGCGCGAAAAGACCGATTTAAAAATACTGGCGGCATCAGACAAGGCCGGCGTGTATCTGGCAGCCAGCCCGGACGGGCGTCAGGTGTTTGTCACCGGGCACCCCGAGTATGATGCCCATACTCTGCATAATGAATATCTGCGAGACTCAGAGGTAGGTATAGAACCTCAAATGCCGGAGAATTATTACCCCGATAACAATGCGGATAATTCACCACGAGCGACCTGGCGCAGTCATGGGCATTTGTTGTTTGCCAACTGGCTCAACTACCATGTTTATCAGTTGACGCCGTATGATCTGAACACACTCAGTGCCACCGGCGAGTCGCTCACCCGAGACTGAATACGATCATACGCCAGTTTCTCCGTTATACAGGGGCTGATACAAAAACGCCGACCGCATAATAGGGTCGGCGTTTTTCCAGGTCAAAAAGCTATCTACTCGATGGGAAAACCGGCCTTTTCAGCGGCTTTGGCCTTGTTGATCATGGGGGTAATGGTCATGCCCTGCACGATAATCGAGAACAAGACTATGGCGTAGGTCATCATTAAGATCAGATCTCGCAGCTCGATTTGGCCATCTGTGCCCAACTTGATGCCGGCAGGAATAGACAGCGCCATGGCCAGCGACAGGCCACCCCGTAAACCGCCCCAGGTCAGAATGCGTATCGAGAACTTGTTGTAGCCCCGAAAGCGGCGAAAGCCGACATAGGGCAGGGCCACGCTGATAAAGCGACCGGCCAGCACCAGAGGAATGCCGCACAGCACCAGAATCCAGGCTTGCCAGTGGAATTCCACCAACAGCATGGCCAGACCAATCAGCAGGAACAGCAGGGCGTTCAAGAATTCGTCCAGCAGATGCCAGAACTGATCCAGATATTTCTCACTCTGTTCGGAAAAGCCGGTATAGCGGGTCCAGTTACCGATCATGATACCGGCGACCACCATGGCCAGCGCGCCCGACACACCCAGCACATTGGCCAGCGCAAAACCGGCGGTCGGAATGCACAGCGTCATCAGTAGCTCCATGGAGCCGTCATCGGTGGCGCTGATCATCAGGTGTGCCATCAGGCCCAGCAGGGCGCCAAAAATGATGCCGCCAACCGCTTCATGAGTGAACAGTGTCATCACAGAGCCAAAAGTCGCTTCTGTGCCATTAAATGCGACGGCAAAAATGGTCAGGAAAATCACCAGTCCAATGCCGTCGTTAAACAGTGACTCACCTTCTATCTGGATGGCAATCTGCTCCGGTGCCCCCAGTTTTTTCACGATGGCCAGTACGGCAATGGGGTCGGTCGGGGAAATTAGCGCACCAAACAGCAGGCAATAAATAAACGGCAACGGAATGGCGGCGACATAGGCTAACAGCCAGAGGCCCGCAGCCACTATGGCGGTAGAAATCAGCACGCCAAAAATGACCAGTATCGATATTTCCCACTTCTGACTTTTCATGGCGGGCAGATTGATGCCCAGGCCACCGGCAAACAGCAAGAAGCCCAGAATCCCCTGCAGCAGAAACTCGCCAAAATCGACGGTTTCCAGGGTGGTAACCGCGTGGATCTGCAGTTCTGGCCAGGTGGTTTTTCCTAGAATTAACATCAGGATAGAGATAATGAGGGCGCCAAAGGTAATGGCAATGGTGGTTTGTATTTTCATTATGTATTGATTGACGAAAGCGATCGTGATCGCCGTAGCCGCCAAAAAACACAAAGTGTAATAGACGCTCATAAAGACAGTTCCGATTTAGAGATTTTATTATAGTTGCAAGCTAAGTTAGCTGGTCGTTGCCAGCGGTGCATAGTGTGCCTTAATTGCATAATCTTCCCTAGAAAAAACTGCGGTTAAATCGCGCACTTTTGCCAATTTTTCGGGCTTTTTTATTATCGGCCCTGTAGATGGCTGGATTTCCAATCACGTATTTTGTGATAGCATGGGGATCGCTTAAGGAATCAGGTTGTAACAGGAGTTAGCAGTGTCCAGATCCCCCGTTTTTTCCCAGCTCGAACAGGCTCTCGCCGAACGTATTTTGATCATCGACGGTGGCATGGGCACCATGATCCAGTCTCATCGACTGGACGAAGCGGCTTATCGCGGTGAGCGCTTTGCCGATTGGCCATCCGATCTGAAAGGTAACAATGACCTGCTGGTGCTGAGTCAGCCTGAGCTGATTGCCCAAATTCACAGCGACTACTTTGCCGCTGGCGCGGACATCATAGAAACCAACACCTTCAACGCCACTCATATCGCCATGGCCGATTACCAGATGGAATCGCTGGCAGTAGAAATGAACTATGAGGCGGCCAAACTGGCACGCCGGGTGGCGGATGAATGGACGGCCAAAGAGCCCCATAAACCGCGCTTCGTGGCCGGGGTACTGGGCCCAACCAACAGAACCGCGTCCATTTCTCCCGATGTAAACGATGCCGGTTACCGTAACGTAACCTTCGATCAACTGGTGGCGGCTTATACCGAAGCCACTCAGGCATTGCTCGACGGTGGCGCCCACTTGATCATGATCGAAACCATTTTCGATACCCTGAACGCCAAAGCCGCGGTATTTGCCATCGAAACCCTGTTCGACAAGCTGGGAACCCGAGTGCCGGTGATGATTTCGGGCACCATTACCGATGCCTCCGGCCGTACCCTGACCGGCCAGACCACGGAAGCCTTTTATCACTCGCTGCGTCACGCCAACCCTATTTCCTTTGGCTTGAACTGTGCGCTTGGCCCCAAGGAATTACGCCAATATGTAGCCGAGTTATCCCGCATCAGCGAAACCTATGTCTCGGCGCATCCCAATGCCGGCCTGCCCAACGCCTTCGGTGAATATGATCTGGAAGCCGATGAAATGGCCGAGCATATTCGCGAATGGGCCGAAAGTGGCTTTTTGAACCTGGTGGGGGGCTGCTGTGGCTCCACGCCCGAGCATATTCGGGTAATGGCCGAGGCGGTGGCTGGCATCAAGCCGCGGGTGTTGCCCGAGATCTCGGTTGCCTGTCGCTTGTCCGGTCTGGAGCCGTTTCAGATCAGCGCCGACACCATGTTTGTCAACGTGGGCGAACGGACCAACGTCACCGGTTCTGCCAGGTTCAAACGGCTGATAAAAGAAGAGAAATACGACGAGGCGCTGGAAGTGGCGCTGCAACAGGTAGAAAGCGGCGCCCAGATCATCGACATCAACATGGATGAAGGCATGCTGGATGCGGTGGCCTGTATGACTCGCTTCCTCAACCTGATTGCCGGCGAACCGGATATCTCCCGCGTGCCCATCATGCTCGACTCTTCCAAATGGGAAGTGCTGGAAGCAGGCCTGAAGTGTATTCAGGGCAAGGGCATAGTGAACTCCATCTCGATGAAGGAAGGGGTTGAGCCGTTTATCGAACAGGCCAAACTGGTGCGCCGCTACGGTGCAGCCGTGATCGTGATGGCGTTCGACGAGGTCGGTCAGGCCGATACCCGGGAGCGAAAGTTCGAGATCTGTCAGCGGGCCTATCGCATTCTGGTTGATGAAGTGGGCTTTCCGCCGGAAGACATCATTTTCGACCCCAATATTTTCGCCGTGGCTACCGGTATCGAAGAGCATAACAACTATGCGGTCGAGTTTATCGAGGCGGTGAAAGACATCAAAACCCACCTGCCGCATGCCATGATTTCCGGCGGTGTGTCCAACGTATCGTTTTCGTTCCGCGGTAACGAAGTGGTGCGCGAGGCCATTCACTCTGTGTTCTTGTATCACGCGGTACGCAACGGCATGGACATGGGCATAGTGAATGCCGGTCAGCTGGCGATTTACGAAGATATCGAGCCCGAGCTGAAAGAAAAAGTCATCGCCGTGGTGCTGAACGAGAACGAAGATGCCACCGAGGCCTTGCTGGAAATCGCCGAGCGTTATCGTAACAGCGGCAGTGAAGCGGTGGATCCACGAAATCTGGAATGGCGCAGCTGGCCGGTAAACGAGCGTCTGGCCCATTCACTGGTAAAAGGTCTGACCGACTTTATCGAGGAAGATACCGAAGCGGCGCGACAGGAAGCGACTCGTCCGTTGGACGTGATCGAAGGTCCCTTGATGGACGGCATGAACGTGGTGGGCGACCTGTTTGGCGAGGGCAAGATGTTCCTGCCGCAGGTGGTAAAGTCGGCACGCGTCATGAAGCGCGCCGTGGCCTACCTCAACCCCTATATCGAGGCCAGCAAGGAAGTGGGCCAGACCAACGGCCGCGTGGTAATGGCCACGGTCAAGGGCGACGTGCATGACATCGGCAAGAACATCGTTGGCGTGGTGCTGCAGTGTAATAACTTTGAAGTGATCGACTTGGGTGTAATGGTGCCCTGCGAGAAAATCCTGCAAACCGCGCGCGAAACCAATGCCGACATGATAGGCCTCTCTGGTCTTATCACACCGTCACTGGACGAAATGGTCAACGTGGCCAAGGAAATGCAGCGCCAGGGCTTTACCATACCGCTGCTGATCGGTGGCGCTACTACATCCAAGGCGCACACGGCGGTTAAAATCGAGCAGAACTACGATGAGCCTGTGGTCTATGTATCCAACGCTTCCCGCGCCGTAGGCGTGGTGCAAACCTTGCTGAGTAAAGAAAACAAACCGGCGTTTGTGGATCGCCTGAATAAAGAGTATGACGTGGTGCGTGATCAGCACGCCCGCAAAAAGCCGCGTACCAAGCCGATCCCCCTAGCCAAGGCGCGCGCCAACAAGGTTGACGTCGACTGGGCAAACTATGTGCCACCGGTACCCGCCAAGCCGGGAGTACACGAGTTCCATAACACGCCGATTTCTATCGTGCGCGAATACATCGACTGGTCTCCCTTCTTCATGACCTGGGGCCTGGCGGGCAAGTATCCGCGTATTCTGGAAGACGAAGTGGTGGGCGCTGAGGCCACCAAATTGTTTGCCGATGCCCAGGCCATGCTCGATAAACTGGAGCAGGACGGCACACTCAGTTGCGCCGGTGTGATTGGCTTGTTCCCGGCCAACAGTGTGGGTGACGACGTAGAAATTTACGCCGATGAGTCACGCAGTGAAGTGGTGCAAACGCTGCGTTTCCTGCGCCAGCAAACCGAGAAAAAAGACGGCTTTCCCAACTATTGCCTGGCGGACTACGTGGCCCCCAAAGGCACCCAGCCCGATTATGTGGGTGGCTTTGCGGTAACGGGGGGGATTGGAGAAGAAGACATCATTCGTCGTTATAAAGAGGCGGAAGATGACTATAACGCCATCTTGGCGGGTTCGGTGGCTGACCGTCTGGCGGAGGCCTTTGCCGAGTATCTGCACCTGCGGGTGCGCCGTGAATACTGGGGTTACGCTGCCGACGAGCAGCTGGCGAACGACGAATTGATCCGCGAAAAATACGTCGGTATTCGTCCGGCACCCGGTTATCCGGCCTGTCCCGAGCATACCGAAAAAGGTACGCTGTGGGACTGGTTAGAGGTAGAAAAACGTATCGGCATGAAATTGACCGAGTCCTACGCCATGTGGCCCGGTGCTGCCGTGGCCGGCTTCTACTTTTCGTATCCGGATACCCGCTATTTTGCGGTGGCACAGATTCAGGAAGATCAGTTGCTGGATTATGCCGATCGCAAGGGCATGACACGCGAAGAAGCAGAAAAATGGCTGGCGCCCAACCTGAGCGCCTAACGGTGTTGAGCGCTAGACGCTATTGAAGCTGACTGTGATTGACAAGGCGCCATTGGCGCCTTTTTATTAGTGAATTCTCGGCTCAACAGCACTAGCAATCACCTATTTACGGCAGGAGCGAGTATGCTTATCTGTAGGGTAGCCATCGCGTGAAAAACGGGCTGGTATCCTGCAATAAATGGCTGATTAAAAGCTGGACAGAATTCAGGCGATAACGTAGCTTCTGCGAAATTTATATTACCTTCAGACAGAGGGCCTGCCATGGCGGTTGCAACACCTGTGAAAAAGATGAGATGGCTGCTAGTAATGGTGCTGTTGTGTGCGGGAATCGGGCAGGCCAGCGCCGAGGCCAACCCTCGTTATGCGGCCATAGTATTGGATGCCGACAGTGGTGAAGTACTGCATGCGGCGCATGCCGATGCGCCGCGCTATCCGGCCTCGTTAACCAAGATGATGACGCTGTATCTGCTGTTCGACGCCATGGACAAGGGCCTGATGCGACTCGACACCGCCATGCCGGTGTCGGCACATGCGGCCTCCATGCCACAAACCAATATATCGCTGAAAAAAGGCGACCGGCTACGGGTGCGTGATGCTATTCCGGCACTGGTGGTACGCTCGGCCAACGATGCGGCTGTGGTGGTTGCAGAGGCGCTGGGTGGAACCGAGAGCGAGTTTGCCAGGATGATGACGGCCAAGGCCAAGGAAATGAAAATGACCTCGACCACGTTTCGCAATGCCTCTGGGTTGCCTAATGCACAGCAACGCACCACCGCCCGCGATCTGTCTATCCTGTCGATGCGATTGATGCAGGATCACGCCGATTATTACCACTATTTTTCGACGGCCTCTTTTACCTATGGGGGGAAAACCTACAATAGCCATAATCGCATGATTAAAAATTACCCGGGTACCGACGGCATGAAAACCGGTTATATCAATGCCTCGGGCTTTAACGTGGCGACCTCGACACTGAGAGGCGATCATCGTTTAATCGGCGTTGTCATGGGGGGACGCTCGGCCCAATCGCGCGATGCCGAAATGGTGGCATTGCTGGACAAGAGTTTTATACGAGCCGAACAGTTGGCCAAGTTGTCGCCCAAGGCGGCCAAACGCAGCCCAGCAGCCCCACCCAGCAAGGTGGTGGTGAGCACGCAAACGGTGCGCCAGGTGACTCGCCAGGCAACCAATACCCAGGTTAAAACGCAGCCGCCAGTCGTGGTCAAGACACTACCTCGGCCACTGGTTGGGGCTTCGCAACCTCAGGCCGTGTCCAGCGGACGTTTGTCTGCCGATTTGGGGTGGGCGGTGCAGGTGGGTTCTTTTCGTGCCTCAGAGCAGGCAAGGGATCGGGCCTCGGATGCGGCTCGCCGATTGGATGATATCGAGTTTGCTCAAGTTGCGGTGAACGAGGTGAGTATCAGTGATCGCACCTTGTTTCGGGCACAGTTGATTGGCCTTCAGCAAGAGCAGGCCAAACGCGCCTGCGAGCGTTTGGTGCTTCAGGGCATGGACTGTCTGGTCATTAAAATGCCGAACAGTTAAGCCTTTCGGGCAGCGGTATGCCTTAAGCGGTAATCGTTCATACACAGGGAAATACGAAACATATCCTGCCTGTCGTGATGCCGGACCTGCTTTGGCATCTTGCCAGAAAAAGAAATAGAAAAAGGGGCAACCTGAGTTGCCCCTTTTTGGGTCGTCTGCTTGGTTTAATCCGTAAACCGATATTGCTCCCTGCAATCCCTGACGTGCCTGTTCCCTGTTGGCGTTCCCTTTCCCGATCCGTCGGGCTGTCCCTGATGTCATCCTGACCGTTCGTCTTCCTGACTGAACGTGCCTCTCCATCCTGGAGGTATCCCTCTACCACGCCCGTGGTTGTCCTGTGCCGTCTTGGCAGCCTGTCATCCTGACTGGCTCTGTGCTCCCTGCGAGATAAATAATACCCCGATTCTTGAATCATTTTGCTCATCATAACAGTGATCTTGTTGCCTGTTAGTGCTTGAGTTTTTATCAAGGCTTTGAAAATAAAGAGTAATATATTTTTTTAGTGGCTGAAGGCGTCATCAGAAAGCGAATATTCCTCTCGCTCTTTGAGAGATCTCGCACAAGGAGTAACGCCAAACTCTTCTATTCAGGGCGCTGCGTTGGCTGTTGATGCTCGTGTTCCAGCAACCAGGCCTTGCGCGCGATGCCGCCGGCATAGCCCACCAGCTTGCCACTGGCGCCAATGACCCTGTGGCAGGGAATAATCAGCGCGATGGGATTGCGGCTATTGGCCAGCCCCACGGCGCGAACGGCCTTGGGATTATCGATCTGCAAGGCGATATCTTTATAACTGCGGTGCTCGCCATGGGGAATGCGTTGCAATGCCTGCCATACCCGCTGCTGAAAGTCGGTGCCTTGGGGAGCCAGTGGCAATTCAAAATGCTGGCGCTGGCTGGCAAAGTACTCATCCAGCTGCCGGCAGGCCTGATGTTGCAGTGGTGAGCCAGGGGCCATGGATTGTGTTATTTCATCACTAAAATGCAAGGCCGTAATCACTTCCGTCTGAGTGGCGTCGATGTCGGTTTCCAGGGTAATCCATCCCAGTGGGCAGGCGTGGGTGCAAAGGCTAGCCATGGCTGGCTCCTGTATAGATAGCGAGAGATAAATAATGAAGAGCGAGGTGCAAAGGCGAGGTCGCCTGCGATGCGGTGGCTTTTCTCCTCACACTTTACTCCTCACTGTGCATAAGATCACTCAGTTGCCAGACATCGAAGGCGGGCTCTTCGTAAGGATGTGCTTTGCGCAGTGCCGCAATGGCAGGGCGGATCAGGGCATCGTCACATACCAGCTCAACCCGTACCTCTGCTACCTGCTCAAGCGCGCCCGCCTGGCCGATAAAGGGAGTGGCATTGGCCAAGGGTCTGAACTGGCCGGTGCCACGGGTTTCAAAGCAGCATTGCTCGTAATCGCCGATTTTGCCGGCACCGGTTGCAAATACCGCCGCCTTCACCTCGGCAAGATGTGACTCGGGGACGAAAAACACCAGCTTATACATGACAACCTCAACTTATTATCCAAACGCTTAGATTAGGCTTTTTTCAGAAACTTGGGAATTGGACAGGCAGATATTCCTGGCCATGGTACCGCGTCTGACAGTAAAACCACATTCTTTACATCCAGCTCCTTGATCCGGGTAGCCGAGTTACCGGCAGTCAGGCCAGTACCTTTACTGCCGGTTCCAGGCTGCACATGCTATCGTTCAGGCAGCGCCAGTGGTTTTGATCCTGTGGTGAGTTTAGCTCTTGCTGACAGATGGCACTCAACAAAGCGCAGTGTACTGCGCTGTCTTCATCGTGCGGTCACAGCCTTGCTCGCGACGGGCTAATCATTATTGTGCTATCAACGCGGCTTGTGTGCCCATTGTCATAAAAAGACGGCGGATCCCAGTATAAAACCACCTTGCTGTTGTGGTTATGATATTGATGCCGGACAATAAAAGTCTCGTATGAGTTGTTTTATCAGGGGCCCACGCAATGGAAAATAACGTCCCAACATTAACTATAAAAGCGGATAGTGCCCAGCTGCAGGGCGCCTGGACGCTAGAACATTACGCTCAGCTGAAACGCCGTCTTGGCGCAGTAAAACCGGCCTTGCGGCGGTTAGAGGCAAGCCAGCTGAGCGAACTGGATACGGCCGGTGCCGCCTTGTTGGTCGAGCTGCTGGGTGCCCGGGCGTTATGCCAGCTGCTGCCCAACGCCACTGGCCTGTCGGTAGAGCGCCAGGCCTTGCTGTTGGCAGTGGCCGAGGCCATGAGTGATCATGAGCCGCCAGCGCAACCTCCATCCAGCTGGAGCGACAGCCTGGCCGCTCTGGGTGAACAAATGCTCAGTGGCTGGCGGCAGTTTGTCTTGCTGCTGGGGTTTTTGGGGCTCACTCTGAGCACGCTGGCCGGCACTGTGTGGGTGCCCAGTCGCTGGCGTGTGACGGCTCTGGTGGCACAGATACATCAATGTGGCCTTAACGCCGTACCTATTGTCGCCTTGCTGACCTTTCTGGTGGGGGCCGTGGTCGCCTTTCTGGGCGCTACCGTACTGGCCAACTTTGGCGCCACCATTTACACGGTCGACCTGGTGGCTTATTCCTTTTTACGCGAGTTTGGCGTGCTGCTGACCGCCATTTTACTGGCGGGGCGCACCGCCAGTGCCTTTACTGCACAACTGGGCTCGATGAAAGTTAACGAAGAACTGGATGCGCTGCGTACCCAGGGGCTGGATCCCATTACGCTGCTGGTATTACCCCGTATGCTGGCGCTGGTGATTGTGTTGCCCCTGCTGACCTTTATTGCCATTTTGTCCGGTTTTTTGGGCGGCGCCATGGTGGCGTTACTGTCGCTCGATATTTCACTGACCCAGTATTTGTCCATAGTGCAGCAAGTGCCGATCCGACACCTGTGGATTGGTCTGGGCAAGGCACCTGTATTTGCCTTGTTAATTGCGCTGATTGGCTGTCTGGAAGGGTTCAAGGTGGAAGGAAGCGCTCAGTCGGTGGGGCAGCATACGACCTCCAGTGTGGTGCAATCGATCTTTGTGGTGATTTTGCTGGATGCCATCGCCGCGCTGTTTCTCATGGAGATGGGATGGTAAACAACGCTGAAAATACCGTGATCGAGGTACAAAAGCTGGTGAATCGCTTTGGCAGCCATGCGGTGCACGATCAACTGGATCTGGCGGTGTATCGCGGCGAGATCCTGGGCGTGGTGGGCGGATCCGGCACCGGCAAGTCGGTATTGCTGCGCTCCATCGTTGGGCTGCTGCAGCCCAGGGCCGGCATCGTCAAGCTGTTTGGTCATGACTTGCCGGCGTTATCCGACGAGCAACGCAGTCAGTTGCAAAAGCGCATGGGGGTGCTGTTTCAAAAAGGCGCCTTGTATTCGTCGCTCACCCTGGAGGAAAACGTGGCGCTGGCTTTGATTGAGCAAGCGGGTTTGTCACGCCGGGATGCCACTGCCTTGGCGGTGGTCAAGCTGGCATTGGTGGGGTTGCCGGCCGCGGCGGGCAGCAAGTATCCGGCCGAGCTATCGGGCGGTATGATCAAGAGAGCGGCACTGGCGCGGGCCTTGGCGCTGGATCCCGATATTCTGTTTCTGGATGAACCGACCGCCGGGCTGGATCCCATTGCCGCTGCCGCCTTCGATCGCTTGTTGTTAACTTTGCGCGATGCTCTTGATTTAACGGTATTTTTAGTAACCCACGATCTTGATACCCTTTATGCCTGTTGTGATCGTGTGGCGGTATTATCGCAAAAACGGGTCTTGGTGGCGGATCGGCTGGAGGTAGTGGCCGCCACCGATGATGACTGGATCCGCGATTATTTTCATGGTCCTCGTGGCCGGGCCGCTCAGCAGTCGGCCAAATCATCTGCTCAGGAGTAAACCATGGAAACCCGAGCTCATCATGTATTGATTGGTATTTTTACCCTGGCGGTGGCCGCCGGTATTTTACTGTTTAGCTTGTGGTTGGTTAAAGCCGGCAGCCAGCAGGATTCGCGTTTATATGACATCGTCTTTCGCGAGGCAGTCAGCGGCTTGAGTGTAGGCAGTGCCGTTGAATACAGTGGTATTCGTGTAGGGGAAGTCGAGCAGTTATCGCTGGATCCGGACGATCCGCGTCAGGTGTGGGCGCGAGTGAGAATTGCTCGGCAAACACCGGTTAAAACCGACACCCGAGCTCGCCTGGCGCTGGCCAATATAACCGGCGCCGCCAATATTCAGCTCAGCGATGGCTCCCCCGACAGCCCGCGGCTGCAAGCCGAAGATGACGCCATCCCCGTGATCGTGGCGGACCCCTCGCCAATCGCGCAACTGCGCTTGAACAGCGAGGAGTTATTGAGTGGCTTCAAGTCGCTGATCGAAAATGCCAATGCGTTATTTTCCAAAGAGAACGGTGAACATTTCAGCCAGACACTGGCCAACCTCAATGCCACGACCGGCGTGATAGCCGAGCAGAAAACCGACTTGCGTCAAGGCATACAGGATTTGGTGCAGGCCAGCCAGCAAATGAAAGTCACCATGGATCACGCGGCAACGCTGCTGGGCAAGCTGGAAGGGCAGTTCAATGATAACGGCGAGCGATTATGGCGCAATGCCGATCAGGCGGCGGCATCGCTGGCGCGCAGTTCGGCACAGATTGAGCGGCTATTAACCCATAATCAGCAGGCACTCCATTCGGGGTTGCAAGGTATGGGCGAGCTGGAACCGACGTTGCGCGAGTTGCGCAGCACGCTGGAAACCCTGGGGGAGGTATCACGCAAGCTTGAGCAAGACCCGAGTGATTTCTTGCTGGGTGGCGAACGCATCAAGGAGTTTCAGCCATGATCATGACGCAAAGACTTGCCTGCTTTAAACTGGCTAAAAATATGCTGTGGCTGCTGCTGCCGGTGATACTGGGCGCCTGTAGCCTGCTGCCCGAATCGTCACCGGTGACCTTTTATCGTCTGCCCCCGCCACAGCTGGCCACCCCCCAGAAGCCGGTTGTGCAACGGGCGGTTACGCTACGGGTCAATCGGCCCGAAACCAGCGGTTTGCTGTCGGGTAATCGCATTGCCGTGATCCCGCAACATAATCAGCTAAGCGCCTATCAAGGGGCGCGCTGGGCGGCCAGCGTGCCGGTGCTGTTTCGCGATCAGTTAATTGAGACTTGGCAACAGCCAGGCGGTATTCAACATATTATTAGCGACAGTGAGGCATTGCAGGCCGAGATTGAGTTAAGAGGCACTCTGCGCGCTTTTCATACCGAATATCGCCAGGGCAAGCCGGTCGTGGTGATCCATTTTGATGCGCAGCTGGTTGATCCAGGAGACCGGCGCCTTGTCGCCAGCCGACGTTTTGCCACCGTAGCAGCGCCGGTAACCGCCGAAGTTCCCGACGTAGTGACGGCGTTTGGTGTGGCTCAGGCGCAGTTGAGCAGTGAAATACTGGATTGGATATTGATGACCATGGAGAGCAGGGAGCGGCGTTAAATGAGCCAGCCCAAAAGAAGGCTACGCCAGTTGTTTACCGGTCCGTCTAGGAGCCTGCTGCCTCTGGTGATGATGGGTTGCGTCATTGGCGTGGTCGCGGGCCTGGTGATGGCCAGTTTTATTGCTTTGTTGAACCTGGTGCTGGGATGGTTGAATGGCGCCACGCTGGAAGACTTTGAGTCGCTGTCGTGGGGCTGGCGCCTGGGCTTGCCTGTGCTGGGCAGTGTGTTGCTGATTCTGCTGTATCGTATTACGCCGACCTCGGCCCAAACGGTGGGGCTGGCTTATGTATTGGAGCGTTTGCAGTTTGGTCGCGGCCGCTTGCCACTGGCCAATACCCTGTTTCAGTTTGCGGCGGCGCTGATTTCACTTGCCTCCGGGCATAGCGTGGGGCGAGAAGGGCCGGCCATACAGATGGGCGCCGGGGTGGCCAGCCTGCTGGGCCAGTACACCCACAGGCCGCCCAGCCAGCTGCGTTTGTTGATAGGCTGTGGTACGGCAGCCGCTATTTCTGCAGCCTTTAATACCCCGCTGGCAGGTGTGTTGTTTGCCATGGAAGTGGTGCTGATGGAATACAGCATCCTGGGATTCGCGCCCATTATTGCCTCGGCCATTACCGCTTCTGCTTTTACTAGCTCACTGGTGGGCACGCACTCGATATTAACGCCCACTCGCTTGTCATTGGCTCATTATGGCGATATTCCCAGTTTGCTGTTAACGGGTATCTTGCTGGGACTGGTGGCGGTGCTGTTTCACACCCTGGTACGGCTGTTTTTGCGCCTGCCACTTGAATCCAGAGCCGCCCGATTACTGCTGGCCGGAGTGATCACCGGCTGCCTGGCCTTGCTGGTTCCTCAAATTCTGGGATCAGGCTACGATACGATCAATGCCACTCTGAGTGCTCAGCTTCCCTGGCTATTGTTACTGTTGATTTTGGCGGCCAAACTGATTGCCACCGCCGCCGCCATCGGGCTGGGAGTGCCGGGTGGGCAAATCGCCCCCATGCTGATGTTGGGCGTGTGTGCCGGTGGCATGGTCGGTGCCTGGGTGCCGGGCGGATCTGAGCCGGGTTTATATGCGTTGCTGGGCATGGCCGCCATGATGGGCGCCATGCTGCATGCCCCATTGGCGGCGATTGCCACTGTATTGGAGTTGTCACTGAGTGCCGAGGCAATGTTTCCGGCCATGACGGTGGTGCTCACCGCAAACCTGGTATGCCAGCATGGCTTTCGCCAGCCTTCCTTGCTTTTGACCTTGCTTAAGCAGCAGGGGCGCCTGTTGCAAACGCACCCCTTGCGCGCCGCGCTGGCGCAGCGTTATTTGTCCGAGCTGGCCAGTTTTCGGTTTGTGGAAATCGACCTGACGGCGGATCATAACTTGGCGGCGATTCTGGCGCAGCCATTACCCTGGTTGGTGATCCGGCAGGCAGAACAATGTTATTTGCTGAAACGCGACGTGCTTGAACAGGCCTATCAACAGCAGGATCCTGAGCAAGCCGTTACCCTGGCGGAGCTGCTGGCGCCCTTGCTGAATGCCAACCGACAATTACAGGAGCTCACCGAAGACACCTCTTTGCTGGCCGGCTTCAAGATTTTACAAAAGGAAGATATTCGCGGTTTTTTAATCCCGGTTGGCCGTCAGGGCATGGGGTTGGTTACCCGCAGGAGGCTGGCAAAAATGCTTACCTCGGATGAGTCTATGTATTGAAGAACAGCGCCGAGCGTCCAGCACCGAGCTAAAAAACCGAACCAGCGGGTTCGGTTTTGTTGTTTATAGGGGGGAGTGCGTTAGCCAGGCGCTTGCGCCGTTATTTGGGTTAACGCCTGTTTGGCGTGTTGTTGCCATTTTCCGGGCAGGGCGGCGGCGTGGCGCAGGCTGGTTTTTGCTTTTGCGGTCTGCCCCAGGCCTTGCTGGGTCAAGCCTAAATTAAGCCAGGCGGCGGCCAGTGTCGGGTCCTGCTCGGTGGCTTGCTTAAAGGCCTCGGCGGCGGCTTCGGGAGCGCCGTCGGCATGGCGGGCATTCCCCAGCGCAAACCAGCCCAGGGCATGTTCCGGCCAGCGGTTAACCACGGCTTGCCAGGCAGGGATGGCGGCACCGGCACCCGCCGTTGCTTCAAAGGCGGCGATGCTGTCGGTGGCGACCTGTGGCGAAACCGTGTGTGGTAACTGACCTGCCGGTAATGCCACCATGGCCCAGCGATCGCTGCGTGCCCAGGTGGCGTCGAAACGGCTCATGTCGGTCACCTGCCGGGATTGTTCACCACTGTGCAGTAGCAGCTGCTCTCTGGAGTGGTCGTAGCCGATCACGACCGCATAATGCCACATCGGCATTATGGGCAGTGCCAGATTTTGCAATACCACCACCGGATGCCCCGCACCCACTTCCGTTAACAGGGCCTCAAAACCGCCGGTTACCGGGTAGCTGATGCGTTGATGGCGGCGAACGGTAGCCAGCATTTCGGGTTGCACGCTGCCTTCTCGACCAGGCAGAAACACCTGCGGGATCAGCTGATCAACGCTCACGTCTTTGCCACTGGCGCCCAGCGCCATGGCCAATGCGGCAGGGCCGCACTGGTAGTCCCGCTGACTGTGAAACGGCACACCGGTCACATAAGACTGGGTGGGTAGTTGCGCCAGGGTGCTGGCAGATAGCTGAGGCTGGGCAGCGCAGCCGCCAAGCAGCAGGCCGAATAGTAAAACGCCCGCCAGGCGGACGTTTTTTAAAGATATTGAGCGGTTCATTAACGAGTGAACGGAAAGACGTTGGTCAAGCCCAGCAAGTCGGTCACCAGCAGCACGATAAAGACGGTGAGCAAGGCACCAATCACGGCATTGGCACCGGCGGGCATATTATCCAGCTGGTCGGCCATTTGCAGTACTTCCTGATCCGACAGCGCGGCTACCCGGGCTTCCACTTCGTTCAATTCCACACCATAATTGACCAGCTGCTCGCGCACGTCGCTTCTAGCCAATAAATCATTGATGCGTTCACGCTCTGCACTGACCTGCACGGCATCCAGTGCACTCTGGGTAGATACCAGCTGGCTGGGCTGTGCCTGTACGGCCATCGGCATGGTGCCCATCATTAAAGACAGAATCAGTAATGGATTAAGAATTTGAAATAATTTTTTCATGGTGATTATGCTCCTGAAAAAGTGAACCCCGATAGCGGGTAATGACTGCAGGCGTTCTGCCCAACTGCAGTATGACTCTCATCTTCGTTTGATTTATTAATATTAAGCGTAGCGAATCTCCATTTAAATGAGGATGATAGCAAGCATCTAGCTGTTTTGCTGGCGTCAGCTTTCGTCGACATCAGTGCCGGAATCGTTATTCATCAATGTCTTAGCCCCATTTGAATCATTTCTGGATTGCGACAATTATCGACACTCACTCGCCCTGGCCCCTTGCCCAGCAATAGCAGAGTGGCCGCGAGCCTCTTTTTAGTTTTTAGCACAGCTTTTTACTTTTAGCTCTGCGTGACGGCTGTCTTTATACGTTAGTGACATGTTGAAAAAGGATCATCATTATCAAGGTATTGAGTATGGCCCAAGGTGCCGGGCTGCTGCTGTCCGTTTTGCTATGCAGTTTGCCAGTACACGCAACCCATCAGTCTGTAGAGCAGTTAACCGTCGAAGTCATCGAGCGGTTGCCTCACGATACCCGGGCGTTTACCCAGGGGTTGGTGTGGCACCAGGACATGCTTTATGAAAGCACTGGCCTGTATGGTGACAGCAGCCTGCGCAAGGTGAATCCGCTGACCGGCGAAGTGCTGGCCAAACTTGCGCTGGATCCTGCTTATTTTGGCGAAGGGCTGGCACTGGTGGGCCAGCAGCTTATTCAGCTGACCTGGCGTGAGGGGCTGGCGCTGGTATATAACCGGGACGATTTAAGCTTGCAGCAGGCATTTCAATATGGCGGCGAAGGCTGGGGCCTGTGCTTTGATGGCCACGAGCTATGGATGAGTGATGGCTCCAGCCGTTTATACCGACGTAGCCCACACGACTTCGCCCTGCAAGGGCAGTTAGTGGTCACACTCAATGGCCAACCTCAACCTAAGCTGAACGATCTGGCCTGTGTGGGGGGGCACATTTATGCCAATATCTGGAAAGAGCCGCGGCTGGTGCGGATCAACAAAATCAGCGGCCGTATCGAGGCCGAGATAGATGCCAGCGCGCTGGTGGCAGAAAGCGGGAAGGGAAGAGATCCGGAGGCGGTACTGAACGGTATCGCCTATGATGAGCAGGCCGAGGTGTTTTACCTGACCGGCAAGCATTGGCCCACCCTGTTCAAGGTGAAATGGCAGAATAAATAGCACCGAGCATCAAGCGCCCAGCTAAACACCTGCCGTCATCCTGATGGAAATCAGGGTCTGTTTTGAGTTTTTTAGTGGTTTGTAAAAAGATACCGGGGCAAGCCCGGTAAGACGGCATGGGAATGGTGTCTGTCTTTAGTTCGGCGCAGTCATTCCCAGCATGGGCCGCAAGAAGCGGGCTGTGTGTGAACTGGTGTGAGCGGCCACTTGCTCCGGGGTGCCTGCGACCAGTATCTGACCGCCACCGCTGCCGCCTTCCGGACCCATGTCGACAATCCAGTCGGCGGTTTTCACCACATCCAGGTTATGCTCGATAATGACCACCGTATTACCGTGGTCGCGCAGCCTATGCAGCACGGTCAGCAGCAGCTGAATGTCCTGAAAATGCAGGCCTGTGGTGGGCTCATCCAGAATATATAGCGTTTGGCCGGTATCGCGCTTCGACAGCTCCTTGGCCAGCTTGACCCGCTGCGCCTCACCCCCCGACAAAGTGGTGGCCGACTGGCCGAGACGAATATAGGACAGGCCTACGTCCATCAGGGTTTGCAGCTTGCGATGAATGGCCGGTACGGGGGCAAAAAACTCGCAGGCGGCTTCTACCGTCATATCCAGTACTTCATGAATGCTCAGCCCCTTGTATTTTATCTCCAGGGTTTCGCGGTTATAGCGCTTGCTCTTGCACACATCGCAGGGCACGTACACGTCGGGTAAAAAATGCATTTCTACCTTGATCAGACCATCGCCCTGACACGCCTCGCAGCGCCCGCCCTTGACGTTGAACGAGAAGCGGCCCGGTTTATAGCCCCGGGAGCGGGCTTCATGGGTGGCGGCAAACAGCTCTCGAATCGGGGTGAAAATACCGGTATAGGTGGCCGGATTGGAGCGCGGGGTGCGGCCAATCGGGCTTTGATCGATATCCACTACCTTATCCAGCTTGTTCATGCCCTCTATGCTGCGATAAGGGGCCGGCTGGCTCACGGTGGCCTTGTTCAGCTCACGGTGGGCGATAGGGAACAGGGTATTGTTGATCAGAGTCGATTTACCCGAGCCGGACACGCCGGTGACGCAGGTCATCAACCCCAGTGGTATTTCCAGGTCGACGTTCTGCAAGTTGTTGCCCTTGGCCCCCTTCAGGGTGAGCCAGTGCTCACCCACAGGCGTGCGCTCGGCAGGAATGGCAATGCACTTGGTGCCGGACAGATACGCGCCGGTCAGGGAATCGGGATTGGCCATCACTTCGGCAGGCGTGCCCTGGGCGACGATATAGCCGCCGTGCACGCCGGCACCCGGGCCAATATCCAGTACATGATCGGCGGCGCGAATGGCATCTTCATCATGCTCCACCACAATCACCGTATTACCCAGGTCACGCAAGTGGGTCAGGGTAGAGAGTAAGCGTTCATTATCCCGTTGATGCAGGCCAATACTGGGCTCATCCAATACGTACATGACACCGACCAGGCCGGCGCCAATCTGGCTGGCCAGACGAATTCGCTGGGCCTCACCGCCCGACAGCGTATCGGCGCTGCGCGACAGCGTCAGATAATTCAGGCCCACGTTAACCAGAAAGCCGAGGCGGGCGACAATTTCCTTGAAAATCTTGTCGGCAATTTGTGCCTTCTGGCCGACGAGTTCCATGTTGGTAAAAAAGGCATGGGCCTCGCCAATAGCCATGTCTGCTACTTGCGGCAGAGTATGGTCGGCCACAAACACGTTGCGCGGGCCTTCTTTCAGGCGGGCGCCGCTGCAGCCGGGGCAGGCGCGGTGACTTTGATATTTAGCCAGCTCTTCGCGCACCGAGTTGGACTCGGTTTCGCGGTAGCGGCGTTCCATATTATGCAGAATGCCTTCAAAGGGGTGCTTGCGTACCAGCACATCGCCACGGTCGTTCATGTACTTGAAGTCGATACTGGTGCGACCCGAGCCATACAATACTGCCTGTTGCACGGCCTCGGGCAGCTCCTGATAGGGCACTTCCAGATCAAAGTCATAATGCTCGGCCAGGGACTTGAGCATTTGATAATAGTAATAGCTGCGCTTGTCCCAGCCGCGAATGGCGCCGCCAGACAGGCTGAGCTCGGGGTTGCTGATCACCTTCTCGGGGTCGACAATCTGCTGCACCCCCAAACCATCACAGGTGTCGCAGGCACCGGCCGGGTTATTGAAAGAAAAGATCCGCGGCTCCAGCTCGGCAATGGAGTAACCACATTGCGGGCAGGCGAAGTTGGCGGAAAACACCAGTTCGGTCTGGCTGCTGTCGTCCATGGCCACCACCGAGGCGATGCCGCCGGACAGTTCGAGGGCGGTTTCAAAGGATTCGGCCAGGCGCAGCTGCAGATCGTCGCGCACCTTGAAACGATCGACCACCACTTCAATGGTGTGTTTCTTTTGCAGTTCCAGGGTCGGTGGATCCGACAAATCACACACTTCGCCGTCGATGCGAGCCCGGATAAAGCCCTGGGCGGCCAGGTTTTCGAGCAGCTTGGTGTGTTCGCCTTTGCGATCCCGTACCACGGGAGCCAACAGCATCAGCTTTTCGCCTTCTGGCTGCTCCAGCACCTTGTCGACCATCTGGCTGACGGTTTGTGCCGCCAAAGGCAATGAGTGAGTCGGGCAGCGAGGCTCGCCAACCCGGGCAAACAACAGGCGCAGATAATCGTAAATTTCGGTGATGGTGCCCACGGTGGAGCGCGGGTTATGAGACGTGGACTTCTGCTCGATGGAAATGGCGGGCGACAGGCCTTCTATGTGGTCGACGTCCGGTTTTTCCATCAAGGAAAGAAACTGGCGGGCGTAGGCCGACAGTGACTCAACGTAGCGACGCTGGCCTTCTGCATAAAGAGTATCGAAGGCAAGCGACGACTTACCCGATCCGGACAGGCCGGTAATGACAATCAGCTTGTCTCGGGGCAAGTCCAGACTGATATTTTTCAGGTTGTGGGTTCTGGCTCCGCGAACTTCGATTTTATCCATCTGCAACATCACCTTGGTGTAAATTCGACCGGCTAGTATGGCACTGGATCATAAGCCCGCCAAGTTAGAATAAGGATTAATCTTGACTGCGTCCCCGTGCTAAACTAGCGCCTCTTTCCATCTTATGTGACTGCGCAAGAGGACTCATGAGCGACGAGCACGGCTTCAGCCCCCGCGAACGACGGGCTTCCTTTACCCTGGCGAGCATCTTTGGCATGCGAATGCTCGGCTTGTTTATGATCATGCCGGTGTTCGCGTTATACGGTAAAGACCTTATTGGATTTTCGCCCTTGTGGGTGGGGATAGTGATCGGCATTTATGGCCTGACCCAGGCGGTACTGCAAATTCCGGCCGGTTGGCTGTCGGATCGCATCGGCCGCAAGCCGGTCATTTATGGCGGCCTGACGTTATTTGCCCTCGGCTCTGTCGTGGCCGCCATGTCGGATTCGGTGTACGGCGTGGCCGTTGGCCGCGTGCTGCAAGGCTCGGGCGCCATTGCCGGTGCTATTCTTGCGTTGGCCGCAGACATTACCCGAGAAGAAAATCGCACCAAGGCCATGGCCATTATTGGTGTGTGTATCGGTATTTCGTTTGCCATTGCCATGGTGTTGGGCCCGGTATTGGCATCGCTGTTTGGGCTGTCGGGGGTATTTTGGACGACGGCGCTGCTGGCAGTAGTCGGTATTTTAATGGTGCGCTTCCTGCTACCGGACTCGGTGCACCGTGGCCAGATCCGTGATGTCACAGCCGCCCCCGAGTTGTTTGGCCGGCTGTTAAAAGACAAGCAGTTATTACGGCTCGACTTTGGCATCCTGTTACTCCATTTGACGCTGACCGCGGTGTTTGTGGCCTTTCCGCTGACTTTGCTCGATGCTGGTCTGGCGGCCGAGCATCACTGGTGGCTGTATCTGCCTGCTTTGTTACTGTCGTTTGTGCTGATAGTGCCATTCTTGATCCTGGGTGCACGGCGCAACATGAACAAGCAGCTGTTTCAGGCTTCTATTCTGGTGATGATGGTGGCGCTGATCCTGATGGCGGCAGGCAAGGGACATATTGCCGTGCTGGCGCTGGCCATGGTGCTGTATTTTACCGCCTTCAACTTTATGGAAGCCTCGCTACCGGCGTTCTTGTCGATGTTGGCACCGGCGGGGGCCAAGGGCACGGCGATGGGCATTTATTCGACCAGTCAGTTTTTTGGTGCCTTTTTAGGGGGCGTGCTGGGCGGTTTGCTGTTTCAGCAGCTGGGCGGCTCAGGGGTGTTTTTGCTGGTCGCGGCCTGCATGGCAGTCTGGTTCTGGCTGGCAGCGGGTATGAGCAATGTCAGCAAGGTGCGGTCTCATATCTTGCCCATCGGTGTTAATATAGAAAATACAGAACGCCGAGAGCTTTTACTGGCGCAACTGTTAGCGTTGCCCGGTGTGCATGAAGCCTTGATTATCCCGGAAGAGGGATCGGCCTACCTTAAGGTAGACGGCAATATTTTTGAATTGGATCGAGCGCAAAGCTTGATTAACCTGTAAGTACGGAGCGAGTTATGGCCAATAGAGGCATTAATAAAGTTATCCTGATCGGCCATCTGGGTCAGGATCCGGAAGTGCGTTACTTGCCTAATGGTAATGCGGTGGCAAATATTACCTTGGCCACCAGTGAAACCTGGCGCGACAAGCAATCCGGCGAGCAGAAAGAACGTACCGAATGGCACCGGGTGGTGTTTTTCGGCAAGTTGGCCGAAATTGTCGGTGAATATCTGCGCAAGGGCTCTCAGGTGTACGTTGAGGGCCGTCTGCAAACCCGTAAGTGGCAAGACCAGAGCGGCCAGGACAAGTACACCACCGAGGTTGTGGTCGATATGGGCGGCACCATGCAAATGCTGGGCGGTCGTCCACAGGGCGGTGGTCAGCAGCAGGGTGGCGGCCAGGGCAACTGGGGCCAGCAAGGCGGACAGCCACAAGGTGGTCAGCAATATGGTGGCCAGCAGCAGGGCGGTCAGGGCAACTGGGGTCAACAAGGCGGTCAACCACAAGGTGGCCCGCAATCTGCACCTCAGGGACAACCACAATATGGCCAGCAGAAACCTGCCGGGCCACAAAATCAGCCCGCCCCGGCGCCCACCTACAATGAGCCGCCAATGGACTTCGACGACGACATTCCGTTCTAGGATTCATTTGAGTTTGTTCTGTGTGTTCAAGCCTCCGCGAAAGCGGGGGCTTTATTTTTAGTGAAAGCTGAGTCATTAATGCCAGAAAGTTTAAATAACAGAGCTATCTGGTGACTCTGTAACCATCGGCGAAGAGTCGATTTCAACGCCTGTTATCGCGTAGCGAAAACAATCAGCGGTCATGGTTTAAAGCAATAAAGAAGGCCAGCAATGATGCTGGCCTTGAGCATTAAGAAAGTGAGCCAGGTTGCTAAACCGGGACGGTTTCTTTTTCGTCGATGACCGCGGCGCCTATGATGTCGCCGGTGACGTTAGAGGCGGTGCCGCCCATGCTGATCAGCGCATCTACACCGGCAATCAATGCCACAATTTCCAACGGCAAACCGAACAGACTCAACACCGCAGACAAGGTAACCAAACCGGCGGCGGGGATGCCGGCGGTGCCTATGGATAATACAGTGCCGATCACGACTATGGTCACGAAATCAAACCAGGCCAAATCCAGCCCCATGATGTTGGCGGCAAACACCAAGGAAACCCCCATACGCAACGCGCCGCCATCGGAATTGAAAATGGCCCCCAATGGCAGGGCGAAGTTGGCGGTGCGATCCGATATACCGGCCTTTTTGGCGGCTGCAATGGCTACCGGCAAGGTGGCCAGGCTGCTCGAAGTAAAGAAGGCGGTGGCATAGGCTTCTTTGGTATTGGCAAAAAACGGCCGTATCGAATGGCCCGACATTTTCAAAAAGAAGGTGTAGACCAGTGACCACAATAGCAGCAACCCCAGGTAGAAGGTGGCGGTAAACATCAACAGCGAGGAGAGCGTTTCCCAGCCTTGAGTGCCAAAAGTCGCGGCGCTGATCGCAAATACGCCGATGGGCGCATACAGCAAGATCCCCTTCAATAACTTGTAGAAAAGCTCGTTAAAAGCAGAAAACAACTGTTCAAGCAGGGCGCCGTGGCTTCTCATCTTTTCATCATCGGCAAAGCACATGCGCGACATGGCCATGCCCATGATGATGGCAACAAACAGAATGGCCATTAAGTCGCCCCCCGAAAAAGCAGCAAAGATATTCTCGGGCACTATCTTGATCAGCATATCGGAGACAACGGGAATATCCGGCTGTTTGACCGTAATATCGGGCAGTGACAACTGGTTACCCGGGCTGAGCAACAACGCCACAGATACGCCGATGAGTACCGCCATGGCGGTGGTGGCTGCATAGTAGAGAACGAGCTTGCCGCCCAGTCTGCCCATCTGTCGGATATTCATTCGGCCAATAGCGAGTGCGACCGTTAAAAAAATCACCGGCGTGGCTATCAGGCTTAACAAACGAATGAATATGGTCCCCAGAGGTTTGAGCACCGCCGCCTGCTCTTGGAACACAAGCGCCACCAGAATGCCGAGCAGGAAGCCGGCCGACATCTTGATCACCAGTGAGGTGTCGTTATATTTCTTCCATATATTCATCAAAACTCGACCAGGTTGCTTGGGGTTGGGATGCCGGCCGGCATCACTGCAGAAGCCATTAAAATAGCTATCAAGAGCCGTTTATCATTGCTGGGGGTTATATCCTTAATCTCTGCATCTCCTGTTACTGTTTTTCGTCACCCGTCATCAATCATTCAGTGAGCCACAGCGGCGTGCAGCTGAATGGTCTGTATGCCAGCCGAGCTTATGGTACATGAAAAGCTCAAGACCGTTGAAAGGCGAGGTTAGTTTCAGTGGCAATAAAATGGCCCACCGGAAAAGGCCGTGATAAGCCAGCTGGACGATAAATGTTATTACATAATGCTACGTATTTGGTCGTGTTGACACAAAGTGACGCACCAAAGCGCAAACATTGCTTAAATAACGATAAAAACGCGTTATGGGTGTCTGTAGCATTAGCGTTGGTGTTTTAACGACTAGGCTAGGATAATGATCAATATGGGTTGTTCAGCGTAGTTTTGGATCGTAACAACAGCATTCAGGGAAGAAGGCCGGAACTTACCGGTATTATAGTCAGGGATTTTTGATGAAATTTACCAATCAGCTTACTGCCACTATCAGTTTGTGCATATTGGCGGCCGTGATGATGGTGCTGATAGGGGCTGGTATCAGCTTCTATCAAATGGGGGCTGTTTATCAGCAGCGCCAGGTCGACTCGGTAGTGCGTCTGGTGAATGAAACCTGGAAAACCGGAACCGAGCAGCAAGAGATTATCGATACCTGGCTGCCGGCATTTCTGGATGTTAACGATATCATCGACTTGGTGGTGTTGCAGGAAGACAAGCCCCTGTATCGCTATGATGCACCGCAGTCGTTGTCCGCCAACGAGTTGTCACTGGAATATCAACGCTCGCTAAGTGCCTACCCTCAGTTAAGCCTTCAACTGGTGCTGCGGCCACCTTTCTACCAGTTGGATCATTCCATGGCCGCGCTGTCTGGCGTTACCGGGGCTATCTTGCTGGTGTTTCTGGGCACCCTGTTTATTTTACGCTGGTTCAGGCGTCAGTTGCGTGGTGCCGAGCTACTCGATTTGCGTGGGCAGTTTATTCTGCAGGGAAAGCTCAAGTTACTGCAGCATGATCCCAAGGAAGAGTGGCCGCATTTTGCCAGCCAGGCATTGGACAAGCTACTGCTTGAGCTTAAAGACGCGGGCAAGGAACGCAGCCGGTTCGATACCTATATGCGTGCCAATGTGTTTGTGGACAAGAAAACCGGTATCGGCAACCGGGTATTCTTTGATAATCGGCTGGAGGCGGCACTCAACGATTCTGCCAGTCATTCCGGCGCCTTGCTGTTGGTCGAACTGCAGGATCTGGAACAAATCAATTATCACCTGGGATACGAGCGTGGCGATGAAATATTGTCTTCCGCCTCCATTTATTTAAGCCACTTCATTCGTCGTTTTCCCGGCGCCCTGCAGGCGCGTTATAACGGCAATACCTTTGCCTTGCTGTTTCCCAACCTGGTGGAAAGCGAAGCCCTGGAAGCCGCGCGGCAGGTAATGAAATTATTGCGCCGGCTGCACTGGCCAGATGATGTGAGTGATCCTGCCCTTTATATCGGTGGTGTCTGTTTTCGCTATGGAGAGCAGTTGCTGCAGGTTCAGGAAGAAGCCGAATTGGCTCTGCGCAGTGCGGCCCTGCAGGGAGGTGACGGCTATTTTATGTACTACAAGGGCGTTACCGAAGAAAGCATGGGCAAGGGCACAGTGCGCTGGCGCACCCTGCTGAGTCGCCTGCTGGAGCAGGATTTGATTATGCTGGACCGCCAAGGCGTGTTTACCGACGCAAAAAAGCCACCCATCAAATACGAGCTACTGGCTCGTATTCATGATGAGCAGGGGCGGGAATTGTCGGCGGGGCACTTTTTGCCGATGGCGGAAAAATGCGGCTTGCTGAAAGAGCTGGACAAGGCGCTGGTGGTGCGCGCACTGGCACTGTTACAGCAAGATGAGCAAGAGACGACTTTGTCGCTCAATGTCTCGGCAGACAGCCTGCTGAACGGTGACTTTCATAGTTGGCTGGTATTTGAGTTGATCCAGCGGCCCAAGTCGATGCTTAACCATCTGGTGATTGAATTGTCGGAGGCCCAGGTCAGCCGTCATTTTCAGGCGCTGAGCAAACCCCTGCGTGCTCTCAAGGCATTGGGATGCCGGCTGGCGGTTGATCATGCGGGGCAGGATGTGGTGAGTGCGCAATATATCAAAGACTATGAGCTGGACTATCTTAAACTGCATTCCAGCCTGGTACGGGACATCAACAGCAAACCCACCAACCAGATGGCGGTAAGAAGTTTGATTGGTAATTGTGTCGGCACGCAAACCCAGGTGATTGCCATGGGCGTGGAAAATGCTGCCGAATGGCAGTGTTTGTCGCAATTGGGAATCCACGCCGGTCAGGGCTACTTTTTCGCCTGTCCAGAGCGCTTAGCGCAGCCCTTGCGTGCCACGAGCTCCCTGCAGGCCCCCGGTGTGAATAAACACTAACCGGCTGCCCGCAGGGTAGACACCGGCAGCAATATCGCGAAACAACCCCAGCAGCGCCTTGCCGCTGTAAATGGGCTCTAGCGGTATGCCAAGTTGGCTGGCCAGTGTGTCGATCTCGGCTCTATCACTGGCGGAGCATTTGGCGTAACCGCCACCATGATGGTCAAGCATCAGCTGCCAGCCGGCGTCCTGCGCCGCCGGTGGATACAGGCGACAGATTTCATCGGTTAACCAGTGGGCTCCCTTCAATACCGCATAGCCCCTTACCCTGCAGTGGGCCGAGCGGGCCGACAGCAGTCCCGCCAGGGTGCCGCCGCTGGCCACCGGTAATATAACTTCATCTATCTGCTGCTCTGCTTGTCTCGGCTCTTGCCATAACTCTTGCCACAATTCGGCCACGCCGGGTAAGGCCAGGGCGCAGCTGCCACCTTCAGGCACCATTAGGTAACCCGGGTAGCGGAGCGCCAGTTCGGCCAGCCAGTCGGCATCCTGGCGGCGGCGATATTGCTGGCGGTCGACAAATTCCAGTGTCATGCCCCAGTGGCGGGCGTCGCTCAGGGTGGGATTGTGACGGCTGCTTGCTTCTCCGCGAACGATACCGACGGTGGGCAGGCCCAGCTGATGACCTGCCGCGGCAAGGGCATGCAGATGATTGGAGTAGGCGCCGCCAAAACTGAGGATGCCGAGGGCTTGATCCGACAGGGCCTGGCGCAGTATATATTTTAGTTTGCGCCATTTGTTGCCGGAAATCGTGGGGTGCAACAGATCATCACGCTTGAGCCAGAGTGTCAGACCGTGTCGAGACAGCAGCGGATGGCATAGCGGTTGCAGCCCTTGAGGTGAGGAGGGTGATGAATAGAGGCGGTGCCATGAAGATAACGTCATCACGAAAAATAAAATAAAAGGAATAATTGGCTAAGTCTAGGGAACTTATTGTTTTATTGAAACTCATACCGGCTCATGTGTGGTTTTAGGTATGCTTGTTCCTTGCCAGTAATAGGCTGCATTGATAAAGTTAGCCGCACTTTTTCTGCTTTCTTAATCCAGGGTCTCCTTCAGCATATGTTTAAAAAGCTAAGAGGCATGTTTTCCAACGATCTTTCGATCGATTTGGGCACGGCCAACACACTCATCTACGTTAAAGATCAAGGCATTGTTCTTAACGAGCCTTCTGTTGTGGCCATTCGCCAGGAGAGATCCGGCCAAAGCCAAAGTGTTGCCGCCGTCGGTCATGCTGCCAAACAAATGCTGGGCCGAACCCCGGGTAATATTGCGGCCATTCGTCCCATGAAAGACGGCGTGATTGCCGATTTTTATGTGACCGAAAAAATGCTGCAGCACTTTATCAAACAGGTGCATGACAATAATTTCTTTCGCCCCAGCCCTCGGGTTCTGGTGTGCGTGCCTTGCGGCTCTACCCAGGTAGAGCGCCGAGCCATCAAGGAATCGGCGCTGGGCGCCGGTGCCCGCGAAGTCTACCTGATTGACGAACCCATGGCGGCGGCCATAGGTGCGGGCTTGCCCGTGTCCGAGGCAACCGGCTCCATGGTGGTCGATATTGGTGGCGGTACCACGGAAGTGGCGATTATCTCGCTGAACGGTGTGGTGTATTCGCAGTCGGTACGAATAGGCGGCGATCGTTTTGACGAGTCTATTATCAATTATGTGCGCCGTAACTATGGCTCCTTGATTGGTGAAGCCACGGCCGAGCGTATCAAGCACGAAGTGGGTTCTGCCTATCCGGGCGATGAAGTACTGGAAATTGAAGTACGCGGTCGTAACCTGGCAGAAGGGGTGCCCCGCAGCTTTACCCTTAATTCCAACGAGATTCTGGAAGCACTGCAAGAGCCGCTGTCGGGTATTGTGAGTGCGGTGATGGTGGCGCTGGAGCAGTCTCCTCCCGAGCTGGCGTCGGATATTTCCGAGCGCGGTATGGTACTGACGGGCGGTGGTGCCCTGTTGCGTGATCTCGACCGTTTACTGATGGAAGAAACCGGCATTCCGGTCGTTGTGGCTGACGATCCCATGACCTGTGTGGCCCGTGGTGGCGGCAAGGCATTGGAGATGATCGACATGCATGGCGGAGACTTGTTCCATTACGATTAATAACGAGGCCGAGCTGCTCGGCCTGTCTATTGCCCCATGAAACCGATTTTTGGTCGAGGTCCCTCTCTCCCTATCCGCCTGGCGTTGGCGGTGGTGTTGTCGTTGGTACTGATTATTGCCGACAGCCGCTACCAAAGCTTTAACTGGGCCAAGGTGTACCTCAATTCATTGGTCAGCCCCTTGCAGTATATGGCGAACAGTCCCCGGATCCTGCTTGATTCGGCATCCAGCCAGTTGATGTCGAACCAGGCGCTGCTGTCCCAGTCACAACGACTGGAGCAGCAGTTGTTTTTGCTGCGAGATGATTTGCTGCGCCTGCGTCATCTGGAGCAGGAAAACAAACGGTTGCGCGACTTGCTGGGATCACCGGTGCGTTTCGATACCCGCCGCATGGTGGCTGAGATTATGGCGGTCGACACAGATCCCTTCTCTCATCAGGCGGTGATAGACAAAGGCAGCCTGGAAGGGGTGTTTGAAGGTCAGCCGGTACTGAACGAGCAAGGGGTGGTGGGCCAGGTGATTTCGGTGGGTAAAACCACCAGTCGCGTGTTGCTGATCACCGATACCAGCCATGGTATTCCGGTGCGGGTGGCGCGTAACGACATTCGGGCCATTGCCAGCGGCAGTGGCCAGCTGGACCGACTGCTGCTGCACAATATCACCCGCAATACCGATATCCGAGAAGGCGACATACTGCTGAGTTCCGGCCTGGCGGGGCGTTTTCCGGAAGGTTACCCTGTGGGGCGGGTCAGTCGCGTTGGCTACGAAGAAGGTCAGCCCTTTGCCGATATCCGGGTACAGCCTTTTGCCGCTTTGGACCGGGTTCGCTATTTGTTGCTGCTGTGGCCTGCGCCCAGAATCATTGATGTGGATGCCGCGGTCGCCCAGCGCCCCGACACCGGTGAGCAAGTATCCCAATGAGAACTTTTTCTTTTAAAGGACGTTTGGTCATTGCCGTCAGTTTACTGCTGGCGCTCATTTTATCGATTCTGCCGCTGCCCGATCTCATTGCTCCCTTTCGACCAGACTGGCTGCTGGTCACCCTTATTTACTGGACCATAGCCCTGCCGCACAGGGCCAACGTGGGCACGGCGTTTTTTTCCGGTCTGGTGCTGGATGTGCTGCTGGGTTCCGTACTGGGCATACATGCACTGGCGCTGGTGATCCCGGTGTATTTAGCGGCCTACCAGTTTCAGCGCATGCGTAACTACTCGGTCTGGCAGCAGGCTTTTGTAGTGGGGGCGCTGGCCATTATCAACAAGCTGTTGATCTTCTGGGCCGCCTACATGAACCGGGACGTGCAGCTCGACTATCATTACTTCTGGTCCATCGTCAGTAGCATGGTGTTCTGGCCGTGGATCTTCCTGCTGTTGCGCAAATGTCGTCGCCAGTTTGCCCTGTCCTGAGATTGTCTATGATGCCCCGGATTTATCTTGCCTCTGCTTCTCCTCGCCGCCGTGAACTACTTGCCCAATTAGGCGTGACCTTCGAGTTGCTGCTGCCTCGGGTTGAAGAGTGCCAGGCCGATGAAGATGCCGCTACCTATGTACTGCGCCTTGCCCGTGACAAGGCGCGGGCCGGTCTGGCCATGGCGCCTCAGTCTCTTCCTGTGCTGGCCGGCGACACCATAGTGGTACTGGACGGTGATGTGCTGGAAAAACCCCAAGATCAGGCAGACGGTTATGCCATGCTGCGGCGCTTGTCTGGCCGTACCCATCAGGTAATGACGGCGATGGCGCTGGCATGCCCCCAACAGCTGATAGACGTGACCGTTTGCACCCAGGTGACCTTTCGCGAGCTGAGCGACGCCGATATTGCGCGATACTGGGCCAGTGGCGAACCCACCGACAAGGCTGGCGGTTATGGCATTCAAGGGCTGGGAGGGCGCTTTGTCACACGCATTAATGGCAGCTACAGCGCCGTGGTCGGCCTGCCATTGGTAGAAACAGAAGCCCTGTTGCGCCAGGCCGACGTGCTGTTGGACTGATGATTCGGGTCTGTTGCACTTTACGGTTAAACGAGGTTGACGAAAAACGCGTTTGGCCGACCCCGCAGGTTTGCAAAAATCACCCTGAAACATCAACCGTCCCTCAACCCACCGTCATTCTATGGTAGTTTAGGGAACATTAACTTCTTCTATGGACGGTGCAAGCATGTCGGCAGAATTGATTATCAATGTGACTCCCGCAGAAACGCGAGTCGCGCTAGTAGAAAACGGAATTCTGCAGGAAGTGCATGTCGAGCGTCAGTCACGCCGCGGTATTGTCGGCAATATCTACAAAGGCAAAGTCAGTCGGGTGCTGCCCGGCATGCAGGCCGCCTTTGTCGATATTGGCGGCGAACGAGCCGCCTTCCTGCACGCCTCGGATATAGTGCCTCACACCGAATGTGTCGATACCAAGGAGCAGGCGCATTTTCAGGCTGGTAACATTGCCGAGCTGGTCCGTCAGGGCCAGTACATAGTGGTGCAGGTAGTCAAGGATCCACTGGGCACCAAAGGCGCCCGACTGACCACGGATATTACCCTGCCTTCCCGTTATCTGGTGTTTATGCCTGGCAGCGCCTACGTAGGGGTGTCGCAGCGTATCGACTCGGAGCAAGAGCGCGATCGGCTCAAGCAAATCGTGGGTAGCTATGTGGATGAGCAGGGTGGTTACATCATTCGCACCGCCGCCGAAGGCGTAGGTGAAACCGAGCTGGCACAGGATGCGGCTTTTCTTAAGCGCTTGTGGCGTAAAATTCAGGAACGTCGCGGCAAGACTTCTTCCTGCTCCATGTTGTATGAAGATCTGGGGTTAAGCTGTCGTATCGTACGCGATTTTGTGGGGACCGAGCTGGACCGGATCCGCGTTGATTCTCGCAGTACTTGCGATGCACTGGGGGGCTTTGTCGAAGAGTTTGTGCCTGAATTGTCGGGTAAAATCGAGTATTATCACGGTGAGTCGCCCATTTTCGATCTTTATGATGTGGAAAATGAAATTCAGCGTGCGCTGGACAGAAAGGTCGAGCTCAAGTCCGGTGGTTATCTGATTATCGATCAAACCGAAGCCATGACCACGGTCGACATCAATACCGGTGCCTTTGTTGGCCATCGCAATCTTGAAGAAACCATTTTCAACACCAACACCGAAGCCACTCAGGCCATCGCCCGTCAGCTACGGCTGCGTAATCTGGGCGGTATCATCATCATCGACTTTATCGACATGTACGATGCCGATCACAAACGTCGGGTGCTGCACAGCCTGGAAATGGCGCTGGCAAAAGACAGGGCCAAAACCAACGTCAATGGTTTTTCTCAGCTGGGGTTGGTGGAAATGACCCGCAAGCGCACCCGAGAGAGTCTGGAACATGTACTGTGCGGCGCCTGCCCCGAATGTAATGGTCGGGCGCGGGTAAAAACCGTCGAAACCGTCTGCTACGAAATATTGCGTGAAATCACCCGGGTCAACAAGGCTTACGATGCCGACAAGTTTGTGGTCTATGCCGCACTGGCGGTGGCGTCTGCGCTGCAAGAGGACGAGTCGCACATGCTGGCCGAACTGGAAGTCTTTATCGGCAAGCAAGTGAAAGTCAGTAGTGAACCTCTGTATAACCAGGAACAGTTTGATGTGGTGATGATGTAGTGTCTGTGGTGTTTCGGCGAAGCGTGAACTGGGCCTGGCTAAGCCTGGCCGCGACGGCAGTGTTGCTGGCGGTGCTGGTGACGCTGTTGCGCTTTGGCTCGCCCTGGCTGGCCAGCTGGCAACAACAGTGGCTTGGGCAACTGCTTGATGAGCAGCAGTTTACCCTGGAGGTGGGACAGCTTGGTCTCAGCTGGCAGGATTATGGCCCGGTACTGGTGGTGGGCCAAGTAAGCCTGCATCAGGAAGATGCACCGGCTATTACCCTGCGGCGGGCTCTGGTGAATGTCCAGCTGTGGCAAAGCCTTCGCCAGTGGCGGCCGGTGTTGAACGAGCTGACGCTGGAAGGCCTGCGACTTCCCATTACTCTGGGGGCAAATGCCGACGCCAAATCGCAGGCCATCGACTGGAATGGCTTGCAGCATCTGGTGCTGGAAGGGGTTGAGCAGTTTTCTCTGCAAGACGCCTTGCTTACCGTCAGCAGCCCGGACAAAGACTTGTTCGAACTGCACCTTCCCGATTTACACTGGCAAAATGCCCCCGGCCTGCATCAGGGCCAGGGGCGGCTGGGCTTTGGCTCTGATGTCAGCCAGCAATTTCAGCTCAGCAGTCATTTTACCGGGCCACTGGATCGGCTGGATGGCAGTATTTATCTGCAGGCCGATGGCGTAGATGCATCCGAGGTACTCAGCCGGATTCGGCCTGACGATTCGGCAGTAAGCGCGAAGGTAAACTTCGAATTCTGGCTCGAATGGCAGCAGGGGCAACTGAGTGCCGGTGTGCTTGAGCTGGGTGAAAATCGCCTCGGTTGGGGCGAACAGCATCAGGTTGCCATCAAAGGGGGCCGCATTCAGTGGCAACCCACCTCGGCGGGCTGGCAATTGGCCAGCAGTAATATCGATATTAGTGTGGATGACGAAGCCTGGCCGAGTTGGCATGTGCAGCTGGACCGGCATCAGGATCGTCTACAGGGGTATCTCAACCGCCTTACCTTTACCGACCTGGCGTTATTGGCCCAGTGGGGTGAAAGCTTCTGGCCCGGTCCGGCCCGGCAACTGGCGGGCATAGCGCCACGCGGTGAGCTGACCGAGGTGTATTTTTCTGCCGACGCCAATGCAGACCATTGGCGCTGGCAGGGCGAGCTGCACGACATCAGCACCCAGGCCTTTGACTGGGCGCCGCAAACCCGGGGGCTGAATGGTCATTTCGTGGTGGCGGCAGACGGCGGAGAGCTGAATATTCAACAGCAAGAAGCTGTCGACTGGACCTTTGACGAGGCGTTTCGGGGGCCCTGGCCCATGCAGCGATTGTCTGCCGAGCTGCAATGGCAAAAACAAACCGAGGGATGGCTGCTGTGGAGCCGCGAGCTGGAGGTAGACACCCGGGATCTCACCTTGCAGGGCTGGTTCAGCCTGCTGCTGCCCCGGCAGGCGTCGCCTTTGCTCAGTGCCTCGGCGCGCGTAGATGTGCTGCGAGCAGAGCAAGCCTACAGTTATTTTCCCGAGCCGCTGATGGGGCCGTCCTTGGTGGACTATTTGCAAGGCGCCATCGTCGGCGGCCAGGCTAAAGGAGCCGAGGTGCTCTGGTATGGCCGGCTCAGAAATTTTCCCTATCACGACGGCAAGGGTATTTTTCAGGCGCGGGTGCCATTGCGTCAGGCACAATTCCGTTTCGATCCCCATTGGCAGCCCTTGTCGGACTTAAGCCTGGATTTGCTGTTTGAAAACGAGGGCCTTTATATGCAGGGCAGCCAGGGCCGGCTAGGGGCGGTCAATGCCAGTGCCATCGATGCCCGTATCGTTCCGCTGAACGAAACCGCCAAGCTGGAGCTGAGTGCCGAGATCAGCGGTGAAGGCGAAGCGGTAACCGCCTATTTGCAGGACTCTCCACTGGCCAGCTCCGTGGGCATCACCCTGGAGCAGGTACAAGTAAGCGGCACGCTGGCTGCCCGTCTGGCCCTGAGCATTCCATTGCATGGGGGTGAGGTGGGGGTTGATGGACAGGTAGATTTTGCGCGTAACCAGGTGCGGGTCAAGCCCCTTGATTTACCGCTGCGTGAGGTGAGTGGTCGTTTGCTGTTTGACAAGCAGCAAACCCAGTTCAAGGATCTGCAGGCCCAGTGGAATGGACAGCCATTGCGGCTGGATTACACTGGCCAGGATACAACAGAAGGTTATGAGGTAAAGCTGGGAATAAAGGGGCAGTTGCAGGCAGCAAAGCTGCACTCCTTGTCTTCGCCGTTAACGCAGTTATCCGGCACTGCCGACTGGCGTGGCCAGCTGGATTTGACCCTGCCTGACCAAGGCCCGCTGCACTACCGCTTTAGTGCGAACTCGGCGTTAACCGGACTCGGTAGCCGGTTGCCAGCGCCACTCGATAAACAAGCCGGACGTCGTCAGCCCAGCCAGTTAACGGTGACAGGCGGTGTTGAACAGGCACAGCTCGAGCTCAACCTGGGCGAACACATTCATGGTCAGGCCAGGCTGGCGTTTGCTGATTCGGGCGCTCGGGTGCAGCAGTTATGGCTGTCGGCCGGTGCCGGTGTGAATGCCGCCTTGCCCAGGGCGCCGCTGGATATCGCGGTGCGGGTACCGGATCTGCCACTGGATGACTGGTTGGCGTTACTGAGCAATCTGCAGGCGTCCTCGCCGGGTCATGACGGTGCTACGTCGGCCAAAAGCGGTATCAGCTGGCCCAGTCCGTATCGGGTGGCGGTACAGGCCAACCGGGCGCAGCTTTGGCAGCAGCCTTTGAATCAGCTTCAGTTATCCCTGACTCCCCAAAGCAAGGCTCGGCATCAGTTGCGCATTCAGGCCGAGCAGGCCGCCGGCCTGGTCAGCTTTGGCGGGGAACAGCCGTTGCAGGCCGACTTTACGCGCTTGTGGCTCGGCCAGGATTCAAAGACGGCCACATCCGCCGGCAGCAAGCCCTTTCCCGAGATAACAATAGAGCCCAGCCAGATACCGGCACTGCAGTTTCAGTGTGATGATTGTCGCTGGCAGCAGTTGGCACTGGGCAAGTTGTCATTCGAGTTGCAACCACAGCCAACAGAAAATGGCATACAGCTTGCCAACCTTGTTGTGGATGGCCCCTTGCTGCAGGCTCAGGCTCACGGCCAGTGGTTGCAGCAGCAAAGTGTTAACCTGAGTCGCCTGGAGTGGCAAAGCAGCAGTGGCTCTTTACAGCGGCTATGGCAGGCTCTGGGCAAAGAGTCGCCCTTTAGCGATACCTCGGCTCAACTCGACGGTGAATTGCGCTGGCTGGACGTGCCCTGGCAGCCCGAGCTTGCCAGCATGAACGGATCTCTGGCGGTCGACACCGGGGCCGGCGTATTACGCGAAATCAACGACCGGGGAGCCGGCCTGCTTTCCGTGTTCAGTCTGGAGTCGGTATTGCGCCGCCTGCGGCTGGACTTTAGAGATGTATATGCCGAAGGTTTTTATTTTGATCGCATCAGTGCCAGTGGCGTGCTGCGCAATGGTGTGCTGCAAAATGATGACTTGTTACTGAAGGGGGCGGCGGGCGACTTGCGCGGCCAGGGTCAGGTCGACCTGGCTGCCGAACAACTCGATTATCAATTCGAGCTGACGCCCAATTTAACCGGTAATCTACCTGTGCTGGCGGCGTTTGCCGTGACGCCGGTGGCCGGACTGTACGTGCTGGCCTTGTCCAAGGTGCTGGGGCCGGTTGTGGATGTATTTACCCGCATTCGCTATCAGGTCAGCGGGCCGCTGGCACAACCCAGTTTGACCGAGCTGGGCCGGGACAAAAAACGGGTCTCGGTACCAGAATAAACTCGGCCTCGAGCGCTCTCACCACACTCAACATGGGTGGCTGTTTGCTGTAGGCTTCATATTGTATGTACCTAGCATTCAACTTTACCATGGTGATGGGCAAGGTGTGGAGACACCATAAACAAGGAGCAGACGATGGAGTTGGTCGCGATACAGATTAATGCCGGATCCGATTGGGAGGCCAATCGATCCCGTCTGGCCAGCTTGTTGCAGCAATTACCTGCCCAGCGTCCGTTATTGGTGTTGTTACCCGAAAATAGCGTGGTATTCGGCAGCAAAAAAGCCATACAGCAAGCGGCTGAACCGCTGGGCGAAGGTCCGATTCAGGCTCAGTTCAGTCAGTGGGCGAAAGAGCTGGGCATCTGGCTGGTGGTTGGCTCCACGCCAACTCGCATCAAGGGCAGTGAACGCCTCCATGCCACCAGTCTGGTCTATAACGAGCAGGGCGAGCTGGTCGGGCACTATCACAAGTTGCACCTGTTTGATGTGGATGTGGCCGATAACCAGGGACGATATCGAGAGTCCGACAGCTTTGCGCCCGGTGATGATCTTTGCGTGATAGACAGTCCCTTCGGGCGTTTGGGGTTGTCTATCTGTTATGATTTGCGTTTTCCCGAATTATATCGGGCGCTGCGGGCCAAGGGCGCCGATATCTTACTGGTGCCGGCCGCCTTTACCCGGGTCACCGGTCAGGCGCATTGGCTGCCCCTGCTGCAGGCCCGCGCCATTGAAAACCAGTGTTATGTGCTGGCGGCTGGCCTGTATGGTGAGCAAGGAGAGCGGCAAACCTGGGGACATTCGGTGATTATCAGCCCCTGGGGAGAAGTCGAGCGCTGTTTGCCCAAGGGCGAAGGGCTGATAGTGGCGCCCATAGATACAGAGCGACTGGCCCTTATTCGTCGGCAAATGCCAGTGGCACAACATGCCCGCTTAAGCGCGGTTTGGAGAAATGAATGAGTATTGAACAAATTAACCGCAGTATTCTGGTGCCCAACGAACTGGATATGGCGTTGCTGGATGCGCAGCTGGCGCGACTGAGCCGGCATCAGATTGATTTTGCCGATCTGTATTTTCAAAACAGCGTGCACGAGTCCTGGGTGCTGGAAGACGGCATCGTAAAAGACGGCAGCTACAACATAGAGCAAGGTGTGGGCGTGCGCGCCGTCAGCGGTGAAAAAACCGGTTTTGCCTATTCCGATGAACTCACGGCCAGCTCGCTGGATCAGGCGGTGAGTGCCGCCCGGGGCATTGCACAAAAGGGCGGTGATGGTCGCTTTAAAATCGGCCAGGAGCGTCCCGTGACCAGCCGCTATATGGCGGTGAATCCGCGGGACAGCCTGACTCGCGAGCAAAAAATCGAGCTGTTACAGCAGATGGATGCCTTTGCCCGCAGCCTGGATCCGGCGGTGCATCAGGTGATTGCGTCTATTTCCGGTGTTTACGAAGAAATTATGGTGCTGGCTACCGATGGTACGCTGGCCACCGACCTGCGCCCATTGGTGCGTCTGAACTGCTCGGTACTGGTCGAGCGCAAGGGCCGTCGTGAACGTGGCGGCAGTGGTGGTGGTGGCCGAGTGGGCTACGAGTTTTTCCTGGAAGAAGTCGACGGCCAGCCCAGAGCCATGGGCTACGTAAAGGAAGCGGTACGCCAGGCGCTGGTGAATCTGGAGGCCATTGATGCCCCAGCAGGTACCATGCCGGTGGTACTGGGTGCCGGTTGGCCGGGGGTCTTGCTGCACGAAGCGGTAGGTCATGGGCTGGAAGGCGACTTCAACCGCAAGGGGTCGTCGGCCTATGCAGGGCGTATCGGTGAAAAAGTGGCGTCCAGCCTGTGTACCATAGTGGATGACGGCACCCTGGACAATCGTCGCGGCTCCTTGTCCATAGACGATGAAGGCACGCCTACCGGCTACAATGTGCTGATCGAAAACGGCATACTCAAAGGCTACATGCAGGACAAGCTGAATGCGCGATTGATGGGCATGGCGCCCACCGGTAACGGCCGTCGTGAGTCATACGCCCATCTGCCGATGCCGCGGATGACCAATACCTATATGCTGGCCGGAGAAGCCTCGCCGGAAGATATCATCAAGAGCGTGAAGAAGGGCATTTATGCCCCCAACTTCGGTGGTGGCCAGGTCGATATTACTTCGGGTCGATTCGTGTTTTCTGCTTCCGAAGCCTATCTGATTGAAGATGGCAAAATCACGGCACCCATCAAGGGCGCGACCCTGATTGGTAACGGGCCAGAGGCCATGAGCCAGGTGTCCATGGTGGGTAACGACCTGGCCCTGGATGCCGGCGTGGGTGTATGTGGCAAAGACGGCCAGAGCGTACCGGTCGGCGTTGGCCAGCCCACCCTGAAACTGGACCAGCTGACCGTGGGTGGTACACAATAAGAGACAGCTGTCAGCGGTAAGCTTCAAGCTATCAGAAAAAGATCACTGCACTTTATGCTAGGGCGTTTCAGCAGCCAGATACAGAGTTAACTTTTTCTGGCGCTGAAATCAGCCCCCTCATTATCAAAAAAGGCACCGCATCTACTGATGCGGTGCCTTTTCTTTAACTGACAGCTTACGGCTGACCGCTGTTTTTTTATTCTTCTTCAATATTCGTTTTCAGATACTGAAACAACTCGCGGTAGGCGGCGGGTGGCAGGCCGGCGGCCAGCTCCTTGCGGCCGGTGCGAGCCAGCTGGCGCAGTTTTTGCCGATCCAGATGACGGTGCTCGAACATCAGCGCATTCACGCCTTTATCACCTTCCTTGATCAGGCGGTCACGCCACTGTTCCAGCTTGTGGAACTTGGCGTTGGCCACGGCGCTTTTATGCTCGAAGCCGGCCAGTGCCTTTTGAATGTCGGTCACGTCCCGGGTGCGCATCAGTTTGCCGATATAGGCCATGTGGCGGCGCAGACCTTCCCGCTTGTTATGAAGTTTGTGTGCCAGATCAATGGCTTCCTGCAAATCTTCATCAAGAGGAACCTTGGCCAGTTCATGGGGCTGAAGCTTGACCAGTGTCTCGCCCAGCTTCTGCAGGGCGCGACTGTCACGCTTCATTTCACTTTTACTGACCCACTCTATTTCATCGTCTTGCTCTGGGGCATCGTCATGGTGGCGCATAGCTTTTCCGTCTTTATTAAGAATTACATATATATTAACAGCTTCTCCCAAGGCGCGCAGGGGTCTGTTATGCTAACTGCAAACTGAGCCAGCGATATTAATCATGACCCCAGCAGATATTCAAAACGAACAGCGCCAGCTAGAGCTGGCAGTAGAACAGGCACTCGCCAGCGCCAAGCGCCTGGGTGCCGACACCGCCGAGGTGTCGATCAGCAAACAAACCGGCTTGTCGGTGAATACCCGCAACGGCGAGCTGGAAAATATCGAGTTCAATAAAGACGGTGCACTGGGCATCGCAGTCTATCGGGATGGCCGTAAAGGTTCGGCCTCTACTTCCGATTTACGGCCCGACGCCATCGCCCGTACCGTGGCGGCGGCGATGGACATTTCGCGCTATACCACCGAAGACCCGTTTTCCGGTTTGGCGCCTGCCGAGTCATTGGCCTGGGATGCCCCCGAGCTGGAGCTGTGTTTTCCTCATCCTCTTGAGCCCGCCGATGGCATCGAGCTGGCCTTGCGCTGTGAACAGCAGGCGCTGGGCCGCGATCCGCGCATCAAGCAGTCGGACGGCGCCAGTTTCTCGACCAATCTTGGCATCAAGGTCTACGGCAACAGCCACGGCTTTATCAAAGGCTATGCCGGCAGCCGCTTTGGCATGAGCTGTGTCTTGATCGGTGAGCAAGACGGCGATATGCAGCGTGAGTATGGCTATACCTCGGCGCGTAGCTTCGACGACCTCTGGACGCCAGAGCAAGTTGCCGATGAAGCGGTCAGCTGCACCCTGGGCCGCCTGGGTGGGCGCAAAATAGGTACTACTCGCGCGCCTGTGCTGTTTCATCCCGACGTAGCCGCCAGCCTGTTCGGTCATCTGGTGATGGGCATCAGCGGCGGCAACCTGTATCGGCAGTCATCCTTTTTGCTCGATACCCTTGGGGAACGCATTTTCCCCGACTGGTTCGATATTCACGAGCAACCGCACCTGCACAAAGGGCTGGCCAGCTCGCCGTTCGATAACGAAGGCGTGCGCACCATAGACAGGCGCATTATCGAGCAGGGGCGGCTGCAAACCTATTTGCTGACCAGCTATGCGGCGCGCAAGATGAATATGGAACTCACCGGCCATGCGGGCGGCATTCATAACTGGACCATCGCCAACACCGGTCAGAGCCATGAGCAACTATTGAAAATGATGGGCACCGGCCTGCTGGTGACCGAAATGATGGGCCAGGGCGTCAATATCGTGACCGGTGACTACTCACGGGGCGCGGCCGGCTTTTGGGTCGAGAACGGCGAGATTGCCTATCCGGTGGAAGAGATCACCATTGCCGGTAATCTGAAAGACATGTTTGCCGGTATTCAGGCGGTGGGTACCGATGTTGAAACCCGCTCCAGCCTGCAAACCGGCTCTGTGTTGATCGATGAAATGAAAATCGGCGGACAGTAACTGCAGAGAATTGGGACTGGGGACTGGTGATTAGGGATTAGCTACGTTTATCGCCAATCTACTATTCCCTATTCCCTATTCCCTATTCCCTATTCCCTATTCCCTATTCCCTATTCCCTATTCCCTATTCCCTATTCCCTATTCCCTATTCCCTATTCCCTATTCCCTATTCCCTATTCCCTATTCCCTATTCCCTATTCCCTATTCCCTATTCCCTATTCCCTATTCCCTATTCCCTATTCCCTATTCCCTATTCCCTATTCCCTATTCCCTATTCCCTATTCCCTATTCCCTATTCCCTATTCCCTATTCCCTATTCCCTATTCCCTATTCCCTATTCCCTATTCCCTATTCCCTATTCCCTATTCCCTATTCCCTATTCCCTATTCCCTATTCCCTATTCCCTATTCCCTATTCCCTATTCCCTATTCCCTATTCCCTATTCCCTATTCCCTATTCCCTATTCCCTATTCCCTATTCCCTATTCCCTATTCCCTATTCCCTATTCCCTATTCCCTATTCCCTATTCCCTATTCCCTATTCCCTATTCCCTATTCCCTATTCCCTATTCCCTATTCCCTATTCCCTATTCCCTATTCCCTATTCCCTATTCCCTATTCCCTATTCCCTATTCCCTATTCCCTATTCCCTATTCCCTATTCCCTATTCCCTATTCCCTATTCCCTATTCCCTATTCCCTATTCCCTATTCCCTATTCCCTATTCCCTATTCCCTGGTCAGTGAATCAAGAGCAGGGTCGCCAGGCCCAGGAAGGACAGCAAGCCGATAATATCGGTGATGGTACTGAGTGCCATGGAACCGGCGAGCGCGGGGTCGATATTGAACTTGCGCATCACCAGCGGAATCGCGGCACCGGCCAGCCCGGCGACCGACAGGTTGATAAACATCGCCAGGCCAAGCACCATGCCGATTTGCCAGCTCTCTTTCCAGAAGCCGACCACTATGGCTACCATCAGTGCCCACAAGATGCCGTTAAGCAAGCCCACTAGCGCCTCTTTGGTCAGCAACCAACGGGCGTTGCTGTTACCGATATGGCCTACGGCCATGCCACGGATCACCAGTGCCAGGGTCTGATTGCCGGCAATGCCGCCCATGGAGGGCACTATGGTCATCAATACCGCCAGGGTAGCCAGTTGTGACAAGGTGGCTTCAAACATATTGGACACGCTGGCGGCCAGCAGGGCGGTACCCAGGTTGATGGTCAGCCAGATGGAACGACGTCGGGCACTGGTGAGCACGGGGGCAAAGGTGTCTTCGTCGTCGTCCATTTTCGCCATCGCCATCATGGTGTGCTCGCCATCTTCACGAATGATATCGACCACATCATCTATGGTGATCCGACCCATCAGTTGATAGTTTTCATCCACTACCGGGGCCGACAACCAGTCGTGCCGCTCGAACAGCTTGGCTGCCTCGGTATCGCTCATTGTCAGTGGAATGGCTTCCACCTGAGTGTCCATGGCTTCGGACACGGGAGTGTCGGGATCCTGTACCACCAGGCTGGCCAGCGAGATATCGCCCAATAGCCGGTTGTTCTGATCGACCACATACAGGGTGTCTGTGCCTTCCGGCAATTCGCTGTGCAACCGCAGATAACGCAGTACCACTTCTATGCTGATATCGGAGCGTACGGTAATGAACTCGGTGTTCATGATGGAGCCGGCGGTATCTTCCGGATACGACAGCGCCTGTTGCGCCCGTAGCCGGTCTTGTTCGTCCATTTCCGTCAGCACCTGGTTCAACAGCTGCTCGGGCAGGTCGCGCAGCACATCGGCCAGATCGTCCGACTCCATGTCTTCCAGAGCGGCGGCCAGCTTGCTGGGCTCCATCAGTCGTACTATGCCGTCTCTGACTTCTTCCGAGAGTTCTTCGAGAATTTCGCCGTATTCATCGGGATCGATAAGCTGCCATAGCACTTTACGGCTGGGAGTCGGAGACGCTTCCAGCAACCAGGCCACATCACCCGGGCGCATTTGCTGCAAACTACGCCGAACGTGCACGAACATGCCGCTGTTAAGAGCCTGGGTTATGTTGACCAGATGATCTGGGGTGCTGGGTTTTTCGGGGGATTCTGTCATCTGGTGTTCCGCTTAAATATGAAACGGCTGAGCAAGTTTTGTTATTCAGCCTCGTTGAAGCGGTCGGCGACAAGACGAGAAACGGCGTTCATGGCCGCTTCGGCATCCTGACCTTCGGCGACCACTCGAATGGCGTGGCCCTGGGCGGTTTCCAGCATCAACAGGCCCATTACACTATTGGCGGGGGCCTGTTTTTCCTGGCTGCATACGGTGACGGTGGCATCAAATTGTTGTGTCAACTGTACCAGCTGAATGGCGGCGCGGGCATGAAGCCCCAGCTTGTTGACGATTTGGAGATCGCGCTCAATTCTCGACATATTGCTTTTCCAGGGTGCGGTGGCGCAGCTGCACGCTCTTGCCCATTTTTTTAAACGATTGGGCCAGCTGCTCTACCAGATACACGGATCTGTGCTTGCCGCCGGTACAACCTATGGCCACGGTGACATAGCTGCGATTGTTGCGTTCCAGATGCGGCATCCAGGTGACCAGCAGGTTTTCAATCTGCCACAGGTATTTGGTGACTTCAGCCTGGCTGTTCAGGTAATTGGCCACCGGCTCGTCCCGGCCGGTAAAGGGCCTGAGCTCGGCTATCCAGTGGGGGTTGGGCAAAAAGCGGGCATCGAACACGAAGTCCGCGTCTTGCGATATGCCAAACTTGTAGCCAAAGGATTCGAACACCCAGTTCAATTCACGCTCTTTCTTGCCCAGAATGCGGGCGCGAATGATTTCGCTAAGATCATGAATACTGAGATCCGAGGTGTCGATGCGTAAATCCGCTTCCGAAGACAGGGGAGACAGTAAGTGGGTTTCCCGGCGAATGGCTTCATCCAGTGTCAGGCTGAGTCGTGACAGGGGGTGGAGCCGGCGGGTATCGCCAAAGCGGCGGATCAGTGCCGCATTGTCGGCATCAATAAAGATGCTGGACAAGCTCACGCCCTCCATGGCGCGGACCTCAAGCAGACAAGCTTCCAGCTTGTCACTGCTATCAGGCAGGTTGCGTACGTCAATACTCACGGCAACTTCACCGGGTTTGTCGCGGCGCATTTTAACCAGGTCGGGTAGCAGCTCTACCGGCAAGTTATCGACGCAGTAATAGCCCAAATCTTCGAGTACCCGTAACGCGACGGTTTTCCCCGAACCAGAACGACCACTGACGATCACCAGCTGCATAGTATCCTCCTCAGGAAGAAATCATGATTTGATAGAGTTCGTCATCACTGCTGGCTTGACGCAACTGTTTGCAAATTTGTTTGTCACTGAGTTTTTCTGCAATCAATGACAGGGTTTTAAGGTGCTGTTTGCACTCTTGCTCGGGAACTAACAGAGCAAAGACCAAACCGACCGGCTGGTTGTCGATAGCATCGAATTCCACCGGTTCGGCAAAGGTGAGTAACACCGCGGTTGCCCGGTTTTCATCGCTGATGCGGCCATGAGGAATGGCGATACCATTGCCTATGCCGGTACTGCCCATTTTTTCTCGTGCCAGCAGACAGTCAAACAACTGTTGACTGCTGACATTCAAATGCTGGGCAGCCAGTTCGCTGATGATTTCCAGAGCGCGTTTTTTGCTCGTGCAGGGGACTACACTGCGCGTGCAGTCCCTGCTCAGTATGTCGGCGACTTCCATGGTTATTTTTGCTTGAGCTTCTCTTTGTGTTTGATGACTTGACGATCGAGTTTATCGAACAGACCGTCAATGGCCGCGTACATGTCTTCATGTTGAGCATTGGCAAAAATTTCGCCGCCGCTGAGGTGAATCTTGGCTTCTGCCACTTTCAGCAGTTTTTCCAGGGTGAGAACGACGTGTGCGTTGGTCATGTTGTCGAAATGACGCTCCAGTTTGGAGAACTTGCTGTTTACATAATCACGCAGCGAGTCTGTGATTTCTACATGGTGTCCAGTCAGGTTTATTTGCATAACGTCTTCCTTCTAGGTCTGCCTTAAATCAGGCGTTTACGCTGATTGGAAGGGGGGATGGCCAGTGACTCCCGGTATTTGGCGATGGTCCTTCTGGCCACCTGTATCCCCTGTTCGGCCAGTAATTGCGCGATTTTGCTATCGCTCAATGGCTTAGCCGGGTTTTCTGCTACCACTAACTTTTTGATTAATGCCCTAATGGCGGTGGAGGAACATTCGCCGCCGGTATCGGTTCCTACATGGCTGGAGAAAAAATACTTCAGCTCATACACCCCCTTGGGGGTGTGCATAAATTTCTGGGTCGTGACCCGCGAGATGGTGGATTCGTGCATTTCCACCACTTCGGCTACCTGGTTCAACACCATGGGTTTCATGGCCTCGGCACCATACTCAAAGAATGCCTGTTGTTGGTCAACAATACAATTGGCAACCTTGAGCAAGGTCTCATTTCGGCTTTCCAGACTCTTGATAAACCATTTGGCGTCTTGCAGGTGGTTACGAATAAACTGGCCGTCGTCCCCGTTTTTGGCACCTTTTGCCATGGCGGCATAGGTTTGATTAAGCCGCACCTTGGGCATGGCATCCGCGTTCAGCTCTGCCACCCACGCGCCTTGCTGTTTGCTGACCAGCACATCGGGAATCACGTACTCGGAGCTCGATTGCAAGATGCGGTTACCCGGCCTGGGTTCAAGCTGCTGGATCAAGGCCAGCACGTCTCTCAGTTCGTCTTCTTTCAGCTTGGTTTTGCGCTGCAGGGTGCGGTAGTCACGATTGCCAAGCAAGTCCATGTGGTGCTCAATAACCGACAGGGCTTCTTCCAGCCAAAGGGTCTCGGCAGGCAGAGACTCGAGCTGAATGCGCAAGCATTCCTGTACGCTGCGCGCGGCCACGCCGAGAGGATCGAAATGCTGGATGCGTTTGAGAACGGCTTCTACCTCGTCCGCTTCAATATCCTGCTCGCCGCCAGATACGCTGGCCAATATGCCTTCTATGTCGAGGTCGAGATAGCCGGCTTCATCAATGGCATCGATAATGGCCAGGGCGATGGCTTGGTCGGTATCACTGAAAGGCGTCAGGTGCATTTGCCACAGCAGATAATCCTGCAGGGTTTCGGTGGTTTCCCCCTGGTATACCGTTTCTTCTATGCCTTCGGGCAGGCCGGCGCTTCCGCTGCCACCGGCAGAGGCGGTATAAATCTCGTCCCACTGGGTATCCATCGGCAGCTCATCGGACAGCTTGTGCTGTTCCATGGCGGTATCGGTGGCCATTTGCTCATTCTGTTGCGGCGCCATGTCGATGGCGTCCTGATCCTCCTGTTCTTCTTGTTCGAGCAGGGGATTATTATCCAGGGCCAGTTGAATTTCCTGCTGCAGCTCCAGACTGGACAGCTGCAGCAGACGAATGGCCTGCTGCAGCTGGGGGGTCATGGTCAGCTGCTGACCCATGCGTAACTGAAGAGATGCCTTCATCGTTGAAAAAATCCTTCCATGTCAACCGCTGGGCTCACCGGCGGCAAAGCTAGAGGCTGAACTGCTCACCAAGATAGACTTTCTTGACCTGCTCGTTATCGAGTATTTCGGCCGGCGTACCGGCGGCAATACGATGACCATGGCTCACAATATAGGCACGTTCACACACATCGAGCGTTTCCCGTACGTTATGGTCGGTAATGAGTACACCCAGGCCACGATCCCGCAGGTGCAGAATGATTTTTTTGATATCGAGTACCGAAATGGGATCTACGCCCGCAAAGGGCTCATCCAATAAAATAAAGCGTGGATCCGCCGCCAGTGCCCGGGCAATTTCGACGCGCCGGCGCTCGCCGCCCGACAGGCTCATACCGATGCTGTCACGAATATGAGTGATATTAAACTCTTCGAGCAGCTGCTCCATTTTCTCTGTACGGTCAGCGGCGCTCAGCTCCTTGCGGGTTTCCAGCACGGCCATCAAGTTGTCGGCCACGCTAAGACGACGAAAAATAGACGCTTCCTGAGGCAAATAGCCGATGCCGGCACGGGCTCGCACATGCATCGGCTGATGGCTGATGTCCTGATCATCTATGGTGATGCTGCCCGCATCGCGCTGTACCAGCCCCACTATCATGTAGAAGGACGTGGTTTTACCGGCACCATTGGGGCCTAGCAGGCCAACAATCTGGCCGGTTTTTACCGTCAGGCTGACATCGGCCACCACTTGGCGTCCTTTGTAACTTTTTTGCAAATTACGGGCTTTTAAGGTCGCCATCTTTAGTTTTGAGCCTCTTTATCATTCATGTTTTGCAGCTGCTCGGGCAAAAATATCGTGGTGACACGGTCTTTACCGCCCTGGCTTTCGGCTTCCATCTGTTCGCGGTCTATGTGATAGCGAATACGGTAGCCGGTAACGATATTGTCGTTCTGCTTGATTTTGGCATCGTTCAACAGCGTTATGGTGCGAGCTTTTATATCGTAATGGATCTGTTTTGCCTCGGCATTGATCGGCTGACCGCTGTCCAGTATCTGATAGTAGGTGGCCGGAGAGCCATGAGCCGTCATGGATTGCAGACCCTTGTCGTTGCGGATCACCACCAGCTTGCTGGCCCGCACATCCATGGTGCCCTGTTTGACGACCACATTGTCGGTAAAGGTCACCTTGTTATCTGCCAGCTCTACCAGTTGACGACCGGCATCTATGGTTACCGGCTGCTTGTAATCAGACTCTTTGGCCTGAGCCAGATTCAGGCTTAATGCCAACAGGCCGCCAATGCTAAGGAGTAACGTACGTTGCCCGGGTTTCATGCAGTAATTCCACCGTTTGTTGATCGATTTTTCCCAGCAGGCCCAGGCCCTGAGCCTGATAGTTGGGGCTGGTTAACTGTACCGCCCGGTTAGAGCGCAACTGGTTATTGATAAAATCCAGTTCCAGGTATTCGGTTGTCAGGGTGTGTACCACCGCATCCGGTTGTAGTCCCTTGCCCACGACGGTGCCGTTCAGCACGGCGTTGTCGTTGGTATTTAAAATGCCCTCGTCACCGCTGAGCCGCCATTCGGGCTGGCCATCGGGCGAATAGAGCAAGATAACAGGTTTTTCCATTAGGGTCATGGCCAGCGGTTCATAGTGCTCCGCATAGTCGGCATTTAACCCGCGATAGGGCAGGCCCAGCTGATTGTATTGTACGCTGGCCAGATTTTTGGCAATAAAATCCGGATGATAGTTCTGCTGGGTAACCGGTTGTTCGGCGGTGGGGTTGAACCATTGCCAGCACGCCAGTGCCACGACAAACAGGCCAGCAAACCAACCGGTTTGACGACTCATATGCTCATTCCCTGGGCGTGCAGCAGCATGCCTCGCGCTTCCAGCATCAGGTCGCATAATTCACGCACTGCGCCCCGGCCACCGGACAGACGGGTTATATAATCGGCTTTTTGCCGCACCAGCGGGTGCGCATCGGCCACTGCGACCCCCAGGCCGCAGTCCAGCATGACCGGCAAGTCGACTACATCGTCGCCGATATAGGCGACGTGTTCCGGGGTGAGCTCAAGATCGGCCAGCAACGCCCGATAGCTGTGCATTTTATCACACTGGCCTTGATAAACGTGCTGTACGCCCAGTGATTTCATGCGCTCAGCCACAATGGATGAATTACGGCCGGTAATCACTGCCACGGCCATTCCCGCATTTTGTATTGCCTTGATGCCAAAGCCGTCTTTGGTGTTAAAGCTTTTGTATTCTTCTCCCTGGTTGCCCAGGTAAATAGCACCGTCAGACAAGACGCCATCTACGTCGCAAATCAGTAACTGAACCCGAGCCAGCTTGCGCCATACCGTGGTGGCAACCGGGCCATATAAACCGGATTCTTCCATTAGATCACTCCTGCCAGTAACAAGTCGTGCATATTGAAGGCGCCTACCGGATGTTGTTCCTCGTCCAGCACCAGCAGGCCGCTGATTTTTTTCTCTTCCATCAACTGTACCGCTTCCGCCGCCAGCATGGTGGCGTGTACCGTGGTGCAGCGTCGGGTCATGACCTGCTCAATAGCAGTGTGGTGCACATCTATCTTCTGATCCAGAGTACGCCGCAAGTCGCCGTCCGTATACACGCCAACCAGTCGTTGCTGATCATCCACCACGGCGGTAAAGCCAAGGCCGGTGCGGCCAATTTCCAGCAGGGCGTCAATAATCAGGGTAGTGAGTGCCACCCTGGGCACCTTGTCGCCTTGATGCATCAGATCGCCGACGCGTAGCAGCAGCCGCTTGCCCAGAGCCCCACCGGGATGGCTGAGTGCGAAATCGTCGGCGGTAAAGCCGCGAGCTTCCAGCAGTGACACCGCCAGTGCATCACCCATTACCAATGCGGCTGTGGTGCTGGCGGTGGGCGCCAGACCCAGGGGGCAGGCTTCTTGCTCTACGCGGGTACACAGATGCACATTGGCCTCGCGCGCCATGGTGGAGGCTGGATTGCCGGTGAGGCACACCAAGGGAATGGCCCGGCGTTTGAGCACCGGCAACAAGGAGATGATTTCGCTGCTCTCACCGGAGTTGGACAAGGCCAGCACCACATCATTCTTGCTGATCATGCCCAAATCGCCATGGCTGGCCTCACCCGGGTGCACAAAAAAGGCCGGCGTCCCTGTGCTGGCCAGGGTGGCCGCAATCTTGTGGGCAATGTGACCCGATTTGCCCATGCCGGTCACTATGATCTTTCCCGTGCACTGAAACATAAGCCGACAGGCATGATTAAAGGCCTGGTCCAGATATTGATAAAGGCCGTCAATGGCCGCCTTTTCAATATCCAGCACGCGCTGGGCCGTTTTCTGGTAGTCAAATTCCACAGTCATATATTCCTCCACAAACAGACCCTATGCGCGGCCATTATAGAAAAGCTTGTGTTGATAAGCGACTGGCAATCGGCAACGCAGACGATGCAAACGCCTATTATTTGCGAGACCCACCACAAAAAAATGGCTTTATTGCATTTCCCAGTCATTTAATGGCGCACCAGGAGGTTAAAAACCGAGTCTTGGTTGCCCATCTACCTGGGAACTCATACAATTCCTTCTTTTCGTTGGGGAATCAGTTTGAGCCAGAACCTTGTTGAAATAAGGGATCTTTGCTTTGGCCACGGTGACCGGCCGCTGTACGACAACATCAATCTGCAGATCCCGAAAGGCAAAATTACCGCCATCATGGGCCCCAGTGGGATAGGTAAAACCACGCTGTTAAGACTGATTGGCGGCCAGATAAAGCCCAGCCATGGCGAGATACTGTTTGATGGCCAGTCGATTCCTGCCATGAGCCGCTCGCGGCTGTATCGGGAACGACAGCGTATGGGCATGCTGTTTCAAAGCGGTGCCCTGTTTACCGGCATGTCGGTCTTCGACAACGTAGCTTTCCCGTTGCGCGAGCACAGCGGCTTGCCGGAAGCCATGATTGAGACTCTGGTACTGATGAAGCTGGAAGCCGTGGGGTTGCGTGGTGCCGCACGGCTCATGCCTTCCGAGCTGTCCGGTGGCATGGCTCGTCGTGCAGCTTTGGCGCGAGCCATAGCGCAAGACCCCGAACTTATCATGTATGACGAGCCGTTTGCCGGCCAGGATCCGATCAGCATGGCGGTGTTGGTCAAGCTGATTGCCGAACTCAATAAAGCCCAGGGGCTGACCTCTATTGTGGTCACCCACGATGTGGATGAGGTGATGAATATTGCCGATTACGCCTACATTATCGCCAATAAAAAAGTGATAGCGGCAGGTACGCCAGAAGAACTGCGACAGCAAACCGACGCGCAACTGGTGCAGTTTCTGCAAGGTCAGGCCGACGGTCCGGTGGCTTTTCATTATCCTGCACCCTCATTCAGGGAGTCATTAACCCATGTTGATTGATGTAATAGGGCGCCTGGGGCGTCGGGGCATCGATGGTCTGACTGCCGGTGGGCGAGCCGGCATCATGCTGCTGCACACCCTGGTGGGACGACCACAGCCGAAAAAGCATTTTCCGTTACTGGTGGAACAATTGCGGGTGGTGGGCGTGCAGTCGGTCGCCATTATACTGGTATCCGGCCTCTTTATTGGTATGGTGTTGGCGCTGCAAGGTTATAACGTGCTGGTGGATTTTGGCGCCGAAGGCATGCTGGGGCCTCTGGTTTCCCTGTCGCTGTTGCGCGAATTGGGACCAGTGGTGACCGGTCTGCTGTTTGCCGGCCGTGCCGGCTCCGCCTTGACCGCCGAGCTGGGCCTGATGAAAACCACCGAACAGCTGTCGAGCCTGGAAATGATGGGTATAGATCCGCTGCGCCGAGTGGTAGCCCCGCGCTTTTGGGCCGGGATTATCAGCATGCCACTGCTGGCACTGATGTTCAGCCTCATTGGTATCTGGGGTGCCAAGCTGGTGGGCGTAGATTGGCTGGGCGTTGACGAAGGGGGGTTCTGGTCTGCCATGCAGGCGGCCGTCGACTTCAAGCAGGACATTATGCAGGGCTTTATCAAGAGTCTGGTGTTTGCCCTGGTGGTGACCTGGATTGCGCTGTTCAATGGCATCGATGCCAAGCCGACGGCAGCCGGGATCAGTCAGGCCACGACGCGTACCGTGGTTCATTCTTCTTTGGCGGTACTGGGGCTTGATTTTGTCCTCACCGCCGTCATGTTTGGATAAATAGTGATGAAATTCAGCAAACTAGAATTCAGCGTTGGCTGCTTTATGTTAGCCGGAATCGGGGCCTTGCTGCTGTTGGCGTTTAAAGTGGCGGGAGTCAGCGTTAACGGCCAGGGGGAAAGCTATACCCTTTATGCCAAGTTCGATAATATTGGCGGACTTAAAGTACGCTCGCCCATCAAGGTGGGTGGAGTCGTGGTGGGTCGAGTCAGTGAAATAAAACTGGATCCTAAAGATCAGGTGCCTGTGGTGACGTTAGTCGTTAGTCGCAGTGCCGGTGAATTTGCCGAAAGCAGTACCGCAGCCATTCAGACCTCGGGATTGCTGGGTGAACAATATCTGGGGCTGAGCCCAGGTTTTGCCGATGAAGAGATGGGTATCGGCATGCTCAAGGATGGCGATACCATTACGGACACCCAGTCGGCACTGGTATTGGAAGAGCTGATTGGAAAATTCATTTACTCTATTGGTGATAACTAAGCCATAGCCCACTCCCTAGGAGCGAATAATGAAAAAATTATTGATGTCAGGATTGTTACTGCTGGCCGGTAGCTGGGCCCCATTAGCGAATGCGTTGGCCCTTGGCGAACCTTATCAGCTGGTGAATGAAGTTGCCCAGAATACCTTTGATCGTCTGGGTAGCGAGCAGAGCAAAATCAAGGCGGATCCGAAATATCTACGCACCATAGTGCGTGAAGAAATGCTGCCGGCAGTGGACGTACGTTTTTCTGCCTTTCGCGTGATTGGCAAACAGCTGAACAACACCACGCCCAAGCAAAGAGAGCAGTTTGTCGATGCATTCAGCGAGTATCTGGTGGTGACCTATGCCGATGCGCTGGCGGCCTACAAAGAGCAAAAGCTTGATATTGGCACCGGCAAGGTGGGGGCAGAAGACAAGTTGGTATCGGTTCCGGTCACGGTATTGGAGACCAACAAGCCAGCCATCCAGCTGGAATTCAAGCTGCGTAAAAACAGCCGTACCGGTGAATGGCGCGTGTTCGACATGATAGCCGAAGGCATTAGTCTGCTGTCGGCCAAGCAGGCCGAGTTGAGTGGCCTGATCCGCCAGAAGGGCATCGATCAGGTGACCAAAGACTTGTATGCCCACACCAACAAGCCAGTGACTCCGCTGGAAAGAAAAGAATGAAACTGACTCGCGAGCTGACTCGAGCGCAATTGCCGGCTTACTGGTCCGAGCGCCAGGCGCTGTTTGCCCATCGACAAGCCGATTTGAGTGAGCTTAAAGAAATAGACTCCATTGGCCTGGCGTTTTTGGTGCAATGGAGTCAAGCACTGGCCGCAGAGCAAGGCCCTTTGGCCTTGCTTGCTCCGCCGGCCAGTTTTTACCCTCTTGCCGATTTATATGGCGTCAGCTCTTTTTTCGAGCTGACCGACAACCCTGCCGGGAGCCCGAATGGAACTGAATAATCAAGTAGAACAACTATTACGGCAGGCACTGCCTTTAGATGAATTGTATGTCAAAAGCGAAGGCAGTCATTTTGAAGTGATTGCCGTATCGGCCGAGTTTGCCGATATGAGTCGCCTCAAGCGGCAACAGGCCATCAATGGCCCACTGCGGGATCTCATTGCCCAAAATACCATTCATGCCCTGACCGTGAAGACCTTTACTCCCGAGCAATGGGCTCGGGAACGCAAATTTATTATGCCTTCCTAAGCGGGAACCGAAATGGATAAATTTAAAATACAGGGACCTTGCCGGCTTGCCGGAGAGGTGACTATTTCCGGCGCCAAGAACGCGGCACTGCCGATTCTGTTCGGCACCCTTTTGTGTGACGAAGCGGTACATCTATCTAATGTACCCAAGCTAAAAGATGTGGATACCACCTTGCAACTGCTGGCCTCCATGGGGCTGAAAGTGGTTGAGCAGGATGACGTTATCGCTATTTCCGGCGCGGTAAACAGCCACATAGCCCCCTATGAGCTGGTGCGTACCATGCGCGCCTCCATTCTTGCCCTGGGGCCCTTGGTGGCCCGCTTCGGCGAAGCCGACGTGTCTTTGCCCGGTGGCTGTGCCATTGGCGCCCGCCCGGTGAACCTGCACATTCACGGCCTGGAACAGATGGGCGCCGACATTCGGGTAGAAGATGGCTACATCAAGGCCCGGGTCGACGGTCGCCTGAAAGGCGCGCATATTCTGATGGATATGGTCAGCGTAACCGGCACCGAAAACCTGATGATGGCGGCGGTACTGGCAGAAGGGCGCACCATTATTGAAAACGCCGCCCGCGAACCGGAAGTGGTCGATTTGGCGAACTTCCTGAATACCCTGGGTGCGAAAATTCAGGGTATCGGGCAGGACACCCTGATCATCGACGGCGTAGAGGCCTTGCATGGCGGCGAATACCGCGTGCAACCGGATCGCATCGAAACCGGTACTTTTCTGGTGGGCGCTGCGGTAACCGGTGGTGATGTGACCTGCTTGAACACAGCTCCGCATCTACTGGAAGCGGTCTTGGTGAAGCTGAAAGAAGCGGGTGCCCTGGTGGAAACCGGTGAAGACTGGATCCGCCTCGACATGACCGGCCGTGTCCTCAAGCCGGTGGATATCAAGACCGCGCCTTACCCGGCGTTTCCTACCGACATGCAGGCGCAGTTTACCGTGCTGAATGCGGTGGCCAAGGGGGTGGGCCGGGTGACCGAAACGATTTTTGAAAATCGTTTCATGCATGTTCCCGAGCTTAACCGCATGGGTGCCAGCATAGAGCTGAATGGTAATATGGCCATTTGTGGCGACACCGAACAGCTGACCGGTGCCACCGTGATGGCCACCGATCTGCGTGCGTCAGCCAGCCTGGTACTGGCCGGTTTTGTGGCCGAAGGCACCACCATAGTGGATCGCATTTACCACATTGACCGTGGCTACGAGTTTATCGAAGACAAGCTCTCGGCGCTGGGTGGCAAGATAGAACGCATCAAAGGCTAAACCCCCGGGATTAGGGATTAGGGACTGGGGAGCGGGGACTGAACTGGTCCTGGCTCCCGGCCTTCGGGTCATCCCGTCAGTAATCCCGACTCCCTAATCCCAATCCCCAATCCCCAATCCCCAATCCCTTTCATTACCGCAGCCGTTGGAAGCGTCTGTCTTCTGCTATGACTATCGGCAGGGTTAACAGCTTGCCATCGCGCAACACAGTGACGTCTATGGTGGTGCCGGGGCGGGTTTCGGCAATCTTGTCCATGGCATGACGGGTGTTACGTACCGGCTGGCCGTCTATTTTCAGTAATACATCTTCCACTTGAATGCCCGCCTTGGCCGCCGGGCCTTGCTCGTTGAGGCCTTCTACGTATAAACCGGTTTGATCTCCCATCTTTAGCAATTGCGCCATCATGGGGGGAATATCGGCGCCACTGACGCCCAGATAGCCGCGGATCACCCGGCCATTGCTAATTAATTCCAGCATGATGCGATGTGCCAGTGCGTAGGGAATGGCGAAGTTGATGCCGTAGCTTTCCTGATGCGCGAGGCTTTGAAAGGAAGCAGTATTGATGCCCACGATTTCACCGTAGACATTGATTAACGCTCCTCCAGAATTACCTGCATTAATGGCGGCATCGGTCTGTAACAAGTCCTGGCGGCCATTGCTGTCGGGCCCCATGCTGGACAGGCCGGTACGACCGGTGGCGCTGATAATACCCTGGGTAATGGTCTGGCCTACGTTATAGGGGTTACCAATGGCCAGCACTATGTCACCTACCTGAGGGTTCAATTCGTCGTCTTGGGGAATGACAGGCAGTTTGGCGGCATTTATTTTCAACACCGCCAGGTCGGTGGGTACATCAAACCCCGTGACTTCACCATTGAGTATTCGGCCATCCTGCAAGGCCACGATCACCTGATCCGCATCGGCAATCACATGATAGTTGGTCAGTACATAACCCTGATCCGACATAATCACCCCAGAGCCCAGGCTGGTGGCACTCAGTTGGGCTGATGCCTCGCCACGCTGAAAGCTGCGGGTGTAGATATTGACTACCGCCGGGCCGGCTCTGCTGGCCGCGTAGGAAAAGCTGGATACACCGACTTGCTGGTTACGCCACCAGTGTTCGAATGGTTGTGTTTTAAGCTGTGGAAACAGCAGCAGCAGCAGCATGGCCATCAGAATACCGAGGGCTGCGGCCTGAAGAAAAAATTTGAGAGATGAGGCTAGGCGCATATAAGGCTTGGCTGATGACGAAAGAGCAACAGCATAACATAAAGACAACAGTTGCGAGTGAGATTGCCTGGCTGAAAAAGGCAAGTGAAATTTGCATCTGCAAGCTGTAAAGGAACGGCAAGCGATAAAAAAGCAGCGCCAGGCGCTGCTTTTGTTAGCTGTCAGTTTAACATTTGGCGTTATTTTATCGCAGCACCAAATAAATGGACGAATTACCACGCTGAATGTTCAGCGCTATCACGTCTGGCTTGCTCTCGATGATCTTGCGCAAATCACTCAAGTCTTTTACCCGCTTGCGGTTGACGCCTATGATGACATCGCCTTGCTCCAGCCCGGAGCGGGCGGCTGGTGAACGTGGAGCGACTTCGGTTATCTTGACGCCCTTGATGCCATCTTCACTGCCGGTTTTGGCCAGAGTGGCGCCTTGCAGCGCTTCATTCAAGGTATCGGCCTCTATATTGTCGTCCTCGGCTCGGGCCAGGGTGACGTCAACCTGTTCTTTTTTGCCATCGCGAAACAGCCCCAGGGTCACTTTTTTATCGGCGCCCATGGTGGCCACCTTGGCACGCAGCTCACCAAAGGAGCGTACCGGCTTGCCGTCCAGGCTGATGATGATATCACCGGCTTTAAGGCCGGCCTTGTCGGCGGAGGAATTCTCCATCACCTGGCTGACGAAAGCCCCATGCTGACTGCGATAGCCAAAGGTGCGGGCCAGCTCAGAGGTCAGCTCTCCGCCCATCACGCCCAGTACACCGCGGCGCACTTCACCAAATTCCACAATCTGCTCGGCCAGGTTTTTCACCATATTGGCAGGAATGGCAAAGCCAATGCCGATGTTACCGCCGCCCGGGCCGAGAATGGCCGTGTTGATGCCGACCAGCTTGCCGTCCAGGTCGAGCAGGGCACCGCCTGAGTTACCCGAGTTGATGGCCGCATCGGTTTGAATGAAGTTTTCCAGGTTTTCCACGTTAAGGCCCGAACGACCCAGGGCGCTGATAATTCCCGAGGTCACGGTTTGCCCCAAGCCAAAAGGATTGCCGATGGCAATGGCAAAATCACCCACGCGCAGCTGATCCGAGTCTGCATATTCGATTTCAACCAGATCCTTGGCATCCACTTTCAGCAGGGCGATGTCACTTTGTTTATCGCTGCCAATCAGCTCTGCTTCGTATTCCTGACCATCTATCAGGGTGATAAGAATCTTGTCGGCATCGGAAATAACGTGATTATTGGTGATCACATAGCCCTTTTTGGCGTCGATGATGACGCCGGAGCCCAGTGCCTGAAAGGGTCTTTCCTGAACCTGTTCACCGGGAATATTGGGACCAAAGAAGAAACGAAACGGCTCGGGCAGTGCCTGACGGCTGACTTTGCTGCCCGAAACGGAAATATTGACGACGGCGGGCGTCACCTTTTCCAATACCGGAGCCAGACTGCGTATATCGCTGCCGGCGCCAAAGGGCAGGGCTGCCTGCGCCTGGGGTATTAACGCCATACTCAAACTCAATGCCAGCGCGGACACTAGAGGAAGTCGTGATTTCATGCAGATGCTCCTAATTCGATAAATGCGTCAAGAAAACTGTTTATTCTGACCCTGCTTGGTCTGTAAGAGTTCCGATAGAGCCTGTATTATTTATGGCTGATATTCCGAGTTTAATAAATTAGTGATATTGCTCTCGAGATCAAGTCCTGGTTTTTATCAGGCTTGCCCCGGCCCGAGTTCTGGCCTTACACTGGCCAGTATTCTTCTGCCTCGCAAGTGCGTTATGTGGCCGCTATGACTCCAAGTAAACAATACCAAGCCGATTTGAGCCGTGACGACTTTGTGCATGACAGCGCTCAGGCCAATGCGGTGGCTCATTTGCAGCGGCTGTTTGACGAATTGCTCGCTCAGCCACCGGCGGCGCCCAAACCCAGCTTTTGGCAACGGCTGACCGGCCATGTTTCTCAGCCCGAGCATTCAATACAGGGACTGTATTTCTGGGGGGGCGTCGGCCGGGGTAAAACCTATCTAATGGACACCTTCTATCGGTGTCTGCCCTTTGATAATAAGCTGAGAATTCATTTTCATCGCTTTATGTTGCGGGTACATGATGAGCTGCAAAGCCTCAAGGGCCAGGTCGACCCGCTGAAACAGGTGGCCGAGCGCCTGGCAAGTCAGACAAAAATTATCTGCTTTGATGAGTTTTTTGTCTCGGATATTACCGATGCCATGATACTGGGCACCCTGTTTGACTATCTGTTTGAACGTGGCGTGATTCTGGTCGCCACCTCGAACATACCGCCCGATGAGTTGTATCGCAATGGCCTGCAGCGAGCGCGTTTTTTACCGGCCATTGAACTTATCAAGCAGCACTGCGAGGTGGTTAATGTAGACTCGGGAGTCGATCATCGGCTGCGAACCCTGACGCAGGCCGAAATTTATCACTCCCCGCTGGATGCCCAGGCGCGTCTTAATCTGGACAATTATTTCTCTCGTCTGAGCTCGGGCTCCGGAGAATGGGAGCGAGAAATTGAAGTCAATCACAGATCTCTGCCGACGCTGGCGTCCGGCGAGGGAGTCTTGTATATCGACTTTCAGCAACTGTGTTGCACCGCGCGATCCCAACATGACTATATAGAGCTGGCTCAGCGTTATCACACCGTGCTGTTGGCCAATGTGCAAACCATGGGACAGGACTGTGACGACGCCGCCCGCCGTTTTATTGCCATGGTGGATGAATTTTATGAGCGGCATGTGAATTTAATCATCTCGGCCGCCGTTCCCATGGGCCAGCTTTACGGCCAGGGGCGGCTTGAATTCGAGTTTAAACGCTGCTTATCACGACTGACCGAAATGCAATCCCACGAATATCTTGCCAGAGAGCACCTTCCTTAGTCACAATACCCGCCCCGGTATCTGGGCATGATGCCGGGAAGGGGTGGGCGAATCTGCTATTTTTGATGGGCATTAAAATTAGCAGGTGATTTTTAAGGCAACTTTACCTATAATCGCCCGGCCCACGTTACACAGCTGTCTAACGGACGGCATCACTGTAAACAGACTCGTACTCGAAGGGGTACATGTTTGCTCGTGTTTTGCGCATGTGCGCAAGTGTATGATTCATTTTAAGTAATTTGGGTTTATCCATGAAAACTTTTGTTGCTAAGCCAGAAACCGTAAAGCGTGACTGGTATGTTGTTGATGCAGAGGGCAAAACTCTGGGTCGTTTGGCTACTGAAATTGCTTCACGCCTGCGTGGTAAGCATAAGCCGGAATATACTCCGCACGTTGACTGTGGCGATTACATCGTTGTTGTTAATGCTGAGAAAATTCAGGTTACCGGTAATAAAGCCGAAGGCAAAATCTACTATTCTCACTCCGGTTTTCCGGGTGGCCTGAAGTCAATCAGCTTTGAAAAGCTGCTTGCTCGCAAGCCAGAGATGGTCATTGAGTCTGCCGTTCGCGGCATGCTGCCTCGTGGCCCACTGGGTCGTGCTATGTTCCGTAAGATGAAAGTCTTCGCGGGTGCTCAGCACAACCACGCTGCGCAACAACCTCAAGTACTGGACATCTAAGGCGGGATTAGGCAAATGGCAGAAACTCAATACTACGGTACCGGTCGTCGTAAAAGCTCTACTGCACGAGTATTCGTGAAGCAGGGCAGCGGCAATATCGTTATCAACAAGCGTTCATTGGATCAGTACTTTGGCCGCGAAACCGCCCGCATGGTGGTTCGTCAGCCTTTAGAACTGGTTGAAATGACCGATAAATTTGATCTGTACATCACCGTTGCCGGTGGTGGCATTTCTGGTCAGGCTGGCGCTATTCGTCACGGCATTACTCGTGCCCTGATGCAATACGACGAGACCCTGCGCGGTTCACTGCGTAAGGCTGGCTTCGTTACTCGTGATGCACGTCGCGTTGAACGTAAGAAAGTTGGTCTGCATAAAGCACGTAAGCGTCCTCAGTTCTCCAAGCGTTAATTGGGAAGACGTTTATATCAAAAGCCCGGGGTTACCCGGGCTTTTTTTATACGTGAAGAAATAGATTGTTCTTCTGAGTAAAACTTTGTTTTAAAACAAACTATAACGCAAAAGAATAATTTATTGACACTTCACCCGAACTTGTAAAAGACCTCGCTTTTCTTTAGAATTTCGGGGTTTTTGTGGCAATTGAAACCATAAAATCCGCCGCAGTTGTCACAAGCCGTCTCGAAGCATGGAACGAACAATAAACGCGCGGAGACCAAATGGGAGAGTTTTTGGATGAGCAATGCGCCAGTTGATACCGGTCGCCGCAGATTTCTGACCTGGTCAACCACAGCTGTGGGTGGGGTCGGAGCTGCATTTGTCGCTGTACCTTTTATTTCCTCCTGGAATCCCAGCGCCAAAGCAAAGGCGGCCGGGGCACCAGTGGAAGTGGATGTCAGCAAAATAGAACCGGGCCAGTTACTCCGGGTAGAGTGGCGGGGCAAGCCAGTTTGGATAGTTCGTCGTAACCAGGCTACCCTGGATGACCTGGCCAAACACGATAACAAACTACGGGATCCAGATTCCGCAGAACCACAACAACCGGAGTATGCTCAAAACGCATATCGCTCGATCAAACCCGAGTTGTTTGTTGCTGTGGGGCTGTGTACCCATTTGGGATGTTCTCCTACTTACTTGCCAGATTCGTTTGGTGAGCAGGTTCAGGGAATCACCTCTGGTTTCTTCTGCCCTTGTCACGGCTCCAAGTTCGACATGGCCGGTCGCGTCTTCCAAGGCGTTCCCGCTCCACTGAACCTGGTGATCCCCCCTTATTATTATGTCAACGATACCTCCATTCTGGTTGGTGCCGACAAGGAAGGAGCCTAAGCATGCTGGGTAAACTCGTATCCTGGATTGACGAACGGATTCCGATGACGGCAACCTACAACAAGCATGTAGGTGAATATCCGGCGCCAAAAAACTTTAACTTTTGGTACTTCTTTGGCTCGTTGGCCATGTTGGTACTGGTTAACCAGATCCTGACCGGTGTCTGGCTGACCATGAACTACAATCCGTCGGGTGACGGGGCGTTTGCTTCTGTTGAATACATAATGCGGGATGTGGAATTCGGCTGGTTACTGCGCTACATGCACAGCACCGGTGCTTCTGCCTTCTTCGTCGTCGTGTATCTGCACATGTTCCGCGGCCTGATTTATGGCTCTTACCAGAAGCCTCGGGAGTTGCTGTGGCTGTTTGGCATGATGATCTTCCTGGTGCTGATGGCCGAAGCCTTCATGGGTTATCTGCTGCCCTGGGGCCAGATGTCCTACTGGGGCGCACAGGTCATCATTTCGCTGTTCGGGGCCATTCCGGTCATCGGCGATGATCTGACCTTGTGGATTCGTGGTGACTACGTTATTTCCGGTGCCACCCTGAACCGTTTCTTCGCCTTGCACGTGATTGCACTGCCTCTGGTATTGGTCATTTTGGTGTTCTTGCACATTGTTGCCTTGCACGAAGTGGGTTCCAACAACCCGGACGGCATCGACATCAAGAAAGTCAAAGACGAAAACGGCTGGCCGAAAGACGCGATTCCGTTCCATCCTTACTACACGGTAAAAGACGTAGTGGGCGTGGCTGGCTTCTTGTTCATTTTTGCGTTCTTTATCTTCTTTATGCCTGAAGGGGGTGGTTACTTCCTGGAAGCGCCTAACTTTGAAGCGGCCAATGGCCTGAAGACGCCTGAGCATATTGCCCCCGTTTGGTACTTCACGCCTTTCTATGCCATTTTGCGTGCCGTACCCGACAAGCTGACCGGTGTTATTCTGATGGGACTGTCCATTGCCGTACTGTTCGTACTGCCCTGGCTGGATCGCTGCAAGGTGCGTTCATTCCGCTACCGCAGCAAGCTGCACCTGTTGAACATTGCTCAGTTCGTGATCTGCTTCATCATCCTGGGTGTGCTGGGAACCTTGCCTTCTACCCCGGCCCTGACCTTGTTGGCGCAGATATGTTCATTTGGCTACTTTGCCTTCTTCGTATTGTTGTTCTTCTACAGCAAGAACGAAAAGACTCAGCCGCTGCCAGAGAGGGTTACATTTAAATGAAGAAGTTAATCATTGCTGTATTCGCCTTTTTGCCGGCGTTCGCCTTTGCCTCTGGCGCGGGTGTCAAGCTGGATCAGGCCAACTACGATCTGAGTGATCAGGCATCACTGCAAAACGGTGCCAAGTTATTCATGAACTATTGTGCCGGTTGTCACAGCACCCAGTATCAGCGTTACAACCGAGTAGCCGAAGATCTGGGGATTCCTGAAGACATCATGCAGGCCAACCTCAACTTTACCGGCGTTGCTGTCGGTGAGTTGATGGAAAACTCGATTCCTGAAAAGGACGCGGCCAGCTGGTTTGGCGCGCCGCCACCGGATCTGACTCTGGTCGCTCGAGTGCGTGGTGCCGACTGGTTGTATACCTACCTGCGTTCTTTCTACAAGGATGACAGCCGTCCCTTTGGCGTGAACAACCTGGTCTTCCCGTCCGTGGGTATGCCTCACGTGCTGGAGCCGCTGCAGGGTAGTGCTACGCTTAAGACGGTAACGCATACGGTTGATGGCAAAGAAGTGACCACCCCTGTGGGTGTTGAAGCCAGTGGCAATGGTGAGCTGACGACCGAAGAGTATGACAATGCCGTACTGGATATTGTCAACTTCCTGGTTTACTCCGGTGACCCGGTCAAACTGGAACGTCATCGCATGGGCTACTGGGTACTGGGTTTCCTGGTTATCTTCTTTATCTTTGCCTATATGCTGAAGAAAGAATACTGGCGTGACGTACACTGATTAGACATCGTCTAAGCTAGGTTTGGGGCGGCAATGGGGCAGAATGCTTCCATTGCCGTTCCTATTTGTGATTTGCGGAGGATTCAATGGCAGTTGCGGCTAATAAGCGCTCTATCATGACGCTGTTTTCGGGCGCCGATGATATTTATAGCCACCAGGTACGTATTGTACTGGCGGAAAAAGGGGTTAGTGTCGAGATCAGTCAGGTAGAGCTGGATGCGCTACCCGAAGATCTGCTGGAACTGAATGCTTACGGCACTCTGCCGACCTTGGTCGACCGAGAGCTGGTGCTTTATGAGTCAGACATCATCATGGAATATCTGGATGAGCGTTTTCCTCATCCGCCACTGATGCCGGTGTATCCGGTTGCCCGTGGCAAAAGCCGCCTGATGATGCATCGCATCGAGCAGGACTGGTACTCTCTGGTCAAGCGTATTCAACGTAACGAGAAAGCGGATGAAGCACGCAAGGAATTGCGCGAAGCTCTGCTGGCAATTGCACCTGTGTTTGTTGAATATCCTTACTTCATGAGCGAAGAATTCAGCCTGGTGGATTGCTACATGGCTCCCTTGCTGTGGCGGTTGCCGTCTTTGGGTATCGAGCTGTCTGGCCGTGGTGCCAAAGAGCTTAAAGGCTACATGATCCGTCTGTTTGAACGTGAGTCTTATCAGGCGTCCATGACGGAAGCCGAGCGCGATATCGGCGGCAAGATTTAATTATGGATAATCTGACACCGAGCCGTCCTTATTTATTGCGTGCCTTTTATGAGTGGCTGCTGGACAACGAGCTGACACCGCATTTGCTGGTGAATGCCGAGCTGCCTCATACTTCGGTACCGCAACAGTATGTAAAAGATGGCCAGATAGTGCTGAATATCGCACCGCAAGCGGTCGTCGGTCTGCAAATGGATAACGACGCTGTCAGCTTCAGTGCGCGTTTTGGTGGTTCACCATTTCAGGTTTATATACCCATGGCGGCTGTAGTGTCGGTTCAGGCCCGTGAAAACGGTGCTGGCACCTTTTTCCCGCCAGAGCCTGCTTATGAGGAATGGCTGGCCAGTATCGACGAGCCGGCAGCAGCTGATGCTCCGATAGCCGATACCGACCCGGAAGATGATCCTCCTGCTCCTAAAAAAGGCAGACCCAATCTACGGGTGGTTAAATAAAAAAAACGCAGCCAACAGGCTGCGTTTTTTTTATGGACGAGAAGATGGGCTTGAGACCGCAATAAAGCCAATTCTGTTAACGCAGAACAGGCTAGGCTGCCAAAGCGTGAAAAGAGAAGGGCGGTGTGTTGTAGCCACCCACTGATATTTTATGTATCGGCCTTTTGAGCACTGAAACTATCGATGATTCCTTTCAGCTGCTGCGTCAGCTCTGTCACCTTGTAACTGGTCTGCATGCTGTTGTGCGCGTGGCCCGAAGTGCTGGCGGCGGATTGACTGATTTTGTGTACCTTCTCGGTGATTTCGTTGGATACACAGGACTGCTGTTCTGCGGCGCTGGCTATCATCATGTTCAAATCGTTGATGGTGCTGATTTGCTGGGTGATTTCATTCAGCGATACTTCCGAGGTTTGGGTCTGCTCTACGCCGTTTGATGCCAGAGTGGCACTTTCGGCCATGGCTTCCACAGCCAGGCGAGTGGTATTTTGCAGGCGTTCTATGGTTTGCTCTATATCGCCAATGGAGCCTTGAGTACGACCGGCCAGGCTGCGTACCTCATCGGCCACCACGGCAAAGCCTCGTCCCTGCTCTCCGGCGCGCGCTGCTTCAATGGCGGCATTCAACGCCAGCAGGTTGGTCTGTTCGGCAATGTTGCGAATAACGGTCAGCACCGCACTGATCTCGTTGCTGTCTTTTTCCAGAGACTTGATGATCTGTGTGGTCTCTTGCACCTTGTTGGCCAGGTTCGCAATCTGCTCGCTGGTACTTTGCACATTATTGCGCCCCGAGCTGGCGACCTGATTGGCTTCACTGGCGCTACCCGAGGCATCCGTAGTGTTACGGGCAATTTCGGCCACGGTTGAGGTCATCTCGTCCAGTGCGACGGCAATCTGGTCAATGTCTGCTTCCTGGCGGCTGATTTCAGCCTGGGTATTACTACTGGACTGTTCGGCATTGCTGGCCTGGTTCAGCAACTCATTGGCGGCATCGCCTACTCGGCCCAGTGCGGTTTTCAGTTTTGCCTGCAATACCTGAATGGTGAGCTGCAGCTGGCCAATTTCATCTTGTCGACCGGTGTAAATCAGGGTCGCCAGTGGGTTATCAATGATGTCGCGTGAGCTATGCTCCAGTTGGCGCAGCCCGGTGGTGTAATAGCCGACGCCGAGCCAGGCCCCGATCAAGGATATGCCAAAACCGATGCCGAGAGTCGGTAGCTGTTCGGGCATCAGTACTGCCAGCCCGGTAAACACGCTTCCGAGCAGCAGGGTCATCATGCTGTTGAGTTTGTGATGCAGCCCGAGTCTGGCCCATATGTTGCGCCCTTTGGACTTGGCATCTTTGTTGGCAATCAGTTGTGGGTAGATTTTTTTTGCCCGTGCCACGCACTCCGGGCTGGGTTGTCTGCGAATAGAGTCGATACCGGCCAGCCTGCCGTCATTATACTTGGGAGTAAAGTACACATCGGCCCAATAGTGGTCGCCATTGCGACAGCGGTTTTTAAGAATGGCGACATAGGCTTTGCCTGCCTGCAGTGAGTCATAAATATCAGAAAAAATAGAGGGAGGTACGCCTCCGGCTCCCAGGTGCATTTGCAACTGGCCGATAATATCTGCTTCAGCATAGCCAGAAAATTCATAAAGCTGGTCATTACAATAGGTGACCTTGCCTTTAAGGTCGGTGCTGGAAATCAGAACACCATGCTTGCTGATAGTGCGTTCCGTACCGGTGAGCGGTGTCTGAGATGTCATAAAGAAAACTCCCTGTATTTTCCTGTATATCCGGTTCAGGCGTTGCCACCTGCATATTTGATGTCAGGCAGATGCAGCGCTGTTTTCACGGTAAGAGCAGGCTTCAGTTTGATCCGTTAAGCTGAAGGCCGGTTATTCGACGATAAAGCATGAGGTCGACAATAGTTAATACGTGTCGTAGCGAACGGTAACGGTCACATGCAGTCGAGTGTCAATAATGGAGAGGTTTTTTGGCTATATCAACAATTTAAAGGTTCGAGGGGAGCGATTGATACAGATAGGGAGAAGAATCTGGCTTTGGAGTACCACAGGGAGACCGAGCTCCCTGTGGTATGGGTCTACGGGGCGGCCTGTACAAACTCAAACACGGTAATGACGCGTTGTACGCCATTGATGTTGCGGGCGAGCTGTACCGAAATATCGGCTTCTTTCTGGGTCACCAGACCAATTAAAAATACTTCGCGGTTTTCCGTGACCACTTTTATTTTTGTGCCATCGAGATTTTTTTCTGCCAGCAAGGTGCTTTTCACCTTGGACGTGATCCAGGTGTCCTGGCTGCGCGCCGTGACATCCAGCGGCTGGCTCTGACGAACTTCATTAAAGACCTCGGTGACACCGGGGACGCCTTTGACTATATCTTCTGCCTGCTGGCGATAGGCTTCGGTGGGAGCCTGACCCAGCAACAGGCTTTTGCCATTGGTGGTGATCACCACCAGGCGGCTGTCATCCCACAATGGCTTGGCGTTGCCCAGGCGATGGGTGGCACGCAGGTCGATGGTTTGATCGCTTAGCTGGGTGCCTACGGTTCTGCGATCGGTTACCGAGCCAATGCCGGTTCCGGCGCCGGCCAGCATGACGCCGGCACAGGCCTGCAGCAGTAATAAAGGTACCAGAACAAGGAGGTATCTTGGTTTCATTCTTCGTCTTCCTCTTGGGGGAACAAGGTACGATCGATGAGATCACATAAGCAATGCAGGGTGAGCAGATTAACCTCATGAATACGCGGTGCTCGCAGGGCAGGCACACGGATTTCCACGTCGTTGGGACCCAGCAATCCGGCCAGTTCACCGCCATCGCCGCCACTGAGTGCCACTATGGTCATGTCCCGGCTTAATGCTGCTTCTGCTGCCTTGATGAGGTTGCGGCTGTTGCCGCTGGTAGAAATGACCACCAGTACATCGCCTTCCTGGCCAAGAGCGCGGATCTGGCGGGAATAGGCTTCATCAAAGTGCTGATCGACGGCAATGGCGCTGATGCTGCTGGTGTCCAGCGTCAGGCAAATAGCTGGCAGGGCAGGGCGCTCGGTTTCGTAACGGTTAATCAGCTCGCTGACGAACAGCTGTCCAAGGGCATTGGAACCCCCATTACCACACACCAGTAACTTGTTGCCGTTAAGCAGGCACATCACCATCATTTGCGCTGCGGCCAGAATATCGTCGGGCAGTGCCTCGGCGGCGGCAATTTTGGTTTGGATGCTCTCCGTAAAACTGGCTTTTATTTCTTCCTGCATTAGCTTTCCTCAAAAGGCATTAGGTATCCAGTGAATATCGCTGCCTTCACAGGCCACCAAATCGAATCGGCAAGGCTGTTGTGATTCATTCAGCCCCCTCGATTGTAAATAACTGTAAGCGGCCCGGCGCAGCTTTTGCTGCTTGGCGGGCGTGACGGAAGCGGCTGCCCCCCCAAAATGACTGTTTTTGCGATAGCGTACTTCCACAAAAACCAGAGTGTGACCGGCCCGCATGATCAGATCAATTTCTCCGAGCTTGCACAGATAGTTGCGCACTTGCAGCTCCAGCCCCTGGCCAAGCAAAAACTGCTCGGCGCGTCGTTCAAACTGGTCGCCTCTACTGCGGCTGGTCGAGAGCTTGCTGCTCTGCGTCGAGGTTTTGCGGTTGTTCGAGGTGTTGCTGCCAGTCGCCATCCTTGTACTCCATCCATTGCAGTCGCCGCTGCACCACGCCTTGATCGCTGATGCTGAGCTCTCCGGTCAGTCCGGGGACGGCGGCGGAGCCCATGCGCAAATCCGTCAATTGCGGTATCAGTGCCTGTGCATCATAACCCAAGGCAAATAACCGTAACCAGGTGGCATTGCTGGCGGGCCAGAGCCGCTCGACTTCGCCCATGAGCTGCGGAGCACTGCCAAATAACCAGGGCATATCTGCCAGCTGCAGTTCATTCAGTTCGCTCATGGGAGCTTCGCCGCCGGGAATATAGCTACGCGAGGTTACATAAGTAGGCAGTCGTTTGCTGCGGCTGTCTCTTACAAAATCAAAGTAAGGCAAAATAAAGCGGGTTTCGGTGGCGTTGGATGCCATGAATACCGAGTCGATGGGGCCGGCAGCCGGTGCCACGCCTGCACTCTCTATCGGCTGAATGACGCCTGCTGCTGCCTTAGCTGGTTGGCTCCTGAGCGCGCGACGCACATCTGCTTCTATGGATTGCTTGCTGCTGAAATAGGCAAGGCGCGCCGCCTGTCCGCTTTGTTGCTGCCAGCGGGTGTTGAACTCGGCGGCAGCACGGCGTCCCAGTTCGTTATCGGGAGCGAATACCAGCGGCTGTCGATGGCCCTGTTCCCACATATACAGGGCGGCTTCTGCGGCTTCCGCTTCTGGAGACAGCGAGAAGTAATAGCGATGCGGCAAGTCGACGAACTGGGCGGGCATATTCAGGGCCAGTTGCGGAATCGCCGGATCCAGGCTGGCCAGTGACTCGATATTTTCCTTCAGCAGCGGACCAAGAATAAAGTCGGCACCTGTTTGTTGAATCTGTTGATAAAGGCTGCTCATGTCGGTGCCATTGGTATCAAAGAAGCTGAGCCGGGATGACTGGCCTTGATGGGCACTGGAAATGCCATTGCGAATGGCATCGGCCTGGGTTGCCAGCTTGCCGCTGAGCGGCAGTAATACGGCAATGTGGCTAGGCTGGTAAGCGTCAAGTTCGAGCTTGGCCTCATCATCAACGCCTGCGGGAAGGTATTGGCTGGCGGGGTGATCCGGATAGCTTTTATACCAGGAGTGCAGTTGCCAGTTACGTTGCGCAGGCTCGGTACCGGTGGCGTTCAAGATTGCCATCAATCGCAGCCAGCCGTCGACCTGCTCGCTGTTGTTGGCGTTCAGCGCCTGGCGCAAGCTTAAGGATGACTCTGCGGCCAAGAGGCTGTGAATGCGTTCCAGATTCGCTTGTTGTTCCGGACCGCTCAGCAGCGGATGCCGTTCAATCAGCATGTTGGCGGCAGCTATGGGCTGGTTTTGCTGTTCGAGCCGGTTGGCCTGCAACAACAGATAATAACTGCTGGCATCAGGAGTCAGGACGCGCTTGTCGATGCCCGTCAGCAGCTGCTCGGCCAATGGTAGCTGTTTGGTGGTTAGCGCCACCTGAGCTTCCAGTAAACTGAGTATCGGCGCTTGTGCCGGCACGGCATTCTTCTGTAACTGCGCCAGCTGGTTTTTGGCCGCCGTCACGTTATCTTGTTGCAGCCAGGCGCGTATGGCGAGCACCTGCCAGGTAAAGGCATCGGCTTGCTTGGCGGTTTTGGCCTGTTGCAAATATTGTTCGCCAGACCACTCTGTGGTGGTGAACATGCCGGGCGCCTTCTCGGGCAGGCGTTGTTGCATGGAGCCGGTGCCACAAGCCAGCAGCATAGATGAAAGCACCAGGGTGCATAATAGCCGTGTTACACTATTGCGTTGATGTTGTGTTGCCAATCCCTTTAATCCCAAGCTGTGTCATTCTAGTCCTAAGTGTAATAGGGCCATGACGGTGAAACAATTACTTACACAGGAGTCCCTATGAGCCAAGCGGCTGCACTTTATATTGTGCCAACCCCTATCGGCAACCTGAATGATATCAGTCAGCGAGCACTGGATATATTACAGCAGGTTGATCTAATAGCCTGTGAAGATACCCGCCATACGGCGAAACTGCTATCTCATTACCAAATTAATACCTCAACCTGGGCGTTGCATGATCATAATGAGCAGTATAAGTCCGAGCAGTTGGTCAAGCGGTTGCTGGATGGCCAAAGTGTAGCTCTGGTCTCGGATGCGGGCACCCCCTTGATAAGCGACCCGGGTTATCACCTGGTCAATAGCTGTCGTGATGCCGGTATTCAGGTGATTGCCGTGCCGGGACCCTGCGCCGCTATTACGGCCTTGTCTGGCGCAGGTTTGCCCACCGATCGCTTCGCCTTCGAAGGTTTTTTACCGGCAAAAGAAAAAGCCCGACTGGATAAAATAACCCATCTGAAAGATGAGCCGCGTACCCTGGTGTTTTACGAGTCGCCTCGTCGCTTGCTGGACAGTGTCGCCGCACTGGTCCAGGTGCTGGGAGACGATCGCCAGATCGTGGTGGCGCGGGAGCTGACCAAAACCTTTGAAACCATTCACAGCTTGCCCGCCGCTGACATGCTGTCTTGGCTGCAAGCCGATACCAACCGCAGCCGTGGTGAAATCGTGCTGATGGTGGCCGGTTATCGTCCGACCAGCGAAGATGAACTGTCGGCCAAGGTCTTGCGCACCCTGACCTTGCTGTGCAGTGAGCTGCCGTTGAAGAAAGCCGCCGCCCTGACCGCGGAAATTCACGGTGGTAAAAAGAATGCCCTTTACAAGTACGGGCTCGAGAACGGGCTTTAAGAAATTAGCGGTCAGCGATCAGCTGTAGGCTGTCAGTTTAAGAAAGTTCATACGCTATAACTTTAAAAATTAAGCATTCAACATTGGTATAAAAGCGGGGCTAGTGTACAATCCGGCTCGGAGTTGGCCGGGTAATCGCTGCTTCGTCGTTGTGTCTTCGGGCATACGGGCGGAGGGGAGGAAAGTCCGGGCTCCACAGGGCAGGGTGCCAGGTAACGCCTGGGAAGCGTGAGCTTACGACCAGTGCAGCAGAGAGTAAACCGCCGATGGCCTTCGGGCACAGGTAAGGGTGAAAGGGTGCGGTAAGAGCGCACCGCGCGACTGGCAACAGTTCGTGGCACGGTAAACTCCACCCGGAGCAAGACCAAATAGGCCTCCTACAGGCGCGGCCCGCGCTGGAGGCGGGTAGGTTGCTGGAGCCAGTGAGCGATTGCTGGCCTAGAGGAATGATTACTAATCGAGCTTGCTCGATACAGAACCCGGCTTACAGGCCAACTCCCACTTTTCCAAAAAAACGCAGCTTCGGCTGCGTTTTTTTGTTGGGTTAACCCCTTGTCCGTGACGACAGGTGGCATTCATAACTGCCAGCTTGTGTTCTTAATCGATGGCCTTTTCTATTCAGCCTTTCGCTGATGGGGGAAATCGGTCTTTTCTGCTTCGCCTGCTTGAAAAGCAAGGGCTCGCTACATACACTCTAGCGAAGTGGGAAAAAGTGGTTTTTTGTGGAACAAACCAAAGGTTAAGGACTCATAATGCTGCGTGGTGCTCACGCCATCAGCCTTGATAGCAAGGGCCGGTTGGCAATACCGACTCGATTTCGAGACCGATTTCGTGACGAAAGCGAAGGCCTTCTGGTGTGCACCATAGATATCTTTGATCCCTGTTTATTGCTCTATCCGCTCAATGAATGGGAGCTGATAGAAAAGAAGTTGCGAGCACTTTCAAGCACACAGCCGCAAGAGCGGCGTTTGCAGCGAGTGTTGCTGGGGCACGCTACCGAGTGTGAGCTGGATGCTCAGGGGCGCGTGCTGGTATCGAGTCCACTCAGGCAACATGCCGGGCTCGATAAAAAAATCATGCTGGTGGGGCAACTCAATCGCTTCGAAATATGGGATGAGTCTCGCTGGCAACAACAAATTAGCGATGATTTGCAGGCGCTTCCTCGAGAAGACTGGGAATTGTCGGAACGATTGCGGGATTTCGCGTTATAACATGAGTCAACAACAGGCACATATCACGGTACTGCTCCATGAAGCAGTGAACGGCTTGAACATTCAGCCAGACGGCATTTATGTTGACGGCACCTTCGGCCGCGGCGGTCATTCTCGTCACATCTTGTCGCAGTTGGGTCCTAACGGCCGATTGCTGGCTATCGACCGCGATCCTCAGGCTATTGCCGAAGCCGCCAACATCGACGATCCCCGTTTTCAGATCCTGCATGGCCCCTTTTCCCGGCTGGCAGACATGATGGAAGAGCAGGGGCTGACCGGAAAAGTGGATGGCGTGCTGCTCGATCTGGGCGTGTCATCTCCGCAGCTGGATGAAGCCGAACGCGGCTTCAGCTTTCAAAAAGACGGCCCCCTCGACATGCGCATGGACACTTCCAGTGGCCAAAGTGCTGCTGATTGGCTGGCTGAAGCCGATGAAGATGAGATTGCCTGGGTGCTTAAAAATTACGGCGAAGAAAAGTTTGCCCGTAAAATTGCCCGCGCCATTGTATTTGATCGCGCCACCGAACCCTACACCCGCACTCGCGCCCTGGCACAGATGATAGCCCGGGTGAGCCCCAGCAAAGATAAGCATAAACACGCGGCTACCCGCAGCTTTCAGGCTATTCGTATTCATGTTAATGGCGAGCTGGACGAAATTGAACAGGCATTGGATGGTTCGCTGGATGTACTGGCGACCGGCGGTCGCTTGTCCGTGATCAGCTTCCATTCCCTGGAAGATCGCATCGTTAAGCGTTTTATTCGCAAGCAGGAAAAAGGTCCGGAAGTGCCACCGGGTCTGCCATTGACGGAAGATCAGCTGTCCGGTGGCCGTTTCTTGAAAAGCATCGGCAAGGCACAAAAGCCGTCGGCGGCTGAAGTGGAAGCCAATCCCCGGGCCCGCAGCTCGGTATTGCGAGTGGCTGAACGGCTGGATACTCCAAGGTGAGAGCGGGGCGTATCAACCTTGCCAAAGAGATTGGCCAGGATTTATTGCGCCATAAATGGCATCTCTTGCTGACGTTGATCACCATATGTTCAGCTCTACTGGTGATAGTGGTAACTCAGGGAACGCGCCAGTTAACCAGCGAATACAACGAGTTGATGGCTGAACAGGACCGACTCGATATCGAGTGGCGACACTTGCTGCTAGAGCAGAACACCCTGATGGAACATAGTCGGATAGAAGCGCTGGCACGAGATAAACTCGGTATGCAGCGCCCCGCTCCCGCAAAGGAAAAACTGGTGACACAACAATGAGACGGCGCAGGCAGACCAAAAAAGAACCCATGCTGACCGGTTGGCGCTTTCTGACCGTGTGTGGCGTGATCTTGTTGGCATTTTTTGCCTTGTTTGCCCGGGCTGCCTGGATCCAGGTGGTATCACCGGATCGATTACGCATGGAAGGTGACATGCGTTCGTTACGTACCACAGTGTCCAGCACCACCCGTGGCATGATCATGGATCGCAATGGCGAAGAGCTGGCGGTGTCGGTGCCGGTGCAGGCGGTATGGGCCGATCCCAAGCAGGTACATGCCGAGCACAGCCTGGAAAAAGAACAGGCCTGGCAGGCTCTGGCCGACGTGCTGGGCGTACAGCGCGACAAGCTGGTGCAACGAGTCGACAACCCCAAACGGCGTTTCGTGTATCTGCAACGTCAGGTTACGCCCGCCGTTGCCGAATATATTCGCAAGCTGCGCCTGCCCGGCGTTCATCTGCGCCCGGAAGAGCGTCGTTTCTATCCTACCGGTGAAATCAATGCCCACATGGTGGGCATGACCAACATAGATGGCAACGGTATCGAAGGCATAGAGCGGGGGTTCAACGAGTGGTTGACCTCCCAGGCGGGTGAGCGTCGGGTGCGCAAAGACAGAACCGGTAGAATCATCGAAGACTTGGGCATAGTGTCTGAAGCGCGTCAGGCAAACAACATACAGTTGACCATAGATCAGCGCATTCAGGCTCTGGCCTATCGTTCACTGAAACGGGCAAGCGAATTTCACCGTGCCACTTCCGCCTCACTGGTGATGCTGGATGTGAAAACCGGTGAAGTGCTGGCCATGGTGAACACGCCCTCGTTCAACCCCAATAACCGCAGCCAGTATCAGAGTTTTCGAGCCCGTAACCGGGCGGTTACCGATACCTATGAGCCCGGCTCGACGTTAAAACCGCTCATCGTGGTCAGTGCCCTGGAAAATGGCATAGTACAAGCCGACTCCATTGTTGATACCAGCCCCGGCTGGATGCGACTGGGTGGCAAACGGGTATCCGATACCCGCAACCTGGGGCCGATCAGTGTGCAAACCATACTGATGCGTTCCTCCAACATGGGCATGGTGCGCATGGCACTGCAGGAAACACCAGAACAGCTGATTGATACCCTGTACCGCTTTGGACTGGGAATCGACTCCGGCATGGGGTTGGTGGGCGAAAGTACCGGCCTGGTGCCGCAACGCCGCCGCTGGTCCGACATTGAAAAAGCGACGCTGTCGTTTGGTTATGGCCTGACCGTGACCCCCCTGCAACTGGCGCAGGCCTATGCGGTGATAGCCAACAGTGGCGTGCGCTATCCGCTGACCATTATCAAACGGGATAAAGTGCCTCAGGGAGAACAAGTGGTTCCCAGACAGCACGCGGATGCGGTGCTGCACATGCTGGAAGCCGTGGTCGGGCCGGGCGGCACCGCTGGTAATGCGGCCATTCCCGGTTATCGGATAGGCGGAAAAACCGGTACTTCACGCAAGGCCATTGCCGGTGGTTACGGCAATGATTATGTGGGCTTGTTTGCGGGAGTCGCGCCCATCAGTAATCCGCGCCTGGCCATGGTGGTGGTGATGAACGAACCCCAGGGCGATCAATATTATGGCGGTCAGGTGTCGGCACCTGTGTTTGCCGAAGTAATGAGCGGTGCTTTGCAGCTTATGAATATTCGTCCCGACGGGGCGACAGAAGAACAGTTCCAGTTGGCAGGCCAGGAGGCAAACCTTGTCCCTCACACTTAGAGATTTAGCGGTGCCCCTGGGGCTGTCGGCTCCCGCCACCGCCATTCATACCATGACACTAGACAGCCGGGCCGTAACGCCCGGCGCCTTGTTTATTGCCATTAAAGGCCACAGTGCCGACGGTCGTCAGTTTATCGATAGCGCATTGCAGGCCGGTGCGGCGGCGGTCATGTTTGAGGTAGACAGCCCTGAACAGGCCGGGCTGGATCATCTGGATCATCGTTTGCTGGGCGTGTTTCGGCTTTCCGAGCAGCTGTCCCGAATCGCCGGTGTCTTTTATGGCGATGCGTCCGCCAGTATGCAGCTGGTGGGAGTCACCGGCACCAACGGCAAAAGCACCATCACTCAGTTGATTGCCAACTGGAGTTGTCTGCTGGGCAGACAGGCCGGGGTGATGGGCACCCTGGGCAACGGGCTGTATGGCCAGCTGCAACAGGCGGTTAATACCACGGGTTCCGCGCTGGAGGTGCAACAGCAACTTGCGCAGCAACAGGCAGCGGGTGCCAGGCGCATCGCCATGGAAGTCTCTTCCCATGGCTTGCATCAACACCGGGTCGCTGCGCTTGATTTTGACGTGGCGGTGTTCACCAATCTGAGTCGGGATCATCTGGACTACCACGGCACCATGGCCGAATACGGCGAAACCAAACGCCAGTTATTCGAGCTGTGCCAAGAGGCCAGGGTGATTAACGCAGACGACCCGCTGGGCCGGCGCTGGTTAAGTCGCTATCCCGATGCCATTGCCTATGGTTTGCACGGACGAGTCAGTGATTTTTCCGGCCGTCAACTGGTCGCCGAAACGGTACATTTTTATAACGATGGCTTTAAAGTGGCCATTAACTCCGACTGGGGGAATGGTGTATTATCCGCCCCCCTGATGGGCCGCTTCAATGTGTCCAATCTGTTGGCGGCCATGGCGGCTTTGCTGGCGCTGGGTGAGTCTTTTGAGCAACTGCTGGCCACCGCCCCCCGGCTGGCGGGTGTCGCCGGTCGTATGGAGCCGTTCAGTGCGCCAAATCAGCCCTTGGTGGTAGTGGATTATGCCCATACCCCAGATGCGCTGGAGCAAGTGTTGCAGGCATTGCGCCAGCACTGCAAGGGACGCTTGTGGTGCCTGGCAGGCTGCGGCGGCGATAGAGACAAGGGCAAGCGGCCCTTGATGGCGGCGGCGGCCGAGCAGGGCGCCGATGTGGTGATCCTGACCGATGACAACCCGCGTACCGAGTCGGCAGCGGCCATTATCGACGATATGCGCCTGGGCTTGAGCGAACCGGCCAGCGCCCTGGTGATTCATCAACGAGCCGAGGCACTGGCTTACGCCATCGAGCATGCCGATGCGCAAGATATTATTTTAGTGGCCGGTAAAGGTCATGAGGACTATCAGATAGTGGGTACCGAAAAAACACATTACAGCGACCGGGAAACCGCCGCCAGCTTGCTGGGGACTGATGCATGATTCCCCTGACTCTTGAGCGACTGGCCCAGGCGTCCGGTGGCGAACTGCGAGGTTGTGATGCCAGCATCATGGCCGTGACCACCGATAGCCGCCAGCTCCTGGCGGACGGCGGCCTGTTTGTGGCGCTGAGCGGTGAGCGTTTCGACGGTCATGACTTTGCCGCCGCGGCCCAGCAGCAAGGGGCAACAGCCCTGCTGGTGGAACACTGGCTGGATCTGGATTTGCCTCAAATCAAGGTCGCCGATACCCGATTGGCGTTGGGTGTGCTGGGCGGCCTGGTACGAGAAGCCTGCTCGGCCAGGGTGCTGGCCATTACCGGCAGCTGTGGCAAGACCACGGTAAAGGAAATGGCGGCTGCCATTTTGCGACAAAAGGGCACTGTACTGGCCACCAAAGGCAACCTGAATAACGAAATCGGTGTGCCACTCACCTTGTGTGAACTCACCGCGGCGACCGAATATGCCGTGGTTGAACTGGGTGCCAACCATGTGGGTGAAATCGCCTGGACCAGCTCGTTGACCCAACCTCATGTGGCGCTGATCAACAACGTTGAAGCATCCCATCTTGAAGGCTTCGGTTCTCTGGAAGGCGTGGCCCAGGCGAAAGGCGAAATCTATGACGGCCTGGTGGATGGTGGTGTGGCCATCGCCAATGGTGACAGCCCCTTCTGTGCGCTCTGGAAGCAACAGCATGAGCTGGTGTATTTCGGTGAGCATAAAGATTATCAGGCGCGGGATATTCAGCTGGACAAGTTCGGTTGCGCCCAGTTTCGGCTGCTCACGCCGCAAGGTGAGGTGGCGATACAGCTGCCAGTGCCGGGCAAGCACAATGTGTCCAATGCCCTGGCTGCAGCCGCCGGTACCGAGGCACTGGGTGCCAGTCTGGACGATATTGCCGCCGGCCTGAGTCAGTTTGAGTCGTCTGCCGGCCGGTTGCAGGTATGGACGCGACCCGGTCTGACGGTGCTGGATGATACATATAACGCCAGTGTGGCCTCGGTATTGGCCGGATTGAACACCCTGGCCAGTCTGCCGGGCTTTCGCATCTTCGTGTTTGGCGACATGGCGGAGCTGGGTGAATACAGCAAGGCGATGCACATTCAGGTGGGTGAACATGCCCGCAAGTTGGGCATCGACTGCGTGATGACGGTCGGTCAGGACAGCAAACATACTGCAACGGCGGCCCATGGCCGGCACTTTGCAGATAAACAACAATTACAGCCGGCGCTGCTTGAGACGTTGGCCCAACACAATAAGGTCGTGGTTTTGATTAAGGGTGCACGCAGTGCTCGGATGGAAGATGTGGTCCGGGCGATTCAGGAGGACGCACAATGCTAGTATGGCTGGCGGAGTGGCTGACCCCTTATTTCAGCTTTTTCAACGTATTTTCTTACCTCACCTTTCGGGCGGTCATCTCCATTCTGACCGGACTGTTTGTCTGCCTGTGGCTGGGGCCGCGGCTGATCCGTCGTTTGCAACTGCTGCAAATTGGCCAGGTAGTGCGAAATGACGGGCCCGAATCCCATCTTAGCAAGTCAGGCACGCCGACCATGGGCGGCCTGATGATCCTGATCTCCATTTTTGTGACTGTGTTGCTATGGGCGCGGTTGGATAATCCATATGTCTGGATAGTGTTGTTTGTGCTCGGCGCCTTCGGTGCCATCGGTTTCGTGGATGACTATCGCAAGGTGGTGCGTAAAAATACCGATGGGCTGGTAGCGCGCTGGAAGTATTTCTGGCAGTCGGCTGCCGCACTGGCTGCGGCACTGTTTGCGTACTGGGTGGCTCAGGATCCCGCACAAACCCAATTGGTGGTGCCTTTCTTTAAAGATGTGATGCCGCAACTGGGGCTGTTTTTTATCATTCTCAGCTACTTCGTGATCGTCGGCTCCAGCAACGCAGTCAACCTGACCGATGGCCTGGATGGGCTGGCCATTATGCCGGTGGTCATGGTGTCTGCCGGGTTTGCGTTGGTGGCCTGGGCCACCGGCAACGTCAACTTTGCCGCCTATCTGCATATTCCCTATGTCGCCCATGCGGGTGAGCTGACGGTGTTCTGTACCGCCATGGTGGGCGCCGGTCTGGGCTTTTTATGGTTCAACACCTATCCGGCTCAGGTGTTCATGGGCGATGTGGGTTCGCTGGCATTGGGTGCAACACTGGGGGTGATTGCAGTCCTGGTGCGTCAGGAGTTTCTGCTGGTGATCATGGGCGGCATCTTCGTGATTGAAACCCTGTCGGTGATCCTGCAGGTGGGCTCGTACAAATTACGAGGGCAGCGGATTTTTCGCATGGCACCCATTCATCATCATTACGAACTCAAAGGCTGGCCCGAGCCGAGAGTTATCGTCCGTTTCTGGATTATTACTCTGATGCTGGTGCTGATTGGCCTGGCTACCCTGAAGGTGAGATAAAGCATGTTACCCGAGCGTATCCTGATTATTGGCTTAGGGCAGACCGGACTGTCTTGTCTGCATTATTGCCTGGCCCGGGGCATCACCCCTGTGGTTATGGATACCCGCACCTGTCCACCGGGTGCCGATCAGTTGCCCGAGCACATAGAGCGCCACTTTGGTGAGCTAAAGCTGGCTCCCATGCTGGCTGCCCAGTTGATTATCGCCAGCCCCGGGCTGGCGCTGGCAACGCCTGCACTGCAGCAGGCACAGGCCGCCGGTGTCGAGATTGTCGGTGATATCGAGCTGTTCGTGCGCGAATGCCAGGCACCGATAGTGGCCATTACCGGCTCCAACGGCAAGAGTACCGTCACCACCCTGGTCGGCGAGATGGCCAGCGAAGCGGGTATCAAGGTGGGGGTGGGCGGTAATATCGGCACTCCTGCACTGGATTTGCTGTCTTCAGAGCTGGCACTGGCGGTGCTCGAGTTGTCCAGTTTTCAGCTGGAAACCACCCGCAGCCTGTCTGCCGCCGCGGCCACCGTGCTTAACATCAGTGAAGATCATCTGGATCGCTATGACTCCCTTGCGCATTATCGCGATACCAAACTGGAGATTTATCACCGGGCCGGCCTGGCGGTGTATAACCGGGAAGACGATCAGACGCGTCCGCCCAGATCTGATGCTACAGTCAGCTTTGGTCTCGATCACACGGATTATGGCCGCGTTCAGCATCAGGGGGAGCTGTGGCTGAGTCGCTTCGGTGAGCCCGTGCTGCCGGTATCGGCCTTGAAAATACTGGGTACTCACAATCAACTGAATGCCCTGGCGGCCATGGCCTTGGCCGATTGGGTCAAGATCCCTCAGGCGGCACAGCTGGCGGTATTGCGTCGTTTTTCGGGGCTGGCCCATCGTTGCCAGTTGGTGGCCGAAAAACAGGGTGTGCTCTGGGTTAACGACACCAAGGCCACCAATGTGGGGGCCACACTGGCCGCCATTGCCGGCATGAGTGAAGTCGTGAGCGGCCGCTTGTGGCTGATTGCCGGTGGCCAGGGTAAAGAGCAGGACTTTTCTCCCCTGATCCCGCTGTTGCAGGGCCCGGTTGCCGGCATGGTGTGTTTTGGCCAGGATCGGCATCAGTTGCTGGCATTGGCGGATAACACCCATGAGGTGAGCAATCTGGATGAGGCCGTGGCCTGGTGTGCCAGTCAGGCACAAGCCGGAGACTGTGTGCTGCTGGCTCCGGCCTGCGCCAGCTTTGATATGTATGCCAGGTATCAACAGCGGGGCGAGCACTTCATTACTCTGGTGGAGGCATTATGAAGTGGCCAACCTTTGGTAGCGGCTGGCTGCTACGGCCCTCGCAAGGGCTGATTTACGATCGGCAGCTGGTCATTTTATCGCTGGCACTGATGGCCATCGGTCTGGTGATGGTGTCGTCGGCGTCGATAGCCGAAGGCATCAATATCGACAACGATCCCTTCTATTTCGTGAAACGTCACGGCATCTTCCTGCTTATTTGTCTGGGGCTCAGCACCCTGGTGTTGCAGGTACCCATGGAGCGCTGGCAGAAGTTTAATACGACATTTTTGATCATCGCGATACTGATGCTGGTCCTGGTGCTGTTCGTTGGCCGTGAAATCAACGGTAGCCAGCGCTGGTTGCCGCTGGGCCTGCTGAACGTACAGCCGGCAGAAGTCGCCAAACTGGCGCTGTTCACCTTTCTGGCCGGCTACCTGGTTCGGCGTCAGGATGAAGTACGCGGCCAGTGGAAAGGCTTTCTCAAGCCGTTGGCGGTGATGGGGTTGATGTCGGTGCTATTGCTGAAGCAGCCGGATCTGGGCTCGGTGGTGGTGCTGTTTGTGACCACTATCGGCATGCTGTTTCTGGCCGGCGCCCGACTCAGCCAGTTTATCAGCCTCATTATTCTGGGCGTGAGCCTGGTGGGTTTTTTGATTATTACTTCGCCTTACCGGATGCGTCGAGTGACTTCTTTTCTTAATCCCTGGGAAGACCCGTTTGGCAGTGGTTATCAGTTAACCCAATCTCTGATGGCCTTTGGCCGGGGTGGCTGGTTTGGTGAGGGCTTGGGCAATTCGATTCAGAAACTGGAGTACTTGCCCGAAGCCCATACCGACTTCGTATTCGCCATTCTCGGTGAAGAGCTGGGCTTTACCGGGGTTTTGCTGGTGTTATTGTTGCAGGCCTGGCTGGCCTTCAAGGCGTTGCACATCGGGCAAAAGGTACTGCTGGGTGGCCGTCAATACGAGGGATATCTGGCGATGGGCATCGGCATCTGGTTCAGCTTTCAGACCGTGGTGAACGTAGGCGCCACCTCCGGCATGTTACCGACTAAAGGCCTGACTCTGCCGCTGGTCAGTTACGGCGGCTCTAGTCTGCTGGTGATCAGTACTGCGGTGGCTATTTTACTGCGCATCGATTTTGAATGGCGTCGCGACCATATGCAGGCCAGACAGCGGGAGGCGATATGATGCAAGCCCAGACCAACATTCTGGCCCAAGACAAATTACAAGCCAAAACCCTGTTGGTGATGGCGGGGGGGACAGGTGGCCATGTGTTTCCCGGGCTGGCGGTGGCCGACCGGCTGCGTGCCGAAGGCTGGGATATTCACTGGTTGGGGACTGCCGAGCGTATGGAGGCACAATTGGTGCCCAAGCATGGTTATCCCTTGCACACCATCGCCATTGCCGGGGTGCGTGGTAATGGGCTGAAGCGCAAGTTGCTGGCACCGCTGCAAATAGTGAAGGCCATTTTTCAGGCTCGCCGGGTGCTCAAACAGGTGCAACCCCAGGTGGTGCTGGGTATGGGCGGTTTTGCCGCCGGCCCTGGCGGGGTGGCCGCCTGGCTGGCGGGAATTCCGCTGGTGCTGCACGAGCAAAACGCGGCGGCAGGCATGACCAACAAGTTGCTGGCGCGGCTTGCCAGACGGGTGCTGATGGCCTTTCCCGGCGCTTTTCCATCTGCGGCCAACACCGAGGTGGTGGGGAATCCGGTGCGTCCCGAAGTGCTGGCGCTGCCAGCCCCGGCCGAGCGTATTGGCATAGACCCTCAGCCGTTGCGGTTACTGGTGGTGGGCGGCAGCCTGGGCGCCCGAATATTAAACGACTTGCTGCCCGAGGCGGTGTCATTGGCGGGCAATATCCAGGTGCGCCATCAAACCGGCAAGGGCAATGCCGAGGCTGTGCAGTCGGCTTATCAGCAACTGGGCATACAGGCCGAGGTCAGTGATTTTATTGATGATATGGCCGCCGCCTATGGTGCGGCAGATCTGGTGGTGTGCCGGGCCGGTGCCTTGACGGTATCCGAAGTGGCTGCGGCCGGAGTGGGCGCGTTGTTTGTACCGCTGCCCCACGCGGTAGATGACCATCAAACCAAGAATGCTCGCTCTTTGTCCGACCGGGGCGCGGCGCTGTTGATGCCGCAGTCTACGCTCAGCGCCAAAACACTGGCCGAGCAACTACAACATCTTAGCGAGAATCGGGCGCAACTGCTGGCGATGGCCGAGCAGGCGCGAACCCTGGCGATTACCGATGCTGCACAGCGCGTGGCCGAGAGCCTGCGCGCGGTGGCGAAATAAATGAGAGAAATGGCATGACCAAGGTTGAACTGGCAAAACTCAGAAACACGGTACCCGAGATGAGACGGGTTCGCCGCATTCACTTTATCGGCATCGGTGGCGCCGGTATGGGCGGTATTGCCGAAGTATTGGCCAACGAAGGTTATGTTATTTCGGGTTCCGACATTGCTTACAGCCCAGTAACGGATCGGCTGGCGGCAATGGGCGCCACTATTTATCTGGGGCATGCCCCAGAGCAGGTAACCGACGTCAGCGTGGTGGTGGTGTCCACCGCCATCAAGGCCGACAACCCCGAACTGGTTGCCGCTCGTGAGCTGCGCATTCCGGTGGTGCGCCGCGCCGAAATGCTGGCAGAGCTGATGCGTTTTCGCCACGGTGTTGCGGTGGCCGGCACTCACGGTAAAACCACCACCACCAGCCTGATTGCCAGTATTTACGGTGAAGCGGGCCGTGATCCTACCTTTGTGATTGGTGGGCTGCTCAACAGTGCCGGCTGTAATGCACGCCTGGGGAGCAGCCGCTATCTGATTGCCGAGGCGGACGAGAGTGATGCATCCTTCCTGCATCTGCAGCCTATGGTCTCGATTGTTACCAATATTGAAGCGGATCACATGGATACCTACGGCGGCGATTTCAGCAAGCTGGAAGGCACCTTCATCGATTTTCTGCACAACCTGCCGTTTTATGGCCTGGCCGTGCTGTGTCTCGACGATGAGGTAGTGCGTGAGCTGATGCCGCGAGTCAGCCGTCAGTGCGTGACCTATGGCTTTGTGGACGATGCGGATTATCGCATCGAAGACTTCAGTCAGCAGCGGGATCACTGCAGGTTCAATGTTTGTCGCCCCGATGGCAGCTGCCTGAGCGTGCAGCTTAATTTGCCCGGGCGACACAATGCCCAGAATGCCGCCGCCGCCATAGCCGTGGCCTGCGAAGATGGCGTGGCCGATGAAGCCATTCTGGCGGCGCTGATGAAGTTTGAAGGGGTCGGTCGGCGTTTTCAGCAATACGGTGAGTATGAGACGGGACGCGGGCTGGCCAAGCTGGTGGATGACTATGGTCACCACCCCAGCGAAGTGCGCGCCACGCAAAATGCGGTACGGGCCGGCTGGCCAGAGCGACGCCTGATCACCATCTATCAGCCTCATCGCTATAGTCGCACCCGGGATCTGTATGAAGATTTTGTCGATGTATTGTCGAAAACCGATGTGCTGATCCTGCTCGAGGTGTACAGTGCCGGCGAAACACCCATTCCCGGTGCCGACAGCCGCGCCCTGTGCCGCTCTATTCGCAGTCGCGGAAAAATGGAACCCATCTATGTGGCCACGCCAGACGAGGTGCCTCAGGTCTTGGCCGAGGTGCTGCAAGAGGGTGATCTGGTACTGACGCAAGGCGCCGGCAATGTGGGTGGACTGGCCCGTAAGCTGGGCGAATTACAACTATCGATTGCTGCCATGCAGCAGGGAGAGCAGGCATGACACAGTTCGGCAAGGTAGCGGTATTGTTTGGGGGCCATTCGGCCGAGCGAGAAGTCTCGTTGCGTTCGGGTGCCGCGGTATTGGCGGGCTTGCAGCGCGCCGGAGTGAATGCCCACGGCATAGACACCCGGGATTATCCGCTGGCTCAGCTGAAAGAAGATGGCTTCGAGCGCGCCTTTATCGTGGTGCACGGCCGAGGTGGAGAAGACGGCACCCTGCAAGGTGCACTCGAGCACCTGGGACTGCCCTATACCGGCTCTCGGGTCTTGGGCTCTGCGCTGGCCATGGACAAGATCCGCACCAAGCAAGTGTGGAAGACTCTGGGCCTGCCCACCGCGGATTTTCGGGTGGTGCACAAGCATCAGTTCCAGGCCGACGATGCCGCAGTCTTGCTGGCCCAGTTTGACGGTCCCGTGTTCGTCAAGCCTGCCAACGAAGGCTCCAGCATCGGTATGACCAAGGCGACCGATGCCGCCACCTTGATTGCGGCGGTGGAAGAAGCATTCAAATTTGACGGTGAAGTGCTGATTGAGCGTTTTATCGACGGCGATGAATACACGGTCAGCATCCTGGGCGAACAGGCACTGCCGGCCATTCGCCTGCGTACCACCCACGACTTTTATGATTACTCGGCCAAGTACCAGTCGGGCGATACCGAGTATCTGTGCCCTTGTGGTCTGAATGACGCCGATGAACAGGCGCTGGGCGCATTGAGTGTAGCGGCTTTTAAAGCGGTCGCGGCCAGCGGCTGGGGCCGGGTCGATCTGATGAAAGACAAACAGGGCCAGTGGTGGTTGCTGGAAGTGAATACGGTGCCAGGCATGACCGAAACCAGCCTGGTGCCCAAGGCGGCCAAGGTAGCCGGCTTGTCTTTCGACCAGCTGGTGGTTGGGGTACTGGAGCAGGCGTACTGATATGACCTCTGCCGCAACCCGCACCCGGCTGGCCTTTATTGGCGGTCTGACTTTTTTTGTGGCTGTGCTGTCGGCACTGCTGTGGGGGCTGTGGCTACTGGTCGTATGGATGACGGCGGCAAACCAGGTGCCGGTGAATAACCTGATGATCCAGGGAGAACACCGCTACCTCAGCCGGGACGAAGTCAGGCAATCGGTGCTGGCGCTGCCGGAAGTGGGCAACTTTTTTGCCCTTGAGGTAGATCAGGTGCAACAGCGGCTGCAATCGCTGCCCTGGGTCTATCAGGCATCGGTGCGCAAGCAGTGGCCCGATACGGTGCGTGTTTATATCGTCGAGCAGCAGGTGGCGGCGCGCTGGAACCAGAATGCCATGCTGAACATCCATGGCGAGGTGTTTCGGGCCAGTCATCAGGGATTACAGCTGGTCTCTCTCTCCGGGCCTGATGAAGAGTCGGCGCGGGTATTGGAAGAATACCGGCATGTACAAACATTATTGAAGCCAGTGGGTTATGATATAGAGCGGGTTCACTTGACTCCTCGTCGCTCCTGGGAACTAACATTAACAAGTGGAATCAAGCTGTTATTGGGCCGAGAAGACATAGAGGCACGGTTACAGCGTTTTATTGATGTCTATCCGGGCATCGAGCAACGTGAACGGGTAGCTTATCTCGATTTGCGTTACGATACCGGGCTGGCAGTGGGATGGAAGCAGGACGAAGAGACGGATAATGACCAAAAGCGCGGAAAGAAATCTGATCGTCGGGCTTGATATCGGCACGGCTAAGGTAACTGCCCTGGTAGGGGAAGTGTTACCGGATGGCGATTTAAACGTTATCGGCCTTGGCAGCCATTCCTCAAAGGGAATGGACAAGGGCGGCGTAAACGATCTTGAGTCGGTGGTTAAATCACTGAAACGAGCGGTAGATGAAGCGGAAATGATGGCAGACTGCCAGATTACCTCCGTTTATCTTGGCCTGTCGGGTAAGCATATAGAATGCCGTAACGAAACCGGCATGGTGCCGATCTCCGACGAAGAGGTCACCCAGGAAGACGTAGATAACGTCATTCATACCGCCAAGTCGGTACGGTTGTCCGATGAACACCGGGTATTGCATGTGCTGCCTCAGGAGTATTCCATCGACTTTCAGGAGGGGATCAAAAACCCCATCGGTCTGTCGGGAGTGCGTATGCATGCCAAGGTACATTTGATTACCTGCCATAACGACATGGCACGCAATATCGAAAAATGCGTCGAACGGTTGGGATTAAGGGTCGATCAGCTGATTTTCAGCGCCCTGGCGTCCAGTTATGCGGTACTTACCGACGACGAGAAAGAGCTGGGTGTCTGCGTGGTGGATATCGGCGGTGGCACCATGGACATGGCGGTATTCACCGGTGGCGCCTTGCGCCATACCAAGGTCATCCCCTATGCGGGCAGTACCGTGACCAGTGATATTGCCTATGCCTTTGGCACGCCGCCGCTGGATGCAGAAGCGATCAAGGTGCGCCACGGTGCGGCTTTCAGCAGGCTAGTTAGTAAAGAAGACACCATAGAGGTGCCGAGCGTCGGTGGACGTCCGGCACGCAGCCTGCAGCGACAGACGTTGGCCGAGGTAATAGAGCCGCGTTACAGCGAATTGCTGGGCATGATCAATCAAGAGTTGAGCAAGATCCAGGGCGAGCTGAAAAAGGCCGGGGTCAAGCATCAGCTGGCGGCAGGTCTGGTGTTGACCGGTGGTGCGGCACAAATTGAAGGGCTGGTGGAATGTGCCGAACAGATCTTTCAGTGTCAGGTGCGTATCGGCCAGCCTGATGGCGTTAAAGGATTATCAGATTACGTTGAGACACCCGTGTATTCTACCGCCGTCGGTTTGTTGCACTACGGCAAGGAACACCAGACCATGCCTCAACAGGACTATAACAACAAGACCAGTGTGACCGGATTCCTGAAACGAATCGGCAACTGGTTGCGTGGCGAATTTTAATCTTGGCACCCATAACCAAGAGCAAAGCGGAGAGACTCTTATGTTTGAACTGATGAATGATCACGAGCAGGAAGCCGTTATTAAAGTGGTCGGCGTGGGTGGCGGCGGCGGTAATGCCGTTGAGCACATGGTGCGCGAAAACCTGGAAGGAGTAGAGTTTTTAGCCATTAACACCGATGCCCAGGCACTGCGTAATTCGAGCGCTAGCAGCACCTTGCAGGTGGGCGGCGAAATTACCAAAGGGCTGGGCGCTGGCGCCAACCCGGAAGTGGGCCGCGATGCCGCACTGGAAGACCGCGACGCCATTCGCGATTTGCTGGACGGTGCCGACATGGTGTTCATCGCCGCCGGCATGGGCGGTGGCACAGGTACGGGTGCCGCTCCCGTGGTAGCCGAGATTGCCAAAGAGTTGGGTATTCTGACCGTGGCGGTAGTCACCAAGCCCTTTGCCTTTGAAGGCAAGAAGCGCATGAACTATGCCCAGCAGGGTATTAATGAACTGGCCAAGCACGTTGACTCTCTGATCACTATTCCCAACGACAAATTGCTGAAAGTCTTGGGTCGTGGCATTTCCTTGCTGGATGCCTTCCGCGCCGCCAACGACGTCTTGCTGGGTGCCGTGCAGGGGATTGCAGAGCTTATTACCCGTCCGGGCCTGATCAACGTCGACTTCGCCGACGTGCGCACCGTAATGCGTGAAATGGGCACTGCCATGATGGGCACAGGCACAGCTACCGGTGAAGACAGAGCCGAAGAAGCGGCAGAAAAAGCGATTTCCAGCCCGCTGCTGGAAGACGTGGATCTGGCAGGTGCGCGTGGCATTTTGGTCAACATTACCGCGGGTCTCGACATGACGATAGAAGAGTTTGAAACCGTGGGTAATGCGGTTAAAGCCTTCGCGTCCGAAAACGCCACCGTGGTAGTCGGTACGGTACTGGATCCGGAAATCAGCGATGAACTGCGGGTGACCGTGGTGGCCACCGGTATTGGTGCCGAGCGCAAGCCTGACATCACACTGGTAAAATCAGGCACCAGCAACCGCGATGACAACGGCATGCGCCAGGTTGAAACCCAGCGCGAAGAGCAGCCCGGCAAGATGGTGGTTAACGCCGATGCCACCCAGGCCAAGTCCGATATGGACTATCTGGATATTCCGGCATTCTTGCGCAAGCAGGCGGACTAGCCAGGGGCCGAAATTTGCGGCGGCGGATTATTGTGCTAACATATCGGACCATTTGAATTCGGTTCGCATCTTGCTCATGGTCAATGATATGGGCAGATAAGTTACTGGCGGATAACCTATGATTAGACAACGAACGTTAAAGAATACCGTGCAGGCCACCGGAATAGGCCTGCACTCCGGCCATAAAGTACAAATGACCTTTGTACCCGCGCCGGCCAACACAGGTATCGTGTTTCGTCGTACCGATCTGGACCCGCAGGTCGATATTCGAGCCGATGCCGCCCTGGTAAAAGACACCATGCTGTGTACCGCTTTGGTCAACGAAGACGGGGTGCGTGTCTCTACCATAGAACACCTGTCTGCCGCTTTGGCGGGGCTGGGTATCGATAACCTGATTATTGAGGTGGACGCACCCGAAGTACCGGTCATGGACGGTAGCTCTCACCCCTTTATCTATCTGTTACAGTCTGGCGGCATCCGCGAGCTGAACGCACTGAAGCGCTTTATTCGTATCAAAAACACGGTGCGGGTAGAAGACGGCGACAAGTGGGCCGAGTTTCGGCCTTATCGCGGCGGCTTCAAGATGGACCTGACCATCGACTTCAAGCACCCGGTGTTTGAAGGACAGAGTCAGCATCTGGTGCTGGATTTTTCAGGGGCGGCCTTTGTAAAAGAGCTGAGCCGGGCGCGCACCTTTGGTTTTATGCGCGATATCGAATATCTGCACTCGCAAAACCTGGCACTGGGCGGAAGCCTGGAAAACGCCGTGGTGCTGGATGACTACAAGGTGCTAAACGACGACGGCCTGCGTTATCCCAACGAGTTCGTCAAACACAAGATGCTGGATGCCATTGGCGACCTGTATATGTGTAACCACAGTATTCTGGGTGAATTTTGTGCCTATAAAACCGGGCATGCGCTTAACAACACGTTATTGCGCGCCATGCTGGCCAACACGGAAGCGTGGGAAATTGTCACCTTTGGCGAGCAGGATGCCGAATCGCCAATTCGTTACTACGATACTGCATTCCAACCCGCCTGATATAAGACCCAGACACGCCAGCACTCTCTCCGCTGGCGTGTTTTCTTTTACCTTCTGTAGCTTGATCTCATGACCCATACCGCCTCTGCCATTGGCACTCGTGCCGGATTTCGATTGTTTAGTCATCGACTATTGATCGCCCTGTGTTTATTGCAGTTGCCGCTGATGCTTTATTTGTACAGCCAATGGCAAGACGCGCGACAGCAACAATGGCAGCTTGGCCACCAGCTAGAGCAGCAAAAGCGTCATCAACAGCGAGAATTGAGCCGGATCGGCCAGCGTTTGGGGCAGCTACAGGCGGAGCTGGGCCAGGTGAGCATCATGGGGCAGCGGCTGGTGAAAGATTATGATCTGGTTGACGAGTTGCCAGTGCAGCGTTTAGACGTTAACTTGCTACAGCGGCCTTATACCGGTTTTTCCGAGTTGCATCAGGCATTGACCCAGGTTTCGCAGCAAACTCAGGAATATGGCATTACCCTGGCGGCACTTGAATCTTTGCTGTTGAATCTCCATATCAATGAGATTACCCAGATTCAAGGTCATCCTGTTCCTGGTTACAGTCGGGTCAGTTCGGGCTTTGGTCAGCGTAGCGACCCCTTCAGTGGTCGGGCCCGCTGGCATCGTGGCCTGGATTTTTCCGGCAAGCAGGGGCAACCGATAGCGGCAACCGCGGCCGGTGTCGTCAGCTTGTCTGAACGACATCCCGCCTTTGGCAACATGGTTGAAATCAGCCATGGCCAGGGGTGGGTTACGCGATATGCTCATCTAGATTCCCAGTTGGTTCAGGTGGGTGAGCGTGTCGACAAGGGGCAGGAAATTGCCCGCATGGGACGAACCGGACGTGCAACCGGTGTTCATTTGCATTATGAAGTATTAAAGGGCAACCGGCAGCTGGATCCCGCGCGCTTCTTGCCAAACTAACGTTCGGCCCCATACGGGGTTTTATCTTCCATCATCATAATTGGCCAAACATGATTACTAAATTCTTTACCATGATAGTTGGCAGCCGTAACGACAGAACTCTGAAGCGGCTGCGCAAAGTTGTAGATGAAATCAATGCCATGGAGCCAAAGTTCGAGGCCCTTTCCGATGCCGAACTGCAGGCGAAAACCGTTGAGTTTCGCCAACGCCTGGAGCAGGGCGAAACTCTGGAGCAATTACTGCCCGAAGCCTTCGCCACGGTGCGCGAAGCGTCTCGCCGCGTGTTCGAGATGCGTCACTTTGACGTGCAGCTGATTGGCGGCATGGTGTTGCACAATAACCAGATTGCCGAAATGAAAACCGGTGAAGGTAAAACCCTGACCGGCACCCTGCCTGTGTATCTGAATGCCTTGACCGGGCGCGGCGTTCACGTGGTGACGGTTAACGATTATCTGGCGCGCCGTGATGCGGAAGCCAACCGACCGTTGTACGAGTTTTTAGGCCTGACGGTAGACTGCAACCTGCCAGGCATGAGCGCGAGCGAAAAGCACGCCGCCTATGCTGCCGATATAACCTACGGCACCAACAACGAATTTGGCTTCGATTACCTACGCGATAATATGGCTTTTTCACCCCAGCAACGGGTGCAGCGCCCCTTGTATTATGCCCTGGTGGATGAAGTGGATTCGGTATTGATCGATGAAGCCAGAACGCCTTTGATTATCTCCGGCCCAGCCGAAGACAGCTCCGAGCTGTATATTCGTATCAATACCCTGATCCCCAAACTGGTGAAGCAGGATAAGGAAGACACCGAAGAATACATTGGTGATGGCCACTACACGGTGGACGAGAAAAACAAACAGGCGCTGCTCACCGAAAACGGTCAGATCTTCGTGGAAGAAGAGCTCAAGCGCATGGGGCTGATAGAAGAAGACGACTCCTTGTTTTCTGCCAGCAACATTACCCTGCTGGCCCATGTGAATGCCGGCCTGCGCGCACATACCCTGTTTGAACGTAATGTCGACTACATAGTGCAAGACGGCGAAGTGGTGATTGTGGATGAACATACCGGCCGTACCATGCCGGGCCGCCGCTGGTCAGAAGGTCTGCACCAGGCAGTAGAAGCCAGAGAAGGGGTGAAAATACAGAACGAAAACCAGACCCTGGCCTCCATTACCTTCCAGAACTTCTTCCGCCTGTACGACAAGCTGGCCGGTATGACGGGTACTGCCGATACCGAAGCATTCGAGTTCCAGCATATTTATGGCCTGGATACCGTGGTGATCCCCACCAACAAACCCATGGTGCGTAAAGACATGGGGGATTTGGTGTACCTGACCGCGCCAGAAAAATATCAGGCCATAGTCGCGGACATTAAAGACTGTGTAGAGCGCGGTCAGCCGGTACTGGTGGGTACTGTATCTATTGAAAACTCCGAGCTGTTGTCCGGCATTCTCGATAAAGAAGGCATAGCGCATCGGGTGTTGAACGCCAAGTTCCACGCCAGTGAAGCCGATATTATTGCCGAAGCTGGCCAATCGGGCATTGTCACCATTGCCACCAACATGGCCGGTCGCGGTACCGATATCGTGCTGGGTGGTAACTGGCAGGCAGAAATCGACAAGCTGGAAGAGGCGAGCGCCGATCAGATTTCCGCCATTAAAGCGGCCTGGAAAGTACGCCATGATGCGGTTATTGCCGCCGGTGGCCTGCATATCATTGGTACCGAGCGTCACGAATCGCGCCGGATTGATAACCAGTTGCGTGGCCGGGCCGGTCGTCAGGGTGATGCCGGCTCCAGCCGTTTCTACCTGTCGATGGAAGATGCTCTGATGCGTATTTTCGCCTCGGACCGCGTCACCGGCATGATGAAAAAACTGGGCATGGAAGAAGGCGAGGCCATCGAGCATCCCTGGGTGAGCCGGGCCATCGAAAATGCCCAGCGCAAGGTGGAAACCCGCAACTTCGATATTCGTAAAAACCTGCTTGAATTTGATGACGTGGCCAATGATCAGCGCAAGGTGATCTACGAGCAGCGTAACGAATTGCTGGATGCCAGCGATATCAGTGACACCATTACCGTGATCCGTGAAGATGTGATCAACGGTATCGTCGATGAATATATTCCACCGCAATCATTGGAAGAAATGTGGGATGTGCCCGGGCTGGAGCGTCGTTTACAGGCCGATTTTGGCCTGGAAGTACCGGTTGCGTCCTGGTTGCAAGAAAACGAAAAACTGCACGATGAGCAGTTGCGTGAACAGATACTGGCTGCCGCCGCTCAGGCTTATACCGACAAGGAAGCCGTGGTCGGTGCCGAGGTGCTGCGTCAGTTCGAAACGTCCGTGATGCTGCAGACCCTGGATACCCTGTGGAAGGAGCATCTGGCGGCCATGGATCACCTGCGTCAGGGGATTCATCTTCGCGGCTATGCCCAGAAGAACCCCAAGCAAGAATACAAGCGGGAGTCTTACGAGCTGTTTACCCAGTTGCTGGATAATCTGAAGCGGGAAGTGGTCAGCATTTTGAGCCGGGTCAAAGTTCAAAGTCAGGAAGACGTTGCAGCGGCAGAAGAAAAACGCCGTGAAGCGGCAGAAAGCCTGCCACAAAACTACAGCCATGCTTCGGCGGATAACCTGTTGGAAGAGGAAAAACAGGCTGACGCAGGCGACAGCACTCCCTTTGTACGCGAAGGGCAAAAGGTAGGCCGCAACGATCCCTGCCCTTGTGGCTCCGGCAAGAAATACAAGCAGTGTCACGGTAAGCTGAGTTAAATCCTTTACCGCCATTAAAAACCGCCCGATTGGGCGGTTTTTTTATATTCGGTACAAGACAATATCGTACGAGCTTAATTAATTGTTTGATATTTTCTTCTGAAATGTATGCGTTTTGTTGCATGAGTGGCATACAATACTGCCGGTAATGCTTTTTCCCGTAGTATTTGGCAAGTGGAGTGCCTGAATGTATAAAAATTTGACCTTGCGGTCCTTGATTCGCCTGGTGTTCCTGGTGGTGTTGTCGTTGGCACTGGTACTCGGTTTTGCTCTTTATCTGATGCTGCAGTCTCAGCAGGGGGTGAGCAGAGCTCACGAACACCGCTTCAACTACTTTAATGACAGCAATATGCTGCGCATGTATTCGACCGAACTGTCGACCCATATTCGTAATTACGTGGCTACCGGTAATCAGGCAAAACTGAATGCCTATCACGATGTGATGGCCATCACCATGGGACAGGCTCCCAGGGTAAATGGACGCACCGAGTCCAATGAAGACATGCTGTCGGAGATGGAGCTGACCCGCAGTGAAATGGCGCTGATGGAGCAGGGGCGCCAGGCGACCGTGACCATGGGCAAACTGGAAGCGGAAGCCCTGCGGTTGATGGCGATGGGGCAACAGGAGCTGGCCCAGCAAAAAGTACTGGGTCCCGAGTATGATCAGGCCCGTATGACACTAAGCCGTTCGGTGGATCAATTTGTCTCCATGTTGCTGGCTCGCCTGTCGGAGAGCTTGCAGGCAGAAGAAGCGCGCAACCATCAGATGGTGGTGTTCATGGTCTCATTGGTGGTGCTGCTGGTGGGCCTGAGCCTATTGCTTGGCTGGACCCTGAAACGCATGGTGCTGCAGCCTCTTGGTGCCGAGCCCAGTGAAATGGAGCGAGTGGCGCGTTCGATTGCCGATGGTGATTTGAGCCTCAGTTTTGCAGCCAACAGCTCGGGCGTATATGGCAAGTTGCAGCATATGACCGATAAACTGCGTGAAGTGATCGGCCATATACACCAGTCCAGCAGCAGTCTGTCGGCGGCGGCAGAAGAAACCTCGGCGGTGTCTTTGCAGACCAGCGCCAACCTGAGCCGTCAGCAACAAGACACGGATCAGGTGGCCGCGGCCATCAATCAAATGGCGGCGACGGTGCAGGAAGTTTCGCAAAATACCAGTCTGGCGGCAGCATCGGCCAACTCGGCCAATGAAGCGGCCGAACAGGGTAAAAAAGTTGTGCAGCAGACGGTGAACTCGATCAGCCAATTGGCCGACGATGTGATTTCAACGGGGCGAGTGGTTCAGTCTCTGGCTGATAGCAGCACTCAAATCAGTACCGTGGTGCAGGTCATTCAGGATATTGCCGATAGAACCAACTTGCTGGCACTGAACGCCGCCATTGAAGCGGCACGGGCTGGTGAGCAGGGCCGAGGTTTTGCGGTGGTTGCCGATGAAGTGCGCCAGCTGGCAGGGCAAACCCAAAAGTCATCTCAGGAAATTGTGACCACCATTGCCAAGTTGCGAGGCGATGCCGAGCAGGCGTTGACCGCCATGGCGCATGGTCGCAAGCAGGCAGAGCTGACGGTAGGGCAGGCGCAGGAAGCAGAACAAGCACTGGAACTCATTAGCGCGGCAGTGAGAACCATCAACGACATGAATACCCAGATAGCCACGGCCGTTGAAGAGCAGGCGACGGTGACCGAGGACATCAGCCGTAACCTGACGGTTATTCATGAAGTGGGTGACGAAACGGCCGCCGGCGCCGAGCAAACTGCCAGCGCCAGTCGCGAGTTGTCTGAACTGGCTGCGGGATTACAACAGCTGGTACAAGGCTTCAAGCTGGAGCCTGAAACCCTCGGTGCTCGATATCGAAGCTAGTCTTGGCAGCAAAGCCGGTAACGCTTGATATTACCTTCGCCTGAATCTAAATAAAGACACAGACCCAGATGCTGCAATCAGCCTCTGGGTCTTGTTCCTGCTGGAGCTGCTCAGTATACTGCCGACTCTCAAAATACGAGGTTTGTTCATGTTAAAGCTGTTGCGGGTATTTTTATTGGCGCTGGCCATGGTGCTGGTTTTTATTCTGGGTACCCTGATATGTTTGCTGCGCCCCCGCCATCCTAATAATGTCTATTTACTGGGCCGTTTATTCAACAAGGCCTGCCCGTTAATTGGCCTTAAAGTCCGCTTCCGCGGCTATGAGCATGTCCAGGATCTGCACTCGGCGGTCTATATCGCCAATCACCAGAGTAACTGGGATATTATAGCGCTGACCGGCGCCGTGATGCCGCGTACCGTGGCCATCGGCAAGAACAGTCTGTTCTGGATCCCCTTGTTTGGTCAGCTGTTCTGGTTGAGTGGTAATTTACTGATCAATCGGGAAAATAAAAGCAAAGCCGCCAGTACCATCGGCAAAGTGGTCGGAAAAATACGCCAGCGCAATATGTCGATCTGGATGTTTCCGGAAGGTACCCGCAGCAAGGGTAAAGGTCTGCTGCCCTTTAAAACCGGCGCCTTTCACATTGCGTTGCAGGCCAAGGTGCCGATAGTGCCCATCGCCTGCTCCAGCTACTTCGGCCAGGTTGATCTCAATCGTTGGGATAACGGCGAGCTGATTGTGGAAATCATGCCACCGATTTCGGTTGAAGGTTATACTCCCCATCAAATCAGAGACTTGCTGAAACACAGCCGCCAGCTGATTGTTGAGCGCATAGCCGAGCTGGATGAAGAAGCCCGACGTCCCTGATGTGAACTTTATTTTGTTATTCGGCTCAGGAGCCTCCCATGACTGATCAGCAACACTGGCAAGAAGAAACTCGTGAAATTATTCGCTCTTTATTCGAGGATGGCAGCAATCCCGAGGTGAACTACACCATAGAGCATCATTTTTCCGGCCTGGATTTCGACCGCCTGGAAAAAGCCGCACTGGACTGTTTCAAGGCGGAATTCGAGGTGTCCGATGCCGAAGAGCTGGCGCTGGAAGATGGGCAAACCATCTTGTGCTTCGATGCCGTTAAAGAAAGCCCGCTCAATGAAGCCGCCATTATGGCTCATATCGAACAGCTGCTGAAAATAGCCGAGAAATATGGCGTTGAGTATGACGGCTGGGGCACTTACTTCGAGGAGTAATTCCCCGCATTCAAGGGTAGCATCAAGGTGATTTCACAGTCGTGATGCTCGGTGTTACCCAACCGTTCGCAGGCCTTGAAACCGAGCTTGTGATAGAGCGCCAGTGCCTCGGGCAGTATCCCGGTCGTTTCCAGATAACAGCGTTGGTAGCCTTGCTGACGAGCCGCCCCCAGTATGGTTAACGCCAGCTGGTAGCCCCATCCCAAGCCACGTGCGGGCGGGGCTAAATACATTTTCTGCAGCTCGCAGACATCAGAATGGCCATCAACCGGGCCAAAACCTGCCCCGCCCAGCACATTTCCCTGGGTATCTTCCAACACCCAGTAGCCGGCATTATCTGCTTCATATAACACGCTCAACTCATCCAGGTTGGGGTCCGCCACGCTGAAGCCCTTGTCAGCCGTCAGCCCGTATTCTGCCGACACAGAACGGATTAACGCAGCCAGAGGCGTATTATGATGTGGTTCAAGGGCGACAAGCTCTGCGGACAGGCTGGAGGCCGGGTTTGAAAGTCGAGTATTCATCAATAAACCTGCTATCTATTGGTCTTGCTCATAATGAGTAAAGGCGGGGGCAATAGTCTACATCAGAGACTCAGTGCTCATGTACCCCCGTGCTATAGTAGCCAAAAAGAACCAAGGAGCGCTGCAATGTGTCATCCGTACGACCCGCATGTATTGTTGTGGGATGAATACAAGTATCGCCACGATCATATCTGGCAAAAATTGTTTCAGATCACCATCGCCGTGGTGGTGCTGGGCTCTGTGCCTTATCTCAAGCCCGAGATCACTCAGGTACTGAAAGGCTGGATCCTGATAGCACCCTTGCTGGGCACAGTGCTTACCCTGATCACCCTGGTATTGATGCATTTTGAATTGACCCTGTTTGCCAAAATAGCGTCGGCCCATCGTCATCATCAAGAAGAGCAAGGGTTGATACGCCATAGCAGGCGCAACTATTTTCGTTATCTGGTGATGACTTATGTCAGTTTTCTGTTGCTGGTGGGTATAGCGAACGTGGCCGTGGTACGGCTACTCTGGTTAGCTCCTACATTGTAATATTTCAACCGAATGGGGCGACAAGCCTAGACACAAGCGAGCCTGAGCGGTGCGCCATGGATGAGCAAAGTGGCTACACTGATAGAGTATGGTAGTGAGACATATTCATCGGGTTGAGGTAATCACAATGACACATAGCAAAAAGATAATGACAGTTGCCACAACGGCGGTACTGATGCTGGGCTTGACGGCCTGCAGCAATATGTCTGATCGGGACCGTAACACCGCCATTGGCGCCGGCGCTGGTGGTGTCGCCGGCTCTGTACTCACAGGTGGCAGTACTGCCGGTACCCTGGGTGGGGCTGTGGTCGGTGGTATTATTGGTAATCAGATCAAGAAAGATAAAGACTGATTTGGTATGACTGAATGATAAGGGGGGAGAAGATATCGGCGAGTATCTTCTCCCCCTTTTTTATACTGATACCCAGTAAGTCTGCAACCCCCCCTATCGGGTGAATTTTACACTTATTAAACGCATTCAGCCGGCCTTGCAGACCAGCGGTTGTGGCTCCTTGGTATTGTGATAGCCGGTAGCGTGGATGCGAGATTGCATAGCCTTCATTCCTGCAAATACGTTGCACACAGTGACGTTATTGCTATGGCTGTCATGAGCTTATCAACTATGCTGCCTGAGCCTCAGTTTTATAATGAACATATTGTGGACTTGTTTGTATTCGAGTAAAAATTCAATTTTATATGTAAGTAAATACTAGCCCACCGGTCTTTACCCTTTCTAACTTCTTATATTTGTACCATTGCAGGAGAAAAACCGCATGCTCATGAGTAGCAAGCTCAAGCGGGAGCTCGCCCATTGCCGTCAACAACATGCACAGGCCCAGGCCGAGCAACACGCGATTCGTGCGCATATGGCGGTGATCGAGTTTACTCCAGAAGGTGAGGTGTTAACGGCAAACGAGCTGTTTTTAGCGATATTTGGCTATTCATTATCCGAAGTGGAAGGTGTGCATCATAGTCGGTTTTGTACTCCCGCGTCGGCGCAGTCGCGTGAATATCGCCACTTTTGGCAGCAGTTAAAGCAGGGGCTGTCGCAAAGCGGCACTTTTTCTCGGCTGAACCGGCAGGGGCAGGTGGTATGGTTGGAGGCGAGGTACCTGCCGGTATTTGACGATGATGGCTCTGTGGTCAAAGTGATCAAAATTGCCAGTGAGGTGACGGAAAAACAGCAGCAGCTGGCAGCAAATAAAGCGGTGCTGGATGCCTTGCATCTGTCGATGGCGATGATTGAATTTACGACCGACGGCTGCATTATCACCGCCAATGATAACTTTTTGACTACTATGAGTTACCGACTTGAACAGGTGGTGGGGCAGCATCATCGCCTGTTTTGTGATGATGACTTTTATCGGCAGCAACCCCATTTTTGGCAACAACTGGCCTCGGGTCAGCATAAGTCGGGTCGTTTCAAGCGTTTTGACGCCACTGGCCGCGAAATTTGGCTGGAGGCCAGTTACAACCCGATTCTCGACGATGATGGCAAAGTGGTGCGCGTGATCAAGTTTGCCAGCGACATTACCGCCAGAGTACAGCGAGCTGAACAAGCCAGAGCCGCATCTGAAGTGGCTAGCGTAACGGCAACACAAACCGCGAGTATTGCCGAACAAGGCAGTGAATTCCTGCAGGCTTCGGTGACTACCTCGGCAAAAATTGCCGATGATCTCGAACAGGCGACGGTGGTGATTCAGCGGCTTAATGAACAGGCGCGTAATATCGAAGAAATAGTCGCGACCATCAGCAGTGTGGCGGATCAAACCAATCTGCTGGCGCTCAACGCGGCCATTGAAGCGGCACGAGCCGGCGAGCAAGGCCGAGGCTTTGCCGTGGTAGCCGACGAGGTACGAAAGCTGGCCGGGCGCACCAGCAAGGCGACCGCAGAAATTGGCCAGGTCGTGCAACAAAACCGTGAACTGACGGGGCAGGTATCCGCTGCCATTACCGCAGTGACACAGGTGGCCGATCAAGGCAAGCAACAGGTACTGGGCGTAGCAGGAATAATGACTGAAATTCATCAAGGGGCGCGGGCAGTACAGAAGGCGGTAGCCGAGTTAGGCTAACGGTTATGCCGTTACCGCCATAAAAAAACCGACCACTCAGGGTCGGTTTTTTTTATTCGCTATCACTAAATAAATGATGCGCTTCACGCTTCACGCTTCACGCTTCACGCTTCACGCTTCACGCTTCACGCTTCACGCTTCACGCTTCACGCTTCACGCTTCACGCTTCACGCTTCACGCTTCACGCTTCACGCTTCACGCTTCACGCTTCACGCTTCACGCTTCACGCTTCACGCTTCACGCTTCACGCTTCACGCTTCACGCTTCACGCTTCACGCTTCACGCTTCACGCTTCACGCTTCACGCTTCACGCTTCACGCTTCACGCTTCACGCTTCACGCTTCACGCTTCACGCTTCACGCTTCACGCTTCACGCTTCACGCTTCACGCTTCACGCTTCACGCTTCACGCTTCACGCTTCACGCTTCACGCTTCACGCTTCACGCTTCACGCTTCACGCTTCACGCTTCACGCTTCACGCTTCACGCTTCACGCTTCACGCTTCACGCTTCACGCTTCACGCTTCACGCTTCACGCTTCACGCTTCACGCTTCACGCTTCACGCTTCACGCTTCACGCTTCACGCTTCACGCTTCACGCTTCACGCTTCACGCTTCACGCTTCACGCTTCACGCTTCACGCTTCACGCTTCACGCTTCACGCTTCACGCTTCACGCTTCACGCTTCACGCTTCACGCTTCACAGCTTACAAGCTGGCAATCTGCTCTTGCTGTTGTATCAGCTTGGTCAGCACGGCTTGATATTCATCGAGCTTTTCCTGCTCCTTGGCAACCACATCGGCGGGAGCCTTGGCTACAAAGCCGGCGTTGTTCAGCTTGCCCTCGATGCGTTTGATCTCGCCCTTGGTTTTATCCAGCTCTTTTTGCAAACGAGCCAGTTCGGCGTCTTTGTCAATCAAGCCGGCCATGGGCAACAACAACTCGGTATCACCAATCAATTGTTTGGTTGAGGTGGGCGCGGTTTCATCGGCGGCCAGGTAGGTAATCTCTTCCAGCTTGGCCATGGACTTCAGGAAGGCCTCGTTGTCGCGAGCACGGCGCGCGTCATCGCCGGCAGGACGTAACAACACCGACAGTGCCTTGCTTGGCGCTATGTTCATTTCGGCCCGCAGGTTACGAATCGACACAATAAAACGCTTTACCCATTCCAGATCGGCCATCGCCTCGCGGTCTTCCAGCGCTGCGTCCACTTCTGGATAGGCTGCCAGCATGATGCTGTCGCCACCACGGTTGGCTAAAGGTGCCACGCGCTGCCAGATTTCTTCGGTGATGTAAGGCATGATGGGGTGTGCCAGGCGCAGCAAGGTTTCCAGCACTTCGATCAGGGTTTTACGGGTGGCGCGTTGTTCGGCCTCCGAGCCATGCCAGAGTACCGGCTTGGTCAGCTCCAGATACCAGTCACAGAACTGGTTCCAGATAAACTCGTACAGCGCATTGGCGGCCCGGTCGAAGCGATAGCTGTCCATCGCTTCGCGTACGTCCTTGATGGTCACTTGCAGCTGTGCCTGGATCCAGCGATCGGCCAGAGAATAAGCCAGCTCGCCGCCCTTGTCTGCGGCATGAGCGCCGCAATCCTGCTCCTCGGTGCTCATCAGCACATAACGTGAGGCGTTCCACAGTTTGTTGCAGAAGTTGCGATAACCGTCGAGGCGGCGCATGTCCCAGTTGATGTCACGACCGGTAGAGGCCATGGCCGCCAGGGTAAAGCGCAGTGCGTCGGTACCGTGAGCTTCAATACCGTCGGCAAAGGTCTTGCGGGTATCTTTTTCTATCTTGGCTGCCAGCTTGGGCTGCATCATGTTGCCGGTGCGCTTGGTGACCAGCGACTCCAGGTCGATACCGTCGATCATATCCAGCGGATCCAGCACGTTACCCTTGGATTTCGACATTTTATCGCCATTTTCGTCACGGATAAGTCCGGTCACGTAAACGGTTTTAAAGGGTACCTGTGGCTTGCCGTTTTCATCCTTGATGAAGTGCATGGTCATCATGATCATGCGCGCCACCCAGAAGAAAATAATATCAAAGCCGGTCACCAGCACGTTGGTGGGGTGAAAGGTAGACAAGTCTGGCGTTTTTTCCGGCCAGCCCAGGGTAGAGAAGGTCCATAGTGCAGAGCTGAACCAGGTATCCAGTACGTCTTCGTCCTGGTTCAGAGTGACGTCGGCACCCAGCTTGTAGGTGGCGCGCACTTCGGCTTCATCCCGGCCCACATAGACCTTGCCGTCGGCGTCGTACCAGGCGGGAATTCGATGACCCCACCACAACTGACGCGAGATACACCAGTCCTGCACGTCACGCATCCAGGAGAAGTACATGTTTTCATACTGCTTGGGTACAAACTCGATATCACCGTCTTCTACCGCCTGGGTCGCCACCTTGGCCAGAGGGGCGGCGCGCACATACCACTGGTCGGTGAGCATGGGCTCGATGACCACGCCACCGCGGTCGCCATAAGGTACCGTCAGGTCGTGATCTTTCACACCATCCAGCAGCCCCAGCTCATCCAGTGCGTTCACTATGGCTTTACGGGCGGCAAAGCGCTCCAGGCCGTGAAACTGAGCGGGCAGCTCGGCCGCGTACACATCACTGACTTCGCCCTTGGTGGTGAATACCTCGGCCAGGTCGCGAATGTGCGCATCTAGGGTCAGCACGTTGATTAACGGCAGCTGATGGCGCTTGCCCACTTCTGCATCGTTAAAGTCGTGAGCCGGGGTGATTTTTACGCAGCCGGTGCCTTTTTCCATATCCGCGTGTTCGTCGCCGACAATCGGAATACGGCGGCCAACCAGCGGCAGTTCGACAAACTTGCCAATCAGGCTTTGATAGCGCGGATCTTCGGGATTGACCGCAACGGCGGTATCGCCGAGCATGGTTTCGGGACGGGTGGTGGCGACCACCAGGTAGTTTTTACCGTCGGCAGTGGTGGCACCATCGGCCAGCGGATAGCGGAAATGCCACATGTGGCCTTTTACATCTCGGTTTTCCACTTCCAGATCCGAAATGGCGGTATTGAGCTTGGGATCCCAGTTCACCAGACGTTTGCCGCGATAAATCAGGTCGTCTTCATACAAGCGTACGAATACTTCCTTTACCGCATTGGACAAGCCTTCATCCATGGTAAAGCGTTCACGCTCCCAATCCACAGAAGCGCCCAAACGACGCAGCTGCTGGGTAATGGTGCCGCCGGATTCTTTTTTCCAGTCCCAGATTTTATCGATAAAGGCTTCGCGGCCGTAATCGTGGCGGGTTTTGTCTTCTTCTGCTGCGATTTTGCGCTCAACCACCATTTGGGTGGCAATGCCGGCGTGGTCGGTTCCCACCTGCCACAAGGTATTCTTGCCCTGCATGCGCTGATAGCGGATCAGGGTATCCATTATGGTGTCCTGAAAGGCATGGCCCATGTGCAGGCTACCTGTCACGTTGGGTGGCGGTATCATGATGCTGTATGCAGGCTTGCTGGTGTCGCCATGAGGCTTGAAGTAGCCCTTGTTTTCCCATTGCTGGTACATGGCCTGCTCGATGGCGTTGGGATTAAATGTTTTTTCCATGATGTTATTCGTCTTGAGTTTGGGAAGGTACAGGAGCGGTTGTCAGTGTAAAACCGGCCTGGCGATAGGCTTTAAAGCGCTCGCGAGCCTGTTGTTTGCCTTCGTCATCCGAGGGCACAAAATCAATCAGCTGCTTAAAACGCCGAGCAAAATCCGGGGCGACTGGTGCCAGGTTGATCAGCACGGCACGGCCACTTTGTGGCGCCTGCCAGCCGATCATGACCTGAGCCCCCTGACGAGGGCCTTCGCCCTGGAGGTTGTGGGCAACAAAACCGTCGGCAGGCTGTTGCCATAGCCGTTCATCCAGCGCTTCGGCCTGGGCCTGATCGCGGGCATGAATAAAGACGCCCAGCCCCTGGCGATAGCAGTCGGTGGTGAGTTGGCACACCCACTGTTCCAGCGCCTCGGGGCCAGCCGCCTCTGGCAGCAAATAAAAACAGCCTTGGCTCATAGTTACTCTTCGATATTGTTAACGCCGGCCCGGTTCAGTAAAAACTGGGTCAACAGGGGAACCGGACGGCCGGTCGCGCCCTTGTTTTTGCCGCTGAGCCAGGCCGTTCCGGCCACGTCCAGATGCGCCCAGTTGTACTTTTTAGTGAAGCGAGCCAGGAAGCAGGCGGCGGTAATGGCGCCGGCGGCACGACCACCAATGTTGGCCATATCGGCAAACGGGCTCTCCAGCTGCTCCTGGTACTCTTCGGTCATCGGCAGGCGCCAGGCTCGGTCACCGGCCTGCTCGGAGGCATTCAGCAGCTCGTGCGCCAGGGGGTTATGGTTGGCCAGTAATGCCGAGGTATGATGGCCCAGGGCCACAATACTGGCACCGGTCAGGGTCGCCACATCGACCACCACTTCTGGATCGAAGCGTTCAACAAAGGTGAGGGCATCGCACAGCACCAGGCGACCTTCGGCATCGGTATTCAGTACTTCAATGGTCTGGCCCGACATGCTGGTGAGAATATCGCCGGGGCGATAGGCGTTACCATCGGGCATGTTTTCGCAACCGGCCAGAATGGCGACTACATTGATGGGCAGCTGCAATTCGGCCAGGGCCTGCATGGTACCCAGTACCGAGGCGGCACCGCCCATGTCGTACTTCATCTCGTCCATGCCTTCGCCAGGCTTCAATGAAATACCACCGGCATCAAAGGTCAGTCCCTTGCCCACCAGGGCAATGGGGCGGGCATCCGGATCCGGGTTACCCTTGTATTCAATGACCGCCATCATGGCTTCGTTTTGCGAGCCACGGGCCACGGCCAGGTAGGCATTCATGCCCAGCTCGGCCATTTCTTCTTCGCCAATGACCCGGGTATTGATGTTTTCCCAGGCATCGGCCAGCTGGCGGGCTTGAGAGGCAAGATAGGCCGGGTTGCATACGTTAGGTGGCATATTCGCCACATCACGACACACTCTAACGCCGCGAGCCACGGCCAGACCGTGGGCGATGGCACGCTCGCCAATGGGCAATTCTCGTCGCGTGGGCACGTTGAATACCATTTTGCGCAGCGGACGGCGCGGCTCGGCTTTGTTGGTTTTGAACTGATCGAAGGTGTACAGGCTGGCCTTGGTGGTTTCTACTGCCTGGCGCACTTTCCAGTAAGTATCACGGCCCTTGACGTGCAGTTCGGTTAAAAAGCACACTGCTTCCATCGAGCCGGTATCGTTAAGAGTACTAATGGTATTGCGGATAATTTGTTTATACTGGCGTTCGTCCAGCTCACGTTCTTTACCACAGCCAACCAGCAGTACGCGCTCGCTGAGTACGCCGGGTACTTGATGCAGTAGCAACATCTGGCCGGCTTTACCTTCCAGATCGCCGCGGCGCAGCAGGGCACTCAGGTAGCCGTCGCTGATTTTATCCAGCTGTTCGGCCACAGGAGACAGACGGCGGGGTTCAAAGACACCCACCACGATACAGGCGCTACGCTGTTTCTCGGGGCTACCACTTTTAACACTGAACTCCATGGATTCTCCTACAGCTTGAAGACAATGAGCCTTAGATCAACGATAATGATGACCGTCGCTAAAACATGCTGATTTTCGCTGACATAATATGCGAAAATCGTAATTTTACGCTTATTCTTAAGCGTTTCCATTGAAAAGACAAGTTAACACTGGGATTAACGGTGATTGCATTTCGCTATTTGTTTTGGGAAACCCTGAAGACACAGCTTGCTGTGTTATTCGTGCTACTGCTGATCTTCATCAGCCAGAACTTTATCGAGGTACTGGGGGGAGCTGCCAATGGCACCATACCCGCCGGTCTGGTCGGTAAACTCCTGCTGCTGAACGTACCCGACATGACCACGCTGATGTTGCCCATCAGTCTGTTTCTGGGCATTTTATTTGCTCATGGTCGCCTGTATGCCGAGAGCGAGATGACGGTGATGCGCGCCGTAGGCATAGGCCCGGGCAAGATCATGGTAATCACATTGGTGCTGGCCTTGTTCTGGACCGGGGCTGCCCTGATGAACTCCTTGTGGCTAAACCCCTGGTCGAAGGCCCAAGTGTATCAGATAAGAGAGCAGGTAAAGGCCGACCCCGGTTTTGCCCTGTTGCGTCAGGCGCGCTTCATGAGCCTGGACGGTGGTCGGGTGGTGGCCTACATCGAAAGTTTAAATACCAGCGATACCGATAACAGTAATTTAAGCCGGTTATTTGTGGTGCAGCGGGCGCAGGCCCAGCAGGCCCCCAGCATAGTGGTGGCGAACAGCGGGCGTTTTCAGGAACGTGACGGTGGCCAGTGGTTAACTCTGGATGAAGGGCGCCGCTACAGCGGTGTGCCGGGCAGCCGAGAGTTTGATATAGCCGAATTTGATGAATACAGCGCCTTTATTCGTGCCAGCGAAATAGGTGAAGTTGAGCGCAAGGAGGCGGCGATCGACAGTGGGACCTTAAATCAGTCCGATGAATTACTCGACAAGGTCGAGTTGCAATGGCGACTGGTACTTCCCCTCTCCATGCTGGTGCTGGTGCTGGCCGTGGTACCTCTGGCGGTGGTGAATCCTCGGCAGGGCCGTTATGCCAAGTTGTTGCCGGCCATATTGTTATATCTGGCTTATTTCTTGTTACAAAGTGCCTCTCGTTCGGCGGTAGAGGCGGGCACTCTGCCCATCTATCCTGGACTTTATACGGTCCCCATCGGCTTTTTATTATTGGTGGCTTTGCCACTGAACTTGCTGGAAACGGCCTGGTGGAGTCGAACCCGAGAAAAAATCAAACGGAACAAGGCTGCCTGATGTTAACTATTCTGGATCGCTACATCGGCCGTACCGTGTTGATGTCTATGTTATTGTGCGAGCTTACCCTGGTAGGCTTGTCTGCCATTATTCGCTACGTAGAACAGCTGCGCAGCGTGGGGGAGGGGAGTTACACCTTATTATCGGCTTTTTATTTTGTATTGCTGTCGATGCCGCAGGAAATTGTGCTGTTTTTCCCCATCGCCGCCTTGCTGGGAGGGCTGATAGGACTGGGCCAGTTGGCCAGTAGTAGCGAGTTGGTGGTGATGCAGGCGGCCGGTCGCTCCCGCTTCAATATCGTGATCAGCACATTGAAAACCACGCTCCCGCTCATGGCGCTGATTATGCTGATGGGCGAGTATGTGGCGCCGGTGACCAAGTTGGCGTCCGACGACCTGCGAACTCAGGCGCGTTCCGATGGTCAGGTGGTGTTGTCAGTTTACGGGGTGTGGGCCAAAGACAATGACGCTTATATCAATATCGGTCAGGCACGCCGTGACGGCACTCTGAACGATATTACCCTCTACTATTTTGACGATAATATCCAGCTACAGCGTATTACTCAGGCCGCGAGTGCCAGGTATGAGGGCCAGCAATGGCAGCTGACCAATATTACCGACACCTTGTTTAACCCTGGGGTATCTATTGAAACCAAACATTTTGATAGCCGCAACTGGCAAACCAGTCTGACCCCCGAAAAGCTGGGAGTGGTGGCCATAGATCCCGATGAGCTGTCGATGCGGGGCTTGTGGGAGTACCGGGGGTATTTGGAAGATAATGGCCAGGACAGTGGCTTGTATGAGCTGGAATTCTGGCGTAAAGCCCTGCAGCCGGTCATGGTTATCGCCATGATGCTGCTGGCCTCTTCCTTTGTATTTGGCGCCTTGCGCAGCGTTACCATGGGCGCGCGTTTGTTGATGGGTATCTTGTTTGGCTTCAGTTTCTATGTGGCCAATGAGGTGTTTGGCCCCATCAGTCTGGTCTATGCCGTCCCCCCTATACTGGGGGCGCTTGGTCCCAGCCTGTTGTTTATCGGCATAGCGTTATTTCTGCTCAATAGAAAAGCCTAGTCTACAGTAGCTGCAAGCTAAGCTCTCAGAAAAAAACACAGGCCTGCGGGCCTGTGTTTTTTGGTGTTGCTCTTGGCTGATAGGTTAAGGCTGACGGCTTACCCTTGTGTTTTATCCAGCAACTGCTTGTTCAGTTCTTTGCTCATTACGATCACTTCACAGTCGGCAATTTTATCCTGCAGGGCCAGTTTGGTTCGCGGGTTAAATACAATCCAGAAATTACCCACCCCCAGCAAGGCACTGGCGGCACGAATAATACATTGTGCCAGGCGCAGTCGCTTACCATTGGTGTTTTGTACCCTTAACCGCCAGGCTCGCATACCAATCGTCTGGCCACTGGTACGCCAAAACCAGCAATAGAAAAACAGGGCAACCGCCAGCAGGCACAGCTGATATCCTCTGCTGGCGCTTAATAGTGCAGCGGTATCTTCATAGGAGCCAAGGTTAATCCACCCCATAGACAACGCCAGCGCCGTGACACCAAAGTAAATAAAGCCGGTTACCATCAAGAGTGAGATTACTACCAGAAGGTCATACAGCCAGGCCGCCAGGCGACGCATCAGTCCCGCTCGCGGTAAGCCGACATAATCCGAATAAGAAGACATTACTAGACACCGCCATTTACTGAAAAGTTAAGTTGGCGCATTCTAGCAAAAGCGGCGGGGCCTGGTCATTTTTGTACGGATTATGGTTAAATACCCATTTGGTGAGCAATTTGTGCGCAGTCGGCTCGTCTAATGTAATAATCTGCTTGCGGCCGGCGTTTGAATACGTATAATTCACCTCGCTCACCAAGGTGAAGCAAGCAACAAGCAGTGGCGGTGTGGTGAAATTGGTATACACGACGGATTCAAAATCCGTTGCCTTCGGGCGTGGCGGTTCAAGTCCGCCCACCGCTACCACTTCAAATAAAGTAATGTAACTCCCCAAGCAATACCTCCTGGTAAAATAGATAACCTCCATCTTATAAAGCTATACTATCTAAGCAGCTGCCAACGGCACTGACGAAGGTTTTTCCTGTCTTTTTTTATTCAGCCATGTTGAAGCAGGGTTAGTCATAACGCTCCTGCCCGCTCGGTAACGCTCGAATCAAGAAGTTTCACCATCGCAAACTCCAGTTTTCTCAATCAGTTTTGCTGTTCGCTGCCACGATTTATCTGTTCTCTACTATTCTAAACGAGTTGCTTTAAATCTAACCGTTGAAAATAGAATCGTTCAAGCCTTGTGTATTGAATCACACTGTCAGAGATATCTTTTATAGGAAGACCTCTATGAGTAAAGCGACTGGTTTTATTAGTGAGTTTCGCAAGTTTGCCATCAAGGGCAACATGATTGACTTGGCGGTCGGGGTTATCATTGGTGGCGCGTTCAGCAAAATAATCGATTCGCTGGTGCGTGATGTTCTTATGCCAGTCATCAACTTCCTGCTCGGTGGAGAAGTGGACTTTTCCAATAAACTACTGGTGTTGCGCGCACCCGAAGCATATTCAGGGCCTCACACTCAAGAGGCGTTAACGGAAGCTGGGGCCGTGGTTTTATATTGGGGTAATTTTGTGACTGTTTTCATTAATTTTATTCTGCTGGCTTTGGTCGTTTTTTTCATGGTTAAAATGATCAATCGCATGCGCGAGTCTTTTCATCACGAAGAAGCCAAAAAACCTGCATCCCCACCGGAAGATGTGGTATTGCTGCGCGAAATCCGCGATGTGTTGCAGCAAAAAAACAGCCAACCCTGACGTTCATGCTCGCCTGAGTTTTGCTCCCGCCGGTTGGCGGGACTGTTTATGTACGATTCCCGTCGCAAGAGCGATCAAGTAGAATAGCCTGTTCCGTTTTTACCCTTGGCCATATGACGTTACCGACGGCACGCTCATGTTGCGTCCAGACGGTGGTCTGGCTGCCCTTGTTTTCAGCTTAACAGTATAAGAGTGTATTCCCATGTTAAAACCCGGCCTGCTGGTTAGCGCGACTGTTCATAGCCTGACCGATAAAGGAGATGGCATCGCGACCGTGGAAGGGCGGCCCTTGTACATAGAGGGGGCCTTGCCTGGCGAGCAGGTAGAAGTCAGCCTGAGCCTGGTCAAGCCCAATTTTTGTCAGGGCACTCTGGTACGCGTGCTGCAAGCGTCCGCTGCCCGACGTGACGATTTTTGCGCTTATACCCGCTGCGGTGGCTGCCAGCTAAGGGTGATGAACAATGAAGCCCAGCTGGAGCTGAAGCGGCAGTTGCTGCTGGATGCCTTGCAGGCCAAGGGATTGGCGTGTCCGGTGGCCGATACGCTGGGCATGAGCCAACCTTTTCATTATCGCAACAAGGCACAGTATGCGGTGCAGGCCGGGCCCAGCATTGGCTTTTATGCCAAACACAGCCATCAGCTGGTGGAGGTAGATGAATGCGGGGTGCAGGCGCCTGAAACAACGGAAGTGGTGCAGCGCGTCAGAAGCTGGATGCGCCGCTGTGGGGTGTCAGCTTATAACGAGTCGAGCCACAAAGGCTGTATTCGTCACATTATGGTGCGCAATGGCGTAAACAGTGGCGAGTTGATGGTGGTATTGGTGACGGCTGACGAGCCGTCGCAGCAAGCACTGACACAGTTGGTGAGTGAACTCGAGTCGGTCAAGGGACTGGCCAGCCTGATGCTGAATATCAACACCGCACCGGGTAATCGGGTGCTGGGGGATGAAAGTCGGCTGCTGTGGGGTAAAGAGCTGATTGTTGATAGCCTGGCTGGTTTGCAATTCGCCATTTCTCCGTTGTCGTTTTACCAGATCAACCCGTTGCAAACCGAGGTGTTATATCAGGAGGCCATGCGCCTGGCCAGGCCGCAACCTCATGAAGTGGCATTCGATCTTTACTGTGGCATAGGTACCATCAGTCTGTTTATGGCACGCCATGCCCGCAAGGTGTATGGCATTGAAATAGTGCCGGAAGCCGTGGTAGATGCCAGGGCCAATGCCAGGTTGAATGGCATGGCCAACGTCGAGTTTTATCAGGGAAGCGCAGAACAGCTGGTTCCCGAGCTCTATGAGCAGGGAATTAGTGCCGATCTGGTAGTGGTGGATCCACCACGAAAAGGGTGTGATGCCGCCTTGCTGGCTACTCTGGCCGAGATGAAGCCGGGCAGGCTGGTATATGTATCCTGCAACCCCAAGAGCATGGCTCGGGATCTGGCCTGGTTAACGCAACAAGGTTTCACGCTGGAGCAGGCTACACCAGTCGACATGTTTCCGCACACCATGCATGTAGAGGCAGTAGCGTTACTTACCTGCAAATAGCCAGGATGAAAAACAAGTCGGGAAACGATTGATTTAAGTGTTAATGATAATTATTATCGATAGTGGTGAGAGAGGGAGGAGCCACTATGGTGATGTTATTGGTATTAGGCTGGTTATTAATGCTGTGGTGGGTGCCAGGCTCATCACTGATCTTGTGGCTGAGTGCGGGATTCGCTCTTTTTGCCGTAGTGCTGGCGATGCCTTCGGTCAGCCGTCATTGGTACTGGTTACCCGTTGGTGGCCTGGCCGGGTTGGGAATGCTGGTTGGCATGATGATGACTGATACTGCCATCTAGCAGGGGATATTGCGGGTACTCAGCATCATTGACCTTTATATAAGGTGCCAAGGCTGGGTATCAGAACAAGTTGAAAACAAACTGGAAGAGATAATCGGGATTTGGCTGTGAGCCAGAAAACTGCAGAAGAGAACAATGGTGGTGCGAAGGGGGGGACTTGAACCCCCACATCCATAGGACACTAACACCTGAAGCTAGCGCGTCTACCAATTCCGCCACCCTCGCATACCTGATTGTTCTGCTATTTTAGATGGGCTACCATCGTGCTTTTTGAGTACCTTCCACTATAGTTTCTAGTGGTGCGAAGGGGGGGACTTGAACCCCCACATCCATAGGACACTAACACCTGAAGCTAGCGCGTCTACCAATTCCGCCACCCTCGCATACTCAAATTGTCTGGCTGTTTTAGATGAAGCCATCATCGGTTCCTGGCANTGTTTTAGATGAAGCCATCATCGGTTCCTGGCATCGGTTATCTTGCGATAACCTTGGTGCGAAGGGGGGGACTTGAACCCCCACATCCATAGGACACTAACACCTGAAGCTAGCGCGTCTACCAATTCCGCCACCCTCGCATTGCCAAGGACTGCGAATTCTATAGATTTTTTGCCGTTCGTCAATACAACAAACCGGATAAACTGTAAAAAACCGGCATAGGGTGGCCGGTTTTTGTAAAATGAGGTTTATTCAGATTTTGCGAGAAGAAAATTAGCGGCGAGTAGCGCGATAAATCTTGAACTTGCCGTTAACCGCCAGGGTATCGCAATGACCAAAGCTTTTTTCTATGAGCTCGGGATAGGGCAGGAAGGCATTAGCCACCAGCGTCAACGAGCCACCCGGCAACAAATAATCCCTGGCCGACGTCAGCAGGGTTTCGGTAGTGTGATAGAAGGTTTTCAAACCCGCATGAAACGGTGGGTTGGCAATAATATGATTAAAGGTGCCGCTCACCTGGCTCAAACCATCGCTGGCATAGATTTTGGCATTGGCATCCAGCTGGTTGTCTGCCAGAGTGAGGCGGGTGGCTTCCAGCGCGAGCGCACTGATGTCGATACACTCCAGCATCAGCTCGGGTTGGCGTTTGAGCACGCTGGCACCAATTACACCCGCACCACAGCCAAAGTCGAGCACGCGGCCTTTCAGAGGGCTCAGGTTATCCAGCAGCAAGCGTGATCCTGAATCGAGGTGGCCAGCACTGAATACGCCTGGCAGGGTGCATACCTGCAGTTGTTCTTTTTCCAGGGCGTAGCCTTTTTGCCAGTCAGACAGCACCAGCGGCTCGGCAGGACGAATGATCTCTGCCTGATACAAACTGGCGCGACGAGCGCTGTCCAGCTTGTTGACCAGATCGCAGTAAGGAGCCAGTAACTTGGGGGCCGACTTGACGCCGCCCTTGTTATCACCGGCAATAAACACTTGGCCTCCCACGGCCAATAATGGCAAACAGGCTGCCAATAAATACTCGGCCTCGGCCTTGGCCTTGGGCATCAGTAGCAAGAGTGCCGCCGCTTGCTGTGGCTGAGGGTGAGTGCCAAATTCTATTTCGGTCATGCCCTGACTTTTTTGCCACTGAAAATAACGAAAATCAGTGGTGAATATCCGAGGCGCAGGGCCCGCATCGGCCAGCAGGGCGGGCAGGTTATCTTCCAGCAGACCGCACACCAGCAGGGGCTGCCGGGTTAGTACATCCAGGTTACGAGCCAGCATTTGGCTGACCGGGGTTAAGGCCTCAAACATCTCGGGTTCCACACTAAATTATTTGGTTGTGCATTATACATATCTACCGGCCTATTGACATTTGTCGGTCATTAGCAAAAGATGCAGAACAAGGTCTTTTTCAGGTAGTGCTCATGCTTTTTATTGTGAAACGTAAACAGGACAAACCGCTAAAACGAAAAGCGGTAGCTGCTGTTGCGTAACCGACGCCTGATCTCTTTAAGACAAGAAGTTCTCAAACCCCGGTGATGCAACAGCAACCGGGGTTTTTTATTTAAATTTTTAAATCCTCTAGCCAGGAGAAGGAGTTTCCATGTTTCGCGGTTCTTTAGTTGCCCTTTTAACCCCCTTTGACGGTACTCGTATTGACGAGCCGGCATTGCGACGCTTGGTTGACTGGCATATAGCAGAGGGAACTCATGGCCTGGTGCCGGTGGGTACCACGGGTGAAAGTCCCACCCTGACCCACGATGAGCATTGCCGTGTGATTGAAATTGTGGCCGAGCAAGCCGCTGGCCGGGTGCCGGTGATTGCCGGTGCTGGCTCCAACAACCCGGTTGAAGCCATTGAGTACAGCAACTGTGCACAGCGAGTGGGTGCCAATGCCACCTTGCATGTGGCCGGTTATTACAACCGCCCTAATCAGGATGGCCTGTATGCGCATTTTAAAATGCTGCATGACGCCACCGAGCTGCCGATTATTGTCTATAACATCCCCCCGCGTGCGGTAGTGGATATCAAACCCGAGACCCTGGCTCGCATGGCCGAGCTACCACGTATCGTGGGCGTAAAAGATGCCACCGGCGACTTGTTGCGGCCCTGGTCCGAACGTCAGGTAATTAAAAAGCCTTTTGCCTGGTTATCTGGCGAAGACGGCACCGCAGTGGCGTACAACGTGGGTGGCGGTCAGGGCTGTATCTCGGTCACCGCCAACGTGGCACCACGCCTGTGTGCCCAGTTGCAGGAGTTTACCCTGGCCGGAAAGTGGGAAGAGGCGCGCGCCTTGCAAGACAAGCTGCTGCCCCTGCATCAGGTACTGTTCCTCGAGCCTAACCCTGCAGGTCCTAAATATGCGCTGTCGCTGTTGGGCATGGCGAGCGAAGAATGCCGCATTCCTGTCGTTCCGTTGCAGGAAACCACCAAGGCGCAGATCCGTCGAGTGATGGAAGAGCTGGAGCTGATTTAATATCCGTAAAGCATGAGGCGTAACAGCCATAAAATAAAAAGGTCAGCGCGAGCTGACCTTTTTATTATAACGAGCGGGGTTAACCTTGATCATCATCCGTGGGGTGGTCGTAGTGCTCATCGCGACGCTGATACTGATCATCTCGCGAGTTCTGATGGCTTTCGTAACGTGGGCGACGTGGCTTGTTAATAATCACGCCGGTGCGAGGTGGGCGACGAGTAGCCGGAGAAATAGTCGAGATCTTGGCTTTATAGATGAGCTGCTGCTGGCCACGAGGGTCAGAGAGCAAAATACTGTATTGGTCAAAGGCACTGATCATCCCTTCCAGCTTGATGCCATTGGTAAGGAAGATGGCGCAATGAGTCTGATTCTTGCGCAGCCAGTTCAGTGCCGCATCCTGTCCGTTACCCAATGAAAATGCTTGTTGAAGCGATTGGGGATTAGCTGATTGGCCAGTCATGTAGGCAGTCCTGTTTGTTATTATTCAATCTTGATTGTGCTTAATGAATACCCGACTTGTCAAAGTAAAGCTCATATTAATCTAGAGAGGACAATACGTGACTGCCCCGCCTGCTAATACTAAAACGCTTATTCTGGCCTGTCTTATCGTTAGTATAGGGCAGTTGAGTGTAGGATTGCTGTTGCCGGTCTTACCCGCCATCAGTCAAAGTCTGTCTGAAGATCCCCAGCGGGTGCAGTGGCTTATTTCTGCCTATTTGTTTGCCTTTGGCCCCATACAATTACTTTACGGACCCTTAAGTGATGCCAAGGGGCGCAGGCCGGTGCTGATAGCCGGATTGGCGTTGGCCATACTGGGCGTAGGTTTATGTCTGTTGCCTGAGGTCTCCTTTAAGTGGCTCCTGGTGGGGCGCTTGTTGCAGGGGCTGGGGGCAGGTTGTGGCGCCGTGGTATCGCGGGCCATGCTACGCGACAGCTTTGCCGGACCGGCATTGCGCAATGCGCTGTCGTATGTGGCGATGGCCGCGGCCTTTACGCCCATTGTTGCACCGGCAGTGGGCGGTTTTATTGGCTTTCATTTTGGCTGGTACAGTGTGTTTGCCGCCATGCTGATTTATCTGTTGGTGTTATGGCTGTTGCTGTTGGCCGGCTTTGAAGAAACGCATCGGGGTGAAAGGCAAACCATGCGATTTACGACCATCATTGCCAACTACTGGCGTCTGTTGGGATTACGCCATTTTTTAGGCCATGGCGGTATGTTGTGGGGGCAGTTTTCCCTGATGATGGTCTCGGTTTCCGTTATGCCTTATATCATGCAGCAACAAATAGGCATGACGGCGGCAGAATACGGTAGCTGGGCGCTGATCCCGGCTATGGGGCTCTTGTTGGGTGGAGTAATCAACAATCGTATTCAGCGCTTTGTGGCGGCGGAGCAAGTATTGCGACTCAGCCCCTTTATTCAACTGGGCGCGGGTATCTGGCTGTTATGCATGCCGGTACAACCCATCTGGATGATTAGCGGGATTTTTATTCAGGCCCTGGGTAATGGCATGGCGTTTCCCAATGCCATGAGCCGATTGTTAGAGCCTTATCGAGAGCTGGCCGGTGCCGCAGCAGCGCTGTCGGGGGCACTGCAGATGCTGAGTGCCAGCTTGCTGACCATCACTCTGGTTTACTTTGGGGTAGCCACGGCGTTTAGTTTAGGAGTCTGTATTGTACTGGGGGCAGTGGCGCTTAAAGGATTGTCCTGGTGCGCAATAGGGCGTTGGTGATTATTTGTTAAGAGTGAAGTGTAAGGTGTTAAGGGAAAGTGCCATCGGGCCTTGTGCCAAGTCAACAAAGAGCGGTGTTTGTCTTTGGCTGATAGCTCACGGCTATTCACCTAAGGTGCTGAATGTCAGACATAAAAAAAGCCGCGCCCTAGGGGCACGGCTTATAGATTCTTTTGGTGAGGTAGTCTCTTACAGAGGAACTACGTTCTCAGCCTGAGGACCTTTCTGACCTTGAGCTACTGTGAACTCAACAGCCTGGCCTTCTGCCAAAGTTTTGAAACCCTGGCTCTGGATAGCGCTGAAGTGTACGAATACATCAGGGCCTGATTCTTGCTCGATGAAGCCAAAACCTTTTGACTCATTGAAGAACTTTACTTTACCTTTAACGATATTAGACATACCTAAATCCTGTAAACAAATCTACCATAAATACGCGTGCTTGAAAAAATACAGATTTAACTTATGAAATACAGGACGAGGTACTACTAGAACATCGTAACAAGAACATAAATATAACCATATTTTTCGAGCTGCAAGCACTCTAACCGCTTATCGGATTAGGGTCAACAGCTATTTTACCTCTCAAGGAACTTAAGCAGCCTAAACGGGCACTGTTTCTCTATATCTTCTCTATCATCGAGAGCTGTCCGGCTATTCAGCTGCGGGAGTGATGTATTAGCATGTGTTTTGATTTTTAACCTAGACCAAGAGAGTGACATGTCTGATTTATATTGTGTGGCCCGCTTCCGGGCTCATCCAGGCCAGGTCCAGGCGTTGCAACAAGCACTAAAAAGCCTGATCAGCGAGACCCACAGAGAAGAGGGGTGTTTGTTATATCAGCTTAGCGAAGAGGTGCCATATGCCGGTGCCAATGGTGAGCCCTGGGATTGCGTGTTCATCGAGCATTGGGCCAGTAGAGAGGCGTTTGGTGCTCACTGTGCTCAGCCCTATATCAAAGATTACTTTGAACAGGTCGCCCCAGAATTGGTGGCCGAAGCCGATGTCAGGTTACATCGGCCGGTTTAAGGCGGCATGAATCAGCGGCGAAATGTCAGGTCGCCTCTGAACATCATTTCTACCCGCAGGGTCACACCAAACTGGGCATCGTAATTGTGATCCCGTGGGAAGTGCAGTTCAGGGATAAAGTCGAGAAACAGAATCTCTCGATGTAAATTGCGCCGGTAGTGGGTATAAAGATAATAATCGTGTAGCCGTGGACTGGATGCACTGCGGCCTACAGCCGCGACGGCATAGCGCATTACGCTGCGCGAACCGAGTACCTGGTTAAGCTCAATGCCTTCGGAATACTCAAGCGTATCGACTTCTTCCTGCCACTGAAAGTTGGTAATGAAGCGCAGATGATGATGTTCATCCAGAGGGCGTCCAAAATCCCATTTGCTGCGTACCGAGTAACCTTCTTCATTGAACCAGGAAGCGCGGTTATAAGATTCTAACTGCCAGGGTGACTCCAGGTTCCATAATCGTTCGCCGGTAAAGCGCACATAAGGATCCGGTGGCCAGCGTACCTTTACCCCAGCGCCCGCTTGTAAATTCCAGGCTTCGGTCTTGTCCCGCTTGCCTAATTTACTCAATCCTACAATGGTGCTGCCCAGGCCACTTTGATCGTTACGCAAGCGGCTGGAGCCTTGCTCGGCCAGTGTGCCTTCGGATTCTTCGGGATCACTTTCAATAATAAAGCGCAGCCGTTTTTTAGTGGTAGGAAGGTCAAGACGAAAGCGTACCCCTGTTTCGGCATTAAAGTCGTCTACGTCGTTCCATTCCAGCTCTTGGCTGAGGCGCAGGTAAGAATTGTTCTCTATCTTCAGACTGTCGTCACTGCCAAAAAATCCATCGATATTTCGTGAACTATTGGTTACCCAGTTGGATACGGCGTCGTGCATGGGGGCGATTTTTTCTACTGCCCACCCCGGAAGATCACTGTCGTCTACCGTGTCTACTTCCTCTGCGCTCACCGTATTGGCCATTGCCAGCAAGACCATCAGACATATTTTTTTCATGGCGATATCCTTTTGCCTTTTGCACAAGCCTAGGTTTATTGAAATAAAAATGCCAACGCCATCAACAGCTAAAGTGAAAGTTTAGTGATAATACCAGGCAGATTAAATAACTGATCTATTTGGTTACTCTGCAAAGGTCGAACAAAGGGCCAGCTCCTCCGACACGCCGTGAATACCTCCATGTAGGCTCCACCGCAGAGGGGGATGGCGTGTCGTGGGAGGCCGCTGTGTTACCTCTGGCGCTCCGGCCCAATACCTGATCAGATCTTTAATGTAATGGGTCTAAGGCTATATTCGGGCTGGAGGAAAGGAGAGCAGAAGAGGGCATAGTCGCAAGCAGAATACTTTCCATACTGCAGCATAAAACGGAACGGAGAGTAGGGTAAATACACCTGAACATCAGGCACAAAAAAACCAGCCTGATGCGATTAAGCGGGGCTGGTTTGATTGGTCTTGCTTTATTTATGGTGCCGGCACCAAGAGTCGAACTCGGGACCTACTGATTACAAGTCAGTTGCTCTACCAACTGAGCTATGCCGGCCTTAACTGGTAACACAAAGATGGTGCCCGGAGACAGAATCGAACTGCCGACACGGGGATTTTCAATCCCCTGCTCTACCGACTGAGCTATCCGGGCGTAGTACGCATGGTTGCATGCTATTTAAAATGGTGCCCGGAGACAGAATCGAACTGCCGACACGGGGATTTTCAATCCCCTGCTCTACCGACTGAGCTATCCGGGCATAGTACGCATTGCTGCATACTACTTAAAAATGGTGCCCAGAGACAGAATCGAACTGCCGACACGGGGATTTTCAATCCCCTGCTCTACCGACTGAGCTATCTGGGCTAACGGGGCGTAATTAGATAAGATCGGCTCTATCAAGTCAACCGCTTTTTCAAACACATAAGCGTGTTTGCTCAAGCCTTGAACAAAGCGATGCTTTAGTCTGCAGCCGGTGGGGTGTAACCCTCAACTTTGACCTCGGCGCCTTCAAATAAATAAGCCACCATTTCCTGTTCCAGCAACTGTCTGTGCTCGGCATTCATCATGTTGAGCTTTTTTTCGTTGATCAGCATGGTTTGCTTGTGTTGCCAACCGGCCCAGGCTTCTTTGGATATATTTTCATAAATTCGTTTGCCCAAATCGCCCGGGTAGAGCTGAAAATCAAGGCCTTCGGCTTCTTTTTGTAAACGTTGGCAAAAAATAGTGCGACTCATTAATGATTCCTCTCTTGCAGTTGCGGGTAAGCGAGCAGCTTTTTCGTGGCAGCTGCCAGGCCGACCGACGCCGGTTGTTCCAAGTTATACCAAAGTCGCTCCGATCCGGCCATGATCTCGTCGGGGATCTGCCCTAATTCTACCAGCCAGGGGGTGATATCCAGATGAAAATGGCTGAATGTATGGCGAAAGCCCGGCAGGGGAGTCGGCTCTGAAGCATCAGGGTAGCGTTTTAGCCAGTGTCTTAGTTCATGTTCGTCATGAAATTCGGGAAAACAGTACAAGCCGCCCCAAATTCCCTGCGGCGGGCGCTGCACCAGTAAAATTTGCCTGCCTTGTTTAAGTAACAATAAGCTGGCCTGCTTTGCTGGCTGCACCGTTTTTTTCGGTTTGGAATGAGGGAAGGCGGTGGGCGTACCCAATGCCAGAGCCTGGCAGTCGTTTTGCACCGGACACAGCTCGCACTGGGGTTTGGAACGAGTACAAATGGTCGCACCCAGGTCCATCATGGCCTGATTGTATTGAGTCACGCCCCGGGGGGGCGTCAACTGCTCCACGAGCTGCCACAGCGCATTTTCCACGTCTTTTTTGCCGGGCCAGCCATCTTGTGCCTGCCAGCGGGCCAGCACGCGTTTGACGTTGCCATCAAGAATACCATGGTGCTGACCCAGTGAAAGTGACAGCACGGCACCGGCGGTGGAGCGGCCTATGCCCGGCAACCCCAGCACTTCTTCAAACTGTTCGGGAAACTGGCCCTGGTAGTGATCGCGAATAACCCGGGCAGCCTTGTGCAGGTTACGCGCCCGGGCATAATATCCCAGGCCGGTCCACAGGTGCAGTACCTCATCGGGTTCGGCATTGGCCAGACTCACCACATCGGAAAAGCGCGCCATAAAGCGCTCGTAGTAAGGAATAACCGTCGCTACCTGAGTCTGCTGCAGCATGATCTCCGACACCCACACTCGATAAGGTGTTTTTTGCTGCTGCCAGGGCAGGGTTTTACGGCCATGCTGTTCGTACCAGGTCAGCACGCGCTGGGCAAAAGAAGCTGTATTCACAATATCGACTATGTAGAAAAGAATGGCGGGATCAGAGCACAGTGGCGCTGTCAGTGCAAACGAGGGGATAGGTTCCTTGTGCACAGTCATTGCCGATATTCAGAAAAATATGACGCTATCAAGGGTACTCTTTTGCGCTTGGCAGTTTGTTATTTGACTATTTTCTGATACAAAAGAGCAGTTTTATTGGCGCCCGCCAAGCCCGTTTTTAGAGAGATCCTTATGCAACCCTTTTTTGCCCAGCGCTTTGCCAAGGTAGAGCCGTCCTTCATTCGTGAAATTCTTAAAGTTGCGATGAATCCAGACGTCATTTCCTTTGCCGGAGGTTTACCCAACCCGGCCTTTTTTCCGAATGAAGCCCTGGCTACCGCCAGCGCCAAGGTGCTGCAGAACAACGGCAACAGTGCACTGCAATATTCTGCTACCGAAGGGTTTGCTCCATTAAGAGAGTACATTGCCGAACGTTACTTCAAGCAGCATGGCATGCGTGTGTCGGCGGATAATATTCTGATCACCAATGGCTCGCAGCAGGCGCTGGATTTGCTGGGCAAGGTGCTGGTGAATGAAGGGGACAAGCTGATCATTGAAGAGCCCGGCTACCTGGGAGCCATTCAGGCATTGTCGGTTTACCAACCCGACTTTCAGGGCGTGGCATTGAATGAGGATGGTCTGGATTTGAACGAGCTGGATGGCTTGTTGGCCGAGCCTGATCATGCGCGCTTGCTGTATGGCGTGACCAACTTTCAAAATCCGACCGGTTTGAGTTACAGCGAGGAAAATCGTCAGGCGGTGGCCGAGCGTCTGATCAAGCACGATGTGCTGATGATCGAAGATAATCCCTATGGCGAGCTGCGATTTGAAGGTGAGCATTTGCCACCTATTGCCAAAATGGCGCCCGATAACGTGGTGTTGCTGGGGTCCTTCTCCAAGGTGGTGGTGCCTTCGTTCCGTTTGGGTTGGATGCTGATGCCGGAGTGGCTGCGCCAGAAGGTGATGATTGCCAAGCAAGCGTCGGACCTGCACACCAATGGCTTCGTGCAGCAGGTTTTGCACAGCTACCTGCAAGATAACGATCTGGATGAGCATATCGAGCGTATTCGTACCGTGTATGGTCGCCAGAAAGTGGCCATGGAGCAAGCCTTGTTGAAGTATTGCCCCGGCATCGATTTTACCCGGCCCGAGGGCGGCATGTTCCTGTGGTTGAAGCTGCCCAAGCATATCGATGCCATGGCACTGTTTAATCAGGCCATTGAAGAAAACGTGGCCTTCGTACCTGGCCAGCCATTTTATGTGCGCCCGGATATCCTGAATACCGCCCGCCTGAGCTATGCCGGTGCCGATGAAGCCACTATTGAAGAAGGCATCAAACGGCTGGGACGAGTGCTCAGCAAGGTCCTTTAAGTCACAACGGCACGCCATTAGTTAGAGGCGAATCCAGGCTGCTGGCCTTGGCCTGAGTGATTGCCCGCTTTATAATGTGCCTTATCTTGAAAACTGCATTCTTACGTTGGTGTAAGAATGCAGTTTTTCATTTTGAAACCAACAGATTAAGAACTATCCAAAGTGTCTGGCTAACGCCGCCGTCGAGCTTATGGCAGTTTTAATGCTGAACCTTGGATAATTCGCTTATTTATGCCCGCCGGAGAAAACAGATGACAGACGAACACCAGGCCGAACAAACCGAAAACGAGCTGCGCCAACGTAAAATCCGCAGCTTTGTGCGTCGTGAAGGTCGCTTGACCAAGGGGCAGGAAAAAGCCATGACCGAGCAGTGGCCGATCATGGGTATTGAATATGCGCCTGGCCTGCTCGATCTGGATGCGGAGTTCAAGCGTTCGGCCCCTCGCGTGCTGGAAATCGGCTTTGGCATGGGGGCTTCTCTGGTCGAGATGGCTCGCGTGGCTCCCGAGCTGGATTACATGGGCATTGAAGTGCATACGCCTGGGGTGGGTGCCTGCCTGATGGGCGCGGCGGAAGCCAAGCTGACCAACCTGCGCGTGATGTGTCACGATGCGGTAGAAGTGTTCGAGCATATGCTGCCCGAGCAAAGTCTGGACAGAGTGCAGCTGTTTTTCCCCGATCCCTGGCATAAAACCCGCCATCACAAGCGTCGTATCGTGCAGCCGGCGTTTGTGGAAATGCTGCGCAGCAAGCTGAAGATTGGCGGTGAATTTCACATGGCAACCGATTGGGAAAATTACGCCGAGCATATGCTGGAAGTGATGAATGCCGCGCCGGGGTACAGCAACGCGTCCACCGAGGGTGATTATATGCCAAGACCCGATTACCGACCGCTCACCAAGTTTGAGCAGCGCGGTCATCGCCTGGGGCACGGCGTTTGGGATCTGATCTTTACTCGCACAGAATAAGGCCCGGCAGGCAGCTGTAAGCCAACCCCTTTCGGGGAGCTGTAAGCTTGAAGCCGTGAGCTTTAAGCTACACCCGAAAAATGGTGTTTTTCTTTATCTGATAGCTTACGGCTGACAGCTGATAGCTTTTTTCGAGGTAATAAGTGACTCAACAAGCTGAATTTAATCAGGGTTTAATCGATTTTTTGCAATCTTCTCCTAGTCCCGCCCACGCGGTTAAAGCGATGGTGCGCCAACTTGAACAGGCTGGCTACCAGGCGTTAAACGAAGGTGATGAATGGCAATTGGAGCCCAGTCAGGGGTATTGGACAACGCGTGGCGATCGCTCGTTGGTTGCCTTTCGTCTGGGCGACAAACCGGTTGCTGAAGGCGGAGTACGCATGATCGGTGCCCATACCGACAGCCCTTGCCTGAAAGTGAAGCCCAAAGCCGAGTTGCTACGCCAGGGGTGTTTGCAACTGGGCGTCGAGGTTTACGGCGGCGTATTGATGCATCCCTGGTTTGACCGCGATCTTTCGCTGGCAGGCCAGGTGCATTTTCGTGATGAAACCGGAAAATTAACAGCGGCGCTGCTTGATGTCGCCAAACCCATTGCGATCATTCCTTCTTTGGCCATTCACCTGAACCGTGAGGCCAATAAAAGCTCTGAAATTAATGCCCAGCTGCATTTGCCACCGATATTGGGGCTGGCTACAGACGATCACTCTGGCGATAACGCCAAAACGAGTCCGGCTCTGGTGTTTCGCTGCTTGCTTGCCGACTGGTTACGGGATGAAGGCCATTCGGTTGGTGAAGTGGTGGATTATGACTTGTGTTTTTATGATACCCAGCCACCGGCGCTGGTGGGGCTGAACCAGGAGTTCATCAGCTCTGCGCGCCTGGATAATCTTTTGTCCTGTTACACCGGATTACAGGCTCTTTTAGCCGCAGACACGTTAGCCACTGACAGCCCACAAGCTGCCACTTCCTTACTGGTGTGTAACGATCATGAAGAAGTCGGCAGTGCCTCTGCCATAGGTGCCGAAGGACCATTTCTGGAAAGCGTATTACGTCGTCTGGGTGGCGAAGAACAAAAGTATCAACGCATGATGGCGCGATCCATGCTGATCTCTTGTGACAACGCCCACGCCATACATCCCAATTACGCCGACAAGCATGATGAAAACCACGGACCAAAAATAAATGCCGGGCCTGTTATCAAGGTGAATGCTAACCAGCGTTACGCCACCAGCAGCGAAACCAGTGCCTTGTTCACCAGTTTCTGTGACATGGCCAAGGTGCCTTATCAGCATTTCGTGGTCAGATCAGACATGGGTTGCGGCAGCACTATCGGCCCCATAGCGGCCACCAAACTCGGCGTCAGGGTGGTCGATGTAGGAGCACCGCAATGGTCGATGCACTCCATTCGTGAAACCGCCGGCACCCAGGATGCCTGGTACCTTGCGCAAGCTCTGCAAGCCTTCATCAGTACTTGGGATGGGCAGTAACGTACGTAAGGGGTGAAGCGTGAGGGGTTAAACACTGGATTTACAGACGCGGATTTTACTCCTCACATTTTACTTCTAACTCTTTACTGGCTAGCCAGTGCCAGATACTGTTCATGTAACTGCGCCACGGCGGCTTTCACCCGGCCACGGTCGTGACCGTTATTGTCAATCACATCATCGGCCGCAGCCAGGCGCTGTTCTCGGCTGGCCTGGCTGGCCATAATTGCCTTGACCTGCGTTTCGTCGGCCTGGTCACGCTGCATGGTACGGGCAATTTGCTGCTCGGGCGCCACATCCACCACCAGTATCCGATCGCATAAATCGGTGAGCTTGTTTTCTACCAGCAAGGGCACCACCAACAAGCAGTAGGCCGAGTCTGCCAACTGACAGGCGGTTATCATTCGCTCACGGATCAATGGATGCAGCAAGGCTTCCAGCCAATGGCGATAGGCGGGGTTTTCAAAAATTCGCTGGCGCAGTTCACTGCGATTGAGACTGCCGTCTTCGGCAAGCACTTCCGGGCCAAAATAAGCGACAATGGCGTCCAGTACCGGCTCGCCCACCGCCACCACCTCGCGGGCTATGATATCGGCATCTACTACTGTCACGCCTTGTTCACCAAACCAGTTGGCGACCGTGCTTTTACCACTGCCAATGCCGCCGGTTAACCCTACGATAAATGTCATAATGCCACGCTCCAATACCAGCTTGTTAATTGCTGGCCCCAAATCAAATATATCCAGCCGGCCAAGGCCAATGCCGGGCCAAAGGGCAGGGCACGTTCGGCACTCAGGCGTTTACTCGCCATCAAGCTCAAACCGAGTATCGAGCCTGCCACAGAAGATAACAGTAGTATGGGCAGTACGGCCTGCCAGCCAAACCAGGCTCCAAGGGCGGCCAATAACTTGAAATCTCCATAACCCATGCCTTCCTTGCCGGTGGCGAGTTTAAATACCCAATATAGGCTCCATAGCACGCCGTAACCAATGGCGGCTCCCAGCACCGCGTCCTGCAACGACACAAACAGCGTATCGATATTGAGCAATAGCCCCAGCCAGAGCAGTGGCAATGTCAGGTTATCGGGCAGCAGCAGATGATCGATGTCGATCATCGTCATGCACAACAAGGCCCAGCTGAATATGAGTGCGGCCAAAAGTTGCGGGCTGGCGCCAAAACGCCAGATGGCGAAAGCCGACAAGGCGGCAGCGCTTAATTCTATTAGCGGGTAACGTTTAGATATGCCGGCTTTGCAGTAGCGGCAACGCCCCCTGAGAAACAGCCAGCTCAATAACGGAATATTATCCAGCGCGCTTAATTGCTGCTGACAATGTGGGCACCGAGAGCGGGGTGTGCACAAATTAAAGGTAGGCTCTGTTGCTGTGCTTGCTCCGTTAAGCTCCGCACATTCCTGCTGCCACTCGCGCTGTAACATCAGTGGCAGTCTATGGATCACGACGTTCAAGAAACTGCCAATCAAAAGGCCCAGTAAAATAACGATCACATACAGTGACACTTGGTTGGTGGTTAGCCATTGGCTTAGGGTAGCCATTTAGATTCCTTGTGAGTTGAGCCCGAAAAAGCCGACATTATTCAGCGCAGGCAACCCGTTAACGAATAACGTTGCCCAGGTCAAAGATGGGAAGATACATGGCTATGACCAGGCCGCCAACCAAAATACCCAGCACCAGCATCATCAGCGGCTCGATCAGGCTGGTCAGGCCATTGATGGCGTCATCCACTTCGCGTTCGTAAATATTGGCGGCCTTGTTCATCATGCTGTCTATGGCGCCGCTTTCTTCGCCTATGGCGACCATTTGTATCACCATATCCGGGAATAGATGGTTGGCACGCAGTGCCATGTTCATGGGCAGACCGGCAATCACATCGGTACGCACCTGAAGTATCGCGTGGCGATAAATGCGATTACCGCTGGCGCCGGCTGCAGACGCCAGTCCGTCAACCAGAGGGATCCCGGCGGCAAAGGTGGTTGCCAGGGTGCGGGAAAAGCCGGTCAGGGCGGCCTTGCGCAATATGCTCCCTATGACGGGTAATCTGAGTAACAGGCGATCGCTCGCCCAGCGCACTCGGGATGAGTGGCGCCAGAGGCGTCGATAAACAAACACAATCAACATAATACCAGCGAGTATGCTCAGCCAGTTATTCAGCAAGCCACGAGACAAGCCAATGACCCATTGGGTAAACAGAGGTAAAGGAGCGCCAAAGCCGGCGAATACTTCTTCAAACTGGGGGATCACGAACAACAGTAAAATGGCGACGACGATACCGGCAACCAGGATCACCATGATCGGGTAGAACAGGGCTTTTTTAATGGTCGATTTGAGCTTTTCGGCTTTTTCCCGATGAACCGCTATCTGTTCAAAAATATGCTCTAACGCACCGGTTTGTTCGCCCGAACGCACCAGCTCGCAATAGAGCTCGCTAAATTGGTGGGGAAATTTCTTGAGGGCGTCCGACAAGGGGGTGCCGTTTTCGACCTCACTGGCCAGGCTGGTGATGAGCTGGTTGACGCTGGTCTTTTGTGCAGAGCGGGCAATTAGACGCAGGCTTTGTAATAAAGGAACGCCGGCGCCGAGCATGGTGGCAATTTGGCGGGTCATGATCGCTATGTCCGCCGAGCCGATCCTGTTGTTATATTGGGTTATCAGACTCTCTCGTTGACGACGTACGCGAAGCGGCTGTATACCTTGGCGTTGCAGCTGGTATTTAACGGCCAGCAGGCTGGTTTCCTGCATAGAACCGCTCACTTTCTGTCCTTTTTTGTTAATGCCCTGCCATTGATATAGCCGGTATTTTACCCCCATTATGTCCACCTCGTTCAAGCTGGAGACTGATGTTATCTTTCATCATTAGGCTGTGCGTGATTGTCTGCTGTGGTAATACGATTTGCTTCTGCCAGGCTGACCTCGCCCTCGCATACCTTGTTCAGTACTGCCTGGCGCAAGCTGATCATGCCCGATTGTATTGCTGCCCGGCCCAGTGTTAACGAGTCGGCGCCGCTGATAATCAAATCGGCCAGGATATGGCTCATGGGCAGCACTTCATAAATGCCGGTACGGCCCTTGTAGCCGTCGTTGCACAGGTCACAGCCAACGGCTTTATAAATTTGTGTATCGGGGGCAAGCCCTTGCAGCAAAAGCTGTTGAGCCGTTAATGACTCTGTCACCTTGCAGTGTGGGCACAGCTTTCTCGCCAGCCGCTGAGCAATGATCAAGCTGATCGAAGAGGCAATATTGTAGGTGGCCAGCCCCATATTGCCGAGCCGGGTCAAGGTCTCTGCTGCCGAGTTGGTATGCAGGGTGGAGAGCACCAAATGGCCGGTTTGTGCTGCCTTGACGGCCATTTGGGCGGTTTCCAGATCGCGAATTTCGCCCACCATGATAATGTCGGGGTCCTGTCGCAGAAAGGCACGTAGTGCGCAGGCAAAGCTCAGTCCGGCCTTGGGGTGGATTTGCACCTGATTGATGCCCGGCATGATGATCTCCACCGGATCTTCGGCGGTGGATATGTTGGTAGTCACCTTATTCAGAATGCTCAAACCGGTATAAAGCGAGACGGTCTTTCCCGAGCCGGTGGGGCCCGTTACCAGTATCATGCCCTGTGATTGCGCAAGCGCATTCAGATAAAGCTGTTTTTGTTGCTGCTCAAGGCCAAGCTGGTCGATGTCCAGCTTGATGGCGGCGCCGTCGAGCAGCCGCAGCACGATTTTTTCGCCATTTTGAATCGGCAGGCTGCTCACCCGCATGTCTATCGATTTGTTTGGCGTCAACTTGAGCTTGATGCGGCCATCTTGCGGCAACCGCCGCTCGGCAATATCGAGTTGTGCCATGACCTTGATCCTGGCGGCAAAACGGTTGGCCAGGCCAATAGGCGGCGAGGTAATGTCGTGCAGCATGCCGTCTATGCGAAAGCGAATACGGTAGAAGCGCTCATAAGGTTCAAAATGCACATCCGAGGCCTGGCGGCGCACGGCTTCCAGCAGTACGTTATGGATATAGCGCACTATGGGGACGTCATCATCCTGGCTGCTGATTGCCGCATTGTCTTCAATTGTTTTTTCTGTCAACTCCAGGTCAACCATATCGCTGTTTGCAACTTGATCCATATGCAGGCTGGTGCTGCCATGGTGCAATTTGCCGAGTAACAGCGACAGTTTGGATTCTTCCACCAATCTGGCATCGGTGACCACATTAAAGCGAAAACTGAAGTCCTCCAGCGCCGCAACATTGGTAGGGTCTGCCATGGCCAGATACAGAATGTTGTCTTGCAGACAGACAGGTAAAGCATGATGCCGCTCCACAAGATCCATGCTGAGATATTGCGGCGGCAGCGAGTCGGGTGTGACTTCGTTTAAATCGAGTAGGGTCAGGCCATATTGCTTCATGCAAAATTGCGCCAGTTCATGGCTGGTGAGCAACTGACGCTCTACGAGTATGCTGCTCAGCGGTTTATTTTCCTGCCGGGCCTGGGTGATGGCCAGCTCCAGCCGCTGTGTCTCAATTAGTGATGATTGCAGCAGACTTCTGGCCAGGCCGCTGTGTGGGGTGCTTATGGTCATGGCTCAACAGAGGCCGGCATCGACACAAGTGCCGCCTGTTGCCCAACTCACACGGCCGTTTTCGGCGGTGCCCACCATGATAAAAGTATTCTTTTTAACAACGTCGGTGCCAGTGGTGATAATGGTCCAGGATTCATTATCACCATCAGCTCTCGTCACTTCTACGCTGTCCACAATATCTGTTTGAACTAAATCAACGGCACTAGCAGTGGTTGCTGCAGCAGCACAGTTTGACCCACCGGTTTGCACGCAAATCTCGATGGCGGTTTTGGCGGGGCCGGTGGCGGCGATCACCTCGGTAAATCTGGCGCGCTGGGTGTAGGTTTGGTAGGAGGGAAGGGCGACGGCGGCCAGAATAGCCACAATGGCAACCACTATCATCAATTCAACAAGTGTAAAGCCACTGTTAGGGCGAGTAATACCTAGCTTCTTCATAATGTCATCCTGACTAACAAAGCAGAGCTGGCAGATGCCAATAAGAGTGTTGTTGCTGTGTAACCTATAGCAAGGATTAACGGGCCTGGCTAATAATTGACCTTCGGAGTGGTGAAGAGTGAGGGGGAAGCAAAGCGGTAAGCCGTAAGTTAAGTAATAAGACAAAACGAGCCTGCTCCGCAGCACCAGCCCTAAGGGCTGGGCTACAGGGTTTAGTGTATATCTTTAACTGATCGCTTAACGCTGACGGCTTAACGCTGCCCGCAGGGGTTAAAGTCGTTCAAGAAAAGCCCAGTCAAATCCGCTGCCCGGGTCGGTTTTTCGCCCGGGAGCTATGTCGCTGTGGCCAACAATACGCTCTGTGGTGATGGCGGGAAACTGCGCCTGCAATAATCGGGTGAGCTCGGTAAGCTGTTGATACTGTGCTGCGGTAAAATGGTCGGTATCCGTGCCTTCAAGCTCAATGCCGATGGCAAAATCGTTACAGCGCTCTCGGCCATTAAAATCAGACTGGCCCGCATGCCAGGCGCGCTTGTTGAAAGGCACATATTGCACCAGCTCGCCATCGCGGCGGATCAGGCAATGGGCCGACACGCGCAATTGATAAATACCGGCAAAGTAGGGATCGTCGTCCGGGTTCAGCTTGCCCAGAAACAACTGATCTATGTAGGGGCCACCGTAGCGTGCCGGTGGCAAGCTGATGCTGTGCACCACCAGCAGCGACACCTCATCTGCTGGCCGCTCGTCATGATGAGGCGAAGGGCAGTGGCGAGCCGGAGTCAGCCAGCAGTCTGCATTCATAGTCAAAGGTTGGGTCATATTGGCACATAAAATAGAGAGGCTTGTCGGTATACTAAAAGCCTTGGTATCGCAGGGGCAAGCATCGGAGGTAATGACATGAGTCGCGAAGCCAATACGCAGCGGCGTTTGGGGCGAATTATGTGGATCCTGGCCTGGGGGCTGGCGCTGGCACTACTGACTTGGTACTTTCAGCAAAAACTGGTTCAGGATCATAATCCCAATCAACAGGTTCAACGTCTGGATGCACAAACGATTGTGCTTAAACAAAATCGTCAGGGGCATTATCTGGTTAGTGGCGAGCTTAACGAGGAGCCGGTGGTGTTTTTGCTGGATACCGGCGCGTCTCAGGTTGCCATTCCTCAGGCCATGGCTGCCCGCTTGCACCTGGTGGCGGGCCAGCCGCTGCAGTTGCATACCGCAGCAGGCGCGGTAACCGGTTATCGCACCCGGGTAAAAAGTCTGTCTTTGGGTCCGTTCACCTTGTACGATCTGGAAGCGGTGATCATGCCTGCCGATAGCAGTGAAATCCTGCTGGGCATGAATGCCCTGCGCCAGTTTGAACTGATTCAGCGGGGCGACCAGATGACAATAAGACGATAATCACGGCTGTATGTGTAGCACGTGAATGCAAAAAAGTTGAATGAAACAGACACGACATCGAAAAGTTGGATAACAGGCTGAATAACATGCTGAATGCTTTGCTGGAACAAGAAATCCGTTTTAATGTGACCGCCGCGCTTAGCGAAGATCTGGGTGGAACCCTGGACCCTGCTCGCGACATTACGGCCCAGCTGTTGCCAGAGCAACAACAGGTGGTGGCCCACTTAATTACTCGGGAAGACGGCATTTTTTGTGGTCGCGCCTTTGCAGAAGAAACTTTTCTGCAACTGGGGGGTGAGGTAGCGCTTGAATGGCTGGTGGCCGACGGTGATGCCATAGTGGCCAATCAACGTTTGTTAACGCTGTCTGGTCCGGCCCGCGCCATCATGACCGGCGAGCGCACCGCGCTTAATTTTATTCAGACCCTCTCTGCCGTTGCCAGCGTTACTCGCCACTATGCGGATAAACTGGCCGGAACCCGGTGCCGTCTGCTGGATACCCGTAAAACGCTACCTGGCTTGCGCCAGGCCCTGAAGTACGCCGTGACCTGTGGGGGGGGCCACAATCATCGCCTGGGGCTGTATGACGCCTATTTGATCAAAGAAAACCACATCTTTGCCTGTGGTGGTATCGACAAGGCGGTCGCCGAAGCTCGCCGACTGCAACCGGAAAAGTCGGTTGAAGTGGAAGTGGAGTCACTGGCCGAGTTGCAGCTGGCGCTTGATGCCGGCGCCGATATCATCATGCTCGATAACTTCAGTACCGACGACATGCGCACCGCGGTAGCCACCAGCGCCGGTCGTGCCCGGCTGGAGGTGTCCGGTAACGTGACGATAGAGACCATAGCCGATTACGCCGCCACCGGTGTGGACTTCATTTCGGTAGGTGCGCTCACCAAGCACGTGCAGGCACTGGACCTGTCGTTGCGGGTTCAGGCCTGACCGCGGGGAGCAGGGGTTGAGGAGCAGGGAATGGCAACAAGCCAAGCTAACCCCTTAATCCCTAATCCCTAATCCCCCTGTTTTTTTTGGTCTGACCAATCAATTTTCTGGTATTTTTCGAGCTTTGGTCTAGCGTTAGGTGCTGGCGGTTCGTTGATGATTACTTTGCCGCCTATTGTGTGCAATCCGGATTAATTTATTGGACATTTTATCTCCGCTCTGATACCTTTTTTTAACAGTGTTAATTGGTCTTACCAATATTAAATCGGATTCAATGTCGAACCAGCGGATTAAACAGCCCAAACTCGCCGATACTATCGCTGCAAAAATCGAGCAGATGATAGTGGAAGGCAGCCTGCAACCCGGCCAGAGATTACGGCCGGAGCGTGAGCTTGCCGAACAGTACGCGGTATCGCGCCCGTCGGTACGAGAGGCGATTCAGCTGCTGGAGGCCAGAGGACTGGTATCTCGACGTCAGGGTGGTGGCACCTATGTGCAAAATGCCCTGACCAAAGGGTTGGCTGACCCCTTGTTTCAGCTGTTGGCAGAACATCCCGAGTCGCAATACGACTTGCTGGAGTTTCGCCATACCATGGAAGGTATCTCCGCGTTTTACGCCGCCATGCGTGGCAACGAAGCCGACTTCGATACTATCCGGGCAGCGCAACAGGCCATAGTGCAGGCTCAAGAGCTGGGCGATTTGCCCGCCGAGGCCAAGGCCGCCGCCGAGTTTTATATCGCGGTGGCCGCGGCGGCGCACAACGTGGTGTTGTTACACCTGTTGCGGGCCATTCAGCCGATGCTGGAATCCAGTATCTTGCGCAATATCAAAATTTTAAACCGGCGCGCCGGTATGGTGGAGAAGATTCGCGTACATCGCGCCAATCTGATCCAAAGCATATTGTCTCGCGAGCCGGAAAAGGCCAGGGATGCTTGTCATGAGCACTTGGCCTTTATTGAAGAAACTCTGCTCGACATTCAGCGTGAAGAAAGTCGTATTCAACGCTCTTTACGTCGCAATCGAGAGCAGGAATAACATGCCTTCGGCAATGACGAAACCCATGGGCAGGTGCCCCAAACGAGATAGGAAACAGCCATGTCTGATATCCTGAACAACGATGTGGATTCAATAGAAACTCAAGAGTGGTTAGACGCCCTTGAGTCGTTGATCCGTCAAGAAGGACCTGAGCGCGCTCAGTATATTTACGAGCGTCTCACCACTAAAGCCATCAAGTCCGGTGTGGCTGTGGCCAGAAATGCCCACGCAGACTACGTCAACAGCATCAAGTCTGAAGACGAGCCTGAGTACCCGGGTAACTGGGATCTGGAACGTCGTATTCGCGCTATTATCCGCTGGAACTCAGTGATGATCGTTCTGCGCGGTTCCAAGAAAGACCTGGATCTGGGCGGACACATGTCTTCCTTCTCTTCCAGTGCCACCATGTACGAAGTGGCGTTCAACCACTTCTATCGCGCCCGTAACGAAAAAGACGGCGGCGATCTGGTGTTCTTCCAGGGCCATATCTCTCCCGGTATCTATGCCCGTGCATTTGCCGAAGGTCGTTTGACTGCTGCCCAGCTGGACATGTTCCGCCAGGAAGTAGACGGCAAGGGTATTCCTTCTTACCCGCATCCTAAATTGATGCCCGACTTCTGGCAGTTCCCGACCGTTTCCATGGGGCTGGGTCCAATCAATGCTATCTATCAGGCACGTTTCCTCAAGTACCTGACCAACCGTGGCCTGAAAGACTGTTCCGAGCAGCGTGTATACGCCTACCTGGGCGACGGTGAAATGGATGAGCCAGAATCCAAAGGCGCGATTACCATCGCTGCCCGCGAGAAGCTGGACAACCTGTGCTTCGTTATCAACTGTAACCTGCAGCGTCTGGATGGCCCCGTTATCGGTAACGGCAAGATCATCGACGAGCTGGACGGTGTCTTCAACGGCGCTGGCTGGAACGTAGTCAAGGTTATCTGGGGTCGTCGTTGGGACGAGCTGATCGCCAAAGACAAGAGCGGCAAGCTGGTTCAACTGATGAACGAAACCGTTGATGGTGATTACCAGACCTTCAAGTCCAAAGACGGTGCCTATGTGCGCGAGCACTTCTTCGGCAAATATCCCGAGACCCTGGAACTGGTCAAGGACATGTCCGACGAAGAAATCTTCGCCCTCAACCGTGGTGGTCACGATCCTGCCAAGATGTATGCAGCATACAAAAATGCCGCCGACACCAAAGGCAAGCCAACCGTTATTCTGGCCAAGACCATCAAGGGTTACGGCATGGGTGACGCGGCCGAAGGCAAGAACATTGCCCACCAGGTCAAGAAGATGGACATGTCTTCGCTCAAGCACTTCCGTGACCGCTTCAACATCGAAGTGAGCGACGAAGAGCTGCCAAACCTGCCTTACATCGAAATCAAGGAAGGTACTCGCGAGCACGAATACCTGCATGCCCGCCGTCAGGCGCTGAAAGGCTATGTACCGACTCGTCTGGAACAGACTACCGACAAGCTGCAAATCCCCGAGCTGTCCGAGTTCCAGCCGCTGCTCGAAGAGCAGAAGCGTGAAGTGTCCACCACCATGGCCTTCGTTCGTGCGCTGAACATCATGCTCAAGAACAAGTCCATTGGTGAGCGCATCGTACCGATTCTGGCCGATGAAGCCCGTACCTTCGGTATGGAAGGCCTGTTCCGCCAGATTGGTATCTACAGCCCTAACGGTCAGACTTATACTCCGCAAGACCGTGAGCAGGTTGCTTACTACAAAGAAGACGTTAAAGGCCAGGTACTGCAAGAAGGTATCAACGAGCTGGGCGCAACTTCCTCCTGGCTGGCCGCGGCTACCTCGTACAGCACCAACGACTTCCCGATGATTCCGTTCTACATCTATTACTCGATGTTCGGTTTCCAGCGGGTGGGCGACTTGTGCTGGGCGGCAGGTGACCAACAGGCTCGCGGCTTCATGATCGGCGGTACTTCTGGCCGTACTACCCTGAACGGCGAAGGTCTGCAGCACGAAGATGGCCACAGCCACATTCAGGCCAACGTGATCCCGAACTGTATTACCTACGATCCAACCTACGTATACGAAGTAGCGGTTATCGTGCAGGACGGTCTGCGTCGCATGTACGGCGAAAACCCTGAGAACATCTACTACTACCTGACCACGCTGAACGAAAACTATCATCAGCCTGCGATGCCAGAAGGTGCCGAAGAAGGTATCCGCAAGGGTATCTACAAGCTGGATACCGTTGCCGGTGACAAGGGCCAGGTTCAGCTGATGGGCTCCGGTACCATTCTGAACGACGTGCGTGAAGCGGCCAAGATACTGTCTGAAGAGTACGGTATCGGTTCTGACGTATTCAGTGTGCCTTCGTTCAACGAACTGACCCGTGACGGTCAGGACTGCGAGCGCTGGAACATGCTGCACCCAACCGAAGAGCCACGTGTACCTTACATCGCCCAGGTAATGGGTGAGGCGCCTGCCATTGCAGCGACCGACTACATGAAGAACTATGCCGACCAGGTTCGTGCCTTCATGCCGTCTGCCAGCTACAAGGTACTGGGTACCGATGGTTTCGGTCGTTCCGACAGCCGTGAAAACCTGCGTCGTCACTTCGAAGTCAACAAGCACTATGTGGTGATTGCTGCACTGACCGAACTGGCCAAGCAAGGTACGCTGGACAAGCAAGTAGTAGCCGACGCCATAGTTAAATACGGCATCGACGCCGACAAGATCAACCCGCTGTACGCATAAGGGGTAATACATGTCTAAAGATATTCTGGTGCCAGATATCGGCGCAGACGAGGTAGAAGTGACCGAGATCATGGTGGCCGTTGGCGACCGTGTTGAAGCAGAACAGTCACTGCTGACCGTGGAAGGCGACAAGGCCTCCATGGAAATACCTGCCCCAAGTGCGGGTGTGGTTAAAGAAATCAAGATTGCCGTGGGTGACTCGATTAACACAGGTTCACTGATCATGGTATTCGAAGCAGAGGGCGGCGCTGCCGCCCCAGCAGAGTCAGCCCCCGCTGCTGAAGCTCCTGCTGCCGCCGCGGCACCTGCCAGTGCGGCCCGCAAAGAAGTACAAGTACCCGATATCGGTGACGACGAAGTTGAAGTAACCGAAATCAACGTCGCCGTTGGCGATACCGTGACCGAAGAGCAGACGCTGATCAGCGTAGAAGGCGACAAGGCTTCTATGGAAATCCCGTCTCCCTTTGGCGGTAAAGTGGTCGAGATCAAAGTAACCGTTGGCGACAAGGTCAACACCGGCTCACTGATCATGGTCTTCGAAGTGGCGGGTGAAGCCGCGCCCGCAGCCGCACCTGCTGCGTCTGCTCCAGAAGCCGCTGCACCAGCAGCGTCTGCTGCACCGCAAGCCAAAGACGTGAACGTCCCCGACATTGGCGGTGACGAAGTTGAAGTCACCGAAATCATGGTTGCGGTAGGCGATACCGTTGAAGCCGAACAGTCCATTCTGAATGTGGAAGGTGACAAGGCGTCAATGGAAGTGCCAGCACCGTTCGCCGGTGTGGTAAAAGAAATCAAGATTGCCGTTGGCGACAAGGTGAATACCGGATCTCTGGTGATGGTATTTGAAGTGGCTGGTTCACCGGCAACAAGTGAAGCACCTAAAGCTGCTGCACCAGCCAAGGCTGAAGCACCGAAAGCAGAAGCCCCTAAAGCCGCTCCTACAGCGGCGCCTGCTGCCAAGGCCGAGTTCGTCGAGAACAACGCCTACGTGCACGCCACGCCTGTGGTACGTCGTCTGGCCCGCGAGTTTGGTGTTGACCTGTCCAAGGTTGCCGCTACCGGTCCCAAGAGCCGTATTCTGAAAGAAGACGTGCAGAGCTACGTTAAAGGCATCATCAAGCAAGTTGCTAGCCAACCTGCCGGTGTTGCAGTAGCGGGCGGCGGCATGGCCGTGCTGGCATGGCCAAAAGTAGACTTCGCCAAGTTTGGTGAAGTTGAAGAAGTGGCAATGACGCGCATCCAGAAGATTTCCGGTCCTAACCTGCACCGCAACTGGGTGAAAATCCCACACGTGACGCAGTTTGATGAAACCGATATCACTGAGCTGGAAGACTTCCGCAAGCAGGAAAATGCCATTGCCGAGAAGCAGAAGCTGGGTTACAAGATCTCCCCGCTGATCTTCATCATGAAGGCTGCTGCCAAGGCGCTGGAAGCCTATCCCAAGTTCTGTTCTTCACTGTCACAAGACGAGCAGTCTTTGATCATGAAGAAGTACATCCACATCGGTGTGGCGGTTGATACGCCAAACGGTCTGGTGGTACCCGTGGTACGCGATGTGAACAAGAAAGGCATTCGCGAGCTGGCGCTGGAACTGGGCGAAATCTCCAAGAAAGCCCGTGACGGCAAGCTGACCGCGGCCGACATGCAGGGTGGCTGCTTCACCATCTCGTCTCTGGGCGGCATTGGTGGTACTCAGTTCACGCCAATCGTGAATGCGCCGGAAGTGGCCATTCTGGGTGTGTCCAAGTCCAGCATCAAGCCGGTGTGGAACGGTAAAGAGTTCGAACCGCGCCTGATGCAGCCGCTGGCTCTGTCTTATGACCACCGTGTGATTGACGGCGCCGATGGTGCTCGTTTCATCACCATGATGAGTGGTGTGTTAAGCGACCTTCGTCGTTTAGCCCTTTAATGTGACAAGGCAGGCATTTGCCTGCCTTTTTACTTTCTTTTCTATAACAGAACAGTAAACTTTAGCTCGTTTCATTTGTTGTGGCCGTATTGAGTCTAGGCTTTCGCAGCCATTGCTTGAACGGGGCTAAAAATCATAATAGAGGTCACCATGAGTCAAGAAGTTAAAGCTCAGGTTGTGGTATTGGGTTCGGGCCCTGCCGGTTATTCTGCGGCCTTCCGAGCGGCCGATCTGGGTCTGGAAACCGTACTCGTTGAGCGTTATTCCACCCTGGGTGGTGTGTGTCTGAACGTAGGTTGTATTCCTTCCAAAGCCTTGTTGCACATCGCTAAAGTAATGGAAGAAGCCAAGATGATGGGCAGCCACGGCGTTACTTTTGCCGAGCCAACCGTCGATCTAGACAAGATCCGCAGCCACAAAGAAAAGGTCATTGGCCAGCTGACCCAGGGTCTGGGTGGCATGGCAAAAATGCGCAAGGTCAAGGTCGTGAACGGCTACGGCAAGTTCACCGGCCCTAACACCATAGTGGTAGAAGGCGAGGGCGGTAACACCACCATCAACTTCGATAACGCCATTATCGCAGCCGGCTCACGTCCTATTCAGTTACCTTTCATTCCCCATGAAGATCCACGGGTTTGGGATTCTACTGGTGCATTAGAGCTGCGCGAAATTCCTGAAAAGCTGCTGGTCATGGGTGGCGGTATTATCGGCCTGGAAATGGGCACCGTATATTACTCGCTGGGCTCCAAGATCGACGTGGTTGAAATGTTCGACCAGGTGATCCCGGCTGCGGATAAAGATCTGATCAAGATCTATACCAAGCAGGTAAAAGACAAGTTCAACCTGAAATTGGAAACCAAGGTTACTGCTGTTGAAGCCAAAGACGACGGCATTCACGTGACCATGGAAGACAAAAAAGGCGCGAGCGAGACCACAGTGTACGACGCCATCCTGGTGGCCATTGGTCGTGTGCCAAACGGCAAGCTGCTGGACGCCGAGAAAGCCGGTGTTAACGTCGACGAGCGTGGTTTCATCCGCGTCGACAAACAGCTGCGTACCAACGTGCCACACATTCACGCCATTGGTGATATCGTGGGTCAGCCTATGCTTGCTCACAAAGGCGTGCATGAAGGTCATGTGGCCGCCGAAGTGATTGCCGGCATGAAGCACTACTTCGATCCTAAAGTGATCCCGTCAATCGCTTATACCGAGCCAGAAGTTGCCTGGGTAGGTATCACCGAGAAAGAAGCTAAAGAGCAAGGCCTGAGTGTTGAAGTGGCCAGCTTCCCATGGGCGGCTTCTGGCCGAGCCATTGCTTCCGACTCTGCCTACGGTATGACCAAGCTGATTTTCGACAAGGAAACTCACCGCGTGCTGGGTGGTGCCACTATTGGTACCAACGCCGGCGAGCTGTTGGGCGAAATCGGTCTGGCCATCGAAATGGGTGCCGACGCCGAAGACATCGCGCTGACCATTCACGCTCACCCGACTCTGCACGAGTCTGTGGGCATGGCAGCCGAAGTATTCGAAGGCTCCATTACCGATATGCCAAACCCCAAGGCCAAGAAGAAGAAGTAAGCTTCTTTCATCTTGGTTAATAAAACGCCCGGCGAATGCCGGGCGTTTTTGTTTCTGGTGAACATACATTTTTTATAACGGAGGATGATGCGTGTGACGATACGAAGAAGTAAGTCTCACATGTATCCCTTTGTTTTATTTATTATTTAAATGCTCATTTTTATCTTTGATTGGTCGATATAATAAATCTAATGTAATTAAGAAGCGACCAAGGTAAGGGAATAGAGATGCTATCCAAATTAGGTCATTTGAGTGTACGAGCCAAGCTTACCTTAGGCTTTGCTTTAGTGCTGTCGGCAATGGTGTTTACGGCGGGTATCAGCTTTTATGCGTTGTCTTCGGTGTTGGAGCGTTCGGACAAACTGGAACAGGCCGGTAATATCGACCTGCTGGTCACCAAGGCTCGTTTCTTCCAGAAAAACTACATGCTGCTTAATAACGCCGATGATCTGGCACAGGCCAAAAACTATGTGGCCCAGTCGAGAACGCTGGCAGAGCACCTGCAAACCATGCTGACGGCGGCAAATGATCGTGCACTGACCAGGCAAATTCTCTCAGGTACCCAGGCTTATGAAGTCGAGCTGAATAAAATGGCCGAACTCAACGACGCCTTTCATCGTCAGCTGGCCGCATTAAATGAACGGGGCGCGAGTGCACAGCAAAAAGTCGAAGCTCTCGAAGCCAGGGACAACAGCGCCATGAGTTGGCTGGTGCGGTTGGTCGGTGTTCGTCTGAGTGAAAAAGATTTTGCGCTGAATCGTGACGAGCGCGCGGCTCAGCAGTTGTCCTCCAACCTCAAAGGCTTGATCGATACGTTGGAAAACCGGCTGTTGATACAGAGCGATAACGCCATTCAGGCTCTGCTTGCCGAATTAAAGCAGATTCAGCAACTGGAGCAGGAGTTTATCGGTACCATTAACGCGCTTGCGACGACCGAGCAAGGTATTACCGAGCATGCTACAAGTGTCGCAGCGGCAGCCGAACAACTGCTGACCTGGCAAGAAGAAAAAATGACCCATGACAGTAATCAGGCCAAGCTGATTATCCTGCTGGTCACGCTGGGCGGATTGGCTCTGGGCATACTGTTTGCCATCATGATTACCCGCGGCATCGTTAATCCGTTAGGCTTGCTGGTTCGCCAGGCCAACCGGATTGCCGAAGGCGATCTCAGTCAGGACATCAAGCACCAGCGCCAGGACGAACTGGGGCAGTTGATGGATCAGATGCAGACCATGACGCTGAATCTGCGCCAGCTGGTGAGTGAGCTTACCCAAAGCGCTACCCATATCGCGACGTCGGCAGAAGAACTGTCATCGGTCTCCGAGCAAAGCCGCAGTGGTGTTAACCAGCAGCGCACCGAGCTGGAGCAGGTCTCTACCGCCATGAATGAAATGGCCGCCACCGTACAGGAAGTGGCTCGTCATGCCGAAACGGCATTTGGCTCGGCACGCACCGCCGATGGAGAAGCGAGTGATGGCGATCAAAAAGTCACCCTGACCATCAGCCAGATTGGCAAGCTGTCGGATGATATTCGCGAGTCATTGCAGGCCATTAATCAGCTGGAAGCCGAGAGCCTGAATATCGGCAGCATTCTTGATGTGATCAAGGGCGTGGCCGAGCAAACCAATCTACTGGCACTGAACGCGGCCATTGAAGCGGCGCGGGCCGGTGAACAGGGGCGTGGTTTTGCGGTGGTGGCCGACGAGGTTCGGGCTCTGGCTCAACGTACCCAAAAGGCAACTTCCGAAATTGAAACCCTGATCCTGGGCCTGCAAAAAAAGGCGCAAGCATCCGTGGTGATGATGGAAGAAAGTACGGCCATGGCCCTGGAAACCGTCACCATCGCCAACGAGGCGGGAGCATCTATTCGGGCGATTACTCGTTCTGTGTCTGATATTCAGCAGATGAACAGCCAGATTGCCACTGCCGCGGAAGAACAAAGCACGGTAGCTGAAGAGATTAATCGTTCTGTGTTCAGCATCCGGGAAGTGTCGGATCACTCCGCCGCCGCGACCGAGCAAACGGCCGCCAGCAGCGCCGAACTGGCTCGCCAGGGCAGCGAACTGCAGCGCCTGATCGGCCGTTTTCAGTTACCCTGACTAAATGGCGTCGAGCATCAGGCGCCCGGCACCGAATTAGCATCCAACACCGGCCCTTGACAGGGCCGGTTTTTTTTAACCGACAGTCTGCGGCTCAGCTCTGTCCTTAAACGCTGTTTTTTCTGGCCGGGCACCTTACAATGATTCCCCCTTGTTGCCTTTGAGTTGTCGTTATCATGCGCTGTTATGTGTTGTTCCTATTGTTATGGCTTGGCAGCTCGTTTGCTTATGGCCAGGCGCAAACCGACTCCAGTGGCCAGACAGATTTAATCGAAGCATTGCCTGCGCGGCCGGTAGAGCGACCAAAAATTGCCCTGGTATTGAGTGGCGGTGGGGCCAAGGGGGCGGCGCATATCGGCGTTATCAAGGCACTGGAAGCGCTGCGTATTCCTGTGGATATTGTCACCGGTACCAGCATGGGCGCCTATGTGGCGGGTATGTATGCTCTGGGACTGGATGCCAAGGAACTTGAACAACAGTTGCTGGCTCTGGACTGGAATCAGGGCTATCAGGACAAGGTGGGGCGTGATGAGCTATCACTGCGCCGCAAGCGGCAGAACGACGAGTTTTTATTACGCACCGATATCGGTATTAATCAGGATTGGCAACTGAGCTTGCCCGGGGGCTTTTTTCAAGGCCAGGCCATGGGCGCCCTGTTGCGAAAAAGTACCCTGAACCTGCCGGGGCTGAACAGCTTTGACGATTTACCGATTCCCTTTCGTGCCGTCGCCACCGACATGGAAACCGTGACCCCCGTTATTCTGGAAGAAGGGCATCTGGCCACCGCAATGCAGGCTTCCATGTCGGTGCCCGGTGTGCTGCAGCCGGTAGAAATTGACGATCGTCTGTTGGCCGATGGCGGCGTGGTGAACAACATGCCGGTAGACGTGGCGCGCGCGCTGGGTGCCGATATCGTTATCGCCGTGGATATTGGTGATGCCATGCTATCTCGTGCCCAGTTGGACGGTGCCCTGGCCATGGTCAGTCAGCTTACCAATTACCTGACGCGATCCAGTACCGATCGTCAGATTGCCCTGATGCAGGACCAGGATATTCTGATACGCCCTGCCATAGAGGGGATAGGTGTGGGAGACTTTGAGCTGATGCCCGAGGCGATTCGCCGAGGAGAGCAGGCGGCACAAACACGGTTACCACAACTGCAGGCGTTATCCTTGAGCGAGCAAGACTACTTTGATTATCAGTCCGAAAAGCTGGACCGCCGGGCGCAACTGCAGCGCTCCAATGCCGTGTATCTGGACCGGGTTGAAGTAAAAAACCGCTCCAAACTCAGCGAAAAGGTGATTCTGGATGTGCTGGGCCTGGTGCCTGGTCAGTTTCATCAAACCGAAGATCTGGAAAACGGGGTGCGTCGGCTTTATGCCCTGGATGCGTTCGAGCGGGTGAGTTATCGCATCGAAGAAGAGCAAGGGGAGCAAGTATTAACGGTACAAACCAGTGAAAAGGGCTGGGGGCCGGGGTTTGTCGACCTGAAATTTGCCCTGGAAGATGATTTTACCAATCGCTCCAATTATGAAATTGGCGCCCAGTTTCGCCGCACCAATATCAACATGCTGGGCGGGGAATGGCTGGTGGAAGCGACGTTTGGCAGCAACAAGCGGATTGCCAGTGAGATTTATACGCCGATAGTGTCCGATTACGATGTTTTCTGGAAGTTGCGCGGCGAATATGAACAGCGCGAGCGTAGTTTCTTCTTTGATGTGAATGACCCGCAGTACGATCTGTTTCGGCCACTCACCAGTCTGGATGTGGACTATGTCACCTGGAGTGCGAATACCGAATTGGGCTACAACCTGCGCCCCTGGAGTGAGCTGGCACTGGGGGTGCAGGGCCTGGTAGGCAGCCTTGATGCACGTAATGTAGATCAAAAGCTGGATGTTGATTCGGTGGGCCCTTATTTACGCTTCGGTTACGACACCCTGGATAATGTATTTTTCCCCTCACAGGGGGCGGCGCTAGAGATGAAGCTGGGTTATTTTCGCAATAGCCTGGAGTTGGAGAACGAGCGTAACAGTGTGACCGGCCTCGACTATGAGCTGGAATGGCTGCAGCCTGTTGCGTTCAATCGCCATACACTGATCAGCAAGCTGGCACTGGGTGGGTCGAGTGCCGAGCAGGAAGTGCCGGTCTTTGCCCGCAGCCTGGGGGGCTTGTTCAATTTATCCGGTTATCAGCGCGATCAACTGAGCGGTCGTTACAGTGGTTTTGCCGGTTTGCTGTATCACTACCGCTGGTTTGACAATGATTTTGGTGCCTTTCGGTCACCGGTTTACCTTGGCGGCTCGCTTGAGCGGGGCGGGGTGTGGAACACAGGGGCCGACGTGAGCTGGGAGTCGGCACTGACCGCAGGCAGCATTTTCATCGGGGTAGATACCAATTGGGGGCCTTTGTATCTGGCTTATGGTCAGGGGGAAGGAGATAAGAGCAGTATTTACCTGTATTTCGGCAACCTGTTCAGCTTTTGATGTTAATAGGTTGTTTGTGTGATTCGGCCGACATATATGCAGATAATTAGTTTTAAAAACATCGGCTTAATCCCGTATTTGACCAAAGGGGCAGGGGGCCAGATTTTAATTTAGCGTTAAAACTTATATACTGCAGCGGCATCCGCAAGGGTGTTTGTAGCAAGGTCCAGCACCTGGGTACAAGCCCCAACAAGGATATTTCCGCCCGAGATGGCGAATGATAACAAGAGGATACAGTCCGTGCTTGAAGCCTACCGTAAACACGTCGAAGAACGTGCCGTTGAGGGAATTGTTGCCAAACCCCTCGACGCAGAGCAAGTCGCCGCCCTGGTTGAATTACTCAAAAACCCTCCCGCCGGCGAAGAATCCTTTCTATATGAATTGCTGTCTACCCGTATTCCCCCCGGTGTGGATGAAGCCGCTTATGTAAAAGCCGGTTTCCTGGCCGCCGTCGCCAAAGGCGAAGTGACCTCGCCCGTAGTGTCTGCCGAACAGGCCACCGAGCTGCTGGGCACCATGCAGGGCGGCTATAACATAGCGCCACTGATAGAGCTGCTGGACCTGGATGCATTAGCTCCCATTGCCGCTCATGCTCTCAGCCACACCCTGCTGATGTTTGATGCGTTTCACGATGTAGAAGAAAAAGCCAAGGCAGGTAATATTTTTGCCAAACAGGTGATGCAGTCCTGGGCTGAAGCCGAATGGTTTTTACAGCGCAACAAGCTGGCCGACAAGATCACCATGACGGTGTTCAAGGTCTCTGGCGAAACCAACACCGATGACCTCTCTCCTGCTCAGGATGCCTGGTCTCGTCCCGACATTCCGCTGCACGCCCTGGCAATGCTGAAAAACGCCCGCCCAGGTATAGAGCCGGACGAAGAAGGCGTTATTGGCCCCATCAAGGCGATTAATACCTTGAAAGAACAAGGGTTTCCGCTGGTCTATGTGGGTGACGTTGTGGGTACCGGCTCCAGCCGCAAGTCTGCGACCAACTCTGTGCTGTGGCACATGGGCGACGATATTCCCTTCGTGCCCAACAAGCGCGCCGGTGGCATCTGCATCGGTAATAAAATTGCCCCCATCTTCTTCAACACCATGGAAGATGCCGGTGCCTTGCCTATCGAATGTGACGTTGCCAAGCTGAATACCGGTGATGTGATCGACATTTATCCTTATGAAGGCAAAATCTGCCGCCATAACAGCGATGAAGTGCTGAGCACCTTTGCGCTTAAAACCGATGTGCTGCTGGATGAAGTGCGCGCCGGTGGCCGTATTCCGTTGATCATCGGCCGTGGCCTGACCGACAAGGCCCGTGAGTCGCTGGGTCTGGACACCTCTACCGTGTTCAAGCGTCCTGCTGCGGTTGTCGAGTCCAACAAAGGCTTTACCCTGGCACAAAAAATGGTGGGCAAGGCGTGCGGCGTGAAAGGCGTGCGCCCCAACCAGTATTGCGAGCCAAAAATGACCACGGTCGGCTCTCAGGACACCACAGGCCCCATGACCCGTGATGAACTGAAAGACCTGGCCTGTCTGGGCTTTTCTGCCGACCTGACCATGCAGTCGTTCTGCCATACTTCTGCTTACCCCAAGCCGATTGATGTCAACACTCACCATACGCTGCCCGATTTCATCATGAACCGTGGCGGTGTGTCTCTGCGCCCGGGCGATGGTGTTATTCACTCCTGGCTGAATCGTATGTTGCTGCCCGATACCGTAGGTACCGGTGGTGATTCGCACACCCGCTTCCCGATTGGTATTTCATTCCCTGCGGGCTCGGGTCTGGTCGCGTTTGCCGCCGCCACCGGTGTGATGCCGCTGGATATGCCGGAATCGGTATTGGTGCGCTTCAAAGGCGACATGCAGCCGGGCATTACGCTGCGTGACCTGGTGCATGCCATTCCCTATTACGGCATTAAAAACGGCCTGCTGACCGTGGCCAAAGAAGGCAAGATCAACGAGTTTTCCGGTCGGGTAGTAGAAATTGAAGGCCTGCCCCAGTTGAAAGTCGAACAGGCGTTCGAACTGGCCGATGCCACGGCCGAGCGCTCCGCCGCCGGTTGTACCATCAAGCTGGATGAAGAGCCGATTGCCGAGTACCTCAGCTCCAACATAGTGATGCTGAAGTGGATGATCTCCGAAGGTTATGGCGATCGTCGTACCATAGAGCGTCGTATCAAGGGCATGGAAGACTGGCTGGCCAACCCGGAACTGATGTCAGCCGATGCCGATGCCGAGTACGCCCATGTGCTGGAAATCGACATGAACGAGATCAAGGAGCCGATTCTGTGTGCGCCAAACGATCCGGACGATGCCCGTCTGTTGTCCGAGGTGACCGGTGAGGTGATTGAAGAGGTCTTTATCGGCTCTTGCATGACCAACATTGGTCATTTCCGCGCCGCGGGCAAACTGCTCGACAAGTACAAGGGCCAGCTGCCAACGCGTCTGTGGGTGGCTCCGCCCACCAAGATGGACAAGGATCAGCTGACCAGTGAAGGCTACTACGGCATCTTTGGTCGAGTGGGCGCGCGCATCGAAACGCCGGGATGTTCCTTGTGCATGGGTAACCAGGCACGTGTTGCCGATAACAGCACTGTGGTGTCGACTTCAACCCGTAACTTCCCCAACCGGTTGGGTAAAGGCGCCAACGTGTATCTGGCTTCGGCTGAGCTGGCGGCGGTTGCGGCCATTCACGGCAAACTGCCGACCGTGGCCGAGTACCTGCAGTATGCCGAGCAGTTGAACGCCACGGCAGCCGATACCTATCGCTACCTGAACTTTGATGAGCTGGACAGCTACGTAGAAAAAGCCGGTACGGTCATAGTGCAGCAAGCCATCTGATTGAGTCGCTCAATCACCTGATAAAAAGCCAGCCTAGTGCTGGCTTTTTTCGATCTGGAGCATGAGTGCGGTTCAATAGTTGCTGAAAACTTTTAAAGATTAGCGGAACTTTTCAGGAAAAGTGAGAATTAAAGTTGATCTAAATCAAATATTAAATGAGAATGACTCGCCTTTAGATTCGTTTGATTTTGTTTTGATTTTTACAGGAGTTGCCAGTGCCCACTTTTATTGAATCCTCTTCTCGCCCGCCCCGAAACATTCTGGTGCCCGCTGTCGGGCTGGCGGTGGCCTCGCTGGCCGTTGCTGCACAAGCCAATGCTCAAGGCGTGACCCAGCTAGATACCATTACAGTGCAAGAAGCGCGAGCGCAGGGTTACAAGACCCATCAGTCGGCATCCGGCAAATACGTGAAACCGCTGCTCGATACGCCACAAACCGTGACCGTTGTACCCAAAGAGGTCATGAAGGAGCAGCAGGCGCTAAGCCTGCGTCAGGTGCTGTCCAATGTGTCTGGCATCACCTTTGATGCCGGCGAGGGCGGCGGTGGCTCTGGCGACAAGATCAATATTCGCGGCTTCAGTGCCAACTCCAATATGCAGATAGATGGCCTGCGCGACAGCAGCCAGAACAACCGCACCGACACCTTCAATATTGAACAGGTAGAAGTGCTGAAAGGTCCCAACTCGGTGTTTGGTGGTGCCGGTACCACAGGTGGCGCCATCAACCAGGTGAGCAAGGCGCCCAAGCTGCGAGACTTTGCCGAAGTGGGTGCCAGCCTGGGCACGGATAACTACCGCCGCCTGACGCTGGATGCCAACAAGACACTGGACGATGTTGGTGTGGACAGCGCTTTTCGTATCAACCTGATGGCCCATGAAAACGATGTACCGGGCCGCAATGATATCGACCGTGAACGCTTTGGTATCGCCCCCTCGATCACCATAGGCCTGAGCGAAGAAACCCGTGCCACCTTGAGCTACTTCCACCAGACCGACGATAACCTGCCCGACTACGGCCTGCCGGCGATAAATGGCGAGGTGTTGCCCGGTGTAGGTCGTGAGTCTTACTTTGGCTGGCGCAATCTGGACGAAGAAAAAATCCAGTCCGATGCCATTACTCTCAAGCTTGAGCACGAGCTGAATGACAGCACGCGTATTGAAAACCAGACCCGTTATAGCCGAGTCGATCGGGATACCACTATCTCTGCTTCGCATGTGAATACCGATGGTTTAGCGCCGGGTAAATACTTGCCAGCGGGACCACAGGCTTATCGTCGCGATGCTAAAACCGATCTCTGGGTTAACCAATTAGGGTTAAGCACAGAGTTTAATACCGGTAGTCTGACTCATGACATGCTGGTTGGGGGGGAGATATCTCGTGAAACCTATGATTTAACCGCTTCTAACTATGGCCTGGGCTCTACTGCAAATCCGTATCCAACAGGTGGGTACGATTTATTTAACCCACCAGGAAACTGGGAAGGCAGCACTACAGTTACCCCTCGCGGCGGTAGCGATGCGGTACTAAACACGAAAGCTTTATATGTGTTTGATACTATTGGCTTAGCACCCAAGTGGGACTTGAGCCTGGGCTTGCGTCACGACTGGGTATCCGGTGAAACCAGCGACAAGACCAACGGTGATACTGTCACTACCAGTGATAAAATGTTCAGCGGTCGTGCCGGTATCGTTTACAAGCCGGCCGATAATGGCCGAGTTTATCTGGCCTATGGCACTTCCTTTAACCCTGCGGCAGAAGCGTTGGCAACCTCGGGCCGAGTGTCGGGTGAGAGCTTGAAACCAGAGAAAAGCAATACCTGGGAGCTGGGTACCAAGTGGGAGCTGATGGATGGTCGTTTGGGCCTGGATGGCGCCTTGTTCCGGGTAGACAAAACCAATGCCCGGGAAACCAATGAGTTGACCAATGAACTTGAACTGGCTGGCGAGCAGCGGGTACAGGGCGTCGAGCTGGGTCTGACCGGTGAAATTACCGAGCAGTGGAAGGTGTTTGCCAACTATACCTTGCTCGATAGCGAAACTCTGGCTTCTGTGGCCAAGCCACAAACAGGCGGACGTGATCCTGTTGGTCAGCCGCTGGGCAATACACCCCGCAACAGCGCCAACCTGTGGACCACCTACGAGCTGGTACCGGGTGTGGAAATGGGCTATGGCGCCCGTTATGTCGGCTCTCGCCACGTAGCGTCTGATGTGGAAGCCAAGCTGGACAGCTATTGGGTGCACAACGCCATGGCCTCTTATCAGGTAAATGAAGCTTTCAGCCTGCAGTTGAACGTGAATAACCTGTTTGACGAAGAGTACGTAGAGCGGGTGCGCGGTCGCCCGGGTCTGGATAACCGCAGCTCTGCGGTTGAGCTGGGCGATGGCCGCTCGGCGGTACTGTCTGCCAACTATCGCTTCTAATAACGTCTGACGTTTTACGCTGTACGCCGTACGTTAAAGATAAACATCGTCTTTTGCGTACGGCGGATTGTTAAGTGCTACGTTATACGCCATAGGTTAAGAGCACACCGTCTTACGTATGGCGTTTAACGTATAGCGTACCGCTTTCAGTAGAGTGACTTTATTATGATGTTACATATTCCCGGCGTGCTCAGTGCCGAGCAGCTGGCCGAGTGTCGAGAGTTATTACTGGCGGCCTCCTGGGGTGATGGTAAAAGCACCGCTGGCTTTCAGTCGTCCATGGCAAAGCACAACTTGCAGCTGGCCGAAGATGACGAGCATGCTCGTTATATCGGGAACATGATCACCACGGCCTTATCCAGCAACCCCTTGTTTGTCGCCGGCGCCTTGCCGGCAAAAATATTTCCGCCCTTGTTCAACTGTTATCAGGGAGGGCAATCCTTTGGTGTGCATGTGGACAATTCGATTCGCTTTAATGGCGCGACCGGCGAGGCCATTCGCACCGACTTGTCGGCCACGCTGTTTTTTTGTGAGCCGGATGAATATGAAGGTGGCGAGCTGGTAATAGAAGACAGCTATGGCGCCCACAGCGTTAAACTGCCGGCGGGTGACTTGATTTTATATCCCTCAACCAGCCTGCATCAGGTCAAGCCGGTCACGGCGGGGGCCCGGATCAGCTCTTTTTTCTGGATCCAGAGCATGGTGCGCGACGATGGCCAGCGCACCTTGCTGTTTGATCTGGACACCAGTATTCAACAGGTTAACCAGCAGCTGGGTGCCGATAGTGACACCAGCATTCAGCTGACCGGTGTGTACCACAACCTGCTGCGTCGCTGGGCCCTTTAAAGCTAAGACGAACGGTGCTTTACGCTCGTTTATCGAGGGGCTGGTATACGGCGCACAGCCTTGTTCTTGCAATAAAAAAGCCGACCGGGCATTTGCCTGGTCGGCTTTTATTATTCAGCGGTCACTCTTGATTAACTGGCTTGCTCTTGCAGCAAGGTCTCAGCGTCCAGTGCGTCTTGTGCTTGTTCGTCTGCTTTGGCTTGTGGGCTCAGTGGCATCACCAGGTTGAGTATAATGGCCACAATACCACCGGCTGCCATGCCTGATGAGAACACATTTTTTACCAGAGCAGGCATAAACTGCAGGATATCCGGTACCTGAGAGACCCCCAAACCAACGCCGAAAGAAATCGCCATGATAAACAAGGCGCGTCTGTCTAACCGTTCGCGAGACAGGATGCGCACCCCGGCGGCGGCAATAGAGCCAAACATTACCAGGGTTGCTCCACCCAGCACTGGCTCGGGAATACGTTGCACCAGGGTACTGATGGCGGGAAACAGGCCCATTAACACCAGAATGCCTGCCACAAAGAAGCCCACATGGCGGCTGGCGACACCCGTCATCTGGATCACGCCGTTGTTCTGGCTGAAGGTCGACACCGGGAAGGTATTGAAAACCGAAGCCAGTGACGAGTTGATGCCGTCACCCAGCACACAGCCCTTGATGCGCTTCATGTAAGTAGGGCCAGAGACCGGCTCGCCGGAGACTTCCGAGGTGGCCGTGGTATCCCCTATGCCTTCCAGTGCGGTAATCAAAAATACCAGTACCAGAGGAATAAACAGCGAAGCCTCAAAACCCAGGCCGTATTGCAGCGGAATAGGAAAGGCGATGGCGGGAATATCCGCTATTTCTGCCGGTGGCAGTTTTCCCATGTACCAGGCCAGCAAGGTGCCGGCCACCATGGCGACCAGAATGGAAGACAGGCGAATATATGGATTGGGAATACAGTTCATGACCACGATAATGCCCAGTACGGTGCCGGCCAGTGCCAGGTTTTCCAGCGAGCCAAAAGTGCCGTCAGACATGGCACCATAACCGCCGCCAATGGAGGTCAAGCCCAGCTGGATCAAAGTCAGGCCGATCAGAGTCACGATAATACCGCTCACCAATGGTGAAATAATACGGCGAGCCAGGTGTAAAAAGCGGGACAGTATCATCTCGGTCGGCGCGGCCAGCAAGGCGGTGCCAAAAATGGCCGCCAGCATGGCTTCGGTGCTCACTCCACCGTCTTTCATTGCCAGGCCGCTGGCAATAATAGGGCCTAGAAAGTTGAAGCTGGTGCCTTGAATCGACAACAGGCCGGTGCCTACCGGCCCAAAGCGTTTCATCTGTATAAACGAGGCCACCCCGGTGATAAACAGCGACATGCTGATGATGTGCGCGGTATCGGCGGCGGGAATGCCCAGAGTTTGGCAAATGATCAGTGGCGGCGTAATGACGGCCACAAACAGCGCCAGCAAATGCTGAACCGCGGCAAAAAGAGACTGAATGAAGGGGGGCTTGTCGTGTAGCTTGTAGACAAGTTCCTGTTGGTTGAGCTGATTACTTGTGCTGTGACTCATGGTGTCTGCGTTCCAATGGTGTGTACAATTTATTGATTGCCGGCTCGTTGTTTTTTATTGTTGGTCTGTTGCAGGTGTTTTGTTGAACACTGGTTAATGTTGTTGGTTGTTTATCTGCTAGATTACCGAGTGCTGCTCGATATTTGTGGGCGCATAGAATACGTGAGATGTCATATTGTGACCAATTCATATTATGCATTAATTTCATCAAGGTATTCATATTGTTCATGCAAGGTGCCGCCAGCAACCCGCCCTGTTGAATTACCTGCTTGTTAGCCGCTTGTCAGTAGGAGTAAAATCCGGCTTCATTATTTATGCCCCCTCTTTATTGCCTGCCAGTGGATCTGCTGTGGAACTTGAATTTGTTAACGATTCGAACGGTCATCATAGTGTCTGATTTTGCATGGGACGCCAGGTGATGGGCTGTGGCTGAACGAATAAGTTTCACGGAGATACAACATGGAACGCCCTGAAGAGTTGCTTGTGTCCTTACAGGCCTTGCTGCTGGATCCTGTCATTGACAGGTTCATCGGTATCTTTGATCTCAATGGCCGTTTTTCGGTGGTTTTTCTGGGCTTATCCTATCTGATGGCGTCGCTGCTTTACCGGCTGCGTCAGCAGGATGGCACCACGACTGCCACCAGCTACTGGCGTTTTATCGGCGCTCGAGACGTGCTCTGGCATCCTTCGGCGCGGCTGGACTATCAGTATTATCTGGTGCGCGGAATACTCAAGCTGCTGTTTGTACTGCCGGTAATGGGGCTGGTGGATCCCTATCTCTGGGATTCCGGTCACTATGTGGGCTTTTTCGAGCGAGTCTGGGGAGAGCGGCCACAACTGGGTGAAAACATGGGGCTGATGATGCTCTATGGCCTGGGATTGTTCCTGATAGCGGACTGCGTGCATTACTGGGTGCACCGGGCCTTTCACTGTCGCTGGCTGTGGGAGTTTCACAAGGTGCACCACTCGGCGGAGGTGATGGTGCCTGCTACCGCCAGCCGTATCCATATAGTGGAAAAGGTGGCGGAAAAAATCATCAAGGGTGTCTTTATCGGCGCCTACGCCGGTGGCTTTTATTATCTGTGTGGCGGCAGCGTCAGCAAATACACCCTGTTCGGTTCCAGCTATCTGGTACTGCTGTTCAACTCATTGGCCGCCAACCTGCGGCATACCCATATCTGGTTGTCGTTCGGTCCTGTGGTCGAGCATCTGATTAACAGCCCGGCTCAGCACCAGATCCATCACAGCAACGATCCCAAACACTTCAATCGCAATTTTGGCACCAACCTGTCGATCTGGGACTGGATGTTCGGCACCCTCTATGTCACCGGCTGGCAGCCTGAGCCCCTGACTTTTGGCGCCGGCAAGCCGGAAAACAACCGCTACCGCAGCCTGTGGGCGTTGATCTTCCTGCCATTTATCCTTACTTTCAGCCGGTTACGCGACCGTATCAGGCTACGACTGGGCGGTCGACGACCGCCCTTGAATCCGGCTGGCTGAATCAGCGCTGTTCACTATCGATTACCGAGAGTAGAATCGCGGCTTTATTGTTGGAGGTGGCTGTGGAATTTGAATTTTTTCGCGATCTGAATGGTCATCATCGTGCCCGGTTCAGTATGGGACACGAAGTGATGGGGCAGTGGCTGACCGACGAAATAAGCCTGACAGAAGCGGCCGAACTGTTGGCGGTGATGGAAAAGCTGGCGGCTGGTGAATTGCCCGAGTTCAAGAAAAGTTACGCCGAATGCTCCTTGCTGTTAACGGCAGAAGAAGCCGAATTGAGCGCCCATGCCCTGGCATTTGATAGCGACGATCTGGAAGATGGCATGGCCTATTACGATGATGAACATTACGCCGGCTGCGGACTGGATGATCTGGCCCGGGTACTGGAACAGTGGCAAGACTTCTGCAGTAACCGGTAAACAGGGATTGGTGATTAGGGATTAGGGATTATACGACCGAGTCCCCATTCCCCAGTCACAGCTTGACCTTCCCTCTTGCGCTTTTGATTTTCCCGCGATGGATTTTGCTGTCGGCGCGCTTGCGTTTGGCGGCCTTGCTCGGCTTGGTGGGACGACGGACCTTGACCGGTTTGCCGGCTTGCTGCAACAGCGCGATGAGGGCTTCCTTGGCGGTTTCCTTGTTCGTCAGCTGGCTGCGATGACTCTCGACACGGATCATGATCCAGCCCGACTCCAGTATACGATTGTCCCTCATACCGGCCAGCGCCATCTTGTAGCTTTCCGGCAGGCTGGGGCTGTTGGCGTAGTTGAAGCGCAGCTGTACCGCCGAGTCGGTTTTATTCACATGCTGTCCACCAGGGCCACTGGATCGCATGGTGATAAACTCTATTTCCTGCTCAGGGATCTGCACGCGGGCAGATAACAATAACATGTTTGCTCCATTGCACTCTTTTGGTGCTTTTAGTGTATCGATTGCACCAACATCATATCACGGCCTCGTCACCCCCTCGTATGCTCAATATAACTATTTGATAATAAAGATATAAAAAGTTGGCATGAAGCTTGTTTGTTATTAATGACCACCACGGTCGTGATGGTAAAAACAAGGAGGCTCACCATGAAAATGATTTGCGCCATTATCAAACCCTTCAAGCTGGATGATGTACGCACGGCACTGGCCAGAGCGGGCATTCACGGCATGACGGTGTCTGAGGTCAAAGGCTTTGGCCGGCAGAAAGGGCACACCGAACTGTATCGAGGTGCCGAATACAGCGTCGACTTTCTGCCCAAAATCAAACTCGAAATTGCCGCACACAGCGATCAGGTGGAGTGGATTATCGACGCCATCATGGAGGCGGCTCACACCGGTAAAATAGGCGACGGCAAGTTGTTTGTCTACGACTTGCAGCAAAGCGTGCGTATTCGTACCGGCGAACGAGATATGGAAGCCATTTAAGCGAGGGAAAGCCAATGGATACCTTAACGGAAATCAAATTTGCTCTGGATACCTTTTATTTTCTGATATCCGGTGTGCTGGTTATGTGGATGGCGGCGGGTTTTGCCATGCTGGAGGCGGGCCTGGTACGGGCCAAGAATACCACCGAAATTCTCACCAAGAACGTGCTGCTGTTTGCCATCGCCTGCACCATGTATCTGCTGGTGGGCTATCACCTCATGTACTTGAATAACCCGGAAGGCGGCTGGTTGCCAAGCCTGGGCGGCTTGATAGGGCAGGTGGATGCGGGGGCCAGTCATGCGCTTGAGGCGGACTTTTTCTTTCAGGTGGTGTTTGTTGCCACTGCCATGTCCATCGTCTCCGGTGCCGTGGCCGAGCGCATGAAGCTGTGGGTGTTTCTCGCGTTCAGTCTGGTGATGACCGGTTTTATCTATCCCATAGAAGGCTACTGGACCTGGGGCGGCGGTTTTCTGTCTGAATGGGGGTTCGTTGACTTTGCCGGCTCTGGCATAGTGCATCTGGCTGGGGCCTGTGCAGCCTTGGCAGGCGTCTTGCTGTTGGGCGCTCGTAATGGCAAATACGGCAAGAAGGGGGAGATTCATCCCATTCCCGGATCCAACATGCCGCTGGCCACTCTGGGTACCTTTATTCTGTGGATGGGCTGGTTTGGGTTTAACGGTGGCTCGCAGCTGTTGCTGTCGGATGTTGAAAATGCCACCGCCGTGGCCGGCATTTTCGTCAACACCAATGCGGCAGCGGCCGCCGGTGCCATCGGGGCCCTGGCTGTGACCAAGTTGACCTGGGGCAAGGCCGATCTCACCATGATCCTCAACGGCGCGCTGGCCGGCCTGGTGGCGATTACCGCCGATCCGCTGTCGCCTAGCCATCTGTGGGCGGCCGGCATCGGCCTGCTGGCGGGCATGGTGGTGGTGTATGCCATTGTGATGTTGGACAAGCTGCGCATCGATGATCCGGTTGGAGCCATTTCGGTGCACGGTGTCTGCGGTGTGCTGGGGCTTTTGCTGGTGCCGGTGGCCAACCCCGACGCCACGCTCTGGATTCAGTTGGTTGGTGCCCTGGTGATCGGTGGTTGGGTGTTCGGCGCCAGTTTGCTGGTCTGGTATCTGCTCAAGCGCAGCATGGGCATCAGAGTGACCGAGGAGGAAGAGCTGTCGGGCATGGACAGGATAGATTGTGGTGTTGATGCCTATCCCGAGTTTGTGACGCTGAAGCGCAGTTGAGTATCAGTCGCTGCCATCGCATGGCAATGACAAAAAGGAAGTCTGCGGGCTTCCTTTTTTATTGCGCCTGCGCAAAGACAGGGACGGATAAATTCGGCAATATATCGGTAATGTGATTGCGGATGAAAACTTTCATCATTTCGATGCAAGTTACAGGTTGCTTCCCAATGGCGCCTGAGTATACTGCTGAATGTTAATTGTTCTCACTCAACTAAATGGATCTTGATGATGTCTAACAAGCTATTCCTGTCAGCAGCGGCATTACTGGTATCGAGCTTTACCGGCCAGGCCTTCGCCGAAGAAGTTAACGTTTACTCCAATCGCCAGGATTTTTTAATCAAGCCGATTATCGATACCTTCAGCCAGGAAACCGGCATCGACGTGAATGTTGTTTTCATCAAGGACGGCATGGGCGAGCGTCTGGAGCGTGAAGGACGTCTGTCACCGGCAGATTTGGTGCTGACGGTTGATGTTAGCCGTTTGATGGATGTGGTTGATAAAGACCTGACCCAGCCGGTTGACAGCAAGGTGCTGGAAGACAGCATTCCTGCCCAGTATCGTGATGCCGATGGACGATGGTTTGCCGTGACCACACGAGCCCGTGCCATTTACAGCTCAAAAGACCGAGTGGGCAAGCGTGAAGATATTACCTACGAAGAGCTGGCCGATCCCAAGTACAAGGGAAAAATTTGTACTCGCAGCGGTAAACATCCCTATAATGTGGCGCTGACGGCCTCCATGATTGATGAGCACGGTGTGGAATACACCAAAACCTGGCTCGAAGGTTTAAAAGCCAACCTGGCTCGCAAGCCTCAAGGTGGCGACCGCGATCAGATCAAGGCCATTCAGGACGGTGTATGTGATTATGCACTGGGCAACAGCTATTACTACGGCGTGATGCTGAGCGACGAGAAACAGCGTGAAGCGGCAGAAGCCGTATACATCAACTTCCCCAATCAGGAAGATCGTGGTACTCACGTGAATATTTCTGCGGTCGCGCTGACCAAGCATGCCAAGAATAAAGAAGCAGCCATTAAACTGATGGAGTTTTTGGCCGGTGACGAAGCACAGCACCTGTATTCGTCTGCCAACCATGAATACCCAGTGAAGCCTGGCGTAGAGCCATCGGATCTGGTGAAAAGCTGGGGTGATTTCGATGCCGATAAACGCCCGCTGGTTGATGTAGCAAAACATGCTAAAACCGCAGTGCAATTGGTAGACGAAGTTAAATACGACCTTTAAAAAGACGGGGGCCAGGCCCCTGTTTTGAGTTGTCAATGAAACGATCAGGTTGGACGGTCAGCAGCTGGGTTTTCGCCTTGCTGCTGACTTTGCCTATTACGGCACTTATATATGAAGCACTGTTACCCACAGAAGATATCTTTCATCATCTGTGGGTAACAGTGCTGCCTACCTATATCAGCAATACCTTTTGGCTGGTGTTGCTGGTGATGAGCTTCAGCTTGTTGTGCGGTGTCCCTGCCGCCTGGTTGATGGCCATGTGCGAACTGCCTGGTAAACGCTGGCTGCAGTGGGCCTTGATCCTGCCGCTGGCCATGCCTTCTTATATTGTCGCCTTTGTTTATACGGACCTGCTGGATTTCTCCGGACCGGTGCAAGACAGCTTGCGCCAGTGGTTTGGCTGGCAGTCGGCCGCCGATTATTATTTTCCTGCCATTCGCACCCTGGGTGGTGCCGCGTTGATCTTGGGGCTGGTGCTGTATCCCTATGTGTATCTGCTGGCGCGCACCGCCTTTATGGAACAGTCCACCAGTCTTATTCAGTCCAGTCGGCTGTTGGGCTGCACTCCCTGGCAAAGCTTCAAGAAAGTAAGCTTGCCGCTGGCACGGCCTTCCATTGCCGTGGGCCTGTCGCTGGTGGCCATGGAAACCCTGGCCGAATTCGGTACCGTGAACTTTTTTGCGGTGAATACCCTGACCACAGCCGTGTATGACACCTGGCTGGGCTATGGCAGCCTGAATGCCGCCGCTAAAATCTCTGCCATCATGCTGTTGGTGGTGATGTTGCTGCTGAGCATGGAGCGCATGAGCCGCAAGCGCCAGCAGGTGTTTCAAAAAAACATGGGCCACGAGCAGCAAACCGGTTATCAGTTAACGGGCGTGGCCAAGTGGGGCGCGCTGCTGTTTTGCTGGACCTTGGTAGCGCTGGGCTTTTTATTGCCTTTTGTCATTCTCTGCTATCACGCCGTGCACTATTTCGATCAGGCCTGGAACAGCCGGTTTTTCGAATACAGCTTTAACAGTCTGTTGCTCTCGGCCCTGGTGGCGGGGGTGGCGTTGATGATTGGTTTGTTGCTGGGCATGACGCACCGGCTGTCCGGCAAAAGCTACTCGGTTGTGCCCATGCGTCTGGCTTCCATGGGTTATGCCCTGCCGGGAACGGTATTGGCCATTGGCGTGCTGGTGCCGTTAACCAGCCTCGATTTTGCCATTAATGACGCCGCCCTGTGGTTGGGCGTCACCGAGCCGGGGTTATTGTTTACCGGCACCATGACCGCGATTGCCTTTGGTTATCTGGTACGCTTTGGTGCCATGGCCATCGGTTCGGTAGAAAGCAGCCTCGCCAAGGTGTCGCCGTCTCTCGACATGGTCACCCAGACCATGGGCTACAGCCCCGGCGCCATGATGATGAAGGTGCATATGCCGCTGATCCGCAAGGGGATGCTGGCTGGTGCCTTGCTGGTATTTATCGAATGCATGAAAGAGCTGCCGGCGGCGCTGTTGCTGCGGCCCTTTAATTTTCAGACACTGGCTACTTATGTATATCAGTTTGTATCCGACGAGCAGTTGGAGCTGGGCGCTTTGCCCGCCATTGTGATCGTGCTGGTTGGCTTGATACCGCTGATTTTCCTGAACCGATCATTGGAGCAACAACACTGATGGCGGCATTAGACGTAAAAAACCTGCGCTGTAGTTATAACGGCAAGGCGATACTGGATAATCTTTCGTTGCAGGTCGACGATAACGAAATCATGTGTCTGCTGGGAGCCAGCGGATGCGGTAAAACCACCTTGCTCAAGGCCATCGCCGGTCTGCTGCCCGTTACTCAGGGCGAGATCCAGATTCACGGCCAGCCAATGAACGGCCATGGCCTTGCCGTGGTACCGGAGCGTCGTAACATCGGCATGATCTTTCAGGATTATGCGCTGTTTCCGCATTTAAGCGTGGCCAGGAACGTGGCCTTTGGTTTGCAGTGCAAAGAAAGCAACAAGGCGGTGATCAAGAGGCGGGTGGCAGAAGTGCTGGCGCTGGTGAACCTGGCCGAGTTAGGGGAGCGGTATCCCCATCAACTATCTGGCGGTCAGCAACAGCGGGTGGCCATCGCCCGTGCCATGATTGGCAAACCCCAACTGATGTTGCTGGATGAGCCTTTTTCCAATATCGATACTCAGGTACGTATGCGCCTGATCAGCGAAATTCGCGACTTGCTGAAAGGGCAGGGCATAGCGGCCATCTTCGTGACGCACAGTAAAGAAGAGGCCTTCGCTTTTTCCGATCGCCTGGCATTATTTCGCAGCGGTCATATCGAGCAGGTGGGGCGTCCCCAGGTATTGTATCAACAGCCGGAAAACCGCTTTGTGGCCGACTTCCTCGGTCTGGCAAACTATGTGCCCGCCACCGTAATCGACAGCCAGACGGTACTGACCCCCATGGGGCCCGTTGCCAGCCAGGCGGTACTGAATGCCGCTCCCGGTACCACAGGACAGCTCATGTTGCGGCCGCGGCAAATACAGCTATCCCTGACCGAACAGGGCAATGGATGCGTGGTTGAACAACAGTTCTTAGGCACTCATACCCGTTGTGTGGTGGAGTGCCAGAGCCTGCGCCTGGAGGTCAGCACCAACGAGCCGCTGCCTGCGGTGAGTCAGGTGCACGTAAAAGTTCTGCCCCATGCACTGACCTTTTTCCCGGAGCGCCAAGGCCAACGCGCCGTTGCTTGAAAAGCAGTACGGCCCGGCTCTAAAGGGGCTCGTCGTTCGGTCTTACCGAGCCGCTGAATAGATCCGTTCCTTAGGTGCTGGTTGGTAGCAGGCGCTACACATATTGCTCAAACAACTCGAGTACGCTTTGGTACAGCGTTGCTATGGGCGTGTCGTGGGTGGGGGTAATAAAAATGGTGTCGTCGCCCGCTATGGTCCCCAGAATACCTTCCGCCTTACCCAGGGAGTCCAGCATGCGGGCAATCAACTGGGCTGCCCCCGGGCTGGTATGAATCACGATCAGCGCGCTGTTATGGCCCACATCCAGCACCAGGTTCTTCAATTGGCTGCTGCTGGTGGGGACGCCAAGCTCTACCGGCAGGCAATACACCATTTCCGTCTTGGCATTACGGGTGCGCACGGCACCAAACTTGCTCAGCATGCGCGAGACTTTTGACTGGTTAATGTTATCAAACCCTGCATCCTGCAGCGCAGTCACTATCTCTGCCTGTGAGCCAAAACGTTCCTCGTTGAGCAAGGCTTTAAAGGCCTTAACCAGTTGTTCTTGCTTTTCGTTCATAGTTTGCAGCCGACTGAGCGTGGTTGAATGAGGCATATTGTCTATCCGTCATGGTTTTTTATCAAGGATTAGTCACTTATATTGCATAAAGATGCAGAATTAGCTTGCATTAACAGCCATGCAAAATAAAATCAGTCAAACACTCTGACAGATGATGTGAATATAGCGCATGGGCATAGAATTTAACGGCATTTGCAAGTCCTGGTCTGGTCAGGAAATTTTAAGCCAAGTATCGTTCAAATGCGATGCCGGTGAGACATTAGTTCTGCTTGGCCCTAGCGGGGCAGGTAAAAGTTCTTTATTGCGGCTGATGAACCTGCTGGATGTTCCAGATTCCGGCCAGTTAATCATAGCTGATCAGACATTCTCTTTTCCAGACGCCCACCATGGCCGCTTGAACAAGCGCGCGCAGCAGTTGCGAAGCTCGGTGGGCATGGTGTTTCAGCAGTATCATTTATGGCCCCATCTCACAGTTGAGCAAAATTTGCTGGAAGCGCCGCTGAAAGTATTGGGCATGAACAAAAGTGAAGCGCAGGATAAGGTTGGGCTGTTACTGGGTCAATTGAAGCTGAGCGATAAACGTCATGCCTGGCCGGGTGCCTTGTCGGGTGGCCAGCAACAGCGAGTGGCCATTGCCCGCGCCCTGATGATGGATCCTGATGTGTTGCTGTTTGATGAACCCACCGCAGCGCTGGATCCGGAAATTACCAAAGAAGTGGCCGAGATTATCTTGCAGCTTGGCAAAACCGGCATGACTCAGGTGATAGTGACCCACGAAGTCGGCTTTGCCCGCCGGGTGGCGAGTAAAGTGGCTTATCTGGAACAGGGGCGTTTAATCGAGTATGGCGATGCCAGTTTGCTTGACCATCCCGGCACTCAGCGACTCACCGAGTTTTTAACTCATTAATGACAATAAGGACATTATCGTGAACAAAACATTATTATCTTTGGCGCTCTTGGCCAGCGCAGGAATGGCTCAGGCCGACGAAGTGAAATTTGTGACCAATGCCGCCTATGCGCCATTTGAGTTCGTTGACGAAAACAACGAGATGCAGGGTTTCGATATCGACCTGGCCAAAGCCATTTGTGAAGTCCAGAAAATGGACTGCAGCTTTCACAACCAGGCCTTCGACAGCCTGATCCCCAGCCTGAAGTTTCGCCGTTATCACGCCGCCATTGCCGCCATGGACATTACCCCGGAGCGGGCCAAGCAGGTGGACTTCAGCGATATTTATTATGAAAACTCGGCGGTCTTTGTTACCCCGACCGACAAATTCGACAATCTGGATGCCCTGAAAAAAGAAACGGTCGGCGTGCAGAATGGCACCTCGCATCAGAAATACATTCAAGACAAGCTGGAAGCCGACGGCATGGCGGCTCGCCCGTATCAAAGTGTGCAAGATGCCCTGCTTGATATGGGGAATGGCCGCATCAATGCGGTATTTGCCGATACCGCCGTGGTAGGTGACTGGCTGGCCAAAAACCAGGGCTACGCAGTGTTGGGCGAGCGCATTACCGATGATGACTACTTTGGTACCGGTTTTGGTATTGCGGTAACCAAGGGTAACCAGGCGCTGCTGGATCAGCTGAACGAAGGTCTGAACCAGCTAAAGGACAACGGCACCTACGACAGCCTCTACCAAAAGTATTTCCCTCAGTAATATGCTGACTCATCTAATGAATGCCAGCCTGATGACCTTGGGGCTGGCATTGGTGTCATTAGCCATAGGTCTGGTGCTGGGCATCCTGTTTTGTGGTGGGGAAATGAGCCGCTTTGCGCTGTTGCGCTGGCCGGTGACCTTGCTGACCACTGTGCTGCGCGGCTTGCCCGAAATACTGGTGGTGTTTTTCATCTATTTCGGGTCTACCCAAATCCTGTTTTTGCTGACGGGCGAATATATCGAATTCAGTCCGTTCTGGTGTGGCGTAACGGCACTTTCCCTGCTGTTTGCCGCCTATGCCGCGCAAACCTTGCGTGGAGCCTTGAATGCCGTAGACAAAGGGCAACGCCAGGCTGCACAAGCGCTGGGCTTGCCTGTGCTTTACACCTTTACACACATAGTGTTGCCGCAAACCTGGCGTCATGCGCTACCCGGGCTGGGTAACCAGTGGCTGGTGTTGCTGAAAGATACCGCTCTGGTGTCTTTGATTGGCGTACACGATTTGATGTATCAGGCCAAGGCCGTGGCCTCTCGTACCTACGAGCCCTTTACCTGGTATGGCATAGCGGCGCTTATTTATTTAGTGATTACCGTGCTTAGCCAACAAGGGCTGAAGCGGCTGCGAACTCGGGTAACGCGTTATGACTGATTGGCTCGATTATTTGCCAACCTTGCTGCAGGGGGTGACCATCACTCTGCAGATCACCAGTGCCGGCTTGTTGCTGGGGCTGATAATAGCGCTCGCCTTGACCTGGATACTGGAACAACGTCTGCCGGTGGCGGCACAATTGGCCGAGGGCTATTTGTTGTTGCTGACAGGTACGCCATTACTGGTGCAGATATTTCTGGTTTATTACGGTCCGGCCCAGTTTGAGTGGGTGAAAAACAGTTGGGCCTGGACCTATCTGCGCGAGCCGATGTTTTGCGCCATTCTGGCCCTGGGAATGAACGCCGGAGCCTATACCTGTCGATTGTTCAAAGGCGCACTGGACGCTATCCCCAAAGGCGAAACCCTGGCTTGCCGGGCCTTGGGCATGAATGATTGGCAAGCCTTGAGCGTGAAGCTGCGCCACGCCATGCGCCGGGTGATTCCGGCTTACTCCAACGAAGTGGTGCTGGTACTCAAGGGCAGTTCGCTGGCCAGTACCATTTCTATTATGGAGATCATGGGGTTGGCCCAGCGACTCAACGGTCAGACCTATGACACCCTGGTGGTATTCGGTCTGGCGGGCGCGATTTATCTGGTGCTTAACGGCGTGCTCACCTTTTTGTTTCGCCTGTTGGAACAAAGAGCGCTGAAATTTCAGACGAACGGGTGATGAGAGGAGTCTTTCGACTTCACAATCAGGCGTTTTACATTACCTTAACCATTGTGTTTCCGCGGTGCTTTCGCTATGTTGCTAAAGCATTAGGAAACGTCTAACAACCCAATAATAACGGAGTTCAGCTATGAAAGTTGCCGTACTTGGAGCCGCCGGTGGTATCGGCCAGGCTCTGGCCCTGCTGTTAAAAAATAACCTGCCTGCCGGTTCTGCATTAAGCCTGTACGATATCGCACCCGTTACCCCAGGTGTTGCCGCCGATCTCAGCCACATCCCAACCGCAGTCAGCGTAGTGGGTTTTGGCGGTGAAGATCCAACGCCGGCACTGGAAGGCGCCGACATAGTTCTGATCTCTGCCGGTGTAGCGCGCAAGCCGGGTATGGATCGTGCCGACCTGTTCAACGTGAACGCCGGCATCGTGAAAAATCTGATTGAAAAAGTGGCGGCTACCTGCCCTAAAGCCTGTATCGGTATCATCACCAACCCGGTAAACACCACAGTGGCCATTGCCGCCGAAGTGCTGAAAAAAGCCGGTGTTTACGACAAGAACAAGCTGTTTGGTATTACGACTCTGGATATCATCCGTGCTGAAACCTTTGTTGCCGAAGCCAAGGGCCTGAACGTAGCTGACGTTAAAGTACCTGTTATTGGTGGCCACAGCGGCGTGACGATTCTGCCGTTGCTGTCTCAGGTTGAAGGCGCTTCTTTCTCTGATGAAGAAATCGAGAAGATGACCCACCGCATCCAGAATGCCGGTACCGAAGTGGTAGAAGCCAAAGCCGGTGGCGGTTCAGCCACTCTGTCTATGGGTCAGGCGGCCTGTCGTTTTGCGCTGTCTTTGGCGAAAGCCATGCAGGGCGAAGCCGACGTGGTTGAATGCACCTACGTAGACGGCGGCAGCGAGCACGCCCAGTTCTTCGCACAGCCAGTGCTGTTAGGTAAGAACGGCGTAGAAAAAGTACTGCCTTACGGCAAGCTGAGCGCCTTCGAAGAAGCCGCCATGAACGAGATGCTGGACACCCTGAAAGGCGATATCGCCAAAGGCGTAGAGTTCGTTAAGTAATCTAACGAACCTGGTCCATTAAAAGCAGTTCATTAAAAAAGGGAGCCTCGGCTCCCTTTTTGTTTTTTGTGGGCTATAGCGATATATGAGACATCGGAGCCAGGATATCGTGTTGCGATATTGCACAGCTAAAGCAGTGCCTACATCCGTGCTATATGTCTACAGCATGAATGTAGTAGCTGCTTTAGCTGCTAAAACCTGCGCAGCAGTTTCTGATATACGAAATCGATTATGTGCACACAAACAAAAAAGGTAGCGCCAGGCGCTACCTTTTTTATTCACAGCTTATGGCTTACCGCTGCCTGAAGGGCTGGGTTTACTGGGCAGTAACCGGGCGCTTCTTATGCTGTAGCACCAAGCCAAACAAGCAGACGATGGCGGTCGCTACGCCTATCGGATTGCTGTACTGCTCTGGTAAATTTAAACCAATGGGGTTGGTGGTGATGTAAGACACAGTAATCGCCGTGCCGACTACCGCCGGCAGACTGGCCACCCAGTGGAAAGTACCACGGTCGAACAGGTATTTGGTGGCGAGCCACAGCACGCTGGTAGACAGCAGCATGTTCGAGAAGGCGAAATAGCGCCAGATGAGTGCAAAATCCAGGAAGGTCATGAAGTAGGCGATACCCAGCAAAGGCGCCGCCAATGCCAGTCTGTGCAGGGTGGTTTGCGAGATCTTGAACGCATCCATAATGGTCAGACGTAATGAACGAAACGCAGTGTCGCCAGAAGTTATCGGGAATACGGCTACGGCCAGAATCGCCATTACACCACCTACCACGCCCAGATAACTGGTCGCAATATGGTTAACCACCAGACCCGGGCCGCCTTGAGCCAGCATGGCTTTCAGCTCGATATAACCACCCGGGAAGGCCGCAATACCCGCCAACGCCCATACGCAGGCGACGATACCTTCACACATCATGGCACCATAAAATACCGGACGTGCGTATTTTTCATTGGTCAGACAACGCGCAATCATGGGCGACTGGGTGGAGTGAAAACCGCTGATGGCACCGCAGGTGATGGTCAGGAACAATAGCGGCCACACGGGTAAACCATCCGGGTTAGGCGTTAACAAGTCTTCATGACTATGGCTATCAAAGTAAGCAAACACATCGGCTGCCTGTGGCAGATGCGGCGCTTCCAGTAACAAGGCACCGGCAATCAGGGTAGTCATCACTATCATCAACAAACCAAACAGCGGATACAGCTTGGTGATGATTTTATCGATAGGCAGCAAGGTCGCCAGAAAGTAATAACCCAGGATGACCAGTACCCAGAAGCTGTTACCCGCTAAAAACGTACCTTCAAAATAGGATAAATTACTCAACAGCCCGGCCGGACTCATGATAAAAACCACGCCGACAAAAAACAGTAGCATGGCGGTAAAAACCAGCATAATGCCTTTGAACACCACGTTATAATAGTGGCCTGCAATTTCCGGTAAGCTTTTGCCATCTTCCTTCAGGCTCATGACCCCCGAAAAATAGTCATGTATTGCGCCACCCAGTACGTTACCAATCACGATCCACACCAAAGCGATGGGACCATACATGGCGCCGAGAATAGGGCCAAAAATGGGGCCCACACCGGCAATGTTCAAAAACTGGATTAAAAACGCTTTCGCAGGGCTGATGGCCACGTAGTCAACACCGTCATCCAGACGCTGCTGAGGGGTGAGAGCCTTGGGATCTATGCCCGCCTGTTTTTCAACAAAGGGACCGTAGAATTTATAGCCGAGAATAAGTACGGCAAGACTGACAAAGAAAATAAGCATTTCGCAAATTCCATATGATTAAGGGCTTAGGGTACTGATATTCTGGGCAAAGTAGCATGCTTCCTTGCCGCTGAGTACTGGATTATAGTCGTAGACTCATTATTAAGCTTCCTCCCACCCGGACCTAAATTCTCTGGCTGATGCTGACTGAAATTTTATTGATTTTGGGCTCTGTTACTCGGGCCAGGCCAACCCTGTCTTGGAGCCGTTGTGCCGGCCCAGCTGCTGGCTTATCCAGCGGCCGGTCTGTACTAAATCGTCCTGGTTCACTCCGGCATGCACTCCCAGGCCCTGCAGCAAATACACGACATCTTCGCTGGCCACATTACCCGATGCCCCGGGCGCATAGGGGCAGCCACCCAAACCGGCCACCGAGCTGTCTATGATGCGTATACCTTGCTCCAGCGCCGCATAAATATTGGCCAGTGCCTGTCCGTAGCTATCGTGAAAGTGCACCGCCAGCTGCGCCATCGGCACCTCCTGACTCACGGCATGCAGCATGGCAAGCACCCGCTTCGGGGTGCCCGTGCCCAGAGTATCGCCCAGCGAAATTTCCGTACAACCCAGCTGATACAAGGCACTGGCCACCCGTGCTACTGCCGCAGGCGTAATCGGGCCTTCATAAGGGCAGTCCAAGGCAGTAGATACATAACCGCGCACTGCTATGTTATGCGTTTTGGCCAGGGCCAGCAGCGGCGCAAAACGCGCCAGACTATCGGCAATAGAGGTGTTGATGTTGTGCTGGCAAAAGGACTCGGAGGCGGCAGTAAACACGGCCACCTGATCTGCACCTGCGGCCAGCGCCGCCTTGAGCCCTTGTAGATTAGGCGTGAGTGCACTGTAAATCACCCCAGGTTGACGCTTGATGCCGGTCAGCACGGCCTGGCCGTCGGCCATCTGCGGCACCCACTTGGGAGAGACGAAGCTGGCGGCCTCAATGTGCCTCAGGCCACAGTGCGCCAGCCGTTCAATCAGCTCTATTTTAACGGCGGTGGGCACCAGGCTGGCTTCATGCTGCAAGCCATCACGCGGTGCCATTTCCACCAAAGTCACAGACTCCATCATCACCCCCCGTTACCGCTTTCAATTCTCTCTCAAGCTATTTAGCGCAAAGGCGGATAAAGGGCGCTGCACCGACGACCATCACATGGCAGGGAGGCCATGTGCTGAGCGCCACATGGATGATGAGATGGACACCTCTTGTGCAACCGGCGTCATTACGCGCCATATTTGGGTTACCCACTCAAATATCATCACAAAAGGTG
>NZ_BMKE01000005.1 GCF_014643915.1 Oceanisphaera marina
TCCTCAGGAATGGTTACGCGCCGTGGTCCGCGCCTGCATCGAAAAAACGAATTACCCCATTCCTGAAGAATTGTGTGCGTCAAGCCACTCTGGGTGAACTGTTACTCGAGCCAAGGCCAAAGGCAAGGCACAAGGAGCGGCCAATAATGGCTGGGTGATCCGGCTCTAAGAATGGCATGTATCTTGTTCAACGATATTCGGCTATATGACAGGCAATAAAAAACCCCGCAGTGCGGGGTTTTTTGCTATTCGGCGGTGCTTAAACAATGGCGGCGATGGCGTCACACAAGGCGTCTATGTTCGACTTGGTAATACCGGCCACGCTAATGCGGCCAGAGCCAACAATGTAGATGCCAAACTCGTTTTTCAGTCGCTCAACCTGTTCTTTGTTGAGGCCGGAAAACGAGAACATGCCGTTTTGGCGGGCAATAAAGCTGAAATCTTTATTGACACCGCGGCTGGCCAGCTTTTCCACGAACAGGGTACGCATTTCCTGAATGCGGTCGCGCATTTCGGCCAGTTCTACCAACCAGTCGGCATACAGCTCTTTGTCTTCGGCAATCATGGCGATGACGTTGGCACCGTGAGCCGGTGGGTTGGAGTAGATGGCGCGAATAATGCCTTTAACCTGGCTGAACGAGGTGTTGGCGGTGTCGGCGTCTTTGGCTACCAGGGTGAAGGCACCCACGCGCTCGTTATACATACCGAAGTTTTTGGAGAAAGAGCTGGCAATCAGCAGCTCTACGTTATGTTCGGCAAACACGCGCAGGCCGTAGGCGTCTTCGTCTATGCCCTGACCAAAGCCCTGATAGGCAAAGTCAAACAGCGGCAACCAGCCTTTATCGGCAGCCAGTTTGGCCAGCTGTTCCCACTGGGCCGGAGTTGGATCGATACCGGTAGGGTTGTGACAGCAGCCGTGCAGCAATACTACATCACCAGCCTTGGCTTGTGCCAGGTCTGCCAGCATGGCGTCAAAGTCCAGGTCTTTGGTGTCGGCGTTATAATAGCCGTACTCTTTCACATCCAGACCTGAGGCGCTGAACACGGCTCTGTGGTTGGCCCAAGTAGGGTTGGAGATCCAGATGGTGTTGGTGTCTAGCTGGCGGGCAATAAACTCGCCGGCAATGCGCAGGGCACCGGTGCCGCCTGGTGATTGTGCAGTACGTGCACGTTGCTCGGCGATAATGGAGGCGTTTTCACCAAACAGTAGTTTTTGTACCACGCTGGCATAAGCTGCCACGCCTTCGATGCTCAGGTAGTTTTTGGTGGTTTGCTCTTCTACCAAACGGGCTTCGGCTTTTTTAACGCAGCGCAGAACAGGAGTTTGGCCTGCTTCATCTTTATAGATGCCTACACCCAGGTTGATTTTATCGGTACGAGGATCGTTACGAAAAGTGTCAGTCAGGCCCAAAATAGGGTCGGCCGGTGCAGCGGTGACTTTCTCAAACATAATACTATTCAATCCTTGTAGTTAATGATGTTAGGTGACGACCAATAGTGTTAGGCGACACCTATTTATATCATTTGCGCCGCCATTAAAAAACGGCTTTTAACATTCTTACTGGCCCGACCTTTTGCTGGTAGGGCGCACCAGACGGCTTGGCGCCTTATGTTTTTGGTTGATAAGGGTAAATATGCAGTCGTGGAATCAAGGGCTCATCGGTAATGGAAGCCGCGCGGCGTTTACGTACTTTTTCTGGCGGGTAGTTGCCCAGTGCGGTAATGGCGGGCAGCTCATCCTGGCAGAGCAGCAGGGGCAGGTGGGCCTTTACTTGTTGCTGGCGCGGGGTGAGCTCTTCACGCCAGCGAACGTTTGCCATGGGATGGGTTTTTACCGGGCGGCGCAAGCGCAGTTCAACGCTGGCAGGCAGACGTTTTACGTCATAAATTTCCCGGTCTACGCATCGTAGCCAGGTTTGGGCATCGGTCAGGGCCGGCGGCGACAGGCGGGCTGCGGTCAGTTGCTGGATCAGAGTTTCCTTATCGACTTTTTGAATGATCTGCTTGTTGGCCCAGGTGAAGCCCAGCCGAGATACCGCATGGGGCAACAGCACCAAATGACGATACACCTGCAAGGTGATCAGGCCGGGCAGGGTGTTGTGTACCAGGGTAAACTTTTGATCTCGGTTGCCCGCTTCCTGTACCTGTGTTTTGAATTGTGTCTTTAGCGCATTTATTCGCTCGAGAAGGGCTTCTAGTTCCGGCTTGCTGGCGGCTGGCAACACCAGGTAGCCGGGCAGGCGAAAGCTGGCTTTAGCCGAACAGTTGGCTTGAATAAACCATTGCCGAAAACCGGCCAACGCCGCCGTGATTGCCTCGTCACCATCCAGGCGAGTAACGCTGATATGGGATACCGGGTCGTGCTCGTCGCCGGTCGCCACCGGCGGCAGCGAAAAACAGCCCGCATGTACTGGAGTGGTGTTGGCTGTATCGCCCACCAGCTGGGTTAACTCGGCCATGGCGAGTTCAAGTTCGGTAAAGGTATGGGTTAAGCGAGCTGCCAGTGTAAACATATTATTATGCCAACATACAATGTTTGTTGATTAATCTAGCAGTCAGACCAAACAACAGCAAGTCGATTCAGTCTAGCGGGTTATAAAAATACAAAGACAGCGTTAATGCTTTCGCGGGTCGCTCCCGTAACGCTTTGCCATCATCAATATGCCATCACTTCGCCGACAATTTTCAACCCTACAACGTCACCGGGGGCATAGGTGTGGGCACCGCTAACACGCATCTGTATGTCTTGTGCGCCAAACCGGGCATCGGTTTTTATATGCACCAGCGCATTGTGCCCATAATAAATGGTCTTCACTACATGACCGGTCAGTTGTTGTTCGGCCGGTGCACCGGGCACAAATTGTTCGGGGCGGATCATGATGGTGGCCGAGGTGCTATCCAACGGGCAGCCTGGCGCCAAAGGCAAGGGGCCAAAGCAGCTGTGCGCATGGCCATTGTCTATTGTTGCCGTCAGGGTCACGGCCTCACCCACAAAACGGGCCACCTGGATGTCGGCGGGGTATTTATACAAAGACACAGGATCGGCAATTTGCACGCACCGCCCCCGGCGCATCACGGCCACTCTGTCTGCCATCGACAGCGCCTCTTCCTGATCGTGGGTGACCAAAATGGCGGTAGTGCCAATCTGGTTCAAGGTGGCGGTGACTTCTTCTCGCAGCGCCATTCTCAAGCCGGCATCCAGGGCAGAAAAGGGTTCGTCGAGTAACACCAGTGACGGTGCCGGTGCAAGCGCGCGCGCCAGTGCCACTCGCTGCTGCTGGCCGCCAGACAGCTCGTGGGGCAGTCGCTTGCCCAGACCGGCCATGCCCACCAATTGCAGCATCTCGGCCACCCGTTGGGCTTTTTGCTCTTTATAAGGCTGGCCTGAACCACTCAAGCCAAAGGCGATGTTTTTCTCCACGCTCAAATGCGGAAACAACACCCCGTGCTGAGGCACATAACCAATTTTTCTCTGTTCGGGCTTGATGTTGGTCTTGCCGTTGAACACGGTGTGGCCATCAATGGTAATGCTGCCCGCGTCCGGGGTTTCAAAGCCGGCAATCGAGCGCAACAAGGTCGTTTTACCACAGCCAGAGGGCCCCAATACCGCCAGCATGCTGCCTTCTTCCAGCTCCAGGCTGACATTGTGCAGGGCATGTACGTCGGCAAACTGCTTAGACACGTGCTGGATGATTAACTTTTTCATAGTCTGCCTTTTCTGCTGTAAGAGGGAGTGCTGGCTGTTTACTGCCTTGGGTAAAGGAGCGCATGGTCAAAAGATAAACCGGAAGGCCGGAGACCAGTATCAGTAAGGCGGCATAGGGGGCAGAGGCACCAAATTCGGCATTGGCGGTATGCTCCCACACCTTGGTGGCCAGGGTATCGACGCCCGTGGGGCGAAGTAACAGGGTGGCGGTCAGCTCTTTCATGATCTGCAAGAACACCAACGCCAGTCCCGCGCCCACGCCGGGTGCGATCAGGGGTAGGGTAATACGAACGAAGACACTGAATGACCCCTTGCCCAGCGAACGGGCCATTTCTTCAAGCTGTTGCGATACCTGCATCAATGCCGCGCGAATAGACGACTGGGCCAGTGGTAAATACAGCATGGTGTAGCTAATCAGCAGCAGCAGCGTGGTTTGATAAAACGGATAGGCATAGCGAATGGCAAAAAACACCAGCGTCAAACCAATCACCAACCCGGGCAGGCTGTGAATAAAGTAAGGCAGTCGTTCAGCCAGTGTGGCCAGTTTACCCTGGTAGCGCACCGCCAAAAATACCAGCGGCAGTGCAAATACAATGGCCAGCACGGCGCCCCCCAGGCCAAAGCTCAGAGTGGTCGTCAAGGCGGTAAACACGTCATGAACATGCACGACGCTGGAAGTACCGGTGAACAACCAATAGCCGATAATGCCCAGCGGCACGCCGGCTGCCAGCACCGTCAGTACCAGCAGTCCGGCAATGGCCAATGGCTTGCTCCTCCCCAGGGCAATGTTTTCCAGCATGCCGGGGCTACCTTTGCGCGAAATGGCGTATTTGGCTTTACCGCGGATCAGTAACTCCAGAGCCAGCAGCCCCAGGCACAGCAGCAATAATACCAGGGTCAGCATGGCGGCCGAGGCGCCGTCGAATGCCACGTAATATTGGTCGAAAATGGCGGTGGTAAAGGTTTCGTAGTTCAAAAAAGACAGGGCGCCAAACTCGGCCAACATATGCAGGGCAATCAGCACGGCACCGCCAAACAGTGATGGGCGCAGCTGGGGAAAAATCACCTTGAAAAAGGTCTGGGTACGATTAAAACCCAGCGAACGGGAGGTTTCTTCCAGTGCCGGATCCATACCGCGCAGGGCGGCGGCCACGGGGAGATGCACCAGTGGATAGTTGCACAGGGTCAGCACCAGAATGGCGCCGCCAAAGCCTTCTAGCCCCGGAAAAATGGAAATCCAGCTGTAACTGCTGATAAATGCCGGTACGGCAAAGGGCAGGGTGAGCAGCGCATTCCACAGTTTGCGTCTGGGCAGATCGGTACGTTCAACCAACCAGGCGGTGGTTACGCCGATCAGGCTACTGAGCAGGGTGACCACCATGACCAGTTTCAGCGTATTCAGTAGCAGGTCATAGACGCGGGAGCGGAACACAAGACCCAGGGCATGCTCTAGGCCGGCTTCGTGTGCTCGCAAGGCGATATACAACAGCGGCAGACCGGTAAGCAACACCAACAAGGTAACCGGCAACAGCAGGCCGAGCGGAATGGCAGTGGTACGTTTTTTATGGGCAACTTGACGACACATTACGGGTCTCGATTCTTTTGTTCATTCTTGTCAATAAAACGTGAGGGGTGGTGTGTCGGGGAGTAAACACACCAGGCCTCACTTTTCACTGTTTTCAACCCACGGCCAAACGGCCGGAGGCGTCTGGCGACGTCCCCGGCCGTATCCTTGCAGGGCGAGGGAGCAGCTTATAGCAGGCCGACTTCTTGCAGCAGATCGATGGCGGCTTTTCCGTCGCTGTATTCACCCAAATCCAGGGTACCGTTGGGCGGCGTCAATTCCGAAAACGACTTCAGGCCGTTGGTGTCTACATTCGGGTTCAGCGGATATTGAGCGCTTTTATCGGTCAGAATCTTCTGGCCTTCTTCACCGGTGGCAAAGGCCATAAACTGCTGTGCTTCGTCCAGGTTTTTGCTCGACGCCAGAATAGCCGCACCGGATACCGTCACCAGATCGCCTAGGTCGTGGGTGCCCATAAAATACAGACTCGAGTTCAGGTTATCGGCGCCTTTTTCCCGGGCCATGCTGTCCCAGTAGTAGTTGTTAATCAGGGCAAACGGAATGTCACCGCGCTCAACCGCATCCAGTGCCGCCTTGTTGTGGCGGTAGACCTTGCCGTTTCTGCTCAGCCCTTCCAACCAGGTCTTGGCTTTTTCTCTGCCTTCCAGCTTGATCATGGCGGACAGCTGCTTTTGAAAGGCACCGCTGGTTTTAACGAAGGCAAACTGATCTTTCCACTTAGTGTCAACCAGATCATGTACCGAGGTGGGCAGCTGTTGTGGGCTGATTTTGTCCTTGTTATAGGCAATGACCCGAGAGCGGGCCAGCAAGCCGACCCAGTAACCATTCTGATCACGGTATTCGGCGGGAATATTCTGCAGCGCCTTGGCATCAATGGGGGCCAGCAGGCCTTTATTGGCCAGCATGATCAAGGGCGTGGATTCTTCGGTATAAATAATATCGGCTGGCGAGCGCTTGCCTTCTTCTACAACCTGGTGCGCCAGCTCGTTACTCGATCCCTGGCGTGTTTCCACCTCGATATTGGTCTTGGCGGTAAAGGCATCAATCAGTGCCATGGTCGCCGTTTTGTGCTGGCCATTATAAATGGTTAACGCCGCATTCGCAGTGAGCGGGCTGAACAGCATCATGGTCGTTAAGGCAATGGCGCTGATTTTAGAGCCAGCTTTGGATACGCGCTGGGCAGCATTCGGCATGATAAACATCCTTTCTCTTTTTTATAGATACAAGTTATGGGTAAAAGGCGCAGGTAAACGTGCCACTGGGTCGCAGGGCAATTGCGCGGGGGCACGGTAGCTATAGTTAGTATTTTTGACAATGCAAATAGTTCTCAATCGTCATGAAATTTATCATACAGCCGACTCATGTCAAGCAATAAGCGGACGTTGGCAGTTAGCACGTTGTTTTGTAGCCAAACGATAGGGGGTCTGTTTTTGGTGGTGGTGTTGGTTGTACTTAGGTTAAAGCCCTGAAAATCTGGGATTAAAAGCAGATGATCAATGAAGGTTAATTGCCTTTATTTAACATAATTTTACTGGTGGCGCAGTGGTGAGTTATACAAAAATGTGCCCTGCATCGTCAGGAGGAATACTTTGCAGGCGCGCCTATTGATTTGCGTGGTGGGGACCTTGTCAAGATACCGGGGCAAGCCCGGTAAGGCGGCAAGCGATAACGTCTACACGAAACGGTGTTTTGGTCTGTATCGCTTACCGATTATGGCTTGCCGCCGTGTTTAGTGGCGTTGTTGCAGCTTGGCGATCACGTCGCTTAACTGCAGGCCTTCTTGTTGCAGCAGCACCGTCAGGTGATACAGCAAGTCGGCCGACTCGTTCACCAACTCGTCATGATCATGCACGGTGGCGGCGAGGGCGGTTTCTACCCCTTCTTCACCCACCTTTTGTGCGATGCGCTTGGTACCGCTGGCATACAGGCTGGCGGTATAGCTGGACGTGGGATCGGCCCCCTTGCGGCTGGCTATCACTTGCTCAAGTTCAGACAAAAACGCCAGATCGGGCAAGGTTTGCTGGTTAAAGCAAGACACATGACCCAAATGGCAGGTAGGGCCGATGGGCTCGACCAGTGCCAGCAGGGTGTCGTTGTCGCAGTCGGTGCTGATGTCGATGAGCTGTAAAAAATGACCCGAGCTTTCGCCCTTGGTCCACAGGCGGTTTTTGGTGCGGCTGAAAAACGTGACCTTCTTGCTTTCCAGCGTCTGGGCGAGGGCGTCCTGATTCATGTAGCCCAGCATCAGCACGCGGCCGCTGTGGCAGTCTTGCACGACGACCGGCATCAGGCCGTCGACTTTTTCCCAATCCAGCTGCGCTGGCGTAAACTTGCTGCTATCAGTCACGAATAACGATTCCTTCTTGTCTTAAATACTGCTTCAGCTCACCAATATCGATGATGCCTTTGTGAAATACCGACGCGGCCAGCGCGCCGTCAACATCGGCCTGCAAAAAGGCATCTTTAAAGTGCGACATTTCACCGGCACCGCCCGAGGCAATCAGGGGCACATGGCACATGGCGCGCACTTTTTGCAGTTGCTCAAGATCGTATCCCTGGCGAACGCCGTCCTGATTCATCACGTTCAGCACGATTTCACCGGCACCGCGGCGCTGCACTTCTTCAACCCAGTCCAGGGTGCTCCACTTGGTGACCTGGGTGCGGCTTTCGTCACCGGTAAACTGGTGCACCTGATAGGTGCCGGTGGCGTCGTCAAAGTAGGAGTCGATACCCACCACGATGCACTGCACGCCAAAGGTGTCGGCCAGCTCGGTGATCAGCGCCGGATTGCTGAGCGCAGGAGAGTTGATCGAGATCTTGTCGGCGCCAAACTCCAGAATCTGTGCCGCATCGGCGATGGATTTGATACCACCGGCCACACAGAAGGGAATATCGATCACCTCGGCCACGCGGCTGACCCAGCTTTTGTCGACCACGCGGTCCTGGCTGCTGGCGGTAATATCATAAAATACCAGCTCGTCGGCCCCTTCGGCGGCGTAGCGTTGTGCCAGCGGCACTATATCGCCGATAATTTCGTGGTTACGAAACTTGACGCCCTTGACCACCAGGCCATCCTTGACGTCCAAACACGGAATTATGCGTCTTGCCAGCATGAAATTGCCTCCGCCACGGTGAATTTACCTTCCAGCAAAGAGCGACCCAGGATCACCCCCGCCACGCCGGTATTTTTAAGTGCTTCTACGTCACCGATATTGCCGATGCCACCGGAGGCCTGCCATAAAATGGTGGGGTAACGCGCCGCCAGCTCACGATACAGGGCGACGTTTGAGCCAGTAAGAGTGCCGTCTTTGGAAATGTCGGTACACAATACATGACACAGGCCCGCCGGCAGGTAATGTTCGAGCAGGGCTTCGATGGTGATGCCGCTGTCTTCTTGCCAACCGGCAATGGCAATTTTCTTTTCGCCGTCGGCGGTGATGTTGATGTCCAGCGCCAGTACGATACGGTCGGGGCCGTACTGCTTGATCCAGCTGGTGACCAGCTCGGGTTGCTTGACCGCGGTGGAGCCAATCACTACCCGCTGGGCACCAATGTCGAGCAGATCTTTTACGTCTTGCTCGCGACGAATGCCGCCGCCAATCTGCACCGGTACCGGGGTGTTTTCAATCAGTTGCTTTATCACTTCAAGCTGGCGCTGGCTGCTGTCTTTGGCGCCGTCCAGATCCACCAGGTGCAGCTGAGTCGCGCCTTCGGCCACATAAAGGTCGAACCGCTCTTGCGGTGAGGCACTATATTCGGTTTTTTGCTGGTAGTCGCCCTGATACAGGCGTACTACCTTTCCACCAATCAGGTCTATGGCAGGAATAATCATGTGTTACAGCTCCAGAAAGTTTTTCAGCAGTTGGGCACCGGCAGCCCCCGAGCGTTCGGGGTGAAACTGCACGCCAAAGAAGTTTGCCTGGGCAATGGCGGCACTGAAGGCCGGGCCATGCTGACAGCTGGCCAGGGTATAATCGCCCACCGGCACCGCATAGGAGTGCACGAAATAGAAGAAGCTGCCCTCGGGAATGTCGTTAAACAGCGGATGACCGGGCATGGGGGTCACCTGATTCCAGCCCATGTGCGGCAAACGCACGCCTTCGCTGCCTTCCATGTGGTCACAATCGGCGGCTATCAGCCCCAGACAATCAACGTCGCCTTCTGCCGAGTGCTGCACCAGCATTTGCATGCCCAGACAAATCCCCAGTACGGGCTGATGTAACTGACCGATAAGTTCAATCAGATTACGCTCGGCCAGGTTTTTCATGGCCTCGCGGGCGGTGCCCACGCCGGGCAGCAGCAGTTTGTCGGCGGCCAGCAGTGTCTCGTGATCCTTGCTGACGGTCACGCTGTAGCCCAGCCGTTCTATGGCGTAGCGCACCGACGACAGATTGGCACAGCCGGTGTCGATAATAACGACCTTGATGGCTTGGTTGTTGCTGACTTGGCTCACAAGACCCCCTTGCTGGAAGGCAGTTCATTGCCTTCCACTTTTAACGCCTGGCGCAGGGCGCGACCAAAGCTCTTGAAGGTGCTTTCCACCATGTGGTGGGTGTTATCGCCGGTCACCTTGAGGTGAATATTGGCGGCCAGGCTGTCGCTTAAGCTACGGAAGAAGTGAGGCACCATTTCGACCGACATATCGCCGACCTTGTCCTGACGAAACTCGCCTTCAAACTTCATATAAGGACGGCCGGACAAGTCCAGGGTGACCGCCGCTTCGCATTCGTCCATGGGCAGTACAAACCCGAACCGACCGATGCCGCGCTTGTTGCCCAGGGCCTTGCGCAGGGCTTCGCCCAGCGCCAGGGCGGTATCTTCCACCGTATGGTGATCGTCTATGTGCAGATCACCGTCAACCTGCACGTTAAGCTGAAATCCGCCGTGGGTGGCAATTTGGTCCAGCATGTGGTCAAAAAAGTTCAGGCCGGTGTGGATCTGGCTGCCACCCTGGGTATCGAGATCCAGCGACAAACGAATGTCGGTCTCTTTGGTGGTACGTGTGACGGCGGCAGTGCGGCCTCGCCCCAGCAGTCGGGACACTATTTGCGGCCAGCCCAGTTTTACCTCGCCCACGTCACCGTGGCCATAGTGCAGGCCGGGCAGCCCCATGTTCTCGGCCAGCTGCATGTCGGTTTGGCGATCGCCTATCACCCAGGAGTCGGTAAAGTCGATGCGGCCCGCCTGCAGGTAGTCTTTTACCAGGCCCAGGCGCGGTTTGCGGCAGGCACAGTCGTCTTCCTGAAAGTGCGGGCAGACCAACACGTCCTGAAACTGTACCCCTTGGGAGGTCAGGATCTGCATCATCAGATTGTGAGGGGCATCAAAGTCTGCCTGAGGGAAGCTGTCGGTACCCAGGCCATCCTGATTGGTGACCATTACCAGCTTGTAGCCGGCATCCTGTAATGTCAGCAGCGCCGGGATCATGCCGGGTAAAAATGCCAGCTTGTCGAGGCGGTCCAGCTGTTTGTCAATCGCCGGCTCTTCTACCATGGTGCCGTCGCGGTCGATAAATAAAATACGTTCCTTAGTCACTTATTGCTCCTGTTGCAGTACGTCGAGTACCGCGTCCATCTCGGTCTGAGTGCCGATGGTGATCCGAATGCAGTCTGCCAGACCGGGTCTGCTGGCAAAGTCCCGCAATATAATACCGGCCTTGGCCATGCGTGCAAACAAGGCCGCGCCCTGACTGAAACGCACCAGTAAATAGTTGCCGTTGGGGGCAAACACCTCTTGAACCTGCGGATGCTGGTGCAATTGCTTGGCCAGGGATGCCTTCAACCGGTTAATATCGGCGACGCGCGCCCGCATGGTGGCAAGCCCATTCTCACTTAACGCCTGAGCGGCAATTTGTGCTACCGGCTCAGGGATAGGGTAGGGGGCAATGACTTTAAGCAGTAAACCGATCACTTCCGGGTTGGCCAGGGTAAAGCCACAGCGCAAACCGGCCAGGCCAAAGGCTTTGGACAGGGTACGGATCAACACCAGTTGCGGGTAGTCGGCCAGTAAACCGGCCTGGCTGAACTCGGGGCAAAACTCGATGTAGGCTTCGTCAACCACCACCAGGGCGCGCCCTTCGGCGGCATCCAGCAAACGGCATAACCCTTTACTGTCGACCAGATCGCCGGTGGGGTTGTTGGGCGAGCATAAAAACACGATTTTTGTGTTATCAAGCTTGGCAATAATGCCGTCGAAGTCGGGCTGGCGCTGTGAGTCGAGCGGCACATCGATAATGCCCACGCCGTTGGTTTCGGCACTAATGGCATACATGCCGTAGGTGGGCGAGCAGATGACGATATTGTCTTGCCCGGGCTCGCAAAAAGTACGAATGAGCAACTCTATGCCTTCGTCACCGCCACGGCTCACCAATATGTGTTCGGGGCTCACGCCGGCGTAGGCGGCATAGGCATGCACGACCTGAGGGGGCTGGCACTCGGGGTAACGGTTAAGGCGCGAACAGTCCAGCTGATACTCGCCGCTGTCGGCGGCCTCGTTGGCATTCAGCCAGATGTGCCCCTGGCCACCAATGCGTCGAGCCGACTGGTAAGGCGTAAGCCCTTGTACTTGCTGACGAGCTAACTGTGTAAGACTCATGCTTGCTTCTCCAGTTTGGCAAGCCGCAGGCTTACCGCGTTTTTATGGGCATCCAGGGTTTCTGTGGCCGCCAGTAATTCAACCGCCGGACCGATGGCTTGCAGGCCGGCCGGGGTCAGCTCCTGCACGGTAAAACGGCGCTGGTAATCGGCAATCCCCAGGCTGGAATAGGTACGAGAATAGCCATAGGTCGGCAGGGTGTGATTGGTCCCACTGGCGTAATCGCCCACCGACTCCGGGGTCCAGGCACCGAGGAAGACCGAACCGGCATTTTTCAGCCTGGGCAGCAAGCCGCGGGCATCGCTGGTTTGTACGATCAAATGCTCGGGAGCATAGGCGTTGGAAATGGCTGCCGCCTGCTCCAGATCGGTACAAATAAAGGTGCGGCTTTCGGCCAGTGCCTGGCTGGCAATCTCGGCACGGGATAATTGTGCGAGTTGTTGCTCAAGGGCAATGTTGACCCGCTCGGCCAGTGCCTGGCTGGGGGTGACCAGAATCACCTGTGAGTCGGGGCCGTGTTCGGCCTGAGACAGCAGATCGGAAGCAATAAAGTCGGCATCGGCGTGTTCGTCGCGTCGGATGAGACCTGGCGCTTGGCTTCGGTCACCCAGGTGTTGCCCGGGCCGAATATCTTGTCCACCTTGGTTACGGTGTCACTGCCATAGGCCATGGCGGCTACGGCTTGGGCGCCGCCCAGGGTGTAGATGGCATCCACGCCACAACGACGAGCGGTATAGATAATGGCGTCGTTGATGGGCGGCGGCGAGCACAGCACCACGCGCTCGCAACCGGCCAGCCGTGCCGGTATGGCCAGCATCATCACGGTAGACACCAGTGGGGCACTGCCACCGGGGACATACAAACCGACGCTTTCAATGGGTTGAAAGTGCAGCTCGCAGCGTACGCCCGGGCTGGTTTCCTGCACGATGGGCGTCGGTAGTTGGGCGCGGTGAAAGCGGTCAATATTGGTGATGGCCAGTTCAATGGCGGCTTTCAGCTCGTCACTGACGCGGCTGGCGGCATCGTCAATTTCCCGAGCGGATAATTGCAGCGTGCTGCGCTCGGCCTTGTCCAGGGTGCGGGTCAGTTCGATCAGCGCGGCATCGCCGCCGCTGCGCACCCTGGCAATAATGTCCGCTACCAGACCTTCCCGGCCACCTTGTGCCAGCGCCGGGCGGCGCAGTGCCGCCGTTTGCTCCGTCTTGCTTAACTGGTTCCAATCGAAAATATTCATGGTTTACTCCATCATCTTCTCGATGGGCAGCACCAGAATGGACGAGGCCCCCAGCTCTTTTAGGCCTTCCATGGTTTCCCAGAACATGTCTTCGCTGCTTACCATGTGAATGGCCACCTGATTGCTTTCGCCGGCCAACGACATGATGGTGGGGCGCTCGGCACCGGGCAGCAGATCGATCACTTCTTCCAGCCGTTCTTTGGGGGCGTGCAGCATGATGTATTTGCTTTCGCGAGCCTGTTGCAGACCCTGAATACGGGGCAGCAGACGGTCGATCACCGCTTGCTTGCTGGCAGCCAGGGGAGTAGCGCTTTGAATAAGCACCGCCTTGGAGCGGAAAATCACATCGGTTTCCACCAGGCCGTTGGCTTCCAGGGTGGCACCGGTAGACACCAGATCGCAAATGGCATCGGCCACGCCGGCACGGGGGGCGACTTCAACCGAGCCATTGAGCATGACGCTTTTGAATTTGACGCCCTGGCTATCCATGTAGCGCTTCAGCAACCAGGGGTAGGAGGTAGCAATTCGTTTGCCTTCCAGGCTGTTAACACCGGAGTAGTCGGCATCTTGTGATACCGCCAGCGACAGGCGGCAGCCGCCAAAGTCCAGACGCTTGAGCACGCTGTAATCGGCCGCTTCGCCTTGGGCTTGACGTTCCATCAGGGTTTCTTCCAGCACATTTTCGCCCACTACGCCGAGATCTACCACACCGTCCATGACCAGGCCTGGAATATCGTCATCACGCACCAACAACAAGTCGATTGGCATGTTTTCGGCGTGGGCAATCAGGCGTTGTTCGCGCAGATTGAGTTTGACGCCACAGCCTTTAAGCATGCGTTGACACTCTTTGCTGAGTCGGCCGGATTTTTGAATAGCGATGCGTAAACGAGTTTGATCCAATGTCATGTTGTGCGATTCCTTGTGTCACTTTGAAAATAAAAAATTGGCGTTAAAAATGAAAAAACCCCCGGAGCAAAGCTTCCGAGGGTTATATATTTGTCCTGCTGGAAGCCGCCAAGCGTTGAGCCTTCCAGAAAAAATCTGAAAGCCTAATCGGGATGATGATGGTGATGCTTGGCGTTTTGCAGGAAGTTCATAAATATTGTGGCCTGTCTCTCTAATCGGTCTGCGCCCACATTAGCAAGCCCACCCTGGTTTGCCAACCCCAGATCACAAGAAAGTTATCACGGCCATTATGATCAACATTGAGAATGCGGTGCTTGCTTACCGGCAGGCTAGTGAACTATAGGGGGAATGTTGTTTTTGGCAGTAAATATACATAATTATTCACAGTCGGCTGGAGTTATATCTCGTCATCCAGCCTGAACCCGGTCACCAATGTGAAGACAGCAAATGCCGGACCTTTTCTCGTTCTCATGCTCGCCGCTCTCACACAGAGCATGAGAGCGGCAAGGATGACTCAAACGTTTATCAGAGGAGGGCGCTTGTTTTAACACAGCGCGGTTTAGGGGGTTGTAATCTCGGCAAAAGACGAAATGCGATTCCCCGTGCGGCCGACGATTTGAAATACATCGGGGTAGAGTTGTCCAATAAAGGCGGCGTTGTCTACCTTGGCATCGGCAAATTCGCCCACGCCTTGCTGAGCCTGATGCGCAGATACGTTGATGGCCATGCCCAAGTCGATTTTATCGTCGGCGATGCTGTACAGGTTTTCAATGGATGCCTGAGTGGCAACATTGGTGAAATTCACGCTGGGCAGTTGTTTATTCCACAGTGTGGTTAATTCGCCTCCCAGAGGGTAATAGGTTCCCCCCTGGCTACCGGTACCAAAAATGAACTCCCGCTTCCCGTTCACCTCATCCAGTGAGGCTTCGGTCATGGTGACGGTCAACCCCTGCTCCTCATAAAATCGTTTGGCTCCCGGGTGAATGAGCAGGTTTTTGCCGCCGTTGAGCGCGTTTCTCAGGGTCAGAAATCGAGACTGGGCATGAGGCAGTTGTTCGGCCAGGGTGTACATGATTTTAGCCAGCTGATAACCCATTTCGTTATTAATGGTATGGGTATTGGCCATTAATACCGCATAGGCGGCCAGAGTGTGCACGTCTTCAGTTAGAAAGTTATAGCTGTCTTTGGTAATGGTGTAACGGTGATAATCAGTGTTTTCTTCTATCTGTGTCAGCACCGCGTCGGACAGGCTCAGCAGGGTCACATCGCCGGTGGCGGCCTGCAGGCTGTCTATGCCGCTGGTGGGTAATCCCAGAAATGCCATCGAAAGATCGATACTTCCTTCCTCGACCCCTTTCAATGCATCTTCAAAGCGCATTGAGTGGCCGTGGTAGTCGGTATCTTTGATCCCGTATGCATTCAGTATTAAATGCGAGACTTGCTGGGTCGTGCTGGAGATGGGCCCCAATGCAATATTGGCCTTGTTGTCTTGAGCATCACAACCGCTAAGCGCCGTTGCCAAGGTGATCGCGACGGCAAGCCGCCGTCTTGTTTTCACCCACATCGTTATCATCTATCAATATCCTTATTCGCCAGGCAGTCCGGCCATTTTACCGCGATATGCAGCCAATGACTAAGAGAATGCAGTTAAAGAAATACATAATGGCAAGTCAGGTATTTTATCTTTAACTGCTGCCTGGCCAACCCGGATCAAGACGAGATGTCTGATGCCGTGTCCTCACCCGAGAGGATATCGATGAGCTGGGTTATTGAATCTTGCTGTTGTTTGGCATACAGCGAAAACTCGCCTAATACCGCACAGCCCAGTGCCTGCTCGAAGGCCGTTTGATTGGCGTTTTCTCCATAGGCTTCATAGTGGCTGGACCCCAGGTTTGATTGAAAAATACCGGCGGCACTGACGGGAAGAAAATCTTCGTAGGTAATGGGCGTGGCACACACCCAGCCCTGTTGGATAAGGGGTTCCAGATCCTGGCTCATCACGATGTTGTGCAGTTGGGGGTTATGTAGCTCGACTTGCTGGCGCCCGGCATCGGTTAGCTGATAGCGAAAATAGCCCAGTTGCTGAACCCGAAGGCTGTGCTCATCGTCGGGAAATTGGGCAAACACCTCGGCGAGCTGGTGCTGATGTTCGGTATTGTTCTCGGCCGCAGGTGCCTGACGTGCACGATTGAGCAAGTCGTCATACAGGGCGCGACCCTTGGGGGTGAGCGCCATGCCTCTTTGCTCAATTTCGCCAAAGCGCGCGCTGTGGGTACCTGCCTGTGCATCGGTAAACATCACAGGTTCGTCCAGGGCTGTAAAACTGGTTTGTCGTAATAAAATAGGGCACTGGCGACGGGGCGGACCTTCAATAACGGCTTTCGGGGCAATGCCCATGGCCGGCATTTTTTGCTGGGCGGCGTCTATATCCAGAGTACGGGGCGTTAAATGGTTGATATGGGGCCCGGCAAAGCAGACGACGTCGGCAATCAGTGGATGAGCCTGGCGCAGCGCCTGATAACTGGCCAGGCTGACGGTGGCGTGACGATGCCAGCGAAAGGTCTCCAGTATTTCGCTAACAAACTGTCGTGCCTGGCCGGCACTCAAGCCACCTACCGCCTCGGCCTGACTGACCAGCAAGCGAGCCTTGGAGGTAAAAATATCGCGTTTGGCCAGAATGTCGGCGGCCTGCGCCCGCAAGTCATCATCGGCAATCAGCTCCAGCCTGAGCAGGGAGGTGAAAATACGAAACGGATTCTGTTGCAGCGACGTTTCATTTACGGGGCGAAAGGCCGTTGAGTGTACCGGCACCCCGGCGGATGACAGATCGTAATAGCTGACCGGCGCCATGCCCATAATGGCAAAAATGCGGCGCAGCATGTTCAACTCGGCGGCACTTCCTACCCGAATGGCCCCATGACGCTCGACACTCAGGCGGGTTTGTTCATTATTTGCAGCCAGTTGCTGTGCCAATTGGGCGTCGGCATCCAGAGTCTCGTGATTGACCTCGGCAACCAGCTTCATCAGGGTGGAGTACTGCGGCACTTCTTGCTGATACATGCGTGACATGGCATCAGAAAACAGAGTGCGAATATCGTCTGGAGACATAAATACATTCAGTGCCATAGGGTGACTGTCCTTCATTCAATAATGACAAGAAAGCGTGAAAACCAAGGGGTAACCAAGCCATGAGTAAATACCCTTTGCACCTTAGTCCCCTTCGCTCATTTCTACCACCCCGGGTGTTTAATGTCTGGCTACAGAGTGAGTTTGCACCGCAAAATGGCGCGTCACATTATCTATTGGCGCAGAGATATGCTAACTAAGGGCTATAACAAGAGCCAAATGGAAAGTGTTGATATGAGGAGTGATAGTGATGAGTGAAGTGTTCATTATTTTGGGACTCACCCTGATGGCGGGTATGGCCATGCCGCTGGGGGCGTTTGCCGGCAGCAAGCAACATGTGCGGCCCAACTGGCTGGAAGATGAGTTTCGTCACGGAGTGGCCGCCTTTGGTGGTGGTGCCTTGTTATCGGCGGTGGCCCTGGTGCTGGTGCCAGAGGGCACGTCCCAGCTATCGATCAGCAATGCCGTCTTGTGCTTTGGAGCGGGTGGAGTGGCCTTTATGGCACTGGATGTACTGCTCTATAAATTAAATACCCCGGCCAGCCAGTTGGCCGCCATGTTATCGGACTTTATTCCGGAATCGCTGGCGCTGGGCGCGACATTGGCCATTGGTGGTATCGGCAATGCCATCTTGCTGGCGGTATTGATGGCGTTGCAAAATATGCCGGAAGGATTTAATGCCTATCGTGAACTGGGGGAGTCGGGTCACTTCAAGGGTAAAAAAATCATTATAACGTTTGCCGTGATGGCCTTGCTGGGACCAGTGGCGGGCTTGTCCGGTTATGTTTGGCTGGCCGATTCGCCAGGGCTGGTCGCGGGCATCATGCTGTTTGCCGCCGGTGGCATTTTATATTCGGTGTTTCAGGACATAGCCCCGCAAGCGGTGCTGGACAAGCACTGGGCGCCGCCTTTGGGCGCCGTGTTGGGATTTGTGCTGGGAGTCGCAGGGCATATGATGACGGCGCACGGCTAGCAGAGGCAGTTGGATTGTTATTCAAGTAGCTATAACAGGTAGTCGACAAGCAGCCGGACCTTGTTTACCTCCCCCATTCGTTCCGGGTAGGCCAGATAATAGCCGTTGGCGCTGTTCAGTGAATGGCACCATGGAATGACAAGTTCTCCTTGTGCAAGCTCATATTCAATCAGGAAGCGCGGGAGCAGAGCGATACCGGTGCCTGCTATAGTGGCTCGGATCAGCATATGGAAGGTTTCAAAGAGGTTGCCTTGATAGCTGTGTTCCGTGGTCAGGCTCTGGGAAGCAAACCAGTCGTGCCACGCCCGGGGGCGAGTAGAAAGATGCATTAGTCGGTAACGAGTCAGGTCCATCGGTGATTCCATACCCTGGCCATTAAGCAGCGTCGGAGCGCAGGCGGGGACCACTTCTTCATCAAATAATCGATGGCATTCCAGGCCGGGCCAGCTACCGTGACCGTAAAAAAAAGCGATATCGATGCCTTCCTTGTCCAGATCGAAGGTGTCGACTTTCTCGCAGCAATTCAGGCTGATATTGGGGTAGCGGTCGAGAAAGCCGGTCAGTCTTGGTGCCAGCCAACGGGTACCGAACGTTGGCAGGGTCGCTATCTTGAGCACATCCAGATGATTGTTGTAGGACATGATGTATTGAGAGGACATTTCCAATTGAACCAGAATTTTGCGTACTTCACTGATATAAATGGTGCCTTCCGGGGTCAGACACAGAGAGCGCCGTACCCGCCGGAATAGCTTGCGATGGAGAAAGGATTCCAGCTGAGCCACCTGTTTGCTGACGGCACTTTGAGTAAGGCTGAGTTCATCTGCCGCACGGGTAAAGCTAAGATGCCTTGCGGCAGCTTCAAAACACTGTATGGCTGTAATAGAAGGTAGGTAGCGCATGAATCCGTTCATCGAAAGAGTTGGGGCATCATCATACCTGTGCCTTGATAGCTTGAGTATTGATTGAAGCCTGAGGAATAGAGATAGGGGAGTGAAATAGCAAGGCGTGGGAGAGGCTTCCCACGCCTTGCTATTGTTTAAACGGTAGCCAGTGCAGGTCGCTGGCGTTGTAGCCAATAGCAAGCTGCAATCAGCGCCAGACCCGAGCCAGAGCTGATTGCGCCGGGAATCACCATGGCCAGGCCAGCTGCAAGCATCATGACTCTTTCCTGTAGAGAGGAAGGACGAATGAAATAACCGATCAGAGCGCTGCTGATGGCCATCATGCCCAGCAGGGCTAATGCCAACGCCATGATCAGTTCCGGCAGGTTTACGTCCACCATCACTAGTATTGGGTTGTAGACGAACACATAAGGAATGATAAAGGCTCCTATAGCCAGCTTGACTGCGGTTACTCCGGTTTTCATCGGGTTTGCGCGGGCGATACCGGCACCGGCATAAGCAGCGAGACACACCGGTGGGGTAATATCTGCCACTATGCCGAAATAGAATACGAACAGGTGCACAGAAATGGGTGCCAGGCCAAACTCGTTGATCAACGCCGGTGCGGCTATGGTCGCCGTCACCACGTAGTTGGCGGTCGTCGGCAGCCCCATACCCAGTATGATACAGGCGACCATGGTAAAAATAAGCGCAAGGATCAGAGTGCCATCGGCCAAGTTAATGATACCGGCGGCAAACTTGGAGCCCAGGCCGGTCATGCCGACCACGCCGGCAATGATGCCGGCAGTGGCTACGGCGGCGATCACGGGCAAAGCCACTCGTGCGCCTTGTTCAAGTAGCGACAGTAAAGCCCTGGGTGACAGCCGAGTTTCCTTTTTTACCATGCTGACGATCAGCGCGGCAGCGATGCCAAGCAGTGCTGCTCGCTGGGCGGTAAAACCGACGAGTATGGTGCCGACCACCACCACCAAGGGAAGCAGCATATAACCCTGTCTCTTGAGCAGACCCAACTTGCTTGGCAGCTGATCTTTGGGAATTCCCAGAATGCCTTGCCTTTTGGCTTCGAAGTGAGCGCCAATAAAGATGCCACTGAAATAGAGAATGGCGGGAATAATGGCGGCCATCATGATTTCGGCATAAGACACGCCGATATACTCCACCATGATAAAGGCCGCAGCCCCCATCAGCGGCGGCATGATTTGCCCGCCAGTCGAGGCTGCGGCTTCGCTGGCAGCGGCAAATTCGGGTTTGAATCCGGCCTTTTTCATCATCGGAATGGTGAAAGAGCCGGAGGCGACGGTATTGCCGACCGAGCTGCCGGAAATCATGCCCTGAAAGGCACTGGCAATGACCGCGGCCTTGGCGCTACCACCGGTAAAGCGGCCGGTGCAGGCAAAGGCCAGATCATTGAAGAACTGACCTACGCCGGTACGGGTCAGTACTACGCCGAAGAACAGGAACAGGAAGATGAACTTGGCAGAAATCTGGATGGGAGTACCAAAGATACCACTTTCTCGGAACCACAGGCTGACCGAGACATCAGTCAGTTCAAAGCCGGGGTGAGACAGAATACGGGTCGGGATAAAGTTACCGAATAAGGCATAGGCGATGGCGAGTGAGGCCACGATAACAATGGGCATGCCCACGGTGCGTCGGGTTGCTTCCAGAACGAACAGCACGCCTAAAACCGACATAACCAAGTCAAAGGTCGAATAGCCGGTGACGCGTCCCTGCAGAATTTCGTTGAAAAACAGGATCTTGTAATAGGCGGTGAAAGTCGCGACGAAGGCGAGGATTACGTCGTACCAGACCACACCATTACGTTTGATGCCATGGCGACTGGCCGGATACAGCAAAAATATCATACCCAAGGCCAAGCCGAGGTGGACTGCGCCCTGCTTTTGGGTGGGGAGGGTGCCGAAGTATCCGGTGTAGAGGTGAAAGCTGGTCAAGGCGACGGCAAACAGGGTGACTACCCATCCCCAACGGCCAATGTTTTTTCTGAAGGCCGACTCTTTGTCGTATTTCTCGAGCAGTGCTTCAGGTGTTTGAGTGTTATCCATAGCAGATTTCCATTAACCAAATAAAAAGAGGCGGGCACGAATGCCCACCTCAATCCAGACCGGGATCGATTACTTTGTCTTGATGCTCTCGAAAGAAGAGACTTTATTGCTGGCGCGGCTGACGATCTGAACCACTTCCGGGTAGATCTGGCCGATAAAGGCGGCGTTATCGACCGGAGAACCTTCGAACTCAGCCTTGCCTTCTCGGGCGTTGCGGGCCGGAACGTGAACCGACATACCCAGATCCATCTTGCCGTCACGGATGCTGACCAGGTTTTCGATGGACGCACTGGTTTCCACGTTGGTGAAGTTGGCACCAGGGATATTGTTGTTCCAGGTAGTGGCAATTTCGCCACCCAGTGGGTAATAGGTACCGCCCTGGCTGCCGGTACCGAGGATAAACTCATGTTTGGCGGTGATGTCGCCGAGTTTAGCGACCGGCATATCCACGGTCAGCCCCTTGTCTTCATAAAAACGCTTGGCACCCGGGTGGATTTGAAGAGAATCACTACCATTGAGTGCGTGCTCAATGGTTAGAAACTTGGCCTGAGAATGGGTGATCTGGTCGGCCTGGTCGTACATGACCTTGGCCAGCTGATAGCCCATTTCTTCACTGATAGTATTGGTATTACCCATCATGACCGCGAAGGCGGCGATGGTCTGAACGTCATTTTCCAAGAATTTGTAGCTGTCTTTACTGATGATGAAGCGGCGATAGTCACTGTTTTTTTCGATTTTATCGACGACTTCGTCAGAGAGGCTCAACATCACCACGTCACCAGAAGAAGCTTGCAGGCTTTCGATGCTGCCAGCGGGCAACCCCATGATTCCGATGGACATATCGATATTGCCATCCTGCACGCCGTCCAGAGCATCACCAAAACGCTCCTGATAGGCGTTGAAATCGCCTTCTTCTATGCCGTAGGTACTTAATACCATGCGCGATACTTTCTGGGTGGTGCTGGCGGCGGGACCAATAGCAATATTGGCTTTGCTGCTACCGGCATCACAGCCGATCAGTGCGGTCGATAGGGTAAGGGTAGCGGCAGCGAGTAGTGTCTTTTTCATGGGTTCAATGTCCTTATCAGCCGAGCTCGTTGTCCATTTCATCGTCAATGTCAGCCGGTGGCTGTTGATGTCTGGCGTGCTTCGACCATGTGTTATCCAAAATGAAGGCGAAGGTTCTACTATTTCCTGACCAAGATCAAATAAAAACTAGCAACAGATGCATTCTTTTTTATCTTTATTTTTGGTGTTTTATATCAATGTGAATTAAAAAGGTAATATTTTAGATTGTTTTTGTGACTTGAGTTGGGTTTTTATATCTACCCTTGGTCGTGGCTATACGCTCTGTGTGGGAAAAGTGGTATAGCCATCTAACCAAGTCGCCTGTAAACAGTCATTAGGCAAATCGGTGACATGAGGAGGACAAAGATGGAGTGTGCCGCTCCAGCATATGTCCCTTTTCATGCCTGTTATGGCCTGTATCATTTCGCTCGAGTAATCGAGCATAATCCGAAACCGGGCTGGGCACTGGAGCGCCGACCTGGAATTAAATGGGATTGATGCCAGTAACAAGCGCCTGCAGAACCTGCTGGGCAGAGTCGTCCTGCAGTTTGGCGTAAAGAGTGAATTCGTCGATAACCGGGCAACCCAGAGCCTGCTCGAAAGCTGCCTGATTGGCATTTTGGGCATAGGCCTGATGCCCACCACCTCCCAGGTTGGACTGGAAAATACCGGCGGCGCTGACTGGCAGAAAGTCTTCATAAGTGATGGGCGTAGCCTGTACCAGACCGGCTTTTATCAGGGTCTCTAGCTCGCCAGGCGCGCCACCCAGTTTGGCCTGCTGGCGACCGGCTTCGGTCAGGTTATAGCGGAAATATCCCAATTCTTGGGTGCGCAAGCTGAGCTCATCGTCTGGAAAGTCGGCAAAAGCGCTCGTCAGTAGACGCTGATGAGTCTCATTATCGGTTTGAGCAGGAGCTTGTCGTGAACGGGTCAAAAGTTCGTCGTAGAGGGCGCGCCCCTTGGGAGTGAGCGCCATGCCTCGTTGCTCTATTTCGCCGAAACGAGCGGTATGGGAGTCCGCCTGTTCACCGGCAAAGTGAATTTCTTCTTCCAGGGCAGTAAAGCTGGTCTGGCGCAGCAATATGGGACAACGACGGCGGGGCGGGCCTTCGATCACCGCCTTGGGATTGATGTTGACGGTGGGCATCCGTAACTGAACGGTGTCTATGTCCAGTGTTCTTGGTGTCAGGTGATTGATATGCGGGCCGCGAAAGCAGACCACGTCGGCAATCAGACGATGAGCATCTTGCAGGGTATGATAGGTCGCGATATCGACAGTGGCGTGCTGATGCCAGCGAAAGGTCTCCAGTACTTCGGCAACAAACTCGTGGGCCTGTTTCGCGGTCAAGCCACCTTGAACTTCGGCTTGGGCGATTAGTTGTAGAGCCCTGTCGGTGAAGATATTGCGCTGGGAGAGTATCTCGGCTGCGCGTGCTCGTAGATCATCCTCTTCAATCAGTTCGAGACGCAGCAACGAGGTGAAAATACGAAATGGATTGCGCCGTAATGAAGCATCATCAACGGGGCGAAAAGCGGTGGAATGTACAGGTACTCCCGCTTCGGACAAATCGTAATAACTCACAGGGTGCATGCCCATGATGGCGAAGACCCGGCGTAACGTGCTGAGCTCGGCGGCAGTGCCCACCCGAATGGCTCCATGACGTTCCAGGCTGAGCCGTTCCAGTTCGCCGTTACTATCCAGTTGCTGCTGCAGGCTGGGTTCACTGGCCAGTGTCTGCTCATTAATTTCTGCCACCAGTTGCATCAGGGTGCCGTATTGCGGTACTTCCTGTTGATACATACGGGACATGGATGTGGAGAACAGGGTGCGAATATCGTCTGCTGGCAAGAAATGTTCGAGAGTCATGGTGGTAATGTCCTTTAACCAAATCAAGGTAATACCCAGAACCTTAATACCACTTCATGAGTCATGACAAACGGCAACTGCTCGCGAATCCATTCCAGAAAGGAATGGATGATGGTTGGGGTGAGTCAAATGTGTCGGCTACCGCCAGTTGCATAGATAGGGCTTTGCCACGTTGTCGGAGGCCATTGTGATTAAGACACCGGCTTTCGATTGATTGCAGCTTTCACTCTTCACATTTTTTATTGTTTGCATCAGGATTCAGGGCTTTGGGTACCTGTTCCAGATGATCGCTTTCAAACAAGGTTTCCAGCTCGGCGCGAGCCTGACGGGCCGTTTGAAAAACCGCGATTTCATCGTCGTATACCTTATGTTGTTCCCTCAGTACCCGCTCGTCGTGCTCGCGAAAACGGCGCAATCGAGCCTCTATCTGTTCTTCACCCAACCCCAATCCCTGCAGTACACGGCGGCTCATTTCCACGCTGGAATGAAAGGTCTCACGCACCGGCATGGCGCCCAAATCCCATAACTTGTGCACATGTTGGCGGTTGCGTGCGCGAGCAATCACCTTCATGTGCGGGTAGCGCAGGCGAACTGCCTGGGTAATGTGCAGGTTAATATCCGGATCATCGGTCGCGACAATGAAAAACTCTGCCTGTTCGGCTCCGGCGGTGCGCAACACGCCCGGGCGCAGCGGATCACCATAATAAATGGCAATATTGTCTATGCTGCGGGTAATGCTGATGGTGTCGACTTCGGTTTCAAAGGCCACAAAGGGAACACGTTGGGCCCGCAATACCCGGGCGATAATTTGCCCCATGCGACCCATGCCCACGATAACGGCTCTAGGGTGATGATCGTCCACTTCCTCGTATTCCGGCGGTACCGTGCGGGCAGGAATGGCCTGTATCAAACGGCGAGACAACAGCAATAATATCAGGGGGGTGAGTGCCATCGACAGGGTGATGGTCATCACCAGAATGTCGTGTAGCTCATTATCAAACAGGGCATTGTCCCGGGCCAGACCAAACAACACAAAGGCAAACTCCCCCCCGGCTGCCAGTAACAGGCCCAGCTTGATGGCGCTTAACGAGTCTAATTTGCCGATCATGCGACCCACCAGCGCCAGCAAGGGTAACTTGAGGGCCAGTAATAACAGCGCCAGCCCAAGAATCATGAAGGGGTGTGTCAATAACAGGCTCAAATCGGCACTCATGCCCACGCCGATAAAGAACAGGCCCAGCAGCAAACCTTTAAACGGCTCCAGTTGTGACTCCAGTTCGTGGCGATATTCCGAATCGGCCAGTAACATGCCGGCCAGAAAGGCACCGAGAGCCATGGACACATGGGCCCATTCCATCAACCAGGCCGTGCCCATGACCACCAGCAGGGCAGTAGCGGTAGACACTTCCTGCAGGCCGGTTTTGGCCACAATGCGAAATACCGGACGCAACAGATAACGCCCGCCAATCACCACCAATCCGATGCTGGCCACAATTTGCAGTAAATGAGCGCCGCCTTCACCTGAGCTGGCCTGAGCCGAGCCCAGGGCGGGCACCAGGGCTATCAAGGGAATGGCGGCAATATCCTGAAACAACAGGATGGCAAATGCCTGGCGGCCATGGGGACTGCTCATTTCCTTGCGCTCGGCCAGCAGCTGCAGTCCCATAGCGGTAGATGACAGCGCCAGACCGAAGCCTAAAATTACGGCCGCCTGCCAGCTCTGACCAAAAATTTGCCAGGCTCCCAGCGCCAGTAACACGCCCGTGAGTATCACCTGAGCCAGTCCGGCGCCAAAAACGGCACGGCGCATGACCCACAACCGACGTGGCGAAAGTTCCAGACCGATGATGAACATCAGCATCACCACGCCCAGCTCCGACAACTGGGAAATACTCTCGGGCGCGGTGATCAGGCCCAATACCGAAGGTCCTATCAGTACCCCACCCAACAGGTAGCCGAGCACGGCCCCCAACTTGAGCCGTTTGGCCAACGGCACCATTAACACAGCCGTCAACAGGAAAATAACGCTGGCATGGAGCAGGCCACCGGTTTCGGACATCATGACTCCCAGGGTGAGACAACAGGCAAGAAAAAGGCGTCGAGAGTGTCGCACGGCCTTGTTAAAAACGGAATAGTCGACTGCCGTGTTGCGCCGGCTTTTGTTATCATGACGTTTTTATCGATGAGACTCACCGGCTTTGGACGACGACAGCACGCTTTCTGCCCCTCACTCTATTGCGCTTTTTTCCGAGCATGGCCCTTTGGCAAAGGCCATAGATGGCTTTAAACCCCGCCAGGCCCAGGTTGAAATGGCGGCGGCGGTCGCCCAGGCGTTAACAGATAAAGTCCCTTTGGTGGTAGAGGCGGGTACGGGTACCGGTAAAACCTATGCTTATCTGGCTCCTGTGCTGGCGGCTGGCAAAAAGGTGGTGTTAAGCACTGGCTCTCGCAACCTGCAAGAACAGTTGTTTCATCGCGACCTGCCCACTCTTGTGAAGGCCATGGCCTATCATCACCCCGTGGCCTTGCTGAAGGGCCGAGCCAATTATCTGTGTATCGAGCGCCTTAACCTGCTGAACGATAGCGTGCCGCATTTGTCTGCCGAGGGGTTGGTTGATTTGCAGCGGGTACGCCGTTTTATGCCCATGACCCACAGCGGCGACATTGGCGATATTCCCGGCCTGGCCGAGCGCAGCGAAATTCTGCCCCTGGTCACCAGCACCAATGACAATTGTCTGGGGCGCGAGTGCAGTCATTATCAGGATTGCTTTCTGGTCAAGGCGCGGGCCAACGCCATGGAAGCTCAGGTGGTGGTGGTAAACCATCACCTGTTTTTTGCCGACATGGCGGTGCGTGACACCGGCTTTGGTCAACTGATCCCCGAGGCCGACGCCTATATTCTGGATGAAGCCCATCAGCTACCCGATATAGCCGGTCAGTATTTTGGCCAGAGCCAGTCCAGCCGTCAGATATTAGAGCTGGCGCGGGATTTGCGTCTGGCGCAAAAAGTAGAAGCCAAAGACATGGCGCAGATCAGCAAGGTGGCGGATCAGATTGAGCGTTATGCCCAGGATTTACGACTCACCTTTGGTCACGACAGTCAACGCGGCCAGCTCAGGCCCATGCTGGCGCGGCCGGAAGTGGCTCATGGGTTGGCACGACTCAACGAAAGTCTGGCCTTTTGTTACGATGTGCTCAAGCTGGCGCTGGGGCGGGGCGAGCAGCTGGATCATTGCTTCGAGCGATTGGTGGGGCTGCGTACGCAATTAGAGTCAGTGACCCGGGTAGCAGAAGACGGTTATTCCTACTGGTTTGATTGCTCCCGCCTGCATATCAGCTTTCACAAAACGCCCTTGTCGGTTGCCGAGCGGTTTGCCGTCGAGCTGGCCAAAGAATCGGTCAGCTGGATATTTACCTCGGCGACGCTGGCGGTGGGTGACAATTTTGACCACTTTTGCAGCGATATGGGGCTGTCCCAGCCGCGCACCTTGCAATTGGACAGTCCTTTTGATTACTCTCGCCAATCTCGTTTGTGCGTCCCTCGTTATCTGCCGCCCACCAACGCTCAGGGACGTGGCCGTAGTCTGGCCGAGTCGCTGATTGGCACGCTGTCGGCGGTGCCCGGCGGGAGCTTTTTTCTGTGCACCAGTTACAAGGTGATGAACGAAGTGGCCGAGGTGCTGCGCCTTAAGCTGGACAGAGCCATTCTGGTTCAGGGGGAAGACAACAAGGTGCGGTTGCTGGAGCGCTTTAGCCAGGATGGTCATGCTGTGTTGGTGGCCACCAGCAGCTTTTGGGAAGGGATAGACGTGCGCGGCAATGCGCTGCAATGCGTGGTGATCGACAAATTGCCCTTTAGTGCGCCGGATGACCCCCTGCTCAGTGCCCGGCTGGATGATTGCCGCCGCCGAGGCGAAGACGGTTTTGCCAAGGTACAGCTGCCCAAAGCCATTATTACCCTTAAGCAGGGAGTGGGGCGCCTGATCCGGGATGTGGCCGATCACGGTGCCCTGGTGATCACCGATGACCGTTTAGTCAATCGGGCCTATGGCGCCGATTTTATTAACAGTTTACCTGCCATGCCGCGTACCCGCAGTTTGCAGCAGGTGGCCGAATTTTTATCTACGCTGGAGTAATACCCCATGACCCGAATACTGGCCATAGATACCGCCACCGAGGCATGCTCTGCCGCCCTGTGGCAAGACGGTACCGTGTTAAGCCGTTATCAGGTGGCACCACGGGGCCATACGGACCTTATTTTGCCCATGGTTGCCGAATTGCTGGCCGAGGGCGAACTGGCGCTCAATCAGCTGGATGGTTTGGCTTTTGGCCGTGGCCCCGGCTCTTTTACCGGGGTGCGCATTACCTTGGGGGTTGCACAAGGGCTGGCTTTCGGTGCCGACTTGCCTTTGCTGGGCGTGTCCAACTTGCAGGCGCTGGCGCAAGGTGCCCATCGTGTGTGTGGTGCCGAGCAAGTATTGAGTGCCATTGATGCTCGCATGGGCGAGATATATGTGGGGGGATATGCCATGGCGCAGGGGGTGATGGAAGTGCGCGAGGCCGAACAGGTGATCGCCCCCGACGCTTTTTTAACGGCTGCCGCCAACCAGCACTGGGCAACGGGCGTCGGCTCGGGCTTTGTCACCTATGCCGAGTTGGCAGCATTGGTAACGAGCGAATGTGGTGCTTTGCCGTATCCCGATGCCCAGGACTTGCTGCCTCAGGCATTGGCATTATGGCAAGCCGGACAAGGAGTGGATGCCGCCCTGGCTCAACCCGTCTATCTTAGAGACAAAGTGACCTGGCAGAAGTTGCCCGGTCGTTAACAGGAGCCGAAGTGGTTATATTTTCCATCAAGCGGCGTCAGGAAGACAGTCAGGTTCTGCTGTTTTATGTGCAACGTCCTTTTCATCGCAGCCTGCAATATCGGCAGCGTCGCAAGCGTAACAATCTGCGCCGCATTCGATTGTGGCACTATCGCCAGCGCTAGCGCACATCAGCAATAATTATGTTGACTCTATGTTATCCTGTTGTGGATCTATAACGGGTTTTAGAGTAAAAGCTTTAAGTTGGTAGGCTGGCAAGCCTGTTGGCCCGTCAATCGCACGGTCATGCCACGCCTTTTGCCCTGACCCAGGAGACTGATATGGAACCCGTCCAATCCGGCCAAGAGCCGATGTCCTTTTCTGGCAAGCCTTGGCTGCAACGTTATCCTGCCGATGTGCCTGAAAACATCAACGCGGATACTTTTTCTTCCCTGCTCGACATGTTCGAGCAGGGCGTTAACGACTTTGCCGAACAGCCAGCCTATATCAACTTTGGCAAGAGCATGAGTTATCGTGAACTGGATAATCAGTCGCGAGATTTCGCCGCGTATCTGCAGCAATCGTTACACCTGGCACCCGGCGAGCGCATTGCCCTGATGATGCCCAACTTGTTGCAATACCCGGTCTGCTTGTTTGGTGCCCTGCGCGCCGGTCTGGTGGTGGTTAACGTCAATCCCTTGTATACGGCTCGCGAGCTCAAGCATCAGCTCACTGACGCCAGGGTCGACACCATAGTGATAGTGGATAACTTTGCCCACACCCTGGCAGAAGTGATGCAGGACACGCCGGTTAAAAATGTCATTCTTACCCAAATGGGCGACCATCTGGGAACGATAAAAGGGATGCTGCTTAACTTTGTGGTCAAGTACATTAAAAAGCTGGTACCCGACTATCATCTGCCCAATCACATTCGTTATTCCACGGCCCTCAGCAAGGGGAGCGGTTTGCGTTATATCCGCCCCGAGCTAAATGGCGATACGCTGGCATTTTTACAATATACCGGCGGTACCACGGGACGCTCCAAGGGGGCCATGCTGAGTCATCGTAACGTATTGGCCAACGTCGAGCAGTGCCTGGGCATGTATGGCCCGGTACTGAAAATGGGCGCAGAAAAAGTGGTGACGGCGCTGCCGCTGTATCATGTTTTTGCCCTGACAGTGAATGGCTTGCTGTTTTTTCGTATCGGTGCCCAGAATTTATTGATTACCAACCCCAGAGATCTGCCCGGTTTTGTACGGGAGCTTAAAGGCTATGACTTTACCTGTATCACAGGGGTAAACACCTTGTTCAATGCTCTGGTGAATAATGAAGACTTTCAACAGCATGACTTTAGCAGCCTGAAACTCACCATAGGCGGCGGTATGTCGGTGCAGCGCGTGGTTGCCGAGCGTTGGCAGTCGATTACCGGTAGCCGGTTGCTGGAAGGGTATGGCCTGACCGAGTGCTCGCCGCTGGTAACCGTGTGCCCCTATGACATGGACGGATACAACGGCTCTATTGGCCTGCCGGTGTGTTCTACCGAAGTACGGTTGGTAGATGATGACGGCCAGGAAATTACCCTGACTCATACTCCGGGCGAGATGGAAGTGAAAGGCCCTCAGGTGATGAGCAGCTACTGGTCGGCAAATGATGCAGAGAGTGCGGGCCCGGACAGCCCGTTTCACGACGGCTGGCTGCGCACTGGTGATATTGCCACCATGGATGAACAGGGATTTCTGAAAATCGTCGATCGCAAGAAAGACATGATACTGGTGTCGGGCTTTAACGTATTTCCTAACGAAATTGAAGAGGTGGCCATGCAGCACCCGGCTGTGCTGGAAGCCGCAGCGGTGGGCGTTCCTCAGGAAGACAGCGGAGAGCTGGTCAAGCTGGTGGTGGTGAAAAAGTCGGGCGTCGAGCTGGATGAAAAAACCCTCAAGGCTCATTGTCGTCAATATCTCACTGCCTATAAGGTGCCTAAGGTGATAGAATTTCGTGACGAATTGCCCAAAACCAATGTCGGTAAAATACTGCGCAGGGAGCTGAGAGACCAGGCTTCTTGAACGAGCCTTCGCGGGTATTTATTTTGCCGTCCACACAGAGTACCCATGACTTATACACTGATCACGGATAACCAGACCCTTACCGACTTTTGTAATACAGACGCCAGCTTGCTGGCGCTGGATACCGAATTTATTCGCACCCGCACCTTTTATGCCAAACCCGGCCTGTACCAGCTGTTTGATGGCAAGCGTACCGGACTGATTGATCCGGTTGCCATTTCTGACCTCTCTCCCCTATGGCGTTTGCTGCATGATCCGGCCCGGCTGTGTGTGCTGCATGCCGGAGGCGAAGATCTTGAATTGCTGCAGCATCAGAGCGGCGCCTTGCCAGCACGCATTCACGACACACAATTGGCGGCGGCTTTCCTGGGACTGGGCAGTCAGCTGGGGTTTGCTCCTCTGGTCGACAAACTGCTGGGTGTCAGTCTGGATAAAGCCCATGCTCGTACCGACTGGCTGGCGCGTCCCTTGTCGAGTGCCCAGCTAAGCTACGCGGCGGACGATGTGATTTATCTCTACCCCGTGTATCAAAAACTCATGGAGCAACTGGCACAGAAAGGCCTGAGCGACTGGTTTGAGCAAGAATGTGAACGCGCAGTCAAGCGACGTACCGAAAGCACGGATCCTGCCTTTGCCTATCTGGACATTAAGAATGCCTGGACTTTGGACTGTCAGGCGCTGGGAATATTGCAGCGTTTGTGCGAGTGGCGATTAAGCGAAGCTCGTCGCCGCGATTTGGCCGTCAATTTTGTGGTGAAAGAAGCACATCTGTTCCGAGTAGCAGAGCGGGCACCCTTGTCGCTGGGTGATTTGGCTAAGCTGGATCTGGATCCGATGGAAATTCGTCGTCACGGCAGCACCTTGCTGGCGCTGGTCGAGCAGGCCCTGGCTGCGCCAGACAGCTGGCCCCAGCCGGTGAAACGATTGATTGATTACCCGGACTACAAGGCAGAGTTGAAACGCATCAAGTCGCTGGTCGACATCGCCGGTGAGCAAGCCGAAATTCCTGCGGAAGTCATTGCCTCCAAGCGGTTGATTCACCAATATTTAAGCTGGAAGTGGCGATTGGAAGAAAGCACCGACATCAAGCCGACCTTGTTGCAAGGCTGGCGCGGTGAGTTACTCGGGTCGCAACTTTAATTTTTCAATTCATTGCTGTGCCAGAAATACGCCAGGCTCGATATCATTCGAATCTGGCGTATTTCATTATGCGTGGCAAAGGGATTAACCTTCTGCCTTGCTGATGGCTTTTTCATCCACTTCCGGAAACATGATATTCAACTCGAGTACCGACAGATTATCGCCTTTTTGATCGAGTTGTACCGAAATCTGATCGATGTCGATATCCACATATTTACGGATCACCGCCAAAATATCTTGTTGCATTTGCGGTAGATAATCCGGGGTATCCCGCTGGCTACGTTCGTGCGCAACAATGATCTGTAGGCGCTCTTTGGCAAGCTGAGCGCTGTTCTGATTCTTCTTTGAACGGAAATAGTCCAGTAGAGACATAATTTAACTCCCAAAAATTCTGCTGAAAAATCCCTTTTTCTCTTCATCGAGGAAGCGGAAAGGGCGCTCTTCGCCCAGCAAGCGGGCGACGGCGTCGGCATAGGCGAGGCCGGCATCGGACTCGTTATCCAGGATCACGGGTTCACCGGCGTTAGAGGCTTTAAGTACGGCCTGAGACTCAGGAATCACGCCCAGCAGCGGAATGGCCAGAATTTCCTGTACGTCTTGCACCGCCAGCATGTCGCCACGGGTCACGCGTTCTGGTGAGTAGCGGGTGAGCAGCAGGTGTTCCTTGATAGGCTCCATATTCTGCTCTGCACGCCAGGATTTGGACGCCAGAATGCCGAGTACGCGGTCAGAATCCCGTACTGAAGACACCTCGGGATTGGTGGTGATGATGGCTTCGTCGGCAAAGTACAGTGCCATCATGGCGCCGGTTTCAATGCCGGCGGGGGAGTCACAGACGATGTAATCAAAGTCCATGGCTGCCAGATCTTTCAGTATTTTTTCCACGCCATCACGAGTGAGGGCATCTTTGTCCCGGGTTTGCGAAGCGGGCAGAATATAAAGATTGTCTACACGCTTGTCGCGGATCAGCGCCTGATTCAGGTTGACGTCCCCATTGAGGACATTAACGAAGTCGTATACTACGCGACGTTCACAACCCATGATTAAATCAAGATTACGCAGGCCAATATCGAAATCGATAACCACCGTCTTGTGACCAAGGCTGGCCAGACCGGTACTGATGGCTGCACTGGAGGTGGTTTTACCCACGCCTCCTTTTCCAGATGTGACGACGATAATTCGTGCCATATTATGTTCCTAAAGTCGTGAAAATTAGAGTCGGTCGATTGTTAACTGTTCGCCCGCCAAAGAAATAGTGACAGCCTGTTCCCAGTTATCACCCTGTAGTCCTGCACTGAGTTGATAGTGACCCGCAACGGAAATCAGTTCGGCCATCAACTGCTGGCAATAAATTCTTGCCGATTCATTTCCCTTGGCGCCGGCAACTGCCCGGCCACGCAGTGGTCCATAAACATGAATACTGTCATCTGCAATCACTTCGGCACCGTTACTGACGGCTCCCAGTACCACCAGTGACCCATTAGGGGCATACACTTGCTGGCCAGAACGTACCGGGCCTCTGTGTACCTTGGTTCCCGGCAGGTTAAGCAGCTCTGCGGGGGCTTCTTTGGGCTCGGGCAGACTTTGTGTTACTGCTGCCTTGCCGGTGCTGACAATCGCCAGACCTGCTGCCCGTGCCGCGTCCCGCGCTTCGTCAGTCTTGGCACCCGTTACGCCGACCGGAACCAGGTCCAGCTCTCTGAGTACGTCGGCAATGGCCGAAAAATCAGGAGTCCGTAACAGCTTTTCAATATTTATAACCAGGGGTGCGGCCCGGAAAAAGGCCGGGGCCATTGCAACTTTTTCTGCTAACAGGCGTTTTACCTCGGTAATATCCTGATCGGTAATGTGCACCACGGACAGGGTAAAACTACTGCCTTTTAATTCAATTCCATGCTCCGCCATAAGCGGCTTTCCCCCAAGGATATAATCCTTTTTGTTATTGGTCGCGCTGATGTTATAGTTTGCCGCCCTAACTGGCAATAAAGCCGACGGATTATAGCAATTTCCATGTTATCTGTAGTATATAAAAGTCCCAAAATGGACCAAACCTATCTTTTTGTGGAGCGACGCGACGACTTCTCTCGTGTCCCTTCCGCCTTGCTGGATACCTTTGGTACGCCACAACTTGCTATGATTATTAATCTGGCAACCAAAAAACAACTTGGGCAAGCCGATTTGGCCAAGGTGCAAACGGCGTTAAAGACCCAGGGGTATTATTTGCAAATACCGCCTCCGCCAGAAAACTTGCTCAAACAGTTTCGCGCGAATCAATTGTAGCCGCTGATTGACTGTTTGAGTCAAGCCGGCTGAGCGGTCATTCAACAGGAGCGACTCATGTATCAACATCTGGACTTGCAAGGTCAACCCTTACCCTATGCGGTGGGCAAAGTAGTGTGCGTTGGCCGCAGCTACCAGGACCATGCCGCCGAGCTTAATAACCCTGTCCCCAAGCAGCCCTTGTTGTTTATCAAACCGGCCAGCAGTTTAATAGGGCTGGATGTGCCCTTGTTGCTTCCCAAGGGGTTGGGTGCGGTGCATCATGAGCTGGAAGTTGCCCTGTTGATCGGTCGTCGACTCTGTCATGCGGAGCCTGGACATACCCTGGATGCCATTGCCGGCGTGGGTCTGGCGCTCGATTTAACCTTGCGCGATGTACAGGATGAGCTAAAAGCCAATGGCCACCCCTGGGAGCGCGCCAAGGCGTTTGATGGTAGTTGCCCTATTAGTCCGTTTGCGGTGCCTGATATGCTGGGCCATCTGCAGCAGCTCGATTTCAGCCTGCAGATAAACAGCCAGCCCAGGCAAAGCGGGAACACGGCTCAGATGATGTGGCCCATAGAGCAGCTGCTGTCTGAAATGAGCCGTTGTTTTACCTTGAACCCCGGCGATATTGTCCTGACGGGAACCCCCAAAGGGGTTGGAGAGCTCAAGCCACAGGACCAACTCGATATGCAGTTGAACGGTCAGTACCGTTTTAGTGCCCAAGTAGCAGGATAAGAAATGCAGGCTGATTTTTGGTATACCAAGTCGTTAGAGCAAATGTCGGATCAGGAATGGGAAGCCTTGTGTGACGGTTGTGGTAAATGTTGTCTCAACAAGTTGATTGATGAAGATACGGATGAATTAGTGCATACCAATGTGGCATGCGAACTGCTTAATACGCATTCTTGTGCGTGCAGTAACTATGAAAATCGTTTTTCCATCGTGCCGGATTGCCTGAAAATCACCCGAGACAAGCTGGACGACTATTTTTGGTTGCCTTCAAGCTGCGCTTACCGACTGTTAGCCGAAGGGCAGTCATTGCCGTCCTGGCACCCATTGCGTACCGGTTCTAAAAGCGCCATGCACAAGGCCGGACAGTCGGTGCGTGGCAAGGTGGTGCCCGAGTCCAAAGCCGGCGCCTGGGAAGATCATATTATTACCTGGGCAAGCTGATTTGAAACACTCCTGTCTTTGAACACAGCGGTCAGCTATCGGCTGTAAGACAAAAAACGAACCCGGGAGGTTCGTTTTTTTCATTTTGCTTTGCGCATTATCTTTAACTGACCGCTTAAAGCTTACGGCTTTTTCCCGTGACTCGCACCACAATAAACAACCCCGCCAGAGCCGTCAGGCCGGCGAATATCCACATTAGCCACTGGGGCATACTCAGGCCCATCCATATCCAGGATGCATCGGCACAGTCGCCGCTGGGGTGAAACACCAGGGGTAGCCAGGTATCGAGTGGTAACCAGGCTGGAAACTCGGCAATGCTGGAGCACTGGGTAAAGGGCGAGGGGTTGAACTGGTAACCGACGTGCTCTTTGGCCAGTAGCCAGCCTTTGCCGGCGGCGGTCAGCCAGCCGAGCAATGCCAGGTTGCTGAACACCTTGTGGCGCGGTGCCAGCCAGCCCACGCCGGCGGCCAGCATAACACCAAGCAGTGCGGCTCTTTGATACACACACATCACGCAGGGCGCCATGCCCTGACCATATTGAAAGAACAGGGCGATGGCCAGCAAGACGCTGCTACCCAGAGTCAGTAACGCCCAGGCCATGGGCGAACGAGAAAAGGCGTATAGCATGAATTCCTCACTGTATAGGGACTAAAGGTGATCCGGGCAAGTCGCAGGAAAAGGAGGGTGCTTGTAGAAAACTGGTCCGCTCTGTTATTATCGGCGCTGATTTTACCCATTTTAATATATTTAACAGAGTGGTTTCATGGTCATCAAGGCACAAAGTCCAGCCAATTTCGCGGAACAATATATCATAGAATCCATCTGGAACAGTCACTTTCCACCGGGTTCTATCTTGCCTGCCGAACGTGAATTGTCGGAGTTGATTGGCGTCACCCGAACCACACTGCGTGAGGTACTGCAACGTCTGGCCCGAGACGGCTGGTTGACCATACAGCATGGCAAGCCAACCCGGGTAAATAACTTCTGGGAAACCTCCAGTCTCAATATTCTGGAAACACTGGCACGGCTCGATGAAGATAAAATGCCCGAGCTGATTGAACATTTATTATCTGCCCGTACCCATATCAGTAGCATCTTCATTCGTGCGGCCATCAAAAACAATCCGGAAAAGGTCGCTTCAGCCATCGCGGAGATAGATCAATTGGCCGATGACGCCGATGCGTTTGCCGCCTTTGATTACGAGCTACATCACCAGTTGGCGTTTGCTTCCGGTAATCCGATTTATGGTTTGATCCTGAATGGCTTTAAGGGCTTGTATTGCCGGGTAGGGCGTTATTACTTCTCGTTGCCGGCAGCGCGTCAGTTGGCCGTAGCTTATTATCGAGATCTTGGGGGATTAACCGAGGCAAGCGAGCTTGAGCAGGTGACTGATGTGGTACGAGAGTACGGCAAGGCGTCGGGCAAATTGTGGTTTGAAATGCGCGAACACCTGGCCGAAGGCATGGCGCAGCACTAAGCATCTTACTTGGTTAATAAAACCCTCTGTGTGCCTTGAAACAGGCGTAACACAGAGGGTTTTTTATTGGTTTTCACTCATGGTTCCCGGTCAGGGATTGTGCTCCGGACAACGACCAATGGTGCTTGCGCTGCCATCGGGCTCTTCTTGCTCTAACAAGACATCAAAGCCCCACAAGCGGTGTACATGCTTGAGTACTTCATGGCTGGAGTCGGCCAGCGGGATGCGGTTGTGCGGTACATGACGTAACGTCAGGGAGCGATTGCCTTTAACCTCTACGTTATACACCTGAATATTGGGTTCCAGGTTGGACAGGTTGTATTGATTAGACAGTTTTTGGCGCAATACTCGATAGCCTTGCTCATCGTGAATGGCGGAAATTTCCAGGTAATTACGGGTGTCATCATCGGACACGGCAAATAAGTGCATGTCCCGCATCACCTTGGGTGAGAGAAACTGGCTGATAAAGCTTTCGTCCTTGAAATTCTCCATGGCAAAGTGCAGGGTTTTTACCCAGTCGGAGCCGGCGATGTCCGGAAACCAGGCCCTGTCTTCTTCTGTGGGGTGTTCGCAAATACGTCGCAAGTCCACAAACATGGCAAAGCCCAGCGCATAGGGATTAATACCCGAATAATACTGGCTGTTATAGGGCGGCTGAAAAACCACATTGGTATGGTTGTGCAGTACTTCCATCATGAAGCTATCGGTGACCAGCCCCTCGTCATACATGTGCTGGGTAATGGTGTAGTGCCAGAAGGTGGCCCAGCCTTCGTTCATTACCTGGGTCTGTTTCTGGGGATAAAAGTACTGGCTGATCTTGCGCACGATGCGCACAATTTCACGCTGCCAGGGCTCCAGCAGCGGGGCATGCTTTTCAATAAAGTACAGCAGGTTCTCTTCGGGCTCCACGGGGTAGCGTCGCTTTTTCTCGGCTTTGGCATCGTCCATGCGTGGCAAGGTCTTCCACAGCTCGTTGACCTGAGTTTGCAGATAGCTTTCCCGCGCCTTTTGGCGGCGTCTTTCTTCAGCCAGTGACAATTGCTGTGGCCGCTTGTAACGATCGACGCCATAGTTCATCAAGGCATGACAGCTATCGAGAAAGGATTCCACTTCTGCCACGCCGTGCTTTTCTTCACATTCGCTGATGTAGTGCTTGGCAAACAGCAGGTAGTCGATTATCGACTCGGCGTCGGTCCATGCTTTGAACAAGTAGTTATTTTTGAAAAAGGAATTATGTCCGTAACAGGCATGGGCAATCACCAATGCCTGCATGGGCATGGTGTTTTCTTCCATCAGGTAGGCAATACAGGGGTTGGAGTTGATGACAATTTCATAGGCCAGCCCCATTTGTCCTCGTCGGTAGTTTTGTTCGGTTTGAATGAACTTTTTGCCATAAGACCAGTGATGATAACCAATGGGCATCCCAATGCTGGAATAGGCATCCATCATTTGTTCGCCCATGATGATTTCTATCTGGTTGGGATAGGTACTCAGGCCGTAGTGCTTGGCAATACGGGCAATTTCCGTGTGGTAGGCTTCGAGTAACTCAAAGCTCCAGTCTGGTCCGTCACTCAGCGGACGGGTGCTGGTCTGGGTTGCAGTCTCAGTCATGGTCACCTCATGCCGCCTGTTTCTTAAACAGCTCTCTGAATACGGGATAAATATCTTCTACCGAACGTATATGCTCCATGGCAAAGTTGGAAAAGCTGCGTGCGATGGATTCATATTCGTGCCACAAGGTTTGATGGGCGCGATTGGTTATTTCGATATAGGCGTAATACCGCACCAGTGACATGATGTCGTCTTGCAGCAGCTTCTTGCACAAGGGGGAGTCATCGGCCCAGTTGTCGCCATCCGATGCTTGTGCCGCGTAAATATTCCATTGGTCGGATGGATAGCGATCGTCAATGATCTCTTTCATCAGTTGCAGCGCACTGGATACAATGGTGCCGCCTGTTTCCTGGGAATAGAAAAACTCCTGTTCGTCGACCTCCTTGGCCTGGGTGTGATGGCGAATAAACACCACTTCGACGTTTTTATAGGTACGGGTCAAAAACAGGTATAGCAACAGATAAAACCGCTTTGCCATGTCTTTGGTGGCCTGATCCATGGAACCGGATACGTCCATGATGCAGAACATCACCGCCTGGGTAGAAGGAATGGGCCTTTGCACGAAGTTGTTAAAGCGCAAGTCGAAGGTGTCGATGAAAGGCACCGCGGCAATACGCCGCTTCAGCTCGGCAATTTCCAGCTCCAGATCCTGAATTCGGGCATAGTGCTGGGTAGGGTGGCGACTGAGTTCTTCAAGTTCCCGCTCCAGCTCGGCCACGGTTTTCTTCTTGCCCACCTGCAGCGCCATGCGCCGTGCCAGTGACTGGCGCAACGAACGTACGATATTGATATTGGCCGGCACCCCTTCTGAAGAATAACCGGCACGAAAGGTTTTCATTTCGCTTATCTTGTTGAGCTTGTTCTTTTCGAGATTGGGCAGTTCCAATCCATCAAACAACAAGTCGAGATACTCTTCCTTCGAAATCTCAAAAATAAAGTCGTCCTGGCCTTCTCCCTGGTTACTGGCATCGCCCTGACCACCGCCCTGACCACCACCACCCTGGGGTCTGTCTACCTTGTCACCGGTAATAAACTGGTCGTTACCCGGATGAACTTGTTCACGGCTACCGCCTTTGCCTTGATGAAACACAGGTTCAGAGATATCCCGGGTGGGAATGGAAACACTCTCACCCTTGTCGATATCCTGAATACTGCGTTTGAGTACCGCATCCGACACCGCCTTTTTTAGTTGTTGTTGATAGCGGCGGATAAAGCGCTGCCGGTTCACAGCGCTTTTGTTGCGGCCATTTAGTCGTCTATCGATAAAATGCGCCATAATTTCCCCCAACACTTACCTTGTTAAGTAGACTTGCGAACACGCAGATACCACTCGGATAACAGCCTGACCTGCTTGCGGGTATATCCCTTTTCCATCATGCGGGCGACAAAGTCATCGTGTTTTTTCTGCTCGTCGGCACTGGTCTTGGCATTAAAGGAAATGACCGGCAACAGCTCTTCGGTATTCGAGAACATTTTCTTCTCGATAACGGTTCTGAGCTTTTCATAACTGGTCCAGTTCGGGTTTTTACCGGCGTTGTTGGCCCGGGCCCGTAATACGAAATTGACGATTTCGTTACGGAAATCTTTCGGGTTACTGATGCCGGCGGGCTTCTCTATTTTCTCCAGTTCTGCATTAAGGGCCGAGCGGTCGAACAACTGGCCGGTGTCGGGATCCCGGTATTCCTGATCCTGAATCCAGAAGTCGGCATACACCACGTAGCGGTCAAAAATATTTTGTCCGTACTCGGAGTAGGACTCCAGATAGGCGGTTTGAATCTCCTTGCCGATAAACTCGACGTATTTGGGGATCAGATAGCCCTTGATGAACTCAAGGTAACGGTCGTGAACTTCCTGGGGAAACTGCTCCCGCTCGATTTGCTGCTCCAGCACATAGAAAAGGTGTACCGGGTTTGCCGCCACTTCGGCATGATCGAAGTTGAAGACCCGAGACAAAATCTTGAAGGCAAAACGGGTAGACAGGCCACTCATGCCTTCATCCACCCCGGCATAGTCGCGATATTCCTGGTACGACTTGGCTTTGGGATCCGTGTCTTTGAGGCTTTCACCGTCATAGACGCGCATCTTGGAGTACAGATTGGAGTTTTCCGGCTCTTTCATCCGTGACAGCACGGTGAACTGAGCCAGGGTTTCCAGCGTGCCAGGGGCACACTTGGCATGGGACAGCTCGCTGTTGAACAGCAGTTTCTGGTAAATGTCGATTTCTTCGGTAACCCGCAAGCAGTAGGGCACCTTGACGATATACACCCGGTCGAGAAAGGCCTCGTTATTACGGTTATGTTTAAAGTGCTGCCATTCCGACTCGTTGGAGTGAGCCAGTATAATGCCTTCGAAGGGCAGGGCAGACAAACCTTCGGTACCGTTATAGTTACCCTCCTGGGTTGCGGTTAACAAGGGATGCAGCACCTTGATGGGCGCCTTGAACATTTCGACGAATTCCATCAGTCCCTGGTTGGCCTTACACAAGGCACCGGAGTAAGAGTAGGCGTCCGCATCGTCCTGGGCATAGTGCTCAAGCTGGCGTATATCGACCTTGCCGACCAGGGACGAAATATCCTGGTTGTTATCATCACCGGGTTCGGTTTTGGCGATGGCAATCTGATCCAGCACAGAGGGATACACCTTCTCTACCTTGAAGCGGGTGATATCGCCGCCGTACTCGTGCAATCGTTTCACCGCCCAGGGTGACATAATGGCGCGCAGATAGCGCTTGGGAATGCCGTACTCCTGTTCCAGTACGGCACCGTCTTCGACCGCGTCGAACAAACAGAAGGGATGGTCGTTAACCGGAGAGCCCTTGATGCGATAAATAGGCATCTTTTGCATCAAGGATTTTACGCATTCGGCCAACGACGATTTACCACCCCCCACAGGACCCAGCAGATACAGGATCTGTTTCTTTTCTTCCAGACCTTGAGCGGCGTGTTTCAGATAGGACACGATCTGCTCTATGCTGTCTTCCATGCCATAGAACTCGGCAAATGCCGGATAGCGGGCAATCACCCGGTTAGAGAAGAGCCGGCTTAATCTTGGCTCGTTCGCGGTATCGATCATTTCCGGCTCGCCAATCGCCATTAACAGGCGTTCGGAGGCCGAAGCGTAGCAGGCTTTGTCTTCCCGACACATGTCCAGAAATTCCTGCAGGCTGTACTCTTCTTCTTTCGCTTTTTCATAACGCGTTTGATAATGCTCGAAAATACCCATGGTGTTCTCCCCCTAAATCTCGGCTCCGGTGCTTGTGTACTGGTCAGCAAGAGCCTTGCGCGCACATCGTCATTCCCTTGGTAAAAGATTAGTCATGAATTTGCCATTGCGCTTGTGTAACGCTCAGAAATATCGAAGAATTTGAGAAATCACTCTCATTTATGAATATGCCATACGAGTCTTTTTTGAAGGGGAGGCAATGTGTGGTTCAGCGGAATACCTTTCCGGAACGCTTAACGGGCTACTATGCTTACCTTAACGTTAACGAACCATGGGGGCGGCGCGGGAATTTAATTGATATCCTTTGCCCTTTTATGCGTTGACTTCACATTTGGCTCCGGTTAGATTGGACGGACATTGCAGTTAAGCCATTTGTCCAGCTTGAGTGGTCAACTTGGTGACTATGATGTGTAGCTCTGTTTAAGCACGTTTCCGTTTATTTTGCCCTCGCTTGCGAGGGTTTTCTTTTTCTGCATCAGCAACCCTTCCGATTACTTATTCTTACGTTAACGTAAACCAATCGACATATTTTCGGCTTAGCGCCCTATTTTCGTCCGAGATTAAGCGTGCCGCAGGTTGCGCAATTATTTTATGGTCTGCTGCTTGCATGCGGGTATGATGGCAACAGTTTGATATGTTGATCATTTATGAATGATGAGGACGCCTAAGTTGACCAATACACTCGTAATTAAATCCAGTATTTTGGGTGAACATTCTCAATCGTCCCAACTGCTCGATCATTTAATGCAGCACCTGGATGGCGAGCGGGTGATGTGCCGTGATTTGGCCGCCGCACCCTTGCCCATGCTGGACGGTGCTGGCGCCCAGGCTTTGCGAGGCGCCAGTGAACTGACAACACAACAGGCTGATATGCTGGCGCTGTCTGAACAATTGATCTCTGAATTGAATCAGGCCGACACCCTGGTGATTGCCGCTCCCATGTACAACTTTCATATTCCGGTACAATTAAAAGCCTGGATTGATCTGGTTTGCCGTGCCGGTGTCACGTTCCGCTATACAGAGCAGGGCGTTCAGGGGTTGCTGAACACCAGGAAAGCCGTGGTGGTGACTACGCGCGGCGGCCAGCATAAAGGCACTCCCCACGATATGATGACGGATTACCTGAAAACCATACTGACCTTTCTGGGCATTGCCGATATTGAATTTGTGTATGCCGAGGCCCTGCATATGAGTGGTGAACAAAAGCAAACCGAATTACAACGAGCCAGAGAACAGTTGGAAGCACTGGCAGTTATTGTCTGACCAGTTATGCCAACATACAAAATCAAGGTTGGCAATAAGTGCCGACCCTCAGCGCTGAAGCGACATCACCACGCATGCAAACATCTTGAATGACAAAGATCATATGATGGAAATTGAAGACATTATTGCCGAGAAAATCATTGCCCGCACCAAAGGCCTGATCCCCTACGACATCAACGTGATGAACAAGAAGGGAATCGTGGTGGCGTCTACCGATGTCAGCCGGGTGGGCCGGGTACACGAGGGCGCAAGCTGGGTGATACAGCACCAGAAATCGGTCACGGTCGATCAGGCGGGTACCCGGTATTTGGCCGGTGCCAAGCCAGGAGTGAACCTGCCCATAGAGTATCAAGGTAACTGCATAGGGGTTGTGGGCATTACCGGCGATCCCGCTCAGGTCTGCGAGCTGGGCGCCTTGCTGAAAATGACTGCCGAGCTGTTGGTGGAACAAAGTCGGGAAAAAGACGCCGCATTGTTATTGCGTGTCGAGAAAGAGAATTGTCTCAAACAGCTGGTTTATGGCCAATTGGACGAGTCTGCCTTGCATGAGCGGTTGAAAGAGCTGCAGCTGCAGATCCGCTATCCGGCACTGTGCATTACCATCAAACCCAAGAGTCACGCTCGTTTTTATCAACAGATTCTGGACCTGAATGCCGCACTGGATTTAAGTGTGAACGGCCTGTTTTTTTATAGTCAGGAGTCAGGTTTAACCTTGATACTCGACGCCAAAGCAAAGGTTGATGCAAAAATAGCACAACTGGTCGACCTGCTTGCACAACCTGTGAGCATTGGTGTCGGCGTGACAGTCAACACTTTGTCGGAATTGGCACTTTCTTATGCAACCGCGATGGCTGCTCTGCAATTTGGGGCCGCAGATGGTGCCAGCGGAGCTGCGACCTTGTATTCCTACGACAGCCATAAAGAAAAAATCATTATTGCTTCATTGGCCAAAGGCTGGCATCTGGCAGAGCTGACCAAGGAGTATCGAGCGCTGATGGCACAAGACCCCAATGGTACGCTGCGCTTAACGCTGCATACGCTTATTTCTTCGTCGGCAGACATGCTGACCTGCGCCGGCAAGCTCAATATTCATAGAAATACCCTGCGCTATCGGCTCGATAGAATTCATGCGATTACCGGGGTGGATTACAAAAAGCTGGATCAACTGTTTCGGCTCTATCTTGGCAAAATCATTCTCGATTAGTTTGTAAAAGCGTGGCGCACAAAAACAAGCATGCCAGCTTGTGCTTTTGCACATGGTAATTGCCAACCAAAGCACAGATACTGGTTTTCTCTTTGACGTCTACCATGAAGGTACTCACATGAAAAAAATTGTTATTGCTCCGGATTCTTTTAAAGAAAGCTTGTCCGCTCTGGAAGTGGCAGAAGCAGTCAAACAGGGTTTTCTCGCGGTTTTTCCTGATGCTGAGTACACCCTGGTTCCGATGGCAGATGGCGGAGAAGGGACGGTTGAAGCCTTGGTTGCGGTCACCGACGGCACCATAGTACGCACTCAGGTAACCGGCCCGCTGGGTAATCAGGTTGAGGCACACTACGGCTTGCTGGGCGATGGCAAAACCGCCGTTATCGAGATGGCTTCTGCCTCTGGCCTGCACCATGTGGCACTGGAAGAACGCAATCCCTGTATTGCCACTTCCCGGGGCACCGGCGAGCTGATCCGTCATGCCCTGGATGCCGGTGTGCGTCATATTATTGTTGGCCTTGGCGGCAGTGCCACCAACGATGCCGGTATGGGCATGCTGGCGTCGCTGGGAGCCCGGTTCACTGACGAACAAGGCAAAGTGATTGCCGACGGCGGTGCAGCACTTATCGACTTGAAGCACATTGATTTAAGCGAACTGCACCCTGCCATGGCCGATTGTACTTTTGAAGTGGCATGCGACGTGGACAATCCACTGTTGGGTGACCGAGGCGCGACCGCTATTTTTGGTCCGCAAAAAGGCGCCACTGCCGAACAAAAAGTCACACTGGAGAACGCGCTAACGCATCTGGCCGATGTGATTGTGGCCAGCGGCTTTACCGATCAGCGAGAAAAAAAGGGCGCCGGCGCCGCAGGGGGTATGGGCTTTGGCATGATGACCTTTATGCAAGCCAGCTTTAGACCCGGTATTGACATCGTGGTTGAAGCAACCAAGCTGAAAGAAGCGGTAAAAGGCGCCGACCTGGTGATCACAGGTGAAGGTCGTATCGACAGCCAGACTATTTTTGGCAAGACGCCAATCGGCGTGGCCAAAACCGCTAAAATCTATGACATTCCCGTTATTGGCATTGCAGGCAGCATCAGTGATGACGTGGCCGTGGTCTGCGATCATGGTATTGATGCGGTATTCTCTATTATGCCGCGCGTGATGACGCTGAAAGAAGCCTTTGCCGGTGCCGAGAAGAACGTGACCTTTACCGCCAAAAACATCGCCACCCTGTTGGCCATGCAAAGCGCGAAGTAAGTTTGCTGGTTAAGAGGGGTACGTGAAAGGTAAGGGGGAAACCCCTTACCTGTAGATCTGCAAGCGCGTTCATCTTCAGCCATATTAACGGCATTCAGCATTTCTCGCATGAACTTACAAAAGCAAAAAACCCGCTCAATTGAGCGGGCTTTTCAATGTTTGGTGCGTCCTAGTGGATTCGAACCACCGACCCCTACCATGTCAAGGTAGTGCTCTAACCAACTGAGCTAAGGACGCAGATTGCAACAAGTTTGGTACGCCCTAGTGGATTCGAACCACCGACCTCTACCATGTCAAGGTAGCGCTCTAACCAACTGAGCTAAGGGCGTATCATGTCTGAGCGAGCGGTATACTAGCCAAGGTACTAAAGACTGGCAAGCCTTTTTTGTTACTCTACAAACAGATGGAGAACTATTGGTCAAGTTGGTGAAATATCGCACCGCTTTAAAAACGTTTGCCACACTCGGGCATGTTCAAGCGTGAGTTGTCGGTAGCGAACATACAGCTGACTGTTCAATCCCATTGCGATCTGCTGTTGATAAGCAAGCATCTGGGCGCGCTTGCTTTGCGGGGGAGCAAGCGTGCTTTGCAGCAGGGGCGCCAACTGTACAAACTGGCGATCAATCTGGCTCAGATAGCGCTGAATATCCTTAATGTAATAATGCTGCATGGCATTGCGCAGTCGCTCGGCGTTTATTCGCCCGCCACGCTGACAGTCATACTGCGCCAATGGCTGCAAGAACCCAATACTTTGCTCAAGGTAGTGGCCCGCACTGTGCAACGAGTAAAATAAACGGCCCAGATACGGATTCTGGTATAAGCCGGCCAATGCCTGGTTGAGTTGCCCGGCACTGAGCGGTTGTGTGTCCAGCTTACCTTGCGCCTTGCTCTGTAGTTGGGCGAACAAATCGAACGCCCGTATCGTTGCCTGGTAGCCCACTTGCTGGTTGAAAGAAAGAGTCCTTGTGCGAGGAGTCAGCGCGGCGCGAATTTCGGGCTCTGCAACCATCATATTCCAGTGAAATCCTGACAGCAGCGGGGCTTTTTGTTGTTCAATATCATGCAACCAGGTTTGCAGCTTGGGATCGGGGTGTGTGGCCTGACACAGTTGCAAGCCCTGTTGAAATTGCAGGTGATAGAACAGCTGACCGGCGGCACTCTGACTTTTACCGACCGGGCTGTTGTGTTCCCCGACCAGCGCAAGCAAATCACATTGACCCAGCTTCAATGCATCCAGTACGCCGGTGCTGATGCGATCCTGCTCCAGTACCAGCTCGCGCTGGGCAGGCAAGGGTGGCAAGGTCGGGGCCGCTGTTAGCTCCGGCTCTGCTACCTCCAGTACATGAGCAACCCGTTTTAGATAAGTATGAAAATGGTGTTCCAGTTCGTCTTTTGGACTACATGCCATCAACAAGAGGCAGGTTAGCCCGATTATTATGTTCGACCCGTGCATAAATCACCCGCAATCGCCATATTAATGAGAACGCCGCTATCGACAAGCCCGCCAAAAAACCAATCCAGAAACCGTGAGGCCCCATAGAGGGCACAACCCAATCGGTCATGCCCAGCACCATGCCGATAGGCAAGCCACATAACCAGAACGACACAAAGGTAATATAAAAAATGGTCTGGGTATCTTTATAACCCCGTAATGCCGCGGCGGCAATCACCTGGGCCGAGTCTGATATTTGATACAAAGAGGCCAGTAGCAGCAAGCTGGCGGCCAGTTCGAGTACCTGGCTGTTATCGGTATATAAACTGCCAATCCAATAGCGGCCCCATACGGTAGCCAGTGCCGTCAGCAAGGCCACCAAACACCCTAGAATAATGCCAGCAATACTGATCCGTTTGGCTCTTTCTGCCTGTTTTTCTCCCAAACAGTGACCAACGCGTATGGTCATGGCCATGCCAAGACTTAGCGGTATCATAAAAATGATGCTTGAAAAGTTTATGGCAATTTGGTGTCCGGCAACAATTTCTGCTCCAAAAGGAGCTAATAATAGCGCCACCACGGTAAACAGGGTGACTTCACAGAAAATGGCCAGCGCAATGGGGAAGCCAAGGCGAAACAAGCGACCTATTTGTGGCCAGTTTGGTGCGCTTAATGTGGAAAACACCATAAATGGCCGCAGTAGCGGTGAGCGCCGAGTATAAATGACCATGCCAATCAGCATCACCCAGAACACCAATGCCGAAGCATAACCACAGCCCACGCCGCCCAGTGCGGGCATGCCAAATTTGCCATGGATCAGCACATAGTTGGCTGGAATATTCACCATCAAGCCGAGAAAGCCGATGAGCATGGTAGGCAGGGTATGTGACAAGCCCTCACTGAAGTTACGCAATACCTGATACAAGGCATAGGCGGGCATGCCCCACAAGATGGCATGCAAATAACCGGCGGTTTTTTCTGCCAGCAAAGGCTCTACGTTCATCCAGTGCAAAGCCTGTGGCGAATAATAGAGCGCCAGCATGGCAGGCAGGGTCACCAACAGGGTTAACCAAAAACCTTGATGCACGGCACTGGCCACCTCGCCATGACGACGAGCGCCATTCAATTGCGATATAATGGGCGTCAGCGCCATAATCACGCCTTGAACCAGGAGAATAAGCGGCAGCCAAAAACTGGTGGCCACGGCGACCGCGGCCAGATCGGTGGCACTGACCTGGCCGGCCATGACGGTATCCACAAAGCTCATGGTGGTCTGTGCTACCTGGGCGACCAGAATAGGGCCACATAACCGCAATAAACGGGGAATTTCATATAAATAAGGCTTCAAGGCCATGTTATTCTCACTTGCAAAAGAAAAGAGGTTTGTCGAATAGCGGGGAAGTGCGCATTTTGGGTGTTCACTTTGGTAACAAATACTGAAGAATCGACAATCATTGGGAATATAGCCTTGATGGCTGCTTTTTCCCACTATCTTTAACTGACATTTTAAAGGAAAAATCATGTTTACCGGAATCGTGCAAGGCCAAGGCACCCTATTGAATATTATCGACAAACAAGACTTCCGCACTCACCAGGTGCAATTACCTGGCCAATTGTTGCCGGGCCTTGAGTTGGGCGCTTCTGTTGCACACAACGGCTGCTGTTTGACGGTAACGGCCATTGATGGTCAGCAGGTGAGTTTTGATCTGATGCAGGAAACCTTGCGGGTGACCAATCTAGGTCAGCTTGTAGTAGGGGATAAGGTTAACCTGGAAAGGGCCGCGCGCTTTGGTGATGAAATTGGTGGTCATGCCATGTCGGGCCACATTATGGCCATGAGCGCCTTGCTGGAGCGTCAGACCAGCGAGACCAACACCACCTTGTGGTTTGCCTTGCCAGAGAACCTGGCAAAATATGTGTTTACCAAGGGGTACATTGGTATAGACGGCATTAGCCTGACTCTGGGGGCGGTGCAGTCCGATCGCTTTGCCGTGCATCTTATCCCGGAAACCCTGGCACGCACCAACCTGGGCCGGATCAGGGAAGGGGCCCAGGTAAACATAGAGATAGACCCCCAGACTCAAGCCATCGTCGATACGGTAGAGCGGGTCATGGCCAGCCGATGATTCAGGTTGCGCTGTCTAGGCTGTGCTTGATAGACAGCGGACCTTGCATGCCGGCAATCACCAATATTATGCCAACATGCAGACTATTATTTTACCAATGTCGCGACTTCAGAAAATTTGTTCGTCGTCGGCATCAATACTCACCTCGACCTGGTCAGTCATCTCATTACGAGTCACCGTCAGATGCATGGGATTACAGCAGGCTCTGCAATCTTCATAGTAGTTTTGATCGCCCTCGGACGCATCCACCACAATGTTGGTATGATGCCCGCAATGAGGGCAATGAATCGTCTGCTCAAAATAATCTCGCATCTGCTGGCTCCTTCACATCAATAGATTGAACAACACAAGTTACCACATCAGGTACTGCACATTGATGACTGCTCACCCGGTTACCGCATCAGGCCTCACTTAGCCCGCGGCTCGAACGTCCGCCATCCAGTGCAATAATCTGGCCGGTCAAATAAGCCGGGCCACCCAGCAAAAAGGCCGCCGTTTCGGCGATTTCTTGTACCTGACCCAACCGCCCCATGGGTATTGTGGCCAATACCTGCTGTTTTTGCTCGGCAGTCAAATCATGAGCAGGCCAAATGATGGCCCCGGGGGCGATACCGTTTACTCGAATATCCGGTGCCAGTTCACAGGCCAACCCTCGGGTCAACGTGGCCAGTGCATTTTTTGCCATGCTGTATAACAAATGATGCTGCAGGCCTTTTTCCGCATGTATATCCACCATATTGATAATTGCGCCGTTATGTTGGCGCAATGCCGGTATCAGAGCCTGGGTTAGAAAAAACGGTGCGGCGGCATTGGTGCTGATCAAATCCTGCCATTGTGCCGGAGTGCTCGATGTGAGCGGAGTCGGATAAAAGCTGGAAGCATTATTAATCACACCATCAAGGCGCCCAAAACAGGCCAGTACCCGATCGGCCATGTGAGCAAGTTGGTCTAGTTCGGTTAGATCCTGGCGAATAATCGCCACACTGTGAGGGGTGATGCCGTTCAGCTCTTGCTGCAGGGAAAGCGCGGCCGTTTCACTGGTGTGATAATGCAACACCAGACGATAACCCAACTGATGCAAATGCCGGCTTATCTCGGCCCCAATACGTTTGGCGGCGCCGGTTATCAAGATCACGGGTGATGACATGGATGCTCCTAGCTGGAAAGTATGCGATTGACACTGCTGTTGGCCTGTTCACGATAGGGCTCGCCAAAATGACTGACGTGATTAAGCAGGTGATAAAGATGATAAATTTCACGTCGTTGTCTATAGCCTGGGTCTAGCGGCCACACGGTATTGTAGCCTTGATAGAATACATGAGGAAACTGACCAAATAGCTCCGTCATGGCGATATCGATTTCCCGATCACCAAAATAACTCGCAGGGTCGAATACCACCGGCTGATTATCATGAAAAGCCACATTTCCCCGCCATAGATCGCCATGTAGCAAAGAGGCCGAAGGCTGATGGTGCACCAACCGGAGTTTGATTCCGGTGACAATGTCACCGATATCACCAAAATGGATCCCCTTGTCAGCCAAAATCGTCAACTGCCAGCCAATGCGTTGTTCGGCAAAAAAAGTTGACCACTTCTTGTGCCAGGCATTAGGTTGTACCGACAGCCCAAGAAAATTGTCTTCGTCCCAGCCGTACATGGGTTGCTGCTGACTTTGATGCAGCCGAGCCAATTGCTGACCCAGTGCATACCAGGCCTGTTCGCAGCCCTCGTGAAAGGATAGGTAGGACAATACCAGAAAGCTGCTGCTTAGTGTGCTGCCACAGCAAACGGGCTTGGGCACCTGTAATGTATTGGCCGCCGCCAGATGCTCCAGGCTGGTCCATTCACAACGAAATTTATCGATCTGTGCAGCGTCGTTTAATTTTACAAAGAATGCGGTGTCGCCATCATCAATACGAAAGGCACGATTAATGTCACCGCCCGCCAGTGGCTGCTTGTTCAACACACTGAAGTCGGTTTTTGTCGCTTCGCTGATCTGATTGGCAATAGTGGGCCACATAATGTCTCCCGGATACTGACGAAGATAGTGTCAACATTATAGGCTATACATGACATTCACCATTGAGGAATGCTGATGCTTGAACAATTGAAACAATGGTTTTCTGCCGACAATACAAGCGCTGACTCGACACCAGGCAAAGACGTGGCCATTACCGCCTTGCTCAGTGAAGTGATGCTGGCAGACGGTAATGCCAGTGAAGAAGAGCGGCAGACGCTTGAACATTTGCTGGTACGGTTAACCCGCCAAAATGCCGCTACCGTGCAGCAACTGCTTGCTGCTAACAAGGCGCAGCAAGACCAGATAGTCTCGCTTTATGAATTTACCGCCGAGCTGAAAACGCTGCCCATTGCAGAGCGGGAAGACATTCTGTTCGCCTTATGGGCGGTCGCCTTTAGTGATGGTCAGCTGGACCCGCAAGAAGAAGGCATTATCCGCCAGGTGGCAGATCTGCTGTACATCCCTCACAGCCGGTTTATCTGGCTTAAACATCAGGCTCAAGAAAAAGCTGGCCTTTAAGCCGCAACCCGGCATGGCGGGCGAGGGGGAGTTCTGATAAAGTTTCGCCCCCTAACCTGTGCCACCCCAACGTTTTAGTTCAAGGTGCGCCAAACTGGCAAGGTACGCCAGACGGTTAACAGCAATGAAGCTTGCGCAAAATCTGGGTTCATTTTCATACATTACATGTGCGCTTTGGTAGGGTGCACCACTGTTGAGGATATTTCATGCCGACAATTACTCTTCCCGATGGTAATCAACGCCATTTTGACCATGCAGTTTCCGTGATGGACGTCGCCCTGGATATAGGTCCGGGGCTGGCCAAGGCCTGTATTGCAGGACGTATCGACGGACAATTGGTTGATGCCTGTGAGCTGATCGAACACGATGCGCAATTAGCCATTATTACCGCCAAGGACCAGGACGGCCTGGAGATTCTGCGCCACTCTTGTGCTCACCTGCTGGGTCATGCCATCAAGCAGCTCTGGCCCCAGACCAAGATGGCCATCGGCCCCGTGATCGATAACGGTTTCTATTATGACGTTGACCTTGATCACACCCTGACCGAAGAAGACATCGCCAAGCTTGAAAAGCGCATGCAAGAGCTGGTGAAAACCGGCTACCAGGTGATCAAGAAAAAAGTCAGCTGGCAAGAAGCCCGCGACACCTTTGCCGAACGGCATGAACCTTACAAGATTGAAATTCTCGATCAAAACGTCAGTCAGGACGACCGTCCCGGTTTGTATTATCACGAAGAATACGTGGATATGTGCCGTGGACCTCATGTCCCCAACATGAAGTTTTGTCAGCATTTCAAACTGCAGAAAACGTCCGGTGCCTACTGGCGTGGCGACTCCAAAAACAAGATGCTGCAACGCATTTACGGCACCGCCTGGGCCGACAAAAAAGCCCTCAAGGGGTATTTGCTGCAGCTGGAAGAAGCCGCCAAGCGCGATCACCGTAAAATCGGCAAGCAACTTGACCTGTACCATATGCAGGAAGAGGCGCCGGGCATGGTGTTCTGGCATAACGACGGCTGGACCATCTTCCGCGAGCTGGAGCAGTTTGTGCGCGACAAGCTGCGTGAATACCAGTATCAAGAGGTAAAAGGCCCCTTGATGATGGACCGCATATTGTGGGAGCGTTCCGGTCACTGGGACAAGTACGCCGACTATATGTTTACCACCAGCTCGGAAAATCGTGAGTATGCCATCAAGCCGATGAACTGCCCGGGCCACGTGCAGATTTTCAATCAGGGCCTGAAGTCCTACCGCGACCTGCCACTGCGCATGGGCGAATTCGGCAGCTGTCACCGTAACGAACCAAGCGGCGCACTGCATGGCCTGATGCGCGTGCGTGGCTTTACTCAGGACGACGCGCATATTTTCTGTACCGAAGAGCAAATACAGTCTGAAGTGTCCGATTGCATCAAGCTGGTATACGACACCTACGAGACCTTTGGTTTTACCGATATCGTGGTGAAGCTGTCTACCCGGCCCGAAGAGCGCATTGGCAGTGATGAAGTGTGGGATCAGGCCGAACTTGCCTTGCAACAGGCACTGACTGCCGCGGGCATTGCTTATGACCGGCAGCCAGGCGAAGGTGCCTTTTATGGTCCTAAAATCGAGTTTACACTGCACGATTGTCTGAATCGCGCGTGGCAGTGTGGTACAATACAGCTCGATTTTGCACTGCCTGGCCGTTTGGGTGCCAGTTATGTGGGCGAAGACAACGAACGTCACGTGCCGGTTATGATTCACCGTGCTATTCTAGGGTCGATCGAGCGCTTTATCGGTATACTAATAGAAGAGTATGCCGGTTTGTTTCCGACCTGGCTTGCCCCCACTCAGGTGGTGGTGCTCAATATTACCGATAATCAGGCCGATTACGCCCTCAATCTCACTAGTAGTCTGAATAATGTTGGCATTAGGGCCAAAGCAGACTTGAGAAATGAGAAAATAGGCTTTAAAATCCGCGAACATACTCTGAAGCGGGTACCTTTCATGTTGGTTTGCGGCGACAAAGAAGTCGAAGCCGGCAAAGTAGCGGTTCGTACCCGGAAAGGACTGGATTTAGGCGTGTTCGATGTAGAAGAACTCAGCCAGCTGATACAGCAGGAAATCCAGACTCGCGGAAAGAAAACAGTGGAGGATAAGTTATAAAAGGCGCTAAAAGAGGGAGCAAACCAGCTCCACGCAATCGACTGAACGAAGAAATCCGACTACCAGAAGTTAGATTGGTCGGCCTTGAAGGTGAAGCTTTGGGTGTTGTACCTATTGCTGAAGCTCTCGAAGCTGCCGCCGTTGCAGGCGTAGATCTGGTGGAAATCAGTCCCAATGCCGAGCCGCCCGTTTGCCGTTTGATGGATTTTGGTAAATTCATCTACGAAAAGAGCAAGGCGACTAAAGAACAAAAGAAAAAGCACAAACAAATTCAGGTGAAGGAAATTAAATTCCGTCCCGGAACTGATGATGGCGATTACCAGGTAAAACTACGCAACCTGGTTCGCTTTTTAGAAGAGGGCAACAAAGCCAAAATCACACTGCGTTTTCGCGGTCGTGAAATGGCGCACCAAGACCTCGGTTTCGATTTGCTCAACCGTATTAAAGCGGACTTGGACGAATTGGCCGTTGTTGAAGCTTTTCCAAAAATGGAAGGGCGTCAAGCTGTCATGGTGCTGGCCCCGAAGAAAAAACAGTAAGGTTTTGCAAGTAGCCGGGTAATGGTTATCCGGCTCGCCTTGTCTGTTTGTTGTTATTAACAATGCGGAGTTGTTATGCCGAAAATGAAAAGTAATAAAGGTGCTGCAAAGCGCTTTAAAAAAACTGCGAGTGGCTTTAAGCGTAAGCAATCCCACCTGCGTCACATCCTCACAAAGAAAAGCACCAAGCGTAAGCGTCAGCTGCGCGGTAAGTGTCTGGTAGCACCTTCTGATGTTGCCCAGATCAAATCCATGTTGCCGACCGCTTAAAAGAGGATAGTGAATAATGCCAAGAGTTAAACGTGGTGTGACAGCTCGTGCTCGTCATAAGAAAATATTAAAGCAAGCCAAAGGTTATTACGGTGCCCGTTCGCGCGTCTATCGCGTAGCGGTACAGGCAGTAACCAAAGCCGGTCAATATGCATATCGTGACCGTCGCGCGAAAAAACGTCAGTTCCGTCAGCTGTGGATTGCGCGTATCAACGCTGCAAGCCGTCAGAACGGTCTGTCTTACAGCCGCTTCATCAATGGCCTGAAAAAAGCCTCTGTTGAAATCGATCGCAAGATCCTGGCTGATATCGCCGTACATGACAAAACCACCTTCACTGCTTTGGTTGCCAAAGCAAAAGAAGCCCTGGTATAAGTCGTTAAGACGATGAAATAAAAAAAGGAGGCTCCGGCCTCCTTTTTTGTTGCCTGCGCGCAAGTTCAGCGGTGGCAGAAAAAAGACAAATCCTTTATTATCAAGCCCTTCAAATTATTCAGTGTCTGCATCATGCGGGCAAGTAACGAGGAATACATGGATCAGCTGCAAGACGTGATCGTCAAAGCACAGGCGGAGATCCTGGCAGCCGCCAACGCCGCCGAACTGGATGACATCCGGGTGCATTACATGGGTAAAAAAGGCTTTTTTACCGAACAGTCCAAAGCCCTGGGCAAGTTATCCGCCGAAGAGCGTCCCGCGGCCGGTCAAGTGATCAACCAGGCCAAACAAGCGGTAAACGACGCCATCAACAGCAAGCGCGAAACTCTGCAGCTGGCCGAGTTGAACCAGAAACTGGCGTCGGAAACCCTGGACATCAGTCTGCCGGGGCGCCGTCAAAGCATGGGTGGTTTGCACCCGGTCACTCGTACCATTAAACGTATTGAATCGTTTTTTGGCGAGCTGGGCTTTCAGGTGGCCGAAGGCTATTCCGGCACACCATCCGGCACGGGCCGATCACGATACCTTTTATTTCAATCCCAAGCTGAGCAAATTCGTACCATGGAACACCAGCAGCCGCCGATCCGCATTATTTCACCAGGCCGCGTGTATCGTAATGACTACGATCAAACCCATACCCCGATGTTTCATCAGGTGGAAGGCTTGCTGGTCGACGAAAACGTCAGCTTTACCCAGTTGAAAGGCGTGTTGCACGATTTTCTGCACAACTTTTTCGAAGAAGACCTGCAAATCCGCTTCCGTCCTTCTTACTTCCCCTTCACCGAGCCCAGCGCCGAAGTGGATGTGATGGGCAAGAACGGAAAATGGCTGGAAGTGCTCGGTTGCGGCATGGTGCACCCGAACGTACTGCGTTCTGTGGGCATAGACCCCGAGCGTTACAGCGGTTTCGCTTTCGGCATGGGGGTGGAGCGTTTGACCATGCTGCGTTACGGCGTGAACGATTTGCGCGCCTTCTTCGAAAATGATCTGCGTTTTCTAAAGCAATTTGGTTAAGCGGCTGGAGCAAAAATGAAATTTTCAAAATCATGGCTGGACGAGTGGGTTGCTACCGGCCTTAACGCCGAGGCTCTTGCCGAGCAAATTACCATGGCTGGGCTGGAAGTGGACGGCATTGAGCCTGTCGCCGGTGACTTCAGTCAGGTCATTGTGGGTGAAGTGGTCGAATGTGGCCAACATCCCGATGCCGACAAGCTGCGCGTCACCAAAATCAACGTAGGTGGTGACGAGCTGCTCGACATCGTCTGCGGTGCCCCCAACTGCCGCCTCGGCCTGAAAGTCGCGGTCGCCGTCGTCGGCGCAATACTGCCCGGTGACTTCAAAATCAAGAAAGCCAAGCTGCGTGGCCAGCCGTCTCACGGCATGCTGTGCTCTTACGGCGAAATCGGTATCGAACTGGACTCCAGCGGTATTATCGAGTTGCCCGCCGACGCGCCTGTGGGTGCCTGCGTGCGTGACTATTTGCAGCTGAACGACGAGATTATCGATATCGATCTCACCCCTAACCGTGCCGACTGTTTGAGTCTGGCCGGTGTGGCCCGTGAAGTGGGCGTGCTCAACCAGCAAGATGTTAACTGGCCCGAGATCCCGGCGGTCACCGCCACCATCGACGACAAGGTTAATATTACCCTGGACGCCGCCGATGCCTGTCCTCGTTATCTCGGCCGAGTCGTCAAGAATATTGATGTTAGCGCGACCACACCGTTGTGGATGCAGGAAAAGCTGCGTCGCAGTGGCATTCGCAGCATAGATCCCGTGGTCGACATCACCAACTTCGTGTTGTTGGAATGGGGCCAGCCCATGCATGCCTTCGACCTGGCGACCTTGAATGGCGACATTCAGGTGCGCATGGCAGAGCAGGGCGAAAAACTGACGCTGCTCGACGGCGTTGAAGTGAGCCTGAACAATGACACCCTGGTGATTGCCGACAGCCAGCAAGCCATTGCCATGGCGGGTATTTTTGGCGGCCAGGCCACAGGCGTGACCGAACAAACCCGTGATGTATTGCTGGAATGTGCTTTCTTCAGCCCCTTGTCCATTACCGGCCGTGCCCGTAACTACGGCTTGCACACCGACTCCTCTCACCGTTTCGAGCGGGGCGTCGATTATCAGCTGCAACATAAGGTGATGGAGCGGGCCACCGCACTGTTGCTCGATATTTGTGGCGGCGAAGCCGGCCCTGTCGTGGAAGCACTGGCGGAAGATAAACTGCCGACAGCCAATACCGTCAACCTGCGTCATGCCAAACTCAATCGGTTAATCGGTATCGACATTGCCGCCGAGCAGGTGAGCGATATGCTGGCCCGTTTGGGTCTGGATGTCACCGCCACCACCGACGGTTGGCAGGTGGTGGTGCCCAGCTATCGTTTCGACATCAGTATCGAAGAAGATCTGGTGGAAGAAGTGGCGCGCATCTACGGCTATAACAATATTCCTAACCTGGCACCCGTGGCCGGCTTGACCATGTCACAGCATCGCGAAGCCAGATTGCCCCTTAATCGCTTGAAAGATGCCTTGGTCGACCTGGGGTATCAGGAAGCCATTACCTACAGCTTTGTAGATCCCAAACAACAGAAACTGCTGTTTCCCGAAGTCAAAACCATGACTCTGCCCAACCCGATTGCCGCCGATATGTCGGAAATGCGGGTGTCGTTATGGCCAGGCCTGATCCAGGCGGCGGTATATAACCAGAATCGTCAGCAGCCCAGATTACGCCTGTTCGAACAGGGTCTGACCTTTATTCCCGATGACACGGCAGAAAATGGCGTGCGCCAGACTCAGGTGCTGGCCGGCCTGTTATTGGGTACCGTTAACAGTGAGCATTGGAATATGGCCGCCACCGGCGCCGATTTTTTCGATGTTAAAGGCGATGTGGAAAGCCTGCTGGCCATTGGCGGCAAAGCGCTTGATTTCTCGTTTGCCCGGGCTGACATCAGTGCCTTGCATCCGGGGCAGTCGGCCGTGTTGCTGAACCAGGGGCGCCAAGTTGGTACCCTGGGTGCCGTACACCCCAGCCTGTTGCGCAAACTGGGCCTCAAGTCTCAGGCCTATGTGTTTGAAGTCGAACTGGCTGCCATTAGTGAACGTCTGGTTCCTGAGGTCGCCGAGATTTCTCGTTTCCCTGCCAACCGTCGCGATTTGGCCCTGGTGGTAGACCAAGATGTGGCTGCTGGCGATATCCTTGATTTAACAAGGAAAGTTGGCGGGAATCAATTGGTTGGATTAAACTTGTTTGATGTATACCAAGGTCAGGGCATCAGTGACGGCAAGAAGAGCCTCGCGCTCAGCCTGGTGTTGCAAGATACCCACAGAACTTTGGAAGAGAAGGAAATTGCCGATACGGTTGCGCGTATTGTGACGGCGCTTTCTGACGAGTTTAGTGCATCCTTGAGGGATTGATATGGCCTTAACCAAAGCCGACTTAGCAGAGCATCTGTTTACCGAACTTGGCTTGTCCAAGCGCGATGCCAAAGAGATGGTGGAAGCGTTTTTTGAAGAAATACGCTCCGCGCTTGAACAAGGCGAACAGGTAAAGATTTCCGGTTTCGGCAACTTCGAGTTACGAAATAAAGGGGAGCGCCCGGGGCGCAACCCTAAAACCGGAGAAGATATCCCCATTTCGGCGCGCCGAGTGGTCACCTTCAGGCCAGGGCAAAAGCTTAAAGCCAGAGTTGAACATCTCTCACAACTCGATGAATCAGACTCCTCAGCAGAGTAAAATACAGCCAGGCCCAGAGCCTGGCTTTTTATTTTGTAGAAAGTGAAGGGTAAAGAGTCAAGGGGACAAGCTTACACACCGAACATTCCAGGTACATAGTGCTTCCTGTTGTCCTCTTCACTCTTCACTCTTTACCTATTACTCTTCACATGCTTGAAAGAGTAAGACTAAGGCCGTATTGGCCTTGAACCTGCATAGCTGTTAGCCTAAACCACTTAATGTTAATGATTAGTGTCAACAGAGGTATGCGGCCAGTGCATAAAGGTAACATTGTTATTCTTACCGGAGCGGGTATTTCAGCCGAATCGGGTATTAGAACCTTTAGAGCCAGCGATGGTTTGTGGGAAGAACATCACATAGAAGATGTCGCCACGCCCGAAGGGTATAAACGTGACCCCGAGTTGGTGCATCGGTTTTATAATGCCCGACGGGAGCTACTACACACGGTGGAGCCTAATGCGGCACATCTGGCATTGGCAAAGCTTGAAGCGCAGTGGCCAGATCAGGTGACCATAGTTACACAAAACATCGATGATCTGCATGAGAGGGCTGGCAGTAAAAATGTGCTGCACATGCACGGCGAATTATTAAAAGCACGCTGTCCGCACAGCAAACAAACAATAGATTGGCCGACGGCCATTCAAAGCACGGATATGTGTCAGTGTTGTCAGTTTCCGGAGCCGTTACGGCCCCATGTGGTGTGGTTTGGAGAGATGCCTCTGGGGCTGGACCGCATCTATCAGGCACTGAGTGAAGCCAGCCTGTTCATATCCATAGGTACGTCGGGTAACGTATATCCGGCCGCCGGCCTGGTGCACGAGGCCGCCATGCACAATGCCCATACTATAGAAATCAATTTAGAGCCCAGCCAGGGCAAGACTCACTTTGCCGAGCACCGCTATGGCCGCGCAACCATAGAGGTAGTGAAATACGTCGAGGAATTATTAGAGGCACGATAAAGGGGACGGGCGGTTAATAAAAGCCCGCTAAATGCGGGCCTTGTTGCCGTTGTAGTGAGTGTCAGGTTACTGCGAGCGCAGTTTTACCCAGTAGCCTTCATAAATGGCGAGCACCTCGTCGCCCAGATCTTCCTGAAAATGCCCCTGATTGATCACCTCGGCTGAGGGGAACAACACCGGATTAACCGCCACCTCGGCAGGCAGCAATGCCTTGGCCCCCTTGTTGGGAACGGCGATACCCAATTCCTGAATGATCTGCGCGGCCACTTCGGGGCGCATTAAAAAGTCCAGGAACTGATGCGCAGCATCCACCGATTTGGCATTGCTCGGGATCACCGCACTGTCCACCCAGAAAATGGCGCCTTCACTCGGATAGACATAGTCCAGCGCTATGCCGTCTTGCTGGGTTTTATAGGCCTGATCGCTCCACAGCAAGCCCAGCGAGGTTTCACCCGTGACATACGGCATGCGCGGGTTATCCGAATTATACAGCAGTACGTTGCTCTGCAACGGGATCAGCTTTTCGTAGGCGGCCTTGATTTCTGCCGGATCACGGCTGTTGGCCGAAAATCCCAGGGTTAACAGCGCCATTTGAAAACTTTCACGAATATCATCCGTCAGCATCAGCTGGTTTTCCCAGCGGCTGTCCCACAAATCCTGCCAGGATGTGACCTCGGCGTCCGCCAGATCGTCACGATTAATGGCAATGGCGGTGCTGCCAAACGAGTAGGGCATGCTGTATTGGTTATCAGGATCGAAGTCCTTGTTCAAAATGCTGTCGTCCAGTTCGGAAAAATGCGGCAGCTTGCTCTTGTCCAGCGGCTGTAACATGCCTTCACGAGCCATCTTGCTCACCATGTAGCTGGACGGAAAAATAATATCGTAGCTTTCCTTCGCGTTGCTGGTTTGCAGCAGCTTCAGCTTGGCATACAGTGCTTCGTTTGAGTCAAAGCTGGCGTAGTCCACCTTAATGCCGCTTTCTTTGGTAAAGGCCTGCAATACGGTATCGGGCAAATACTCGGCCCAGGCATACACCGACAGGCGATCTTGTGCCTGCGCCAGCACCGGAAAGGTGGCAGCCATAATCCAGGCCAAAGGACGAACGACTGATTTCATAATTGTTTCTTCCTTAACAGTAACTGCGCTATCACCACCAGGATCAGCGACATTGCCAACATTAACGTAGCCAGGGCATTCACCTCTGGCGACACACCCACCTTGACCATAGAGTATATTTTTAACGGCAACACTTCATAACTCGGCCCGGTAACAAACGAGCTGACAATCACATCGTCCAGCGACAGGGTAAAACTGAGTAACCAACCCGCGGCAATGGCGGGAGCGGCCAAGGGTAAAATGATACGGCGAAAGGTCACCGCTTCACTCGCGCCCAAGTCTTTTGCCGCCTCCAGCATGCGCACATCGAACCCTTTTAATCGGGAGTACACGGTAATCACCACGAAGGGCAAACAAAAGGTAATGTGGGCAAACAGCAGCGACCAAAAGCCCAGCGAAATACCCAGCACCACAAACAGCGCCAGCAGGGAAATGGCCATGACAATATCGGGCGACATCATCACCACAAACAGCATGCCGCCCACAAACTGCTTACCGCGAAACGAGTACCGATACAGCGCTACGGCGGCCAAGGTGCCAATCAGTGCCGCACCGGTGGCCGATATCAGTGCTATGGTCAGCGAATGACGGGCCGCTTCCATCAGGCTGGCGTTATTGACCAGCCGATCAAACCACTCCAGGGTAAAGCCTTCCCAGCGAATACCAAATTTGGAACGATTAAAGGCGTTGGCTATCAAAACGCCAATCGGAATGTACAGATAGGCGAATACCAACAGTAAAAAACTGCCCTTTAGCCACTTAATCATCGAGTGACACCTTCTTGTTCATCATTTTCGCCGCGCGGTAATACAGATACATCATGCCGGCCATCAGTACCGTCAAGGTCACACTGGTGGCGGCACCAAAAGGCCAGTCGCGAATATTCAAAAACTGGGTCTTGATGATATTACCGATCAACAGGTTTTTGGCGCCGCCCAGCAAGTCCGAGATATAAAACATGCCGAGCGCCGGCAAAAATACCAGCAAGCAGCCGGCTACAATGCCGGGTAGCGTCAGCGGCAAAATAATGCGGAAAAACCGCGACATCGCGCCCGCGCCCAAATCCTGTGCGGCTTCCAATAGGCGAACATCGAGTTTTTCAATGGCCGAGTACAAAGGCAGCACCATAAAGGGCAGCAGTATGTACACCAGGCCGATGATCACCGCCACTTCACTAAACATGATGCGCAGCGGCTGTTCAATCAGCCCCATGCTCAATAACGCCGTGTTCAACAAACCCTTGGTACCCAACACTATTTTCAGGGCATAGGTGCGGATTAACGAATTGGTCCAAAACGGGATGATCACCAAAAACAACAATAACGGCCGAACACGCACCGGCATTTTCGCGATAATATAGGCAAACGGATAACCCACCAGCAAACACAGCAGGGTGGCGGTGCCCGCCATCAGCAACGAATGCCCCAGTACCTTTATGTAGAGGGGATCGAGCAAACGGCTGTAACTGTCCAGGCTGAATACCAGGCTGATCAGGCTGGCGTGATCCCGGGTCATAAAGCTGGTGGCAATGATCATCAGGTTGGGCAAGAACACAAACAACAACAACCAGCCCACAATCAGGGCAACCGCCAGATTTCTGAAGCCGTTACCCGGCAGGCTTTTTATGCTCGCCGCCAGTGGCCGAGTCGCCAGGGTGTTAGTGTTGTTCATAGGGCAATACCACTTCCCAGCTATCTACCCAGGTGAGGTTTACTTGCTCGCCCAGCCGATAATCAAAGTCGGGATCGTCTTCATCAAAGAACTCGGACACCAAGACATGCTGGCCAGACTGCAGCTCGACCCGAGACTCCAGGGTGGCGCCTTTATATAGCCGTTCAACGATACGCCCGGCGATGCCGCCCCCCGTATTGGCAGCACAGATCTTCATGCGCAGATCTTCCGGGCGCAGCAACACGCACACCTTGTCACCGGCGCTAAACGGCTGCTGGCTGTGTACCACGCAGTCGCGGCCTTCTACCCGCGCATGCCAACTACCCGGGGTCGCCGGGTTGAGAAGCTCCCCGTCCATGATGTTGATCTCGCCAATAAAGCGCGCCACAAACAGGTTGGCCGGTGATTCATAAATTTCTCGAGGAGTCCCGTCTTGCACCACCTTGCCGCCGTGCATCACCACGATTCTGTCCGACATCGACAAGGCTTCTTCCTGATCGTGCGTCACAAATACGAAGGTAATCCCCAAACGGCGCTGCAGCTGCTTAAGCTCGCTTTGCATTTGCTTGCGCAGTTTGTAATCGAGTGCACTCAAGGATTCATCCAGCAGCAATACCTTGGGGCGATTGACCACAGCTCGGGCAATGGCCACCCGTTGTTGCTGACCCCCTGATAACTGATGCGGATAGCGGTTGGCCATGGTATCCAGCTGCACCATCTTCAGGGCTTCCAGCACCCGGGGAGTGATTTCGCTTTTTGGCAGCTTTTGCATGCGCAAGCCAAAGGCCACGTTGTCGAATAACGTCATGTGCGGAAAAAGGGCGTAACTTTGAAATACCGTGTTCACATGTCTGTGTTCGGCTGCCACGGTGGTAATGTCGCTACCTGCCAGGGTCAAACGGCCGCTGTCTGCCTGCTCAAGGCCGGCAATCAAGCGCAGTACCGTGGTTTTACCACAGCCGGAAGGGCCGAGAATAGTGAGGAATTCGCCGTCATAAATGGATAAGTCCAGATTATCTATGATAGCTTTACCGTCGAATGTTTTACTGATACCCGTCAGAGAGACTAGGGGAATAGGTTGTTCCGCCATGTAGCCTTATACACCTCGATGAAAACGCACCGCGTTTTGAAAACCAAAAGAGCGCGCATTCTAGTGAGCGCCAAGGTTAAAGCAAAGCAAATATTTATGACCGCGATGAACACATTTACTGTTTTACAAAAAATATCGTCGGTTTAATTCCTTGTGTTAATAATGGCTTGGCTTTGCTGTCTCTCTCGGCTTCCTCCGTTATAATGGCACCATCTTTAGCAAGAGACTGAATGAATGAATGAACCACGATTTGCTCGGCTGCAACAGTCGTTACAGCAGGGCTTTACGCTTGCACCCAAAGCTGTGTTTCAAGAAGCCTGGCAGCGTATTCATGGTGCCAAAATGCCGATTTTACTGGCCGCCATCGGTGTGGTTGGTTGCTGGTTGGTACTCAATCAACTATTGGTAAGCGTGGCCGGAGAGGAAGAACAGGTTTCCTGGGGTGTGAGCCTGTTGGGGCTGGGTATCTCCATGATCATGGCGCCCATGAGTGCAGCACTCGATATGATGGGGGTATTCAGAGCCGTTGATCGCCCGATTCGGTCTAATCAGATTTTTGATTATTTTCGTTTTATATTACCGTTGGCCGTCGCCAGCCTGCTGATGGGCATTATCAGCAGCCTGTTTATGCCACTGGGACAAATGCTGGGCCTGCCGCCGGTATTATCCATACTGCCCACCCTGGTCTTGAGTGTGGCACTGATGTTTACCTTTCCTTTAATCCTGGATAAGGGGATGACTCCGATACAGGCCATTACCACCTCGCTGCGGCTGTTCGCCAAACAGTGGATGCTGTTGTTGTCGATTCACCTTCTGATGTTGCTGCTGTTTATGGGCGCGATATTTACGCTGGGTGTGGGGCTTATCTGGGTTATTCCCCTGTACGTTGTGGTGAAAGGAATTCTGTATCGTGAGGCTTGCGGGGTAGAAGGCAGCAATGTCGCCGCTTCTGGCCCGTCGTCTTCTTTAAACTCGTCCAAGGATCATTTTGAAGCATGAAAATGTCACTCATGATTACCATGCTGCTGGCGTTGTCTGCCAGTCAGGTACAGGCTGCACCTTTGGAGCTGGGTTACAGCGGTTTTTACAAATACATGGCCAAGGTCAGAAAAGCCCAGGTAGAACATGCCGAGCTGGGTTTTTATTTAAGCCGCACGGACGGTCAGGGACTGTGTTCCATCGACTCGGGAGTGGTGCGGGTTGATGACACCATACGAGGCGAAGTAACGGTTTTGTCTCATGGTCAGTTTGTGTTACCGGAAGACAAAGAGCTGGATCTGGATAAAGCCGTAGTGGCACTGGAAATGGCGGAGAATCACGAGTGTGATATTTCAATTCAGATCCAGAGCAACCTGGAGGGCGGCCAGGTCAGCATGGACGAGCTGCGTCAGGTGGAAAACGACATGTATCGTTTGCTGCAGAAAATGGCCGGCTGGCCAGGCCGCTATTTTGCTCCCGAGCTGCAGGGCATTAAACTGAATCCGGCTATCACAGGGCAGAACATCGATGGCAAGACTCAGCTGATGTTAAGCCAGGCGCAACTTGCAGAACAGGGTAGCCTGAGTTTACCTGCCGTGCGTATCACCCCCTGGTTTTAAGCTAAACACAGCGGCGAGCCTCAAGTTCAATATAAAAAACACCCAGCAAGCTGGGTGTTTTTTATCGCTGATCGCTTAAAACGGTCTACCGGAGCCAGTACGGCATAGAGCAACACGTTTTTTAACGTACAGCTTACGGCGTAGCCTGACGGCTTATTTCAGCTGGATGATTTCTAAGCGTTCGCCCCGCTCGGGGGCTTCTTCGTCTTCATCAATGAAGCGTGGCGCCACCTCGGGTTTATCGAAGCCGATGTCGCCACCGTCAATAATACCGGAATCACTATTGATGCTCTTGAAATCAAACTGCTGATGATCCAGCAGGTGAGAGGGAACCAGGTTTTGCAACGAACGGAACATGCTTTCGATACGTCCGGGAAAACGCAGATCCCAGTCTTGCAGCATATTCTTGATGGCCTTGCGTTGCAGGTTCTCCTGCGAGCCACACAGATTGCAGGGAATAATCGGATATTCTCTGGCCTCGGCAAAGCTCACCAGATCTTTTTCTTTACAGTAAGCCAGCGGGCGGATCACCACATGTTTGCCGTTGTCGCTCACCAGTTTGGGGGGCATAGATTTCATGGTGCCGCCATAAAACATGTTCAGCAGCAGAGTTTCAATAATGTCGTCTCTGTGATGGCCCAGGGCAATTTTGGTCGCCCCCAGCTCGGTGGCGGTACGGTATAGAATGCCGCGACGCAGGCGAGAGCACAGCGAGCAGGTCGTTTTACCTTCGGGGATCTTGTCCATCACGATGGAGTAAGTGTCTTCTTCGACAATTTTATACTCAACGCCCAGTGCGTCCAGATAATTGGGTAACACATGCTCGGGGAAGCCGGGCTGCTTTTGATCGAGATTGACGGCAATAATATCAAACGAAATAGGGGCATGGGCCTTGAGGTGTTGCAGCATTTCCAGCATGGCGTAGCTGTCTTTGCCGCCCGACAAACACACCATAATACGGTCGCCATCTTCAATCATGTTGAAATCGCCAACCGCTTGGCCAACATGTTTACGTAGCCGCTTTTGCAGTTTGTTGAAGCTGTGAACCTGTTGGTCGGCAAGCGCAGACTGGCTTGCATCGGATGTGCTTGAAACGGACGCAGTTGAGGACGCAGTTGAGACAGTCATAATAACCCCAGCAAAAAAACTGGGGTTATTATAGTGGCTGGCGTCTTGAGGGCAAGGCGCCAGTGGCGGGTTAAGGCAAGTATTAGGCGTCGGGGCGCAGCACCAGCACGTCACAACTCAATTTGTCGACCACCTGCTCTGCGGTATTGCCGAGTAATGCTGCCGAAAAGCCGGTGCGGCCTACCGAGCCCAATATCACCAGGCTGGCGTTGGTGACATCGGCGCAGCGTGGGATCACCTCTTCGGCCAGGCCTTCTTCCAGATGTAGGCTGCTGCTTTCAAGATCGAAACGCACCGCATATTCATACAAGGCTCTTTCATGATGGCGTTTTACGGCGGCGTTATACACATTGGGGTCAAAATCCGGTAACTCCAGCGCCATGTTGACCGGAGTAATAGGGTAGGCATTAATCAGGTGCAGCTTGGCCGACAGCAGGCGAGCCACTTCGGCACTTTCGGTAATGATTTTATTATTGAGCGCATCCTGCTCTTCATCATCACTGCCACAGTTGATGGCCGCCAGCACATTACCGCCCATTGGCCACTCTTGTTCTTTTACCAATAGTACAGGGCAGGGGCACTTGCGCAATAAATGCCAGTCGGTAGGGGTAAAGATAAACGACTGGATCAGGGTGTGCTTGTGGGTACTTTTTACTACCAGATCGTGCTGACCGTCTTGCACCTGCTGAATAATGGCCTCGAAGGGGCGGCTGTGCCAAACCACCTTGATATTGAAGTTTACCTTGCTGTTTTCATAGGGTGTCAGCAGGGTTTTCAGCCATTCTTCACGCCCTTGCAGTACGCCTTCGCGCATTTCGTCGCGCTCGGTACTCGACAGCATGGATGTCATTTCATAGGAAAAGTCATAAATCGCCATGAAGAGGGTGATCTCGGCCTCTTCCTGCAAAGCGGCTACCGATACGGCACGGTGCAGAGCCGGCTGTACTTCTGCCAGCGGGTCTAGTACCACCAGGATATGCTGATATTTAATCATAAGGCGTCCCTTTTTATGAACATAAATCTCGCGCTACGATAGGGTGGACGTGGGAGCACCGGCAAGTGTGGCCAGCTCGTCCAGGTCCAGAATGCGAATATATTTACCGTCGACTTCAATCAGGCTGTTCTTTTGAAAACGCCCCAGCAGGCGGCTCACGGTTTCTACCGTTAATCCCAGATAGTTCCCGATGTCGCCGCGGGTCATAGTCAACCGGAACTCCTTGGCTGAAAAACCACGTTGTGAGAAGCGGCTCGACAAGCCGTGCAAGAAAGAGGCGAGCCGTTCTTCGGCGGTCTTTTTAGACAACAGCAGGATCATTTGCTGATCGCGATTAATCTCACTGCTCATCAGACGCATGATTTGCTGTCGTAAACGGGGCAGTTTACCGGCTAGTTCATCAAGCACTTCGTAAGGGATTTCGCACACCATGGCGGTTTCCAGTGCCTGGGCGAAAGAAGGGTGGTTACCGGTGTTAATGGCATCAAAACCGATGAGGTCGCCCGCCAGATGAAAGGCCGTTATTTGCTCATCACCTTGTTCGGTAATGGTATAGGATTTAATGGTGCCGGCACGAATGGCATACAGCGACTTCAGCTCTTCGCCGGCCTTGAACAGCTCCTGGCCTTTTTGAATCGGTTTTTTACGTTCGATAATATTATCCAGCTCGTCCAATTCATCGGAATTAAGCCCAAGCGGAATACACAACTGACTGATACTGCAATCCTGGCAGTGAATGGCACAACTGCTTGTGTTGGCAGTTTTAATTATTTTTTTCTGATTTCCCATAGCTCAATACTTTTGTGGTATCAATGCATAATCATAGCACCAAAAATAAGGGCTTAATAGCTTAGTACAATATGGGAAAAACCTGATAGATAGTGAATAAACCATAAATAATCAACAAGATACCGGATGCCTGGCGAAATTTGGGGTGGTTTAGCCAATGCCGTAGCTGGCCCGCCAGCCCTCCCAGTGCCAATAAGGTGGGCAGGGTACCCAAACCAAACAGCGCCATCACCCGAGCCCCTTCCCATGCACCGCCAGACACGGCACTCCAGGTCAGTGCCGAATAGACCAGGCCACAAGGCAGCCAGCCCCAAATCATGCCAAACGGAAATGCTGCCAATGGGTGTTTGAACGGAATGAAACGACTGGCCAGCGGTTTAAGATAACGCCAAAGTCCCGATCCCAGCTTTTCCAGCTTTAATAAAAAAAACCACCAACGCGCCAGATACAAGCCCAACAGGATCATCATGATGCCAGTGAGAATACGCATGATTAGCAGCGTCTGCTTGCCCATGCTGACCTCGGCCAGGCTGGCAAACACGCCGCCTACCAAGGCTCCGGCCAGGCTGTAGCTTACAATGCGACCGGCGTTATAACTGAGTAGATACACCCATTGCCAACGCCGTTGATTTTCCGGAATGGCCATCGAAAACGCCGCCGCCACGCCGCCGCACATGGCAATACAGTGCCCAGCTCCCAACAAACCAATGAGCAAGGCCGCCCAGGCATCAAGCTGAGTGGTCATCAGGGCGCTTGTCTTGTTGGGGAGCTGCGTCGTCTTTCACGTCTTCTTGCACGCCTTCTTGCTGAGTAAGTGACCTGCATTGTGCCTGTTGATGAGAGGCATCGTCATCATCAAACAGAATATTACTGCCGTGGCGGTCGAGATCTTCAAACTGATCGCTTTTAACCGACCAGAAAAACAGTGCGATAGCGATACCGACAAACACCATGGCCACGGGGATCATAAAGTACCAAACTTCTACATTATCGTTCATAAACGTGCGAGCCTCAGTGAATTGGTCATCACAATCAGAGAACTAACCGACATGCCAGCCATGGCAACCCAGGGCGACACATGACCGGTGGCCGCCAGCGGCAAAATAATCAGGTTGTAGCCTAGCGCCCAGCTGAAGTTTTGCTTGATCACCATGCGACAACGGCTGGCCACATGACGCGCCGTTAATATATGGCGTAAGTCGTCGGCCAGCATAATGGCGTCGGCACTGTTCTTGGCAATATCGGTACCGCCGGCCATGGCAAAGGACACATGGGCCCCGGCCAGAACTGGCGCATCATTAATGCCATCGCCCACCATCAGGCAAATATCACCGGCCTGATCGCAATCACGTAAATAGGCCAGCTTGTCATCGGGGCTGGCGTGCTTGATCAGTTTATCCACACCAAGGCGCTCGGCCACTCGCTCAGCCTGCCCTGAACTGTCACCGGTTAAAATGGTGGTGGCAATCCCCTGAGCGCGGCAGGCCTCAACTAACGCCGCCGCTTCGCTACGCAGCGGATCAGACAAGCTGAAGCGTGCCACCAGTCCTTCATCGTTGGCCAGATAAACACACAAGTCGTCATTGACCTGCTCTGGTGCAAGCCAGGCACCACTGCCCAGCCGCCAGTGGTGACCGTCTATCAGGCCGGTTACACCTCGGCCGACCTGATTTTCGCGATTCGTCACCGTCATATTCGACTGGCGATAACCGGCAAAGGCACGAGCAATGGGATGCTCAGACTGGGCTTCCAGTGCGGCGGCAATGGCCAGCACCTGCGACTCGTCTCGTTCACCATACAGTGTGGTCGCGGTGAGGGCGATTTCGCCGCGGGTAAGGGTACCGGTTTTATCAAACACGATGCGGTTGATCTTCGGCAGTGTGTCCAGCACATGGGCGCGGCGCACCAAGACTCCGGAACGACTCAGCCGCGAGGTGGCCACCGTGAGCGCGGTCGGGGTGGCCAGCGACAGTGCACAGGGGCAGGTGGCGACCAATACCGACAGCATGACCCAGAAGGCCTTGTCGGCATCAAACTGCAGCCAGATGACATAGGTTGCCAGCGTCACCAGTAACAGCGCCGCAACAAAATAACGGGATAACTGATCCGCTAAAATCGCTACCTTGGGTTTTTCCAGCAGGGCATCATCCTGGGCGCGTAAAATTTCCGATACCCGCGCCTCGGCCAGAGGGCGCAACACCCTTAGCCGCAATGGCGATTCCACGTTGGTGGTGCCGGCAAATACCGTATCACCAACGTGGCGGATCACCGGCAGGTGCTCACCGGTGAGCATGGATTCATCGATACTGGTGCTGCCACTGATAATCTCGGCATCCGCGGGAATTTGGCTACCCGGCGCCACCAGTAACAGTTGCCCGGGTTGCAGGGTTTTGGCGGCCACTTCCTGCTCACCCTGGTCGGTTTCTATGCGAGCCAGCATGGGCACCAACAAGGTCAGGTTGGCGGTGGTTTCCGACGCTCGCCGCTTGGCGCGCATTTCCAGAAAGCGCCCGGTCAGCAGCAGGAAGGCAAACATGGATACACATTCGTAATAAACATCACCGGTTTGCGTTACCGTGGCATATACCGAGGCCACAAAGGCGAACACCATGGCCAACGAGACCGGCAGGTCCATGTTGAGGGCACGATTTTTCAGGCCTCGCCAGGCGTTACGATAAAAGGGCAGGGCTGAATAGCCCATTACCGGAATACAAAGCCACAGGCTTATCCAGCGAAAATATTCTATCAAGCCGGCATCGGTTGAAGGAAACAAATCATCATACAAGGCGATGGCCACCATCATCACCTGCATGCTGGCAATACCGGCCACCCCCATGCGCAACAAATAGGCTTTGACTTCCTTGTTATAGTCCTGTTCTTGCTGGTGGGGTTGAAAGGGTCGAGCTTGATAGCCGATATCGGAAAAAGCGGCCAGTAACTTGCTGAGCTGCGTTTGTGAATCGTCCCAACGAAGACGGGCACGTTCTGTGGTGGTGTTCACCTGAATCAGCGCCACTCCGGGCACCCGAGACAGATGGCGCTCAATCAGCCAGGCACAAGCCGCACAGCTCAGACCCGAAATGGATAGCTGTACTTCTTTGAGATTATCTTTATCGTTAACGAAGTCTTGCTGTATTTCGGCCAAGTCGTAGTGCTGAAGTTGCCTGAGCTCATCGGGCACCGCGTCCGCCTTGGGGGCGGGCGCGGTTCTGTGTTGATAATAACTGAGCAAGCCGCAGTCGATGATGGTTTCGGCCACCGCCAGGCAGCCTGGGCAACAAAACGGCTGTGCTGCGCCGTCCAGCTCTAATTGATAACTGCTGCCGGCGGGTACGGACTCACCACAGTGAAAACAGCCGTCCATCATCAGCTCCCTGCGCGAATCATCAGCGGGTCTTTAATGGGCAAACTAATACGCTCTTGTATACGCCAGCTACCGTCTATCGCTTCAATTTTCAGATTCCAGTTTCCCTTGATCAGCGGCACCTCAAGCCGTTCACGATATACGCCCGCGGCATCGCTGGTCATGACCAGCAGGTGATCTTCCTTGGCCAGGGTGGGGTGGGTAAAGCTGACGCGGATGGCTTCGCCGGCTTTCTGTCCGCCTTCCAGCTCGAGGGATACCTGGTCATCCTGATAACTCAGCTTGGCCAGTATTTTCAAATCTGCGGCGCGCTTTAGCTTACTTAAATCCTTGTTGTAGGCACGGCCTTTTTTGTAGTAGTCATCCACCACCATGCTGTCGGCACCACTGCTCGCCAGATAAAAGGTATAAAGACTGGCGGCGACCGCACACAGGGGTAATACAATAAGAAACCAGGGCCAGAACTGACGATACCAATGACGTTGCATAACACATTCCCACTACAAAAAAAGCAGAGTCTAATGTAACAAAAAAAGCCCCGCCGAGCGGGGCTTTTTTCACCAAAGCCCGAGGGGCTTACTTACCGTTGCTAAGGCTATACACATAAGCGGAGATCAATTGGATCTTGTCTTCGCCTAAAATGTCTTTCCAAGCTGGCATAACACCATTACGACCATGGCGAATAGTGTCTTCAACTGCGGCACGCGAACCACCATACAACCAGGTGTTATCGGTCAGGTTAGGGGCGCCCATCAGCTCGTTACCCTTACCGTCCATACCATGACAGGCGGCACAGACCGCAAAGCGAGCCTGGCCTTTCTGTGCTTCAACTGCATCAACCTTACGGCCGGACAGGCTCAACACATAAGACGCCACTTCACGTACACCGTCTTCACCCAGGGCATCGCCCCAGGCTGGCATGGCAGCCCGACGACCGTGCAACAAGGTCGCTTTAATCTGCTCAGGCTTGCCACCCCATAACCAATCACCGTCGGTCAGGTTAGGGAAGCCACGCGCACCACGCGCATCGGAACCATGACACTGGGCACAGTTTTGCAAAAACAAACGCTGGCCCACCTTGGTGGCGTCTTCATCGTGAGCAATGTCGGCAATGGCGCGGTAGGTAGTGCCATCGTCTTCATAGGTCAACTCACGAAACTTGGCACCAAACACTTCATCTGCCTTGATCATTTCACGATCGTATTGCACCAGCAGTTCATCGGTGCGGGCCGTATCCGCTGCTTCGTTATACTCCGCCAGCGAACGCACATCCTGGTTGGAACTCGTCCAGCCCAACAGGCCTTTGAAGTTACCCAAACCCGGATACAGCGCCAGATAAACCAGGGAGAACACGATCATGAACACGAACAAATAGCTCCACCACTTGGGCAGTGGGTTGTTCAGCTCGGAAATACCATCGTAGGTGTGACCGGTAGGCGCACCTTCTTCCATTCCCATTTTGTCGCGACTACACCAAATCAGCAGCGCTAGACAGCCAAAAATGGTACCTAGACTGATGACGGTGACAAATACACTTAGAAAAGTATTCATTCTTTATTAGCTCCTGCGCGATCCTGCTCAGTCCCCAGTGAGGCGCCACTCGCCTTATCTTCATCATCAAAAATGGAGTTGGCTATAGCATCAAACTTGCTCTTGCGTCGCGTGCTGTAAGCCCAGGCGACCAGGCCGATAAACATCACAAACAACAACAGCGTCTGATAGCTAATCAGAGTAGGTTTAAGTGCTTCCAGGGTACTGAAATCCATAATCGACTCCGGTTATTTAAGGGCGTGACCCAGCGACTGCAGATAAGCGATGATAGCGTCCATTTCGGTTTTACCCTGAACGGCCTTCTCAGCACCTTCGATATCGGCATCGGTATAAGGAACACCGAAGCTGTCACGGAACAGTCTTAACTTGCCCGCAGTGTCTTTACCGTCCAGCACATTGGTTTCCAACCAGGGGAAAGCAGGCATGTTCGACTCAGGCACTACGTTGCGTGGGTTAAGCAAATGCACACGGTGCCACTCGTCAGAGTAACGACCGCCAACGCGTGCCAGATCCGGACCGGTACGCTTGGAGCCCCACAGGAAAGGGTGTTCCCATACATGTTCGCCAGCCAGTGAATATTGACCATAGCGCTCGGTTTCTGCACGGAAAGGGCGAACCATCTGGCTGTGACACACATGACATCCGTCACGAATATAAATATCACGACCTTCCATTTCCAGCGCAGTATAGGGGCGCAGGCCTTCTACAGGCTCATTGGTTTGCTGTTGAAAGAACAGTGGAACTATCTCTACCAAACCACCAAAGCTAATGGCAATCACGGTAAAAATAACGAGCCAAGTTGTATTCGTTTCGACCAACTCGTGACGATTATTTGGGTTTTTCATTCACACGTCTCCTTATGCCGGTTGGGGAATGGCTTGCAGGGAGCCTTTCGGCGCAGAAATGGTACGGTAGGCGTTGTAAGCCATCAGTAACATACCGGCCAGGAAGAAGCAGCCACCCAGGAAACGTACGAAGTAGAACGGGTACGAGGCTTGCAGACTTTCAACGAAGCTGTAAGTCAGGGTGCCATCGTCGTTCACCGCGCGCCACATCAGACCCTGCATCACACCACTGATCCACATGGACACGATGTAAAGCACAGTACCAATGGTTGCCAACCAGAAATGCGTGTTAATCAGCTTGATGCTGTACATGCGCTCTTGGGCAAACAGATTGGGAATCAGGTGATAAACCGCACCGATGGAAATCATGGCAACCCAGCCCAGGGCACCCGAGTGCACGTGACCTACAGTCCAGTCGGTATAGTGAGACAAGGCGTTAACGGTTTTGATGGCCATCATTGGGCCTTCGAAGGTGGACATGCCGTAGAACGACAAAGACACGATCAAGAAGCGCAAAATAGGGTCATAACGCAGTTTATGCCAGGCACCCGACAGCGTCATAATACCGTTGATCATGCCACCCCAGGAAGGAACGAACAGGATCAGAGACATGACCATACCCAGTGACTGAGCCCAGTCGGGCAGGGCAGTGTAGTGCAGGTGATGAGAACCGGCCCAGATATACAGGGTGATCAGCGCCCAGAAGTGCACGATAGACAAACGGTAGGAATAAACCGGACGACCTGCCTGCTTGGGAACGAAGTAATACATCATACCCAAAAAGCCAGCTGTCAGCAGGAAGCCTACGGCGTTATGACCGTACCACCACTGAATCATCGCATCGGCTGCACCGGCGTACATGGAGTAAGACTTCAAACCGGTGAGCGGTATTGCCATGCTGTTAACGATATGCAGTACGGCAATGGTCAGAATAAAACCACCGTAGAACCAGTTCGCCACGTAAATGTGCGAGGTCGCACGCTTGTATAAGGTTCCAAAGAACACGACAGCGTAAGATACCCAGACGATGGCGATGGCAATATCGATTGGCCATTCCAGTTCGGCATATTCCTTGGAGGAGGTATAACCCTGAGGCAAGGTAATAATTGCCGCCAGAATAATAGCCTGCCAGCCCCAGAATACGAACGATGCCAGCGGACCACCAAATAGGCGAACCTGACAGGTACGTTGCACCACATAAAACGACGTGGCCATCAGGGCGCTACACCCAAACGCAAAAATAACCGCGTTAGTGTGTAGTGGACGTAATCGGCTATAAGTTAGCCAGGGTGTTTCAAAGTTGAGGGCAGGCCAGATCAGCTGTGCTGCAATCAGCACACCTAACGACATACCTACGATACCCCAGATCACGGTCATCACCGTGAACTGGCGAACTACAGTATAATTGTAGTTTGGTTGATTATTAGTTTGACTCATCGTTATAGTTCCGCTTCCACTGCTGTTATCAGGTTTGTGCCCACTGCAAGGTAAACACGTCGGAAGAATTTAAGACAACCGCTTCATTTGTGGCATCCGCACGCCCGGTTACTTAATTAACCTGTTATTAACAACGGGGAATCAAGAAGTCGAGAGCGCTGGCTGCAGGTGGGATGATAAATGAGTAGCTACAAAAATAACAGTATAAACAGTAATATGATTACCACTTAACCCGCCTCAGAAGGCATAGGAAACTACCTTGATCAAGATCAAACAGGGCAGTGGATTGTGTGCAATACAGGAACAAAATAAGCATGAGAGATAGATTGACCGGCCCGAAATTGGGACAAATCTTGTTAGTACTCGCGGTATTAGTGGCTGCGTTCTGGTTTAAAACCTATAAAAACGATGATACCGGGCCTGAATTAGGTGTTGCTAATGTTGATATTTGCGACATAGGTCACAAAGAATGTCGAGTGCAGCAGAGGGATTTGTGGGCGACAGCACAATTAACGGCAGACACATTACAACCCGAGTCACCATTTCAGCTCGCGTTAACGCTGTCTGACCCTCAGGCTAACGTAACCAGCAGTCGTTTAGAAGGGCAGAGCATGTACATGGGCACCTTGCCGGCGTTGATCCAGCAAGATGCACCTGGCCACTGGCAAGGGCAAGCCCTGGTCGGCGCCTGTACCGAGCGCAGCATGATCTGGGCCTGGGTAGTGGATATAGAGCAGCAGGGCGAAACGCAACAGTTCAAGTTTCTGTTTGAAGTGGCACGCTAGCCGCGCAGCGGTCAGCCGTAAGCGACCAGCTAAAAACTGACACCGTCTTTTTGATTTTCAGCCATCTTCCTGATGCACATTAGGGTCTCGGTTGGGCTTTAACGGATAGCGTAAAACACAGGCTCTGTAGTTTGTATAATCTGATCGCTGACAGCTGTGTTTGATGCCGATAACTGTATTTATCGGCATTAGCTTTAACCGCCGTCACTAGGTAAACAAGTTCACAACGAGATATACTGTATAAACATACAGACTGCACAACTTGACGCGACTTATGACTGCTAACGTACTACCACTATTCGATGCCCCTCAATACCTGGAAGAGGGAAACAGCGTTGTTAATCAGCACATTGCCGATATCACCCTGAGTAAGGTGCCTGATGCCGCCTTTATCTATGAACATGCGGTAGACTGGTTGCTGGAAAGCCGTTTCAGTGAAAACAACTACAAAACCTATCGCAGCGAACTCACCACCTTTCTACATTGGTGCTTCGACGTCGAGCAGATGTCACCCGTTGATCTTAATCGACGAGGGATCAATCGTTACGTTGATTATTGCCTGGCACCGCCCAAGGCCCTGATTGCGTATCATAACGTAGCCCAGTTCACGCTGAACAAAGACTGGGGAGAACGTCAGCCGAATCCCCAATGGCGCCCGTTTTTAGGAAAAAAACAAGACGGTACAGTTCAGCCATATCAGTTAAGTGACAAGGCCCTGAAAACCAAGATAGCGATCTTGTCTTCCTTTTATAGCTACCTGATTAACGAAGAAGTGACCGAGCGCAATCCCGCCGTAATGTGGATGCGCCACAGTCGTTTTGGCTCCAGCCCCATGGTGATAGCCAGCATGAATGATGTGGATGAAGTGCGGGTATTCAGTGATTTGCAATGGTCTTATGTGATGAGCACCGCCCATCAACTGGCAGAACAAAACCCGGAGCGGCATCAACGCACCTTGTTTTTAATCTCGCTGATGTATGGCTGCTATCTGCGTATTTCGGAAGTGGCTGCCAGACCCGGTTTTTCACCTGTAATGAGCCAATTTCGTCGTGATAGTCACACCGGCATCTGGAGCTTTCATATTCCCATCAGCAAAGGCGGTAAAAAGCGTACCGTTGCCGTATCTCGTGAACTACTCGAAGCACTGAAGCAATATCGGCAGGCCTTGAAACTGTCACCCTTGCCGGCGCCCAACGAAGCAACGCCCTTGTTTATACGACACAAGGCCGCCGGACGAGGGCGCGACCAGGGTTTACTCAATGCCAACCTGGGGGTTCGCCAACTCCGTGATTTGCTTGACGAACTGATTACTGCCGCCGCCGACCATGCCGCAGCCGATGGTTTCGATCATGATGCCAGTGAAATGCGCAGCCTGACCGTACACAGCATCCGCCATACCGGCATTACTCACGACATCAATTTGAACGGTCGGCCGTTGTCCCATGTGCAGGCCGATGCCGGCCACGACAGCATAGATACCACGTCGCAATATTTGCACACCGGCAAGATAGAGCGACACGAAAGTGCCGTCAGTAAACAATTGAACAGGTTACACATCAAAGAGCGCTAACAGTTCACATTATCATCAGAAGCCAGGTATCGTATTTGGCTTCAATAAACTCTATTTAACATAATATACATTATGCGAAGTTACATAATGTCAGGTTTGAGCGCTTTCTGCCAATGTGTGAACTCCAGTTTTACATGATTATTCACATATGATTCTGGTCTGTCGGTTTCGGCTGGCAACATCATACTGCCTGTACTGCCGTTCAGCATGCTGTCCCGACTTTGATTGCATGGTCATATGGCCTGGCTGTGCACCATACAGATGAACGTCATCTCGATGGTCATGGCGCTAGACCCTGGTTACGTATTTCGATTCCCTGGGTTCGGCCATTTACTAAACGCAAGAAAATACAACAGAATCACGTTTACGATTGGAACCACCATCAGCAGGCTTAGCCACTTCGAATAACCCGCTTTAGAAAAGATAACCCAAAAAGGCACAACCACCACGGCTGCCATGACCAACATCATAAGTGGTCCCATAGCCGACATTTCCATACCATGAATGTTGTCATACATAACAATTCTCCTGTTCTGTGGCTCTCATATAGCAATAGCTATCAAGAGTTTAGTCGAGTGAGCCGAGTTTCCCTTGTATTTCGCGTTACGCCTGACACTGCGCTTACTCTCAGTTTCGGCGGCAAGCCGTCCGCTTTGTATTGCTATTTACCATAATACCGACGATACCGTCATCACTCAGTCGCGCCACTCAAAAATTAACTTGTTGAAAGTCAGCAACAGCCTCACACTCATCGCCTATTCTAAAGGCCATTTTCAACCGGACGTTAACCATGGATTATCGCACCACCATAGAGCTGAAAGGCTTCTTTAAAGACGCCTTCTGTCAGGTATTGGAAGAAATAGAGCTGCAATTGGAAGAAATGCCCCAAGGCAGACAGGATGTGGTGGTGCAGTTGATGAGCAACCAGCACCTGGAAGATGGCACCCTGCTACTGGGCCTGATGGGCAGCAATAAGCAGGAAAAACCGCTGGTGCTCGATATGTTAAGCGTCGCCCTCAACGGCGCCATTGAAATGGCCAAGGCCGAAGAAGACGGCCAGGAGCTAAAACGACTCGCTAAATATCAACAAACGCTGCTGTTGTTCAAAAACACCAACGTCTGGGACACCTCCATTGTTGATGCCGCAGATGATGAAGAAGCAGACGCAGAGCAGTAACTGTCATATAACCCGGCAAAGGCAAGTAATACCAAACTGGAAAACTAACTGATCTATGTAGCTACCCTGTAAAGGTCGAACGAAGGTGCTACTCCACCGACACGCTGAACCGCATCCCTGCGACGCTCAGCACATGACGTCCTGTCATGTGATGGTCGCCTGAGTAGACCCCTTCATCCGCCCCTGTGCTGAGGCGTCGCCTGTGGGAACGCCCAGCAGACAACTCGGTGCTTAAGGAGAGGCAACAGAGTTCGGCTCCCACGACCGTGAAATGCCAAGGAAGGCATTTCCCGAGCCCCCATGGGTTTATGGCGTGTCGCGGGAGGTGATTCTGTTGCCTTTCGTTCCGAGCTTTAAAATCGATCATGTTTTTACTTAGATTGGTATAAGTTCAGCTAGGCGCCCTGCTCTTCATGACTTTTGCATGGCCTGTTGATAAAGGCTGTCGGCCAACTGGCTAATCTCTTCACGCTGGATCAAACGCGCTAACCAGGTGGCAGGTATGCCGGACTTGCCATAGAAGGCGCCGGCTACCTGGCCACAAATGGCCGCCGTGGTGTCGGCGTCATCGCCCAGATTGGCGGCCAGTAAAATATCGGTTAACGGCGTAAAGGTACCGCGGGGTTTAAATTCAACCGTGGTGCCCACCGCATCGCCACAGGCCAACCCCAGCAAACCCCCCAAAAATCGATCACGCTGTTCCATCTATTCTCCTTTTTAAAACCTATTTACCATAATGCAGTGGTGCTGCGCATTGCTGGCCACTATTATCCTGGCCATTAAAACAGTCAGGCGCCCTGCTGTTATCTGGCCTTGGTGCACCTTAAGGCTGAACTTTAACCAAATATCCCCTTTTATCGATCAGCGACTTGCCAACCGTGATGTGCGGTGTAAAGTGCTCGGTTAAGCCAGCACATGCTCGCACCTTTATAGCACCACATGCCCACGTATTGAATTGAGCTGGCATTATCATGGCCAGCCGCCACGTTTTCGCTTTTATAGCCAGGAACAACCATGAACGACACCGCCTTGAGCAAGAAAAACAACTCCAATCAGGGCAGCGCCCTTAGCGCGGCCGACCGTGTCCGCAAGGAGCAGGTCAGCCAGGATCAGGTCAGCCAGGAGCAGGTAAACAAGGCGCTGTGGAATGCCTGCGATACCTTTCGTGGCACCATCAGTGCCGACACCTATAAAGACTTCATTCTCACCATGCTGTTTCTCAAGTACATCTCGGATGTATGGCAGGATCACTACGATGGCTACCAGGCCGAATACGGCGACGAGCCCGAGCTGATAGAAGAAATGCTTAAAAATGAGCGCTTCGTGCTGCCGCGCGATGCCAGCTTTTATGCCCTGTGGAATCGTCGTCATGAACCCGGTAACGGCGAGCGTATCGATCAGGCCTTGCATTCCATTGAAGAAGCCAACGGCACCAAGCTGAAAGACGCCGGCAAGAGCGTGTTTCAGGATATCTCGTTCAATACCGATCGCCTGGGTGAAGAAAAGCAGAAGAACACCATATTGCGCCACCTCTTGGAAGACTTCGCCAAGCCAGAGCTGAACCTCAAACCCAGCCGCGTGGGCACCCTGGATGTGATCGGCAACGCCTATGAATATCTGATCAAGAACTTTGCCGCCAGTGGCGGCCAGAAAGCCGGTGAATTCTATACCCCGCCGGAAGTGTCTGATCTAATGGCCGAATTGCTGGAGCCGCAGCCCGGCGACAGCATCTGCGACCCTGCCTGTGGCTCGGCCTCGCTGCTGATGAAGTGCGCCAATAAAATTCGCCACTATCACGATAGCAAGCAGTATGCGCTCTATGGTCAGGAGGCCATCGGATCGACCTGGTCATTGGCCAAGATGAACATGTTTCTGCACGGCGAAGACAACCACAAAATCGAATGGGGCGACACTATTCGCAACCCCAAGCTGCTGGATAATAACGGTCAGTTAATGCAGTTCGATATCGTCACCGCCAACCCGCCCTTCTCGCTCGACAAATGGGGCCATGAAGACGCCGCCTCCGACAAGTTCGGCCGCTTCAAGCGCGGCGTGCCGCCCAAGACCAAGGGCGACTACGCCTTTATTCTGCATATGATTGACACCCTCAAGCCCGCCTCCTCTTCCAAACTCGGCGGTCGCATGGGCGTGGTGGTGCCCCACGGCGTGCTGTTTCGCGGCTCGAGCGAGGGCAAAATCCGCAAACAGCTGATTGACGAAAACCTGCTGGACGCGGTGATCGGCCTGCCGGAAAAGCTGTTCTACGGCACCGGCATCCCCGCCGCCATCCTGATTTTCAAGAAGCAGAAGGTCGACGACAAGGTGCTGTTTATCGACGCATCCAGAGAGTTCAAAGCAGGCAAAAACCAGAACCTGCTGGCGGAAGCCAACATCCAGAAAATCGTCGCCAGCTACCGCAATGGCGACACCGTAGACAAGTACGCCTATCTGGCCAGCCTGAAAGAGATTCAGGACAACGACTACAACCTCAATATCCCCCGCTACGTCGATACCTTTGAAGAAGAGGAAGAGATCGATCTGCTGGCGGTGCGCGCCGAACGGCTGCAACTGCAAACCCAGTTGACCGAGCTGGAAACCGAGATGGCCAAGTATCTGAAGGAGCTGGGTTATGAGTAAGCCAACGACTCAGCACTATGAGAAATTAGTTGATAAAATTTCCAGCAGCTTTAGTCAAGGACAGTCCAAAACCATAAAGGCAATCAATGCCGGTCTGGTGTCTACCTATTGGCAAATTGGCCAGCACATAGTGGAATTCGAACAACAAGGTCAGGCCAGTGCGGCATACGGCAAGCAGCTGCTGGCTAACCTGAGCCGTGATCTGAAACTCAAACATGGCAAAGGCTTCAGTGTCAGTAACTTACAACGGTTCCGACAGTTTTATCTGCTAAATCAAAATTATGCGACAGTGTCGCACAATTTAAGCTGGTCACACTATGTAGAGCTGCTCAAGATAAGTGATGAAGCCGAACGCAGCTTCTATATCAAACAAACCCTAGCGGCCAACTGGAGTGTTCGAGAGCTGCAGCGCCAAAAAGACAGCGGGCTGTTTCTTCGCCTTGCCGCCAGCAAAAATAAAGCAGAAATACTGGAGTTAGCTAATCGAAATGCCTTGATAACCAAGCCAGAAGACGTTCAACGTGACAGTTATGTCTTTGAGTTTCTCAATTTACCCGAACAAGAACACTACAGTGAGCGCGAGCTAGAGAGTGCCCTGTGCAGACATTTGGAACAGTTTTTGTTGGAGCTGGGTAAAGGCTTTACCTTTGTAGGGCGTCAGTATCGTATCACACTCAATAACACTCATTACAAAGTAGATCTTGTTTTTTACCATCGTATACTACGTTGCTTTGTATTGATTGATTTAAAAATTAATGATGTAAAACATCATGATATTGGCCAAATGAACATGTACATGGGTTATTTTGCTGCGGAAGAAAACGTAGAGGGCGATAACCCACCCATTGGCATCATACTCAGCAAAGACAAAGATGAATTGCTGGTTGAATATGCTACCTATGGCATGGATGCCAGGCTTTTCGTGCAAAAATACCAGCTTTATTTACCTGATGAAGAAGAACTTCGCCGCGAAATAGAAGCCACTTTGGTTGAGCAGGAGCATAATCATGATCTCTAAAACCACGATAATCTACGCCGGTTTTTACTTTTTGCTATGCGAGCAGAAAAGTGGAATAGAAAAACATCAGAAGGAACTGGGGCAAGCCCTGCAAGCGCAGGGATGCGCAGGAGCGGCGGGTACCGGAGGTACAGAGTAATGGTGCCGAATGGATGGAAACGAGTCCCACTAGAAACCGTCGCGGAAGTTAGATCTGGGGTGGCCAAAGGTAAGTCAGGGTTAAAAGATCCGATTGCTGTGCCATATCTCAGAGTGGCTAATGTTCAAGATGGGCATATTAACCTAGACGAAGTGAAGGAAATTGAAATAGAGCGGACCAAACTGGAACGTTATTCTCTCAAGTTTGGTGATGTTCTAATGAACGAAGGTGGAGATTTCGACAAATTAGGCCGTGGGGACGTTTGGTTAGGCCAAATAAGTCCATGCTTACACCAGAATCATGTATTTGCAGTAAGACCAAATCAGGAAACACTGGATTCGTTTTTTCTCGCTGCTTTAGCTGCTAGTAATTACGGAAAGACGTACTTTCTGAGTTGTGCCAAACGCAGCACGAATTTGGCGAGCATAAACTCTAAACAAATTAAAGAGTTCCCCGTACTCGTTCCACCACTCCCCGAACAAAAGAAAATCGCCCAGCTCCTGTCCACCTGGGACAAGGCGATCACCACCACCGAGCATCTGATCGCCAACAGCCGGCAGCAGAAAAAAGCCCTGATGCAGCAACTGCTCACCGGCAAGCAGCGCCTGCTGTCTGATACGAGTGAAAGGTTTAGTGGGGAGTGGAAAGAAGGTAAGTTATCAGACCTGTGTACTATTAATCCAAAAAAACAAGGTTCTCCTATAGATGAAAAAGTATCTTTCATCCCGATGGATGCTGTTTCTGAGGAAGCAAAGATCATTAGACAGGAAGAACGTGGTTATACCGAGGTAGAGAAAGGTTTTACCTCATTCAGAGATAATGATGTACTCATCGCAAAAATAACACCTTGTTTTGAGAATGGAAAAGGTGGTTATGCTGAAAACCTGAAAAATGGAATCGGTTTTGGCAGCACTGAGTTTCATGTATTACGGGCCAAAGATAATGTATGTAGCAGGTTTATTTACTATGTAACTAACACTAAGAATTTTAGGGTCCGTGGTGAAATAAACATGCAAGGCTCCGCAGGCCAAAAGCGTGTTACAAAAGACTACTTGAGCCTGTACAGCATAAAATATCCGCCCAGCCTTGAAGAACAACAAAAAATCACCACCGTGCTCTCCGCCGCCGATAAGGAACTCGAGATTCTGCAACAAAAGCTGTCCGCCCTGAAGCAGGAGAAAAAGGCACTGATGCAGCAGTTGCTGACCGGAAAACGGCGGGTTAGTGTCGAGCACAACGCGGCTTAAAGGGTAACAGCATGGAAATCAAACAGTTCCGGTTAAGGCACCTGGGGCGATTCGAGTCACTGAACGTCCCTCTGGCCCCTACCCCCGAGGTGCGTTCCAATGTGACCGTGCTCATCGGTAACAATGGCGCGGGTAAAACGTCCATCCTCAAGGCGCTGGCCACTTCCTTGAGCTGGTTCGTGGCCCGTCTGCGTAGCGAAAAAGGCAGCGGCAGCCCGATACCCGAAGAAGTGATCCTCAATGGCGCTACCTCGGCGGCCATCGATATAGAAGTTGTCGACGAGCAAGGCCAATCCGCCAACCCGAATGCGGATGAAAGCGATGCCTTGTATCAGTGGACGCTGGCCAGAACCCACAAGGGTAAAAAAGGACAACATGTCAGCCAGCTTCAGGATGCCACCCGACTGGCCGACCACTACCGCAACGAACTGACGGCCAACGAACAGGGCAGCTTGCCGCTGATCGCCTTCTATCCGGTAGAGCGGGTGGTGCTGGATATTCCGCTCAAGATAAAGGAAAAACATACCTTTCTTCAGCTCGACGGCTACGACAATGCCCTCAATCGCGGGGTGGATTTTCGCCGCTTTTTCGAATGGTTCCGCGAGCGTGAAGACAGCGAAAACGAGTCGGGGATTTCCGCCGACATGCTGGGAAAGTTGCTGGAAACGGTCGGCAAAGACAGCGAGCTGTGGGAAAAACTGCAACAACTGAGCGCCTCCTCCCGCGATCGTCAGCTGACGGCGGTGCGCACCGCCATCAGTAACTTCATGCCCGGTTTCAGCAACCTTCAGGTACGCCGCAAGCCCCGGCTGTACATGTCCATCGACAAGGACGGTGAAACCCTCAATGTGCTGCAATTGTCACAAGGCGAAAAGTCCCTGATGGCACTGGTGGGAGATATAGCTCGGCGACTGGCCATGATGAACCCGGGCCTGGCCAACCCGCTGGCAGGTGACGGCGTGGTACTGATTGACGAAGTAGACATGCACCTGCACCCAACCTGGCAACGCAGCATTATTTCGCGTCTGACCACAACCTTTCCCAACTGCCAGTTTGTGCTCACCACCCATTCGCCGCTGGTGATCAGCGACGTTAAAGAAGTGCTGGTCTACTCGCTGGATAACGCCGAATTGTCGCAGGTACCGTCCCAGTACGGCCAGGATGCCAACAGCGTCCTGCTGGAGGTGATGGACACCCATATACAAGTGAGCTTGGTATAAATACGAGTAACCTACGGCAGAATAGGAGTGAGCTTGGTATAAATACGAGTGAGCTTAACCGCAAATACCAATGAGCTACCCGGCGATGACCGGTAGCCACAATACAGCAGCGGCCATAACCGCCCGGCTGAGAGCACAGGGAATAATAATAATATGAAGCATGCACCCAAATTTCAGGAAGAATACAGTGCCAAAATCCCGGCGCTGGCGCTGTTGACCCACCTGGGTTGGTCGTTTCTCTCGCCCGAACAGGCGCTGGCCGCCCGGGGTGGCAAGCAGGATCAGGTGGTGCTGCGGGGCGTGCTGCGCGAAGAGCTTGAAAAGCGCCGTTTTACCTTTGCCGGTAGCAAGCAACCGCTGTCAGACACCGCGATAGACAAGCTGATTGCCGAGGTATGCAGCCCGGCCCTCAACGAAGGTCTGCTGCTGGCCAACGAGCGGCTCTACAATCATCTGCTGTTCGGCATTTCCGTCACCGAATTTGTCGATGGCAAAAAAGCCAACCCCACAGTGGCGCTCATCGATTGGCACAACCCGGCCAATAACCGGTTTCATTTTACCGAAGAGTTTAGCGTTACCCGCTCCGGTGGCTTAGAGGCGCGGCGCCCGGATATCGTCTGTTTCGTCAATGGTATTCCCCTGGTGGTGATCGAGGCCAAACGGCCCGATGGCCATGTCAATAAAGGCCCGACGGTTGAGGAAGGTATTTCCCAGAGCCTGCGCAACCAGCGGCCGGATGAAATTCCTCATTTGTTCGCCTACAGCCAGTTGTTGCTGTCGATCAACGGTCATGAAGGCCGTTACGGTACCTGTGGCACCCCTGCCCGCTTTTGGGCCGCCTGGCGGGAAGAAGATATTCTTGAGCCCGAAATGCTGGCCATCAAGAACAGAAAGCTGAGTCAAGCGCAGCGCTCAACGCTGTTTAGCCATAGATCCGCCAAGGATCTGGACTGGTATCAAAGCCTGGTGGCGGGCGGCGAGCTGGCGCTGACCGGGCAAGACAAGCTGCTGATCAGTTTGCTTTCCCCTGCCCGACTGCTGGAAATGACTCGCCTTTTTACCCTGTTCGATAAGAAAGCCGGCAAAATAGTGGCCCGTTATCAGCAGGTATTCGGCATCAAGCGGCTGCTTGAGCGCATCAATACCCGGGGCCCTATTGATAACCGTGAAGGCGGCGTTATCTGGCACACCACCGGCTCCGGCAAGTCGTTCACCATGGTATTTTTGAGCAAGGCGATGATCTTGCACCACAGCCTCAAGGCCTGCCGCATTGTAGTGGTCACCGACCGGGTCGACCTGGAAACCCAGCTCAGCAATACCTTTGCCTCCGGCGGTGAGCTGGCGGGTAAAAAAGACAAGGCCGCCGCCATGGCCACCTCGGGCAAGCGGCTGGCCGAGCAAATCGGCCAGGGAACAGAACGTATTATTTTTTCGCTGATCCAGAAGTTCAACAGCGCCACTCAATACTCCGAATGCCAAAACGACAGCGCCGATATGATAGTGCTGATCGATGAAGGCCACCGCAGCCAGGGCGGCGAAAACCATATTCGTATGCGCCAGGCGCTGCCCAGGGCCGCCTTTGTGGCTTTTACCGGCACGCCCTTGCTGCAAGACGACAAAACCACCAACAAGTTCGGCCCCATTGTGCATGCCTACACCATGCAGCGCGCGGTAGAAGATAAAGCGGTCACGCCGCTGTTGTATGAAGAACGCATTCCGGACCTCGATGTAAACGAACGGGCCATCGACAGCTGGTTCGATCGCATCACCCAGGCGCTGACCGACGAACAGAAAGCCGATCTCAAGCGCAAGTTCGCCAAAAAAGGTCAGCTTTACGGCACCGATAACCGAATTCAGCTGATAGCGCTGGATATCGCCCATCACTTCGACAACAACATTGTTGAGGGTCTGAAAGGCCAGTTGGCCTGCGACAGCAAGGCGTCGGCCATCAAGTACAAGCAATATCTGGATGAAGCCGGGCTGTTTGACAGTGCCGTGGTGATCAGTGCGCCCGATACCCGTGAAGGCAATACCGCCGTAGATAATTCCGCCATGCCCGAGGTGACGAAATGGTGGAAGGACAACGTGGGCAATCAGGATGAACAGGACTACACCAAAGCCATTATCGAGCGGTTCGACAAAGACGACTCACTCAAGCTGTTGATTGTGGTGGACAAGCTGCTCACCGGCTTTGATGAGCCAAAAAACACCGTGCTTTATATCGACAAGCCGCTGAAAGAACACAATCTGATCCAGGCGATTGCGCGGGTCAACCGCCTGCATCCCGACAAGCAATTCGGCCTGCTGATCGACTATCGCGGCATTCTGGCCGAGCTGGATACCACCATTGGTAAATATCAGGATTTGGCCTCTCGCACCCAGGGCGGTTACGACATCGATGATATCGACGGTCTCTACAACCCGATGAGCACGGAATACAAACGGCTACCGCTGCTCTACAGTACCCTGTGGGCTATTTTTGCCGAGGTCAAAAACAAGAACGACATCGAGCAATTGCGCCAGGTGCTGGTGCCTCGGCTTGAAACGCGTAATGGGGAGCCCTCGGCCGGTGGTAATAAAGAGCCTTCAGCCGGTAGTAATATAGAGATGGTGGATGTAAACCTGAAACGCCGGGAAGATTTTTACGAAGCCTTGAGCGAGTTTACCAGCTGCCTGAAAGTGGCGCTGCAATCCGCCAGTTTCTTTGAAGACAGTAGCTTCAGTGAAGACGACCGTCGTCATTACAAGGAAACCGTCAAGCAACTGTCCAGTCTGCGGCAGCTGGTCAAACAGGATGCCGGTGAAAGCATTGATTACGACACCTATGCGGATGAGGTGAAGAAGCTGCTGAACAAGCATGTGGTCGGGGTTGAGATCAAAGACGCTCAGGGCGCCTACGAAGTGGGCAACATGGGCCAGCAGCAGCCGGAACAGTGGAACGACGACAAGACCCGTAACGAAACGGATATCATCAAAACCCGGGTGACCCGGATGATTGAGCAAGAGCTGCGTGATGATCCCTACGCCCAGCAAGCCTTCTCCAAACTGCTGCTGCAAGCCATAGAAGAGGCCGAAAAGCTGTTCGATCACCCGCTCAAGCAGTACCTGATGTTTCATGATTTCGAGCAACAGGTAAAACAGCGCCATCTGGACGAGTTGCCCAACGCCTTTGCCGGGCACCCTCATGCTCAGGCCTACTTTGGCTTGTTCAAGCAGCATTTGCCCGAGGTGTTCACTCTGGTAGACGAGCAGGTACAGGACAAATGGGTTGGGCTTGCCTTCACTCTGGATGACGCCGTGAGTGCCGCCGTGGCGGAAAACTCCATCAATCCGCAGAATATCGAGGCCGAGATCCGCAAGCAGCTGTTACCGCTGATGTTCAAAGAGTGCAAAGCCATCGGCGGTGGTATGAACCAAGCCAGGAATATTGTGGAAGCCGTGGTGCAAATCACCCGCGTTGGGCGAAGTGGCGTTTAAGATGATGAGTGTTGCCATTGCCCTACCCGATTCGCCGCCCGCGCCCGGCACCCTGTGTTTTTATTATGGTGATGAGCGGATTTGTGTTGAACGCAGTCACCGTCAGAGCAAGGTAGATCGGGTACTGATCAAGGTGCAGCCGGATTGCCGGGTGCTGGTGCAGGCGCCAGTGCATGCCAGCGATGAAGACGTCTTGCAAGCGGTGAAAAAACGGGCCCGCTGGATCTATCAGCAGCTCAGGGAGTTTCGCGCCCAACAGGAGCATGTGACCCAGCGACGCTATATCAGTGGTGAAAGCCATTACTACCAGGGCAAGCAGTATCAACTGAAAGTCATCGCTTCGCCTGAGCATAAACAAGGGGTTAAATTGCTGCGTGGTAGCCTGGAAGTGTCGGTTCGCGAGCAAAACCCCGATAAAGTGCAGGCCTTGCTGAATGACTGGTACCGGCACAAGGCCAGGGATGTATTTGCCCGCAGGCTGGACGTCATGCTGGATCAGGCATTATGGGTAACAGGCCGCCCGCCCATTCGTATTCTTACCATGCAAACCCAGTGGGGAAGCTGCTCACCTCAGGGGCGGCTAACACTCAATCCACATTTGGTAAAAGCACCTCGTGAATGTGTTGATTACGTGATTTTGCACGAGCTGTGTCACATTGCCGAGCATAATCACAGTGAACGGTTTTATCGATTACTCAAGCAAGTCATGCCCCACTATGAAGCCGTAAAAACCAGGCTGGATGCTATGGTTGGCAAGATCCTGACGTAGCTACCTACTATAGGTAAGCCAAAGATATGTTACAGAGGAACACTTTTATAATATGAGTAAGTAGTTCTTACATGTCGATTTAACTCAGTTTTAAAATTGGTATGTTGGCATAACTTTATTGTCATGGCTTGCCTCTTGATCCCACGCCACGGATATGACGTAAATAGCGCATGGCTCACCGTTCAGGAGGCTGTTCATGTTTCATCGCAAGGGATACTCCCGCCACCAGACCCGGGCGGAAGAAACCGCCAATGCCATCAGTCACGCAGTCGCCTTTGTTGCCGGCGTAATCGGCACCCCCTTGCTGGTGCATAGGGCTTATATTACGGGCGATGCCTTCTTTATCGCCGGCGCCAGCCTGTTTGCCGCCAGTATTCTCTTCCTGTATCTCACTTCTGCCCTGTATCACGGTTTGCCGGTGGGCAAGGCCAAACATGCTTTTCGGGTGCTGGAGCACTGCGCCATTTTCATTCTTATTGCCGGCACCTACACTCCCCTGCTGCTGGGTGCTCTGAACGGCGCCTGGGGTTGGAGTTTGTTTGGGGTGGTGTGGGCCCTGGCCTTGATGGGCGTCTTGCTGAAGATTTTCGCGCAGCATTTGCCGATGGCCTTTTCAACTACCCTGTATCTGCTGATGGGCTGGGTGATCCTGATTGCCTTCAAGCCGCTGCTGGCCGCCATGCCGCTGCCCGGCATTTACTGGCTGGTGGCCGGCGGCATCAGTTATACCCTAGGGGTGGTGTTTTTTGTATTCGACGATCACCTGCCCTTTGGTCACTTTATCTGGCATTTATGGGTGATGGTCGGCACCAGTTGCCATTACGTTGCCGTGTATGGGTATGGCGCCTGAACTCGGCGCCAGCATAATAGTTAATTCAAAATGTATGTTGGCATAATGCTTTGTTGGCAGACTGGCCCCTACATAGGGTATGACTGGCTCTTGTTACTGCGCCTACTCTGAGTTGAAGATGATGTCATTCTTCAAAAACAAGGAAAATGCTGATGTACGTTTTAATGGATATCATGGTGTCGCCCGGCGGCGTGGGCACCTCGGTTTCACCTTATGTGGCCATGTGCCAGAAGATATTTGAAGAGGCCGGCCTTACCCACAGCATGCATGGCTATGGCACCAACGTTGAAGGCGAATGGGAACAGGTGATGGCGGCGGTAAAACGATGCCACGAGGATCTTCATGCGGCCGGTGCGGTGCGCATTACCAGCCACATGAAAGTCGGCACCCGGATTGACCGGGAGCAGACCATGGCGGACAAGGTGACCAGCGTGCAAGACAAGCTGACCGCAGGATAACCCTTGGCGCAACGTTGGTTATCACCCCTATAAAGTAGTCATCACCGGGGCCCCTCTTCAGCCTCGGTGATAGCAGATCGTTTCAATGTCTGGCGTTAAACGGCGGTTATTGGCATACGTTCACTCATACAATAACCGCATTAATAAGTACTCAATGGAATCGGCTTATGATGCCGCTGTTTACCCGTCGCTCGACGACAGACTGTTTGATAAACCAACAAAATTCAACCCGAGCAGAATTTTATGCTGCACAGTATCAAAATTCCCCGGGGCCAAACCACGCAGACTAGACATTTATACTAGCAATAGTCGCTTTAACGATATGGTTTACTTGCAAAGCAGCGCTGTTACACTGCGCGTCTTGCTTTTTTGCCTATTGGCGGCCTGCTGCCGGTAGATGTTATTCATGCGTGTGGTTAATGCACGTATTCTTGATGAGTGTATTACCATGCCTGAATCCTTCACTTTTAGTGCCTTTAATCTTCACCCCGGCTTGCTGGCGGCCCTGCCCGCACAATGCCAAGTGCCCACCGCCGTACAACAACAAACGCTGCCTTCGATCATCGAGGGCCAGGATGTGCTGGCATTGGCCCCTACCGGCAGTGGCAAAACCCTGGCCTTTGGCTTGGGCCTGTTGCAACGACTAACAGAACAACAAGAGATAGCCCAAACAGCAGCGGAGAACAAAAGCGACCTCATTACCGCGCCCTACAGCCGGGCCCATATGCGCGCCATAGTGATAGTGCCTACCCGCGAGCTGGCCGCTCAAATCAGTACCGTGCTTGGTCCCCTGGCACAAAGCGTGTCGTTGACCTTGACCACTCTGTGTGGCGGCGTAGACGTGGAGCAACAAATCGCGGAGTTTAATGAAAGGCCCGCACAAGTAGTGATTGCTACGCCGGGCCGGTTACTGGACTTGCTCAGGCAAAAGCTGATCTCGTTGAAAGCCGTGCAGCACCTGGTCCTGGATGAGGCAGATCGCTTGCTGGAAATGGGCTTTTGGCCGGATATACAAAAACTGATGGCCGCCATGCCCTCCCTGCAACAACAGTTGTTGTTTTCTGCCACCTTGCCCGACGAGTTGGCAACGCAGCTCACGCAGCTAGCCCCTAATGCTCATCGTTTTGCCGTGGGGAGCCAAAACAGCGTGGTCGAGGGCGTATCACAAACCTGTTATCTGGTGAATAAAGGCAGCAAAGCACAGGCCTTGATTAAGCTGTTGCAAGAACAACTTAACCAACAACAGGTGTTGGTGTTTATTAATGCTCGCGACAGTGCCGATGCAGTCGCCAAAAAACTCAATAAAGCCGGTATTCAAGCGCGGGCTTTGCACGGCGAGAAAGACCAGACCGAGCGCGAGCAGGCATTGCTGGCCTTTAAAAACGGTGACATCAAGGTACTGGTGGCCACCGACCTACTGGCGCGCGGTATCGACGTGACGGCCCTGCCGGTAGTGGTTAACCTGGATCTGCCACCCAGTGCACCTGTGTATGTACACCGCGTGGGCCGTACCGCTCGGGCCGGCTTAACAGGCGTGGCGGTGTCCCTGGTGTGTCATGGTGAAGCCGGTGCGCTGGCCGCGATTCGTGAGCTGACCGGTGAAGCCTTGCCGCTGCAGGCGTTGCCCGGTTTTCCGGTAACGGATCAGCCCGCCAGTGATGTGCGCAGCAAGCGCCCGCCCCGTGATAAACAGGCCAACAGACGCAACGCCAATCAACGCCGTAACAAGTCGGTCAAGGGCTAGGCGACACGCACGGTAGTCTTATGGTGCGCGGCTCGCTAATATAGCGGGCTATTTTGCTAGCCGAGAGTCTGATGGACACCCACGCCCTACCCGTTTTTAATACCGAACTTGCACTGCGCTTTGCCGAGCAGCAGGCTCAAGGCCCAACAGAGCTGCGGCGCTTGTTTCACGGTCGCGGCCGGTGCTGGCCAGGCCTGGAGCAGCTTACCGCCGACTGGCTGGGTGATCAGCTATGGGTATCCTTGTTCAAAGAGCCGGAACCGGCGTTTTTAGCTCAACTTAGCAAGCTGCTAGTGTCTTTTACCCAGCAAACCGCGTGGTCAGACAGTGGCGCGCGGGCGGTGTTATTGCAACATCGCAGCCGACCCGGTGCGCCGGTCGAAGTTCTCTGGGGGGAGCTTGAGCCACGGCCTGTGGTGTGTGAGCAGGCATTGAAATATCAGCTGGAGCTGGGCCGCAATCAAAATCACGGCTTGTTTCTGGACATGCGCCTGGGGCGTGACTGGGTGCGCCAGCACGCCCAGGGCAAACGGGTGTTGAATTTGTTTGCCTATACCTGTGGCTTTTCGGTGGCGGCCATTGCCGGTGGCGCCAGCCAGGTGGTGAATCTGGACATGGCCAGGGCGGCGCTCAGTCGAGGCCGAGACAATCACAGGTTAAACCGCCATGATCTGAAAAAGGTGACTTTTTTGGGCCATGAACTGTTCAAATCCTGGGGCAAGGTACGCAAATTGGGGCCTTATGAGTTGATCATTATCGATCCACCGTCCTTTCAAAAAGGCAGCTTTGCGCTGACTCAGGATTACCACAAGATCTTGCGGCGACTGCCCGAACTACTGACTGAAAACGGTCAGGTGCTGGCCTGCGTCAACGACCCCGACATTCCCAGCCAGTTTTTAATCGACAACATGGCCGAGCATGCGCCCAGCCTGCAGTTTGTCGAGCGACTGGACAATCCGCCCGAATTTGCCGACATCAATCCGGAGGCAGGGCTCAAGACGCTGGTGTTTTCCGCCGGCAGCTAAGGCCAGCGAAAACAGCGTTAAACGTCGAGAGCCGCTTCGATCACGACCCGGTTGCGCCCGCCCTGCTTGGCGGCATACATGGCTTGGTCGGCGCGATCCACCCATTGGCTGCGCTGATCGCCGGGCTGCCATTGGCTGACCCCTATGCTCAGGGTCACGGTACCGGCCTGATCAAACTGCATGTCAGACACCGCTGTTCTGATCCGCTCGGCCAGGGCCTGTCCATCCGACAGGCTGCAACCGGACGCCAGGATCACAAACTCCTCTCCCCCCCAACGACCCAGGGAGTCTGTCTCTCTGAGGCTGTGCCTAAGGATGTCCGCCAAGGTCACCAGTACCGCATCGCCCACCTCGTGGCCGTATTGATCATTAATGGACTTGAAGAAGTCCACATCCAACAACAGCAAGACCGATGGCTGACCCAATTGCTCGCCCAGCTGAATGTCTCGCTCAATGGCCTGCTCGATGCGGTAGCGATTCCATACCTGGGTTAGGGCATCGGTGCAGGCCAACTCTTCCAGGCTGCGATTGGCCTTGGTCAGCCGTTCATTCAAGGTGCTGATGGCCCTCATCAGAATAGTAACGCGCAAGTCATCACCAATATCCTGTGCCGCCTTTTGCTCATGAGGCAGCCAGGGCTCGCTCTGATCACGTACCAGCTCGACCCAGGCATCAAACGAACGCTTGGCCGACAGCTGATACCGTCCCTGATCGTAATAAGACTGCGCTTGCAGCCAGCCGGCCCAGCGATAACTTTTCAGGCGCTCGCCGCGCAACAGCAACAGCCAGTTTTGCGGTATGGCATCCACCGGCAAAGGTACCGCCAGCAAGCCACACACCTCCCCAAGATCACAGGCAGCCGCCAGCGGTGTGCCGGCCAAATGCTGGCTGCTCCACACGCCGGTGCTATTATGATGCTGACTCAACCAAGCGCCTATCTTGAGCAACTCGGCCTGGGGAAGCGCCTGGCCAATACTGTAGGCTGCGCCATTTTTGAGCAGTGCCAACCCGCTGGCATTGAACAACTCCAGCCATTCCTGACTTTGCAATAACAGCAGCCCCGGATCCAGCAGGTTCATCTGTGCCTCGGCCAGCCGCTCACGGCAGTCATGCACGCGCTGTAAATACAGAGTTTCGGCGCGCGCCTTGAGCAAGAACAGCCGCTGGGTGGCCATGTGCACCAGGGTGCAGACCTCATCGCGAACCAGGGGAGACAAGGGAGCCGGTTCCAGGCCGTGGCAGGCCAATAACCCCCATAAATGTTGTTGATCCTGCATGGCCACCGACAGCGTTGCCTTGACTCCCATATTGCGAGTGTAATCCAGATGCGAGGGAGCCACCGCCCGCAGTATGCCAAGCGACAAATCCAGGGGAGTCGGATCCCTGGCATCCTGCGCAGGCACCAGGGGCACCCTGTCCGCCGTGGCATCGGGAATGCTGCGCACCGTATTTTTCTGATACTTGGCCCGTACCTGAGGCGGTATGTCACTGGCCGGAAACGAATGTCCCAGGTAACTTTCCGCTGCCTGACTGCGGCTTTCGGCCACCACGGTGCCGTTCCAGTCTGCATCAAATTGATACACCATGACTCTGTCATGCCCCGTGAGACTGCGCACCGCCGTCACCAGCAACTGCAACAACGCCTCTTCGGTGTTGGTCTCGGCAAGGCCATTAAGCCACTCATTGACCGCTGGCAGCAGGCGCCGCTCCGACATACCTGCTATCTGCTCCAGCTCCACCACCACCCGTTGGCGATGACGATAGACTATCCCGCTAAAACGACAGCGTCGCCCACCACGCTGACGGGTCAGGCTGACACGGCCCTGCAAACGCTCTTTATGCTGCAGCCCCTGGCGCACACGTTTGATCAAAGGATCACCCAGCAGACTCACAGGGGTCATCTGTAGCGCCTGTTCAACACTCACCTCCAGCCACTGCTCGATATTGGCGCTCACCTGCAGTACGGTATTTTGCTCGAGATCCAGGCTTAGCAAGCAGCCCCCAGGCTGTATGGCACCGGGAGTATGTATTATTTCTCTGTTGCACTGCGCCTGCAGTGCCGCGAGTTCGGGGGTTAACTTTGGGGGCACGATCAATTCTTCTAATTAAGAGAAACGTTATCTCAAGCGGTAGTAAAGGAGTCCGTCGTCTGGGCAACATCAAGACAGAGTGCAAACAGCTGGAATGCATTATCGGCCGCCTGGGCTGCCGCGGACCATTGTGCTTCGGGGCAATGCTGCTCGGCAAACTGCCAAAAATGTTGCCAGCTGTTGGCTTCTTCGGCAACGGAAAAATACTCACTCGCCATCTGCGGGCCCAGGGTGCGGTGAATATTACGCGCTATCACTCGACTACCCAGCTGGGAACCTTCCAGCACATACAGCAGTCCCACCAGATGGCCAATACGGGTTACATTTCGCATTGAGGGAGTTAACGTCAAGGTCTCTTCATGGGCAGGTATATCGAGCCCCAGGGCCACGAGATCATCGGCCAGCAGAGGAGCACGCAACAATAAAGGATAGTGCAGCTGCAAACGGTCTAGCCCGTCGCGCACCGTATCTTCCAAATGATATTGAGCAGGATACAGCGCCCGAAGTGCACGCCTGTAGTCTGATGGCTGCAACCTGGGCTGAACCAAAGGCCGCAACAGCGGATGTTGATCCAGCGCTTGGTGTGCCGTCCGGGTGGATTGTTTGAGATAGGCGCCAAGCGCGCAGGTCGCTTTCATTATTTTCTCTCAAATACCGATTACAAGGCACTATTATCGAGAGAAGTATGACGCGGCGCAACGTCTATCGAATAGACAGAGCAGAGTCAGGGTTAAAGCTCATCCCTGCCTCTGCCCTGTTCAGGCGTTAAGCCTGCTTGAAACGAACCACCAGCTCGTGCAGGTCGCCGGCAATGCTCTTCAAGTAAGTGAGAGAGCTGGACGCCTTGGTCGCACTGTCGGCACTGGAATCCGCCAAACCGGAAATATTCACGACCTGGCGGTTAATGTCTTCGGCAACATGGGCTTGTTGCTCTACCGCCGCCGCCATTTGCGTGGACATACTGGCAATGTTGCCCACCGCGTCGGAAATACCATTCAGCATCACACCGCTTTCAACGACCCGAGCCACGCCTTCTTCGGCATTGGCAGCCCCTTGATTAGCCACCTTCACCGCGTTATCGGCCCGGGCGGTCAGCTCGTTCACTATGCTGTAAATTTCCTGGGTAGACTGCTGAGTACGTTGCGCCAGGTTACGCACCTCATCGGCCACCACGGCAAAGCCTCGGCCCTGCTCACCGGCACGGGCGGCTTCAATGGCGGCATTCAGCGCCAGCAGGTTGGTTTGTTCGGCAATTTGCTCAATCATTTGTGCCGCCTTAGCAATATTGACGGTTTGCTCAGAGACTGCCGACACCGACTGGCTGATATCGGTGACCGTGTTGCGCAGGGTTTCGATCGAGCGCTTGGTCACCTCGGCAATGGCGGTACCTTGTGCCACCAGGCCATTGGCGGTATCGGCAGACACGGCGGTGTCGTTCACGTGCCGGGATACTTCGGCAATGGTGGTGGTCATTTCATTCATGGCCGTGGCCACCTGCAGGGTTTCGGCCTGCTGGCATTCAATTTCAGAGCGGGTGCCCTGGGTCAGGGTAAAGCCGGCGTCGGTTTCATGGGCCACATTTTTTGCCGCGTTTTCAATGCGGCTAATGACAGTTCCCAGATGCGCAACACTGCTTAAAATCGCCACCTTGAGTTGACCGACTGCGCCTTTATCGTCGGTGTAACTCAGTGCGGCCAGCTCATGGGTAAACGCATTGTTCAGCAAACCATTGAGCGAGCCTATGGTCGCCTTATTCTGCAAATGTGCCCAACCAGCATAAATAACCACAGCGCTCGCCAACCAGGCTTGTGCCACCGCGCTGTGGCCGGCGAGCAACACCCCGCCCCAGGCGAGTAGCGCCAGCACTAAAAACACCTGATGCGCTACCAGGTTGAGACGAGCTTGAGGTCGTTTGCCTTTTTGTATGTTGTTATAAAGCTGTTGGCTGCGAGCCACGTCGGCTTTTTGGGGACAGGAGCGAACCGATTCGTAACCAATAATCTCGCCATTGCGGGTCATGGGTGTCACATAGGCATCCACCCAGTAAAAGTCACCATTTTTGCAGCGATTTTTTACCATCCCCATCCAGGGCTTACCCGCCTTAAGGTGTGACCACATCACCTTGAACGCCTCTGCGGGCATGTCGGGGTGGCGTACTATGTTGTGGGGCTGGCCTAGCAATTCGTCGCGGGAGAATCCGCTCATCTCTATGAAGGCGTCGTTGCATTCGGTAATGTTGCCGCTTTTATCGGTAACGGTAATGAGTTTTTCGTGGGTAACAAAGGCTTTTTCTCTGTCGGTAATCGGCAGGTTTTTTCTCATATCAGATGACCTTACTTGAAACAGAGGTTAATGCGTCAGTATAGAAGCGAGCAAGACTGACGGCCGATAATCGGACATCATCGGCTCAAGGCATGCAGTTCAATATTCTCTACTCAACCCACCTGCATTTTCTTCCGTGATTATTTTCATTATTATAACGGAAAGCACATTTAACATGCCCCGCCTTTTTAAGTATATCGTCTTTATCAGTCTGTTTATTTAGCGTTAGTGTAAAAAAGCGATCTCTATTTGCACATAAGTGTAAATTTCAACCAAATGACACCTCAAGGGAATTTATGGATATCATCATCTCGGTCAGTAACGCCCTGGCACGCTGGCTTGAACTCTCGCTGCCACGCATTCCCAGTCCGGATGGCAAAGGCGTTGGCACCCAGCCATTGAGCACCGGCTTTGCCAAGGTGTCCTGGCAATGTCACCTGTTAAAACACGGTGCCGATGATCAGTACTTCACCATAGTGGCCATGGAGGCTTACAGCCGCTACGTTATTTTTCTGCCCTTTCACGCCCCGCCCAGCCAGATGGAACTGGAGCAGGTGTTGTTAGAGCGCTGGGGCAACGAAGCGCTGCATTTGGCGATAGACAGCGGCGCCATTACCGATGACGAGCTGCCGTTAATGGTGGATGCCTTTACCCATCAGCGCTGTCAGTCACATTGGTTCAATAATCTGGATCGCAGCATCAACGGTCATATTACCGATGCCGGACTCTGGTTTACCCAAACCCTGGAACAGGAAGGCCTGGATTATCTGGATGACAACCAGTGTTACGGGCTGGCCATGCATATCAACCAGCTGGAAAAGAACATAGGCTCCCGTCGTACTACGCGTTTTCGGCCCATGATCCGCTTGTTGGACGATGCACTGTTTCGCTTTGGCTCGAGCCTGGCTGCCAGCACCTACCCCAACACCAAGTCCGGCGACTTTCCCTGCCCTTACCCGGATATGCCGGCACTCGATAACGTGGTGCAGCTGGCTGACTATCGCAAACGCGCCAGCCGTTAAGCTCACGTGTTGACTGATTATTAATGGCTATTTATCAGCAGGGGCGCCGCTGTGGTGTTTCATTCCAGGCCCGGTTATTTGACATAGCGCGAAATTGCATAAAAATTCATCGGTTTTGGTGAGGTTTTATCGGATAAAACGGCTTTTTGCCGCATATTGGCCATCGAGCTGTCGACCCCAAGGCTGGCTGCAGTATACTGGCGGTCATTTATCAATTTTGACGAGTTTTTGAGTGCAGCCACTGAGTCCCGTTGAACTGAACCCTGTTTTTACTCTGCCCGAGATAGCCAGCCTTAACGAGGTACCCACTACCCCGTTCAGTGCCTTGCAGGCGCGTGCAGACTCCGCTTTTGCTACCTTGTCGGCGCTTAACGCGGTGAATCCCATTTTATTGCTGAATGGTTTTTCCGGTGTCGATTACGAAGAGCTGGTAGACAGTCTGGTAAAGAAACATGCGAATCATGCGGATCTGTTCGACCTCTGTTACGCAGAAAACCTCAATCATCCGCAAAAGCCGATTTGGCTGAGGCTGAAAGCCGGCACCGGTCTCGAGTTTTGCGAGCTGGTTGGCCAGTTGCTGGAATTATCCTCTCGCCACCTGGAAGCCGAGCACATAGTGCAGCGCATCCTGAAAAAGCAGGATAATAACGACAAAATCGCCGATTACCTGTCTTTGCTGTCTCAGCATGTGGCGGCCGGACAAGGATTTAGCCATCCGGTATTGATTAATCTGATGGTGCATCGTCACGACACCACCATGCCCGTGGTCTATGCGCGCCAGTTCACCCCGGAGCAGCTGTTTGGTGCTATCCACTTTCAAACCGAGCAAGGCTCGGTGTTCAGTCATCACCACCTGCTGGAGCCCGGGCTGATTCATCAGGCCAATGGCGGCTATTTAATCGTGCCCATAGAAGAGCTGCTGGAGCAGCCGCATTTATGGTTTCGCCTTAAAAATGCATTGATAACCCGTCAAATAGAGTGGAGCCGTTCGGCCGAAATGGCGGCGTTTTACTTTCAGCCCGAGCCACCCCCGCTGGATATTCATCTGGTGCTGGTGGGTGACCGGCTGGCAGTGGCCGAGCTTTATCTGCTTGACCGCGAACTCGATACCCTGGCCTTTTTACGCGCCGATATTATTCCGGAATGGGATGCACGCGACGATCTACCCGCTTATCTGGGCTTCTTATCGCACCTAAGGCAGAAGTATCAGTTACTGGACATGGATGCTGGCGCCATTTTGCGGTTGTGCCGTTACGGCTGTCGTCTTAGTGAGCATCAACACAAGTTGTCTCTGGTGGAAGCGCAGTTGGTGGCCATGATGCAACTGGCCGACGTGATTGCACGGCGCGAGCAAAGTGAACTGATTACCGATGCCCACCTGGTGCTGGCGCAACAAGAACAGGATCATCGCCTGAGCTATTTGATAGAGCAGTCAGATTTAGGCGTACGCGATGGCCAGTATCTGCTGCAAACCCAGGGCAAGGAAGTGGGCCAGATCAACGGTCTGTCTGTGATTCAGATTACCGGACATCCTTATGATTTTGGGGAGCCGGTACGCCTGACCGCCACCGTACACCTGGGTGATGGTGATGTGTCCGACATTGAGCGCAAAGCCGATCTTGCCGGCCATATTCACGCCAAGGCGATGATGATTATTCACGGTTATCTGGCCAATCTGTTTGGTGCCGAGCATCCTTCCCCTCTGTCAGCCAATCTGGTATTTGAGCAGTCCTACCATGAAATAGACGGCGACAGTGCCTCGCTCACCGGTTTGTGCGCCCTGCTATCCGCGCTGGCCAAAGAGCCAATCTATCAACACTTTGCCGTCACCGGCGCCGTCGATCAGTTTGGTAATGTGCAGCCGGTGGGTGGTGTTAACGAAAAAATAGAAGGATTTTACCGTTTGTGTAAAATTCAGGGTTTAACCGGCAAGCAAGGTGTCATTTTGCCTGCCAGTAACCGCTTGCAATTGAATTTGTCCGACGAAGTGGTCGCCGCCGTGACCGCAGGGCAGTTTCATATTTATCCGGTGGCACATGTAGCACAAGCCATCGAGTTGCTTACCGGCAGTGTGGCCGGCGATGTGGAGCAACCCGACACCTTGTTTGGTCGTATCAGAGACAGACTCGATGACCTTAACGGTCACACCATGGAAACCGGCTTTTTACGGCGCTTGTTCCGACGCTGAAGTGATCGGACTTGTCTGGTGAACAACTGTTCGCTAAAGTGACGCCAATTTACACGCTAGGCTCAGGCCTGAACATAACGGAATAGTGAAACTATGCCTTCACAAGATATGCCTTCACAGAAAGAACTGGGTAAACACGCTTTTACCAGAGAAGAACTGCTGGCGTGCAGCCAGGGTGATTTATTTGGCCCCGGCAACAGCCAGTTGCCCGCTCCCAACATGCTGATGATGGATCGCATTATGCACATCAGCGATGAAGGCGGCGAACACGGCAAAGGCGAAATTATTGCTGAGCTGGATATCAATCCGGATCTGTGGTTTTTTGGTTGCCACTTCCCTGGTGACCCCGTCATGCCTGGCTGTTTGGGTCTGGATGCCATGTGGCAGCTGGTGGGCTTTTTTCTGGGCTGGAAAGGCGGCCCGGGTAAAGGACGCGCACTGGGCGTAGGTGAAGTGAAATTTACCGGTCAGATCCTGCCTACCGCAAAAAAAGTCACCTATAAAATCACCCTGAAGCGCGTGATCTGGCGCAAGCTGATCATGGGCATTGCCGATGGCACAGTAGAAGTTGATGGCCGCGTTATCTATGAAGCCAAAGACTTGAAAGTCGGCCTGTTTACCGATACGTCCAAGTTCTAACAAACGTTCTGAGCCAGAAGCTCTGAACCAGAAAGGCCCCGTCAATGCGGGGCCTTTTTTATGATGTTACACATCAAGGTTGATTCTGGCTTATCATTCGAAGTTTACTGACAGCCGAATCATATTATCTTATGAAGAGGCCCGAGCCTTTATCTTCCATGGCATCTCGCCATCCCCCCAACCAGTGCCCTTTGGCATCAAAGTCATTATAGGGGCAATTTTCTTTTGCTCGTCCACTGACACCGGCCTGGTAACCGCGAGTACGCGCTCTTTCCAAACGGTCACGTTTTTGTCTCTTCATAGGTATAACCCTCATTTAATCAACAAAAAGTGCATGCGATGATGTTACAGATTTGCTAACCACCGCCCCTTATCAATAATGCAATTAGCTGCCAAGATCAAGGTTGAATTTCAACCAATGACGCCTGATTTCGGTTACTGCTTGATGATATGAGACTTTTTAATTGATCAAATACGACAGGTTGAGACGTGCAACGTGATTTGCGGGAGCAACTTCAGGCAAGCAGCAGATACCGAGGCAGGCTCGGTCAACCCCTGATACCAGGCGACCGTGACGCAGCAATAAAAAAACACTCCCAGCCAGGCATGGGAGTGTTTAAATGTTAGCTGAGTGTCGGTTTGTTACTGCTCGCTTAGGGCCGACAGCTTAGCGCCGTTTTGCTGGCTGTGTTTTTTCAGCTTTGCGCTTCCAGCTCTTCCCAACGGGCAAACGCCGTTTCAAACTCGGCTTCCACGTCGGCCAGCTGCTGCAAGGTCGCCTGGGTTTTATCTTCGCTCTTGCTGAAAAAGTCAGGCGCATTCACTACTTGTTGCAGTGACTCGATCTTTTGTTCGAGTTGCTCCAGCCTGGCAGGCAAACCGCTCAGTTCTTGCTGCAACTTGTAAGGCAGTTTTTTATTCGCACTCTTGGCCTTGGTATTGGCCTCGACGCTGGCTGCCGACTCTTTATTCTGACTATTGTCTTTGCTCTTGGCCGTTTTGCTCTGTACAGGTGCGCGATACGACAGCTGATGCTGCATATCCTGATATCCCCCTACAAACTCACTGACCTTGCCCTCACCTTCAAATAACCAGCAATGGGTCGCGGTATTATCAATAAAGTCCCGATCGTGACTGACCAGCAGCAAGGTGCCTTTATACTCGGCCAGTAATTCTTCCAGCAGCTCCAGCGTTTCGACGTCCAGATCGTTGGTTGGCTCATCGAGTACCAGCAGGTTGCTGGGCTTCAAGAATAATCTGGCCAGCAACAAGCGGTTTTTCTCACCGCCCGACAAGGCTTTAACCGGTGTACGCGCCCGCTTGGGCTCGAACAGGAAGTCTTGCAAATATCCCAGCACATGACGGCTGCGTCCATTCACTTCCACTTCCTGTTTACCTTCGGCCAGATTGTCCATCACGGTACGCTCGGGATCCAGCTGCTCGCGATACTGGTCAAAATAGGCCACTTCCAGTTTGGTGCCGCACTTCAGAGTACCGGAGTCCGCCTCCAGCTTACCCAGCAACAACTTGATAAGCGTACTCTTGCCACAACCGTTGGGGCCAACCAGCGCAATTTTATCGCCGCGCTGGATCAGGGTAGAGAAGTTATTGAGCAGAGGTTTGTTTTCGTAGGCAAAGTTGAGGTTTTCTGCCTCGAACACAATTTTGCCAGAACGGCGCACATCATCCAGGGTCACGCTCACCTTGCCGACGCTTTCACGACGTTGGCTGCGCTCGACCCGCAATTCTTTTAAGGCGCGAACTCGGCCTTCATTACGGGTACGACGTGCCTTTACCCCTTGGCGGATCCAGGCTTCTTCCTGTGCCAGTCGCTTGTCGAACAAGGCATTTTGCTCGGCTTCCACCCGCAATGCTTCTTCCTTGTTCACCAGATAGTCATCATAGTTACCCGGCCAGCTGGACAACTTACCACGGTCAAGATCCACGATACGGGTGGCCATTTTACGAATGAAGGCCCGGTCGTGACTCACAAACACGATGGCACCTTTGAAATCCAGCAAAAAGCTTTCCAGCCAGGCAATGGCGTCAATGTCCAGGTGGTTGGTAGGCTCATCGAGCAACAAGATATCCGGTTCGTTGGTCAAGGCCCGGGCCAGTGCCACTTTGCGCAACCAACCGCCAGACAAATCATTCAGTCGGGTGTCGCCATTTAATTCCAGCAACGTCAGGCTTTGATTGATGCGGGTGTCGAAGTGCCAGCCATTGGCCACTTCCACCTGCTCTTGCAGGCGCATCAGTTCATTGAGCGCCTTTTCCGAACAGTCGTGGGCGACCTTTTCCAGCTGATGATGATACTTGGCCAGCAGGTCGCCCATTTCGGCCAGACCACCGGCAACATAGTCGAATACGGTCTGATCGTCGTCGACCTTGGGCGGATCTTGCTCAAGACGAGCAATATTGACGTCTTGCTGCAACTGACGGCGACCGTCATCCAGCTGTATTTCGGCGGCAATCACCTTCATCAGGGTCGACTTGCCGGCACCATTACGGCCCACAATACAGACGCGTTCTCCGGCCTGTATATTAAATTCTATTCCGTCTAATAACGGAGCATCACCAAATGCCAACTGGGCATTTTGCAGGGTCAATAAACTCATTAAGTCACTCTACTAAATTCAAGAATATCGGCAGCCGTAAAAGGCCAATCCAGCTCACCGCCGTCTGGGCGTTGTAATACCGGAATGCGTACCGCGTACGCTGCCAGCCACCGTTCGTCGTCAATAATATCTTCGAGTCGGGTATTGGCACTCAAGCCGGTTTGTTCCAACAGCGCCCAGGCTTGTTCGCACAGATGGCAACCGTCGGTAGAAAACAGCGTCAGGCTCATGATCAACTCCAGCGAATTTCCCAGCAGTTATGAATATGCGGGTTACGCGCAAAATCTTTGGGCAAACTGCCCTTGGTAATGTCTTTTGCTACCAGTCCCAGCTCGGCAAGCCGGTCGATATCCATTTTGAAGTGACGCTTGTTGTTGGAAAAGATAATGGTGCCATCGGCGCGCAGACGCTTGCTTAGCAGCGACAGCAGTTCGATGTGATCTTCCTGCACATCAAACACACCTTCCATACGCTTGGAATTGGAAAAGGTCGGTGGATCGACGAAAATCAAGTCGTAGTCGTCACCGGGCTGGCGCAACCAGTTCATGCAATCCGCCTGAACAAACTGATGGCGACGGCCGGTCAGCCCATTCAGCTCCATATTACGCTCGGCCCAGGCCAAATAGGTTTTGGACATGTCCACCGTGGTGGTGCTTTTGGCTCCTCCCAAACCGGCATGCACGGTAGCACTGCCGGTATAGGCAAACAGGTTAAGAAAATCCTTGCCCTTGGCCATCTGGCCCAGTTGCTTGCGGATCGGTCTGTGATCCAGAAACAGGCCGGTGTCCAGGTAGTCATGCAGGTTAACCAGCAGTTGGGCATTGTGCTCTTGCACCTGCATCCACTGTTCGCGGCGGTCCAGCTTTTCGTACTGCTCGCGACCTTGCTGACGGGCACGCACTTTTAAAATCACCTTGCGCCCTTCTACACCCGTTACTGCCTGAGTGGCTTGCACCAGATCGTAAAAACGACCCCGCGCCTTGTATTCGGGAATGCTTTTTGGCGCCGCATATTCCTGAATGACGATGTAATCCTGATAGCGATCGATAGCGGCGTTGTATTCCGGCAAGTCGGCATCGTACAAACGATAGCAATCAATTTGCTCGGACCTGGCCCACTTTTCCAGGGCCTTGATGTTCTTGGCCAAACGGTTGGCAAAGTCTTCTGCCAGCGGACGCGCGGTTTTCGCATCTTCGGCAATCAGGTAGTTGCGCAATTCACACGCCAAGGCGCCGTTGAATAGCTTGTAGATTTTTTCATGGCGCAGACGCAGACAGCTCAGCAACTCGGGAGAGCTGGAAATCAGACTGACATTCCAGCCTTTGAATTGCTCACGCAGTTTGTCACCCAGCTGCTGATGCAAGCCTAATAAAGAAGGGAACTCACTCAAACGCTCGCCATAAGGAGGGTTGGAAATCACCCAGCCTGCCTCGGCGGCCGGATTTTCAAGCGTGTCTACGCCCCCGGCTCTAAAACGAATAAAGGCGCCAACACCGGCGGTCTGAGCGTTATCTTCGGCAAACGCCAATACCCGTTTGTCCTGGTCAAAGCCATAGATCTCGGTATTGCCCTGTTTGATACCCCGGGTGGCGCGCACCGTGGCTTCGGCACTGATTTCTTGCCACAGCTCACGGTCGTGGCCGCTCCAGGCCATAAAGCCAAATCGCACCCGCAATAAACCCGGTGCATGATCGGTCGCCATTAATGCCGCTTCTATCAGCAAGGTACCCGAACCACACATGGGGTCGACCAGCGGCTTGCTAATGTCCCAGCCACTGCGCAGTAAAATGGCGACCGCCAGGTTTTCTTTTAACGGTGCTTCACCGGCCTGCTGGCGATAACCGCGTTGATGCAAGGCCGGGCCCGACAAGTCCAGGGTAATGCTCAGCTGATTATTACGCTTGAGGTGCGCCAGAATGCGGATATCGGGAGTGCGCTTGTCGACATTGGGCCGTTCGCCCCAGCGTTTGGTCAACCGGTCAACAATGGCATCCTTGATTTTCAGGGCGCCATACTGGGTATTGGTAATCGCTTCATTGCCACCAGAGAAGTCTACCGCGAAGGTTTGTCCTGGTTGAATATGCTGTTCCCATTCGATGTTGGCTGCACCTAAATACAGATCCATGTCGGTACGCATGGTCAGTTCGGCCAGTTGCAACATAATGCGCGAGGCTAAACGCGACCACATGCAGGCACGGTAGGCCGTAGCCAGTTCACCTTTAAAGGCCACACCGGCCACGGTTTCCTGAAGGTCGGTCGCGCCCAGGTTTTTCAGTTCATCGGTGAGTAAGGATTCCAGGCCCTTGGGGCAGGTAGCAAAAAACGGCAGCATAGTCAGGCTTGTCTAATAAAAAGAGGCCCACATTATACCTGAATCCACCGCCATACGGTAAAAATTGCCACTTATTGTGTGCAAACTAATCAGCTTGCAGGATTATTGCCCACACGGAACAAAGTTCTGGATAAGCCCTTGCATTCAGTGAGCCCGATCACTAGTATACGCAGCCTGAGGACGCGGGATGGAGCAGTCTGGTAGCTCGTCGGGCTCATAACCCGAAGGTCGTCGGTTCGAATCCGGCTCCCGCAACCAACTCAGAAGCAGTAGTAGAAAGTAGTAAAGTCTAAGCAGTCGCGTTATAAGTAAAGGACGCGGGATGGAGCAGTCTGGTAGCTCGTCGGGCTCATAACCCGAAGGTCGTCGGTTCAAATCCGGCTCCCGCAACCAGCTTGGATGACAGTGAAGACATGTAGTAAAGTGTAAACAGTACAGATTAAGTAAAGGACGCGGGATGGAGCAGTCTGGTAGCTCGTCGGGCTCATAACCCGAAGGTCGTCGGTTCAAATCCGGCTCCCGCAACCAGNCATAACCCGAAGGTCGTCGGTTCAAATCCGGCTCCCGCAACCAGCTTAATAGTAATAAAATTGAATTTATTTGTGCAATATCAAGTTATTGGCGCGGGATGGAGCAGTCTGGTAGCTCGTCGGGCTCATAACCCGAAGGTCGTCGGTTCAAATCCGGCTCCCGCAACCACTTGATGCGCATCAGATTTCAATATGTGATATAGAAAAAGTACTTTATTAAAAGCAATATCAGCAAGTTTATGGACGCGGGATGGAGCAGTCTGGTAGCTCGTCGGGCTCATAACCCGAAGGTCGTCGGTTCAAATCCGGCTCCCGCAACCAACTTGAATGTGGTATTAGTTTAAAGGTATAGCAAGTAGCAATATGCAAGTCATGGACGCGGGATGGAGCAGTCTGGTAGCTCGTCGGGCTCATAACCCGAAGGTCGTCGGTTCAAATCCGGCTCCCGCAACCAATTACATGACCCAAGAACACGTAATAAGCCCAATCCCCTCCCCTGTCGTTTCTCTATATTCTTAATACATCCAGTTTAGATTTAGTCTTGTATCTCATTCATTTGAGTGATTTTTGCTGCCTGAAAATCAGGCTCACCAGTCAAGTCGACTTAATTTGGATAAAAGTATTCGACAGTTAAGCTATACCAAGACGTTTTTGGTCGAATGAATTCGACCCTTGTATTGGCTTCTGTTTTCGTCTGACAGCTTAGGGCTGCCCGAAGGGCATTAACCTACTCGGCGAAGTTCTTGTTCTTGATTATGAGTATCCAGGCTGATGATCCTGTCGTTCATCACCTTGATAGCGCCAAAGGTATTTAACTGCTTGCTGCCTGCCAGTAATTGATCGCCCGACAATGAAATACAGACAGATGCCGAGGGGGAAGTTTCCACCACCATCAAGGTAAGCCATTCGCTACAGATATCCAACGCAATCAGTTCACCCAACTCGGGTTGATGATAATCGGCTTGCGGCTCAAAAAACCAGCTTTGTGGCATCAATGGCTTGTAAAAACGCGCAACCGCCACCCCATTTAGCGCCGCTTGTACCCGCTGCGCCGAAGAGCTGATCGACGCCAACTTATCGAGAAAATTATAATAGAGCCCGGTATCTTCTACTGAGAAGCATTGATCTAGTTCGTCTGAACACACCAGATGTTTTTTGAGATAGGGGCTGGTGAACAGCATATCAGCCCCCAAGTCCAGCATCAGGTGTCGATCTTCGCCCATAAACCAGCGCCACTGATCATTTGGTTGAAGTAACATCCAAGTCACACCTTATGTCGAAAATAAATTATTATGAGATTTAACAGTCAATATCTCATTTTATATCGCATTTCGCTTAAGGAGCAAACCTTTATGCAAATAATATGCTTAAAGATGGCGCGCAAGCTGTTGAATAAGTGCGGGGCCCTGGTAAATAAAACCGGAATATATTTGGACCAGACTGGCACCCGCTGCCATCTTTTCTCGGCCTGCGGTTAACGAATCAATACCGCCCACACCAATAATAGGCAAGCGACCCGCCAGGCGACGCGATAATTCACTGATCACCAGAGTGCTCTTGTTTTGCACCGGCCGACCACTTAATCCCCCCATTTCATGGGCATGGGGCAAATCGAATACCAGGTCTCGATCGAGTGTGGTATTGGTGGCAATTACACCGTCTATTTCATAGCGCACCAGACTATCGGCTACTTGCTCTATTTCTGCCATCGACAAATCGGGGGCAATTTTAACCAGCAGCGGAACCTGCTTATTATGCCGTTCAGCCAGTGTTCGCTGTTGCTGCTTTAACGACGACAACAAATCATCCAGCGCCTCGCCGTATTGCAGGCTGCGCAGACCCGGGGTATTGGGAGATGATATATTCACGGTAATATAGCCAGCATGAACGTAGGCTTTTTCCATGCAAATCAGATAGTCATCTTTGCCTTGTTCTATGGGAGTGTCTTTATTCTTGCCGATATTAATCCCCAGAACCCCCTGATAACGCGACTGTTTGACGTTCTCGATTAAATAGTCGATGCCGTTATTATTAAATCCCATACGGTTGAGAATAGCGTCGGCTTCTTTAATACGAAACAGCCGCGGTTTCTCGTTGCCATCCTGGGCGCGTGGCGTCACTGTGCCTATTTCAATAAAGCCGAATCCCATGGCGGCAAAGGCGTCGATGCAATCACCGTTTTTATCCAGCCCGGCAGCCAGCCCCACTGGATTATCAAATGTCAGTCCCATCAATTCGACCGGATTCACTATTTTAGGCCGACGATACAAGGCCGCCAGCGGACCATGCTGAGTCTTGGCCAGTCCCTTGATGGTCAGCTCGTGGACATGTTCGGGGTCGCATTGAAAGAGAACAGGTTTTACCAATGAATACACGTGTTTTGTCCTTATAAAAAAGCCCCGGTCATGGCCGGGGCTTTGTGCACTACACCGTGAAATTAAACGGCGTTCATACAATTAAGATGAAGCAGATTCAGCTCGCGCAGGGCGACTGAAAATTGAGCAAACTCATGAGTGCCCGATGCTTTAAAGTCAGCCAGCAGATGGCGCCAGCGATTTAACAATTGCTCATGCTCATCCAGCCATTGGTCGAGCATACTAGCGCATTCATCCTTGGCTTTACAGTGTTTCAATACCACGGCGGTAAGGCTACGCTGTTGATAATCCAGATCTTCTCTAAAGGCCGCGCGCGCCAATGCCTGCCAATGATTGGTGACCGCCTGGTGATTGATTTGCTCCAGGAACCAGTGCAGCTCGAGTTCGGCACCGAGGCGGAAGTACAACTCGGCCACCACCTTGATGTCGCGGTCTTGCTCGGCGGCAACCTGTGCCAGATCCAGTGCCGAAAACAAACTGCTCATGTGCGACACGCGCTCTGCGACGGAGGTTGGCACACCCTGCTCTTCAAGTACCGTCACATCCTGTTTGATTTCGCTGGCTTCCGACTCCACCATGGCCTGGTAAAGATGACCAGACAAGGCAGCATAGGCTGGTTTAAACTGCGCGATCGTTTGCTCTATGCTCAGGCTGCGATTACGTGAGCGCAAGAACCAGCGTGTGGCGCGACGTACCATACGGCGTATCTGATAAAACATATGCAGTTGGGTATCGGCCGATACCTGGTTATCCAGGGCTTCAATGTCACGCAACAGGGTATCCATGCCAAATACTTCACGGGCAATCATGAAGCTGATGGCAATGTCACAGACGCTGGCGCCGGTTTCATCCTGCAAACGCTTGACGAAGTTAAAGCCCATGTCGTTGACCATGATATTGGCCAACCGGGTGGCAATAATTTCGCTACGCAACGGATGCTTCATCAGGGCGTCACCAAATTTGGCCACCAGCTTATCCGGCATACTCATTGGCAATAACCGGGCAATATAGTCGTTGTCGGTCAGCTCGGGTACATTGAGCATGTCTTTTAACACCATTTTGCCGTAGGCCACCAGTATCGCCAGCTCGGGGCGGGTCAGACCGCGACCGGCGGCCATGCGCTCGGCAATCTCTTCGTCACTGGGCAAATATTCCAGCTGGCGATCCAGTTTACCTTCACGCTCCAGCCACTGAATAAAGTGCTGATGTTCCTTCAGTGGGCCCGCGCCTCTGTGTTCGGTAATGGAGATGGTTTGAGACTGTCGATAGGCATTGGTCAATACTATGTCGGTTACGTCGTCGGTCATGTCATGCAGCAACTGATTACGATGCTTCATGGTCAGTTCACCCTTGTCGACCAGGGTATTGAGCAGAATCTTGATATTGACTTCGTTATCCGAACAGTCAACACCGCCGACGTTGTCGGTAAAGTCGGTATTGATGCGCCCACCTGTGCTTGCATATTCAATGCGGCCCAGTTGCGTGCACCCCAGATTACCGCCCTCGCCCACGATGCGCACACGCAGATCGCCACCGTTTACGCGCACCGCGTCATTGGCCCGATCGCCTACATCACTGTCGGTTTCGCGCTTCGATTTCACATAGGTGCCGATGCCACCGTTCCACAGCAAATCCACTTCGGCCATTAACAGGTGGCGGATCACTTCGGTCGGGGTCAGCGTCGATTTTTCGGTGTCCAGTAGCGTCTTCATTTGCGGGCTAAGCTTGACTGACTTGGCCGAGCGCTCAAACACACCGCCACCTTCGGAGATCAAACTGGCATCATAATCGGTCCAGCTTGAACCCGGGGTATTGAATAACCGCTCGCGCTCTTTAAAGCTGCTTGCCGCATCCGGATTGGGGTCGATAAAAATATGCAGATGGTTAAAGGCACCTACCAGCTTGGTATGAGTAGAGCGCAACATACCGTTACCAAACACGTCGCCGGCCATGTCACCTATGGCCACCGCCGTGAAGTCGGTTGTCTGGCAATCAATACCCACTTCCCGGAAGTGACGCTTGACCGATTCCCAGCCGCCGCGCGCGGTAATGCCCATTTTCTTGTGGTCGTAGCCCACAGAGCCACCCGACGCAAAGGCATCACCCAGCCAGTGGCCGTATTCGGCACTGATTTCGTTGGCAATATCCGAGAACGATGCCGTGCCTTTATCCGCGGCGACGACCAGATAGTAGTCGTCTTCGTCGTGGCGTACCACGTCTTTGGCCGGAATCACCTCGCCATCAATGATGTTGTCGGTCACATCCAACAGCGCACGAATAAACAAGCGATAGCAATTTTTGCCTTCGTTGAGGAAGGCGGCGCGATCACCCATTGGCAGTTGCTTGCACACGAAGCCGCCTTTGGCGCCAACCGGTACAATAACGGTGTTTTTAACTTGCTGCGCCTTGACCAGACCCAGCACTTCGGTACGAAAATCTTCACGACGATCCGACCAGCGCAAGCCGCCTCGAGCCACCTTGCCCCAGCGTAAGTGCACCCCTTCTACCCGTGGTGAGTACACGAAAATTTCAAACTTGGGCAATGGCAACGGCATGTCGCTGATGGTTTCCGGCGCCAGCTTGAAGGAAATATACGCTTTTGAAGTACCGTCTTTGGCGGTTTGATAGAAGTTGGTGCGCAGTGTGGCTTCTATCATTTCCATATAACGGCGAATAATACGGTCGTCGTCCAGGTTGGCCACTTTATCCAGTTCGCTAATCAACTGCTGATGTAGTGCGCGCTGCTGGTCGGCATCCTGCTTGATGGTCAGCGAAAAACGCTGCTCAAACAGATTGAATAACAACTCGGCCAGCTGCGGATAACGGGACAGGGTTTCTTCTATGTAGCTTTGGCTGAAGGTCACACCGGTCTGGCGCATATATTTGGCATAGGCACGCAGTATGCTGACTTCACGGCCGCTCATGTCGGTGGCCAGCACCAGACGGTTGAAGCCGTCATTTTCCAGCTCGTTGTTCCATACCTGAGCAAATGCCTGTTGAAAACGCTGCTGATAATGATCCAGATCCAGTGGCGCCCCTGTGTAGTACATGGAAAAGTCGAGCACCCAGAAGGTTTCGCCGCCACATTCTATTCTATGAGGGGTTTCACCAATGACCCGCAGTCCCATGTTTTCAAGCATGGGCAGCACATCGGATAAATGAATCGGCTCGGCTCTGTGATACAGCTTGAGACGCACTCGATTAGAGTCGTGCTGCTCTTCCTGGGCCCGATAAAACAGCATGCCAAGCGGGTTGTTATCGCTTAGCGCTTCGAGTTTTTCGATATCGGCCACCGCAGAGCCCGGCATCACACTTTCGGTATAAGCACGCGGAAAGGCATTATCGTATTTACCGGATAACCGCTTGCCTTCGGCTTCACCAAAACTCACGGTTAACGACTGCGCCAGCTTATCTTCCCAACTGCGGGCCGCTTCAATCAGGTTCGCCTGAATTTCGTTCACATCAATATCCATTGCGTTGTTTGCTACCCGAATTAAATAATGGGTACGAGCCAATACGCCTTCGGAAAAGTAGGTGGTAAATTCCACTTCTTCTTCCGAACCAAAATAACGTTGCAGAATACCCTGGGTTTTTTCCCGCAGGGCAGTGTTGTAACGCTCTTTGGTCACATACACCATGCAGGAAAAAAAGCGGCCAAATAAATCACGGCGCACAAACAGCCGTGTCATATCCCGCTCTTGCATCGCCAGTACACCCATACCGATATCTCTCAGCTCTTTTTCGGTAGCCTGGATCAATTCGTCTCTGGGATAGGTTTCCAGAATATTCAACAGGGCTTTATAGGCATGAGAGCCCGGCTCCAGATCCGAGCCGGCCAGAATACGTTTCAGCTTGGCGCCAATCAGTGGAATATCCATGGCACTGGTATTATAGATATTGGAAGCATACAGACCGATAAAACGGTCTTCACCCACCACATTGCCTTGCTCATCAAAACGTTTGATACCGATATAATCGATATAAGACGGGCGGTGAACCCGAGACTTGTGGTTGGTTTTGGTCAGGATCAGAATATCATTGCTTAACGCCGCTTCACGGGCCGTGCTGGTCATGCTGCTGAGCTTAAGGACGTCGCCCTGCTGGATATTACGCAGCAACCCCAGACTGGTATCGAGTTCGGGCACCAGCTCATGATCATCTTTCACCGCTTTCAGGTGATACCGGCGATAACCCATCAGGGTAAATTTGTGATCGGCCATCCAGTTCAAAAAGTCCAGAGTCTCCTGCAAACTTTCCGGGTGCACGCCTACGGCCTGCTTGGGCAAAGCTTCAATAATATCGTTCAACCGCCCGACCATGGGCTGCCAGTCTCCGACCATTTGCAGTACTTCATCGACCACAGACTGCAGTTCATCTTTTAGCTGGTTGCGGGTATCGGCTTTTGGCAATCTGTCTATTTCAATCAGAAACGCGGTTTCTGCACTGTGTTCTTGCCCCTGATCGGTCGCGCCCAGTATTTGCTGCAACTGGCCTTGCTTGTTGCGTACCAGATGCATGGGTTGATGAAGCATCAAATGGGAGGTAATGCCCATACGCGTGAGTACCATGCGAATGGAATCGACTAAAAACGGGGCATCTTTGGTAATCAGCTCGACTATGGTGTGCGGGGACTGCCAGCCATGGCGCGCAAGTTCGGGGTTGTATACCCGAACATGAGGGGTGCTTTCACTGCGGATTTCGAATGCGCTCCACAGGCTGATGGCGGCACCATACAAGTCGCTGTCGTTGCGGTGGTGTAAATCGTGATGAGTAATGCCGCTGTATAACTTGCTGACGAAGGTATTAACCAGGTCCGCGGTTTTTTCAGGAAATTTTTCCGCCACCAACTGGTTGACGTTTTCGAGTAATACGGACCTTGCTGCGTCTTTAAATATCATGGTGTTATCTTCCTCGGATACAGGCAATGACCATGGGGGCTCTAGCCCCAACAGGATTTAGCCAGTGTAAGCCTGCCCTATTTTGAATGCGAGTAAAGCCGAGGAAAAAGATGTCAAAATATGGGTTTGATCACTGCTGGGCATAATATAGCCATAGCCATAAGTTGCTATTATAAAAAGGGATTTCATCCACCTATGAATAATTCCCTGCTCGTACTGAATAGTTATGTAGCAGTGACATTGCCGCCAAATAATACCAATTTGAATAAAGATCTGACCATTTTTAAACCCGAGCTCAGAGACAACACAGTCGCCTTCCACGACACGCCATGAACTCATCCCTGAGGGCTCGGGAAATGCCATCCATGGCATTTCACGGTCGTGGGAGTCGATCTCTGTTGCCTCTTCTCGAGCATCGAGTTGTCTGTAGACGGCGCTAACAGCCAACGCCGGTGCATCAAGATGGACAAAGGGATCTGCTCAGCCGACCATCCGCGCCACGGATGGCGCGGCTGAGCCTCCATGGAGGGATACACGGCGAGTCGGGGGAGCAGGCACTTTGTCCGACCTTTTGTAGAACAACCAAATAGATCAGTTATTTAATCTGTTTGGTATAAGCTGGCGATGCAATAAATAAAAAAGCCTGTGTCGATAATACGACACAGGCTTGCCAAAGGTTGTTAATACCTGATGGCTTTGGTATTACGCCAACCGGTCAAGCCGCTGTAATTGCTGCTCGCCATTAAGCTCTATTTCAAAACGGCCATTAAGACCGTCATGCCCCACAAAACTGCGAAAGTGGTGCAGAGCCACCTGCAAACGCACGCCTTGCTCGGTGACCACAGACAGGGCTGCAGTGCGCCCCTGATAGTATTGCAACAGCTGCGCCCGCGAGATGGCAAGCCGAAAACGCAGCCGGCGCATTATGCCTGTGCCTTGCTGATTTTCTCAAACAAGTCACGTGATAGATCCGGCAATGCCATCAACTGCTGCAGTCGGGCTTTAATCAGCCCCTGGCGCGCATCATCCAGCCGTGCAAACTGGATCAGCGGGGTGATCAGCCGTGACGCCACCTGAGGATTGCTCTTGTTAAGCTGCATAAGTACCGATACCAGCAAGTCATAACCCGCCCCGTCCAGTCGATGAAACTGCAACGGATTCCCCATGATGAAGGCGCCCACGACCGCCCGCACTCTATTGGGATTATTCATGCTGAAAGTGGGGTGTGCCATCAGCTGTTCGATGCGTGCCAGGGTATCATCACCCGGCGCAGTGGCTTGCAGGCGGAACCAGTTGTCCAGCACCAGACCATCTTGTTGCCATTTGCCTTCAAAGTCCGCCAGCATGGCGCCCGCTTCTCCAAGCTCGGCCTTGACCGCGGCTTTCATGGCCGCCAGGGTATCGGTCATGTTATCGGCAGCCTGATACTGCTGCTGCACCCGATGCGCCTCGCCGGCCAGCGCCAGATATCCCAGCGCGACATTTTTCATGGCGCGTCTGGCAATATCCTGATGATCGATACGATATTCGCCCGTCTGGTTCTGTTCATAGATCTGCAACCATAATGGCTGCAAGGCCATGGCCAGCTCTTTATGCAAGAGTTCGTGCACCTGGCCCAGCAAGTCGATATCCACCTGCTCAAACAGCTCCAGCAAACTGCCGATATCAGGCAGAGTCAGCATTTGAGCCTGCAAGGCCTTATCGAGAGTCGGGTCTTCCAGTGTAGTGCGAAACACGTCCAGCAGCGGCCTGGGGATCACTGCCTGCTCCTGGCGTTGCAAGCGCAAAACATTATCACGCACCGCCTTGTTAATTAGCATTTGTACTGCGTCCCAGCGCACGAACTCGTCAATGCTGTGTTTGGCCAGCAAGGTGAGCTGTTCGTCGCTGTAGGGATAATCCAGCTTCACCGGCGCAGAAAAGCCCTGCAGCAAGGCGGGTGTCGGCTTAGACGGCACCTGTTCAAACACAAACTGCTGCTCGTCTTCCTGCACGTCCAGCACAGGCCCGACAAGCTCGCCAGCCATCATCAGTGTGAGCGGCTCGCCCTGCTCGGTATACAGAGCCAGACTCAGGGGAATATGCAGCGGCAGCTTTTGCGGCTGGTCAGCCGTGGCCGGGGTGTGCTGGCGAACGGTCAAGGTATAGCGCTGCCGTGCGGCATCGTACTCATCGGTAACGGTCAACACCGGCGTGCCTGCCTGACTATACCAGCGGGAAAAACGAGCAAGATCACGGCCACTGGCTTCACTCATGGCCGCCACAAAATCGTCACAGGTCGCCGCCTGACCGTCAAAACGCTGTAAATACAGCGCCAGTCCGCGCTGAAATGCCTGCTCACCCAACAGGGTATGCAGCATGCGGATCACTTCAGCGCCCTTTTCATACACGGTCAGGGTATAGAAATTGTTCATTTCTATCACCGCATCGGGGCGTATGGGGTGCGCCATGGGGCCGGCATCTTCGGCAAACTGGGGACCACGCATGATACGCACATTCTGAATGCGGTTGACGGTACGCGAGCCCAGATCGGACGAGAATTCCTGATCACGGAACACCGTCAGCCCTTCTTTCAGTGACAACTGAAACCAGTCACGACAGGTAACGCGATTACCAGTCCAGTTATGAAAGTATTCATGGCCGATCACCCGTTCAACATCCAGGTAATCGTTATCGGTGGCGGTCTTGGGATCGGCCAGCACGAACTTGGCGTTAAAGACATTCAGGCCCTTGTTTTCCATGGCGCCCATATTGAAAAAATCCACCGCCACTATCATGTAGATATCGAGATCGTATTCCAGATGGCAGCGCTGCTCATCCCAGGCCATGGACGCTTTCAGGCTGTCCATGGCGTGTCCGGCGCGGTGCAGATTGCCCTGATCGACAAAAATTTCCAAGGCCACTTCTCGGCCACTCAGGGTGGTGTAGCTATCGCGTAATACATCAAAGTCACCGGCTACCAGGGCAAATAAATAGGCAGGTTTGGGAAATGGGTCTTGCCACTGTACCCAATGACGACCATCGTCCAGACTACCCTGATCGATTCGGTTACCGTTGGACAGCAGATAAGGATACGCCTCGGCATCGGCGGTAATACGGGTACTAAAGCGCGCCAGTACATCGGGGCGGTCCAGATAAAAAGTAATGCGCCGAAAGCCCTGAGCCTCGCACTGGGTACAAAAGGCCGAGCCTGACTTGTACAGCCCTTCAAGCGCCGTATTGGCGGCCGGATCGATCAGGGTTTTAATGGTCAGAACAAAGGTTTCCGGCAGCTGAGACAAAATAAGGCTGTTGTCGGTCTGCTGGTATTGAGTAATGTCTACGCCATTGACGGCCACCTGCAACAGCTCAAGCTGTTCGCCATCCAGCACCAGGGGCTCATCGTGCTCACCATTGCGCCGCACCCGACTGATGGCCACCACTTCGGTGGCATGGTCGTGCAGCTGAATGTCCAGATCCAGAGTATCAATCCAGTAATGAGGGGGCTGATAATCTTCGCGATATTGTACTTGCGGTTTTATTTGAGTCATGGCGGAGATCTCGTCAAAGTCGTAGCAGGGGCTTTAAATAGGAAGCCCAGCCGGCAAGGTACCGGCTGGGCAAAGGGGATTAGCCAAGCAGTTGTGAAAGATCGGCGGTAATACGGGCCGCTTCTTTCAGATAGCTGTCTTCTGGCTCAAAGTCACTGGGAGTGTCATCCAAAGAAGTGACCGTATCCAACCCGGCACGTCGTAACCGATCATTCAGGCGAGCCAGGGCTTTGGCATCCTGCTCTTCCATTTCGGTTTTGCGTTCAGCCAGGTTAAGCGATACCGAATTTTTATCTTTGAGTTTTTTGTACTCTTTAATGTCTTCGAACACATAAACAAACTCGGGATCCTGCTCTATTCTTGCCTGATGGCGCTGACGCAACTGCCCCAACAGCGGCGTTAGATCATGAATAGTATTGAAATCCAGGCTGTCTACCTGATCCCAGGGCAGCGCGTTTTTCTCCAGGCTTTCACCGGTTTCGTCGGCCACTATCGGCGTTGGGAACGGGATATCCGGTTTGACACCCTTGTTTTGAGTACTGCCGCCGTTAATGCGGTAGAACTTGGCAATGGTAAACTGCACAAACCCCATGGGATGTTCATACAAATCGTAAATACGCGACAAACTGCGATGCTGTTGTACTGTGCCTTTACCAAAGGTGTTTTCACCCAGAATAACGGCGCGACCATAGTCTTTCAGCGCGGCGGCAAAAATTTCGGACGCCGAGGCGGAATAACGGTCTATCAATACCGTCATGGGGCCATCGTAGGCGAGCAGACCATCATCGTCCCCGTTCACAGAGATACGACCCATGCCATCACGAATCTGTACCACGGGGCCGCTGTCGATAAACAGCCCGGTCAGGCTGGAGGCTTCGGTCAAGGCACCACCGCCATTACCGCGTAAATCGATCACCAAGCCCTGAATATTGTCTTTTTTGAGCTTGTTGATTTCTTCGGCAACATCAACGCTCAAGTTGACATAAAAACTCGGTATTTCAATCACGCCGACGTTTTCACCGTCAACCTCTATCACCTTGCCGCTGGCCGCTCTGTCTTCGAGCCTGACCGTATCCCGGGTGAGCTGAATCACTTTGGGGGTCGCCGTCACCGCCTTGCCCCGTTGAATTTGCAGCCAAACGTCTGTGCCTTTACGGCCCTTGATCAGATCAACCACTTCGTCGAGGCGCCAGCCGATCACATCGGTAATTTTGTCGGCATCCTGCCCCACCCCTATGATGCGATCATCGGGTTGCAGCTCCCCGGATTTGGCCGCCGGCCCGCCCGGTACCAAAGAGCGGATCACCGTATAATCATCTTCCGCCTGTAATACCGCGCCTATCCCTTCGAGAGACAGGTTCATTTCGGTTTCGAAACGCTCGGCATTACGAGGGCTTAAATAACTGGTGTGGGGCTCTATGGTACGGGCGAAGGCATTGGCAAAGCTCTGGAACGCATCTTCGCTTTCACTTTGTGCCAGACGCTTGATGGCATTATTGTAGCGTTTGGCCAGTGTTTCGCTGATTTCATCCCAGTCTTTGTCGGTCAGTGCCAGGCTCAAGGCATCGTACTTCACTCTTTGATACCAGAGTTTGTCGAGCTCGGCCTGGTCTTTCGGCCATGCGGCTTCACGCCGGTCAAACTGATACTCTTCGCTACCATCGAACGTCATCGGCGTGTCGAGCAACGACAGTGCATACACCAAGCGCTGATAGCGCAGTTGCAGACTCTCGTTGTACATTTCGAAGGCGATATCAAGCCGACCCGCCTTGAGCGAATCATCGAAACCGGTTCGATAACGCTTGAAGCGATTAATGTCGCCCTGAGTGAAGATATTCTTGCCGTAATCCAGACTTTCAACAAAACGGTCGAATATCTGGCCGGAAAAAGCATCATCCAATTGAAACTGGCGATAGTGGGAACGGGTGAACAGCGCGGTAACCCGCTTGCTGGCAGCCGCATGCTGACTTTCTGGTGCCAAAACAGGAATGGCTGAGGCATCAGTAGTCGGTGGCACTGCCCAGGCAATACCTGCCGCCATCATGCCTGCGGCGACCAAAGACAAACGAATTCCGTGACTGATCAAACCCTACTCCTTAAAGAATAAGATGCTCGAATTTAACACGCACCGACATACCGGTTTTCAGCTCTACCTGAACATCATCACGAGTAATTTCTTTAATGGTAGCGGGTACTGGAGACTTGCCCAGCAATACTTTTACGTCTTGCGCCACTGCCAAAGTGGTTGGATCAACCTTGCGATGCTGTGGTTGCGGCTTGGGCTTGGACTTTTTGGCTGCCGGTTTGTCTTTCCGCTGGCCAAAGACTTTGTCCTTGCTTTCTTTCAGTGCTCCCTTGGCATGATCGACATGCTCCTGGGTCAACTCGCCACAAGGCTCACCATCCAGGTCGACTCGGCTTTGTCCCGCTTTCAGGCCATGCAGATAGCGCCAGCTGGAGGTATATTGGCGCAATGCCGTACGCAACAGCGTCTTGGACACCTTGGGGTCTTCACCCAAGCGGCTGGCCAAATCCTGAAAAATACCGATTTTCAGCGGCTTGGCTTCACCGGTGGCAATAAAGCACTGGGGAAAGCGTTCGGCCAGGTAGGCGATGACTTCTTTACTGTTTTTCAATTTTTCCGAGTTTTCCATGAAATACCTTGGTTTAAGACCTAAGGGCGCACTGCCCACATTGATACATGCATATTATAAAGAGCACACAGACAAAAGCGACCCAAACGTTACAGCAAGGGCTGAACTGCCGCGACCCACTGGCTCAGACCTGCTTCATCTTCTTCATCAAAACGATCATATCGAGGGCTGTCAATGTCCAGCACACCCCATATGTTATCCCCATCACGCAACGGTAATACAATTTCTGAATTACTGGCACTGTCGCAGGCGATATGGCCAGAAAATTCATGTACATTGGCAACACGCTGAACCTGGCCGCTGGCGGCAGCCGTGCCGCACACGCCCTGCCCCATGGGAATCCGCACACAGGCGGGGTTGCCCTGAAAAGGCCCCACAACCAGGTTGTCTTGCTCACACAAGTAGAAACCGACCCAGTTGATGTCTTCCAGTGCCAGGTTAAGCAAGGCAGACAAGTTAGCCAGTTTGGCAATGCGGTTGGGTTCGCCTTCGCACAAGGCCCGAGCCTGGGCGGTAAGACTTTGGTAAAATGCAGCTTTTTCAGACATGGTCATATAATCACGTTAATTTTTGCTTAACTTACCTGCCCTTTCTCCAAATGAAAACCCGATGATGGTGATTGATGGATAAAAAAAATCTGCAGACCCCGCTTTTGCAATGGTCGGATATCGTCAACATGATGAAAAAACGACGCACGGCGCTGATATATGCGCACTTGTTTGCCCTGTGCGGCACTGTGCTGGCCGTGCCCGTACCCTTGTTGATGCCTTTGCTGGTAGACGAAGTGTTACTCGATAGCCCGGGTCATTTGCTTGAAGGATTAAGCTGGTTTTTGCCGGCCGACTGGCAAACCGGTGTCGGTTTTATATTAGCCGTGCTGGTGATCACCCTGCTGCTGCGTACCTTGTCATTGGTGTTCAATATCATTCAGGGCCGTCAGTTCGCCCGCGTGGCCAAGCACCTGACGTTTCAAATCAGACAATTACTGGCGCGTCAGCTGTCTCGTACGCCGCTGCGCGCGTTCGAGTCGGTGGGAGCCGGCAGTGTCAGCTCACATTTCGTGACCGATGTAGAAACCCTGGATAAATTTTTGGGCGAAACCCTCAGTCGTTTGCTGATCAGCTTGTTAAGCGTGATTGGCACCGCCGTGGTATTGCTGCTGCTGAGCTGGCAACTGGGGTTGTTTATTTTACTGCTCAATCCGGTGGTGGTGTATTTTTCCAGCCGTTTGGGTGCCAAGGTCAAATACCTGAAGCGCAACGAAAACAGCGCCTTTGAATTGTTTCAGCAAGCCTTGATAGAAACCCTGGACGGCATTCACGAAATCAGGGCCGCCAACCGCGAACGGCATTACCTATTGCGTGTGACCGACCGCGCCCGTGGCGTACGGGATACCGCCATAGATTATGCCTGGAAAAGCGAAGCGGCCAGCCGCGCCAGTTTTTTGCTGTTTTTATCCGGCGTTGAGCTGTTTCGTGCCACCGGCATGATCATGGTGCTGTATACGGATTTGACCGTGGGTCAGATTTTTGCCGTATTCAGCTATCTTTGGTTCATGATGGGTCCGGTACAGGATTTGCTGAATATGCAGTATTCCTTTTATGCCGCCAGCGCCGCCCTCAAGCGAATAAACAGCATGCTGGCCCTGGGGGGCGAGCCCGAGCCACAAGGCACTGTCAATCCATTTGCCAACGCCACCACCCTGCCGATTACCGTAGACAACCTCAGCTTTTCCTACAATGGTGAACGCAAGGTGTTGGACGATGTCAGTCTGCAGATCCAGGCCGGGGAAAAAGTGGCCCTGGTGGGCGCCAGCGGGGGGGGCAAGTCGACCTTTATCCAGCTATTGCTGGGGTTGTATCCTGCCGACAGTGGCGTGATTTGCTTTGGCGGCGTGAGCAGCAAGGAAATTGGCTTTCCGACCATACGAGAGCACGTGGCCACGGTGTTGCAACAACCGGTATTGTTCAACGATACGGTACGCTCCAACCTGAGCCTGGGTGATGAGCACAATGACACCGCCTTGTGGCAGGCCTTGAAGGTGGCACAACTGGAGGATGTAGTCGCGGCCATGGAAGACGGCCTGAATACCCAGGTTGGCCGACGCGGAGTCAAGTTGTCGGGAGGACAGCAACAACGATTGGCCATTGCCCGTATGGTACTTAAAAACCCGGCCATCGTGGTCCTGGATGAAGCCACCTCGGCATTGGATACCGACACCGAGAACCGGTTGCACGCGGCCTTGTCTACCTTCTTAACAGGCAGAACCACGCTGATAGTGGCACACAGACTCAGCTCGGTGCGCCAGGCAGACCGCGTCTTGGTATTTGAAGATGGCAAGATCAGCCAGTCGGGTACCCACCACGAACTGCTCGAGCAGGATGGCTTGTATCGCACCCTGTATAGCTAGTTCGGGGAGGAGAAAAAGAAACATAATATCGATGGTAGGGTCGAATTCATTCGACCAGCGCCATACTGTGAGCTGAATCGGTCGAATAAATTCGATCCTACAAAAGATCTGGGTCTTGATGTTTGGTGCTCGTATTGATATCCCGTTCCGATATTACGCGACGGCCTGAGTATCGTCGCTGTCAGTAGCAACATCAGCGGGGGCGTCAGTCGCCTTGTCTGCAGCCTTCTTGTCGGTTTTTTTGGCGGGTTTCTTTTTTGGGCCGCTGAGCAGATCCTGATTTTGTGCCAGATACAGTGCCAGTACTTCACGGTCGGCTTCATTCAAGCTAATGGGAGCATCGGCCAGCACCTCGTCGAGGTGTTCGGCCAGATCGAGCAGGCGATCATAGGCATCGGCTTCTTTTTTATTGGTAAACGTCATTTTTTCGATTCCGTTTCTTACTACAAGATACTGTATTGTGACTGCCATAACTGACTCCTATTCTGTATATATATACAGTAATATCATACCGCGTTGGTTGCAAGACCCGATCCGGTATTTACGGTTGGACACCCGGGCGTTCAACCCTTAATGTGGGGTTGATTTTTAAGCCTGCCTTGTTGGATGTTCCCGGTTGTTAAACTTTTTTACACCTTCGCTGGCGAGCTGGGCCATTCTGGCCGATAGTTTATAGGTGAAGTGCGCTTTTTAGCGCCTTCGCACTAGCGCACGGCTCAGCAAATGAGCCATTCCCCTAGGCCAGGTACACGGATTTCGTACCTGGCTTTTTTTGTGTATCACCATTGACCGACAACAAGCGGCTGGGAGCCACCTTGTTATCCTGGAGGAACCAGCTGCGTTATGCCATCCAATGCTACTTTACCACTGATCATCTTGCTGGGCGCCGTGTCGGCCCTCACGCCTCTCGCCATCGATATGTATTTGCCCGCCATGCCGGCCATTGCCGAGACATTGGCCACCAACTCCCATCGTGTACAAGCTACACTGGCAGCCTATACCGGTGGCTTTGCCATTGGACAATTGCTGTTTGGCCCCCTGTCTGATGCCAAGGGCCGCCGCCCCGTGTTGCTGGGGGGGATGCTGGTGTTTGGCATCACCGCCATGTTGTGTGCCATGGCAGAGAGCGTGGAAAGTCTGACCTGGCTGCGCGCCGCACAGGGTTTTGCCGGTGCCGCCTCTGCAGTCGTGGTGCAGGCGCTGGTGCGTGATTTGTTCAACCGGGAAGACTTTGCCCGCACCATGGCCTATATCACCCTGGTAATGACCCTGGCGCCCCTGGTGGCTCCCATGCTGGGCGGCCACCTAGCCCACTGGTTTGGCTGGCGATCCATTTTTTGGGTGCTCACCGGCTTTACCATTTTAATTGCACTGTTCAGCAGTCTCAAATTGCCCGAAACACTGCCTCAAGAGCGACGCCAGCCATTGCACCTGGTGTCGATTATCCGCAGTTATCTGCGCCTGCTGTCTACTCCAGAAGCGCTGGGTTTTATGCTCTGTGGTGCCTTCTCCTTTGCCGGCATGTTTGCCTTTTTAACCGGGGCGTCGTTTATTTATATCGAACTTTACGGCGTGTCGGCACAACACACCGGGTATTTGTTTGGGCTAAACGTCATCAGCCTGATGCTGTTTACCACGCTTAATGGTAAATGGGTACATCGGCTGGGCTCACGTACCATGTTGCGTGTGGCCTTGAGTTTACAGTTATTGGCGGGACTACTGATGCCGATAGGGCCGTTGCTGGGGTGGGGGCTCTGGTCGGTGGTGTCGCCCATCATGCTGTATGTGGGCGTAATTTCCACCATCGGCAGTAACAGCATGGCCAGTTTGCTGAGCAGTTTGCCCAATCTGGCGGGCACCGCCTCGTCACTGGCCGGCACGCTGCGCTTTGGCATCGCCGCCCTGGCCGGTGCCTTTGTGGCCATGTTACCCGACAGCTCGCCGTTATATATGCTGTTGACCATGAGTGGCTGTGCCCTGCTGTCGGCACTCACCTACGGTTTGTTGTGTGAGTATAAGAAAAGTGCAGAATGAAACAGAGCGTCCCGTGCCTGGCTAACAACTAAAACCGAAAGCTAACAAAAACACCGGGTCAATTGACCCGGTGTTTTTGTTTTAGCTGACCGTTTTACTTGCCAGGACCTTTCAACAGCGCCTCTATGCTGCCGACGGCACCCAGTACGCTACTGGCTTCAAAGGGCAGGAAAATGCGATCGCCCTCTTTGCCGATGTCCGGCAGGGTCTTCAGGTATTCCAGCCCCAGCAAATAGCCGATCACCAATTGCGGATCCAGTCGGTCGTCTCCTGCCGACAGCACCTCGTCAATGGCCTTGCGTTGGCCTTCGGCCATCAGAATAGCGGCTTCTTTACTCCCCTCTGCCACCAGAATACTGGAGCGTTTTTCACCCTCGGCCTTGGCAATGGCTGCTTCACGCTCACCGCTGGCACGCAGCACCAGGGCTCTGCGTTCACGCTCTGCTGCCATTTGCTTGCGCATGGCGTCCTCTACCTCGGTCGGGATCAAGATATCCTGAATTTCAACCCGCGTGACCTTGACGCCCCACTTGTTGCCCGCCTCGTCCATTACCAGTTGCAACTTGTCATTAATTTCCTGACGAGACTCAAACAGCTTATCGAGCTCCATTTTACCCATTTCGGAACGCAGCGACGTTTTAGCCAGTATCTCGATGGCCTGGATCAGGTTTTCGGTTTGATACACGGCACGCTCGGGATCGATGACCTGAAAATACAGCGCACCGTTGACGGTCACACTCACGTTATCGGCAGTAATGACCGACTGGCCGGGAAAGTCGAGCACGGTTTCACGACGGTCGATGCGGGTTTCTTCCTGCACTATGGCCACATTTTCTCCGCCAATCGCCTGATAGCGACGTACCTTGATGGAGCGCGGTTTGTCGATGAAAGGGATCACCCAGTTCACCCCGGGCGTCAATGTTTTGTTATAACTGCCCAGCCGTTCAATCACTACCGCCTCGGACTGTTGCACTATCATGAGTCCCTTAACGATAAACACCAGAATCAGCAGCGTAAACACCAGTGCGATCACTAACATTGCATCCATACCCTTCCCCTTTTAATCAATAATGGCGGTAATGCCATCAAATCGACACACTTGGACCTGAGCGCCTACCGTCAAGGGCGCGCCCGAAGCACTGCGTACCATAAACAAATCCCCTTCCAGCTTAAGACGATATTCGCCTGAAGACAGCTGCACGATTTCACCTTGTTGCCTACGTCCTTCACCGGCCAGTGAGCTGGTGCGGCGCGAGGGTGCAAAACGACGAAACAGATACTTGAGTGAAGGAGCCAGTACCAGGGCGGCGATGGCAAAAATAAACCATTGCCCCGCCAACCCAACCTCAAACCAGGCTGCCGCCATGGTGATCAGCGCCGCCAGTCCCAGAGCAAAGGCAAAAAAGCCGGTGCCGGTCAGCTCGAGTAGCAAGAGTAACAAGGCGGCAATCAGCCACCCATGCCATGCAAGCAAGATTCACCTCCAGAATAAGACACAATTGAAACAGCTTGGTTGTTGAATAGCCACTATAGAGGAGGGACGAACAGAAAGGAAACAGGGAAAGACAGCGGTAAGCCATACGCCATACGCTTTACGACCAGGTAAGCAACCAAAGACGGATATCGTCATTGTTTACTTACAGCGTATAGCGAACGGCGTACAGCGCCCGAAGGGCTTACAGCTTACCGCTGCCCGAGGGGTGGGGTTTGGCCAGTTTGAACAATTCGAAGAAATTGGCAGTGGTTTGGGCGGCGACTTCTTCTACCGTCACGCCTTTCAGCTTGGCGATAAACTCTGCCACGGTGCGAGTGTAGGCAGGCTCGTTTTCTTCACCGCGAAACGGCACCGGAGCCAACCAGGGGGAATCGGTTTCCACCAGCAAACGCTCCAGCGGCAAGGCTTTGACCACCTCGCGCAGGGCTGAGGCGCTATTGAAGGTGACAATACCGGAAATAGAAATATAAAAGCCCAGCTCGATGGCGGCTTCGGCCATTTCCAGCGACTCGGTAAAACAATGCAATACCCCGCCTACCTTGTTGGCGCCGCCTTCTCGTAAAATATCCAGGGTATCTTGCTGGGCATTACGGGTATGAATAATCAGCGGCTTGTTCAATGCCACGGCGGTTTCTACATGCTGCTTGAACGAACGTCGCTGCAACTCGGCCGATTCGGGGGCATAAAAATAATCCAGCCCGGTCTCACCAATGGCCACTACCGCAGGATCGGACGCCAGCTGCTGCAACAGCGCAGGATCATTGGGCTCATCATCATGATGCAACGGATGCACGCCACAAGAAGCAAACACCTGAGGAAAAGGCTTGATGGCCGCCAGCATGTCGGGAAAAGTGGATAAACCCACACTGATGCACAGCATATGATTGACACCGCGGTTGGCGGCCTTGCGAATCGCCTCGGCCATATCGCCATGTTTTTTACCGTATTCGAGTTTGTCCAGGTGGCAATGAGAGTCAACCAGCAAAACCGTCTCCTTTATATCATTCGTGAAGGGGGAAGCGTGAGGAGTCAAGGAGCTGTATTTCCACCTCACTCTTTACTCTTCATCTTGTATTAATTAATCAACCAGTCGTTCAGCCACTGGGTGAGCTGCAGCCCGGCATTGACCGGCCGACCGGTGCTGGTTTGCAAAGTACGGCGCAATTGCACCAGCTCGCCGAGGGCCTGAGTGAGCTTTGCCGTACCTAACGCGCTCACACCGCGGCATAGAGATTCACTATCCACCAGGCGCAAGCTGGCGGACGACAAGCCCAGTGCCAGTTGCAGCGCATCTTGCAGCAGCAATTGCAGCCACAACAAATGCACCGCCTGCTCCAGCAACCCCGCCTGTATATCGGTTAACAATTGCGGTTGTTGCCTTAGCTGGGCAAACTGCCGTAGCAATTGCTGACGCCGCTGGTCGGTACCTGCAGTCAAGTAGTCACGGGTATTCAACGGCGAGCCCTGATTCACATTCAGCGCGCTCAAAATTGCCTGCTCGCCCGTCGCGGCCAGCCCCTGCTCTTCCAACCAGCCAAGCACCAAGGACGAGTCCGGCACCGGCAACAGCCACTGTTGACAGCGACTGCGAATGGTAGGCAACAAGCGCTCGGGTTGAGAGCTTATCAGCAGCAGACTGGACTGCCCCGCCGGTTCCTCCAAGGTTTTCAGCAGGGCATTCGCGGCCGCTTCGGTCATTTTTTCGGCCTGCTCGATCACCGCCACCTTGCCATGGCCCAAGCGGGCGCTTTCACTTAATACCTGAGTGAGCTGGCGAATGGTATCTACGCTGATACTGCGTTGCTCGGTGCGAATAATATGCAAGTCGGAGTGGTTGCCGGCCAATACCAACTGACAGGCATGACAATGACCGCAAGGAATGGCAGTAGTAGCTTGCAGAGTTGCGACTTCGGCCTCAATATTGGTATGTTGGCATAACAAAGCCTGGGCAAGATGCCGGCCCAGTTCGCGCTTGCCCAAACCGTCTATGCCCTTCAGCAATAGGGCGTGGCCCAATTGCTGTTGTGCAATAAGCCGGGTAAGTTGCTGTGCCTGCTCCTTTAACCAAGGGTACACAAGCGACGCTCCAAACAAGCCAATACCGCCGCCTTTACCTCGGCCTCGCTCTGGCTGGCATCAATCACTTCACAATGGGGGTCGTTCTGGGCCAGCTGTAGATACCCGGCACGAGTGCGTTCAAAAAAGCCCAACTGCTCCTGTTCGATACGATCCAGCTCCCCCCGAATGCGGGCTCGCTCCAGCCCCTGGGCCGGATCTATGTCCAGATACAAAATCAGATCGGGAGCAAAATCCCCCAATACCGCCTGCTTGATTTGCCTGATCAGTGCAATATCAATACCCCGGCCACCGCCCTGATACGCCAATGACGACCAGTCGTGACGGTCTCCAACCACCCAGGTATCGGCAGCAAGTGCCGGTTGAATACGGTTTTTGACCAATTGCACCCGTGCCGCATACATCAGCAACAGCTCGGCTTCCATGGTCAGCGGCTCTTCATGTACTTCTTTTACCAGGCCACGCATTTTTTCGGCCAGGGGCGTACCGCCCGGCTCCCGGGTGCGCATCACCGACAGTCCCCTGGCTTCAAGCCAGGCGACCACATGACCTTGTACCGTGCTTTTACCGGCGCCTTCGAGCCCTTCAATCACAATAAACTGGCTCATTGTTTACCTTTTCAATATGTAGCGGCGTACCGCATTGTTATGTTCGCGCAGCGATTTGGAGAAATAATGACGCCCTTCGCCCATGGCCACGAAATAATAATAATTGCTGTCTACCGGCTGAAGCGCTGCAGTAATGGCTTCTTTGCTTGGCATGGCAATGGGGCCCGGGGGCAAGCCATCTATCATGTAGGTATTGTAAGGGGTATGAGTCTGCAAATCCTTTTTACGGATGTTACCGTCATAGTCTTCGCCCATGCCATAAATCACCGTAGGATCGGTTTGCAGTCGCATGCCGACTCGCAGCCGATTGACAAATACCGAGGCAATCAACGGACGCTCTTCGGCAATACCGGTTTCCTTTTCGATAATAGAGGCCAAAATCAAGGCCTCATCGGGCGTTGCAATCGGCAGGTTGGGTCGCCGCTCGGCCCAGGCTTTTTCTAAAAAGCGCTCCATTTCCTCATGAGCCCGCAGCAAGATAGACAGGTCGGTATCGCCGGGCGTATAGCTGTAGGTTTCCGGCAACAGGCGACCTTCCAGCTTGTCACTGCTTAACCCCAGTTGGTTGGCAATCTCCGCCTCGGTCGCATTTTCGTCAAGTGTCACATCCAGATATTCAGCCCCGGCCAGTCGTTGCTGCCAGTCACTCAGGCGCAGGCCTTCAATCAGCGTTACCTGCAATCGATATACATCACCATTGACCATGCTCATCAGCGCAGAGCGCAGCCGGGTATCGGCGTCAAACTTGTAGGTACCCTGGCGCACGGCGGCCAGTTCAGGATGAAAGCGCAGCCACAGCTTGCGCGTTAGCGCAGGTACAGGTTCATCAGTCAGGCGATTAATCAAATGAAAGGTCGTTTCACCGCGTGCCACCACAAACAGGGGCTCTTCTGTGGTGGCCACCGTCATTTTCTCTAATGCTTGCCACTGTTGATAACCATAAACGGCGATGCCGCCGATGACCAACACCGCCAGTAAAAACAACCGAGCCAGCCATTTAATAAGAGTCTTCATAAGCCTGCTGTAATTCCCTTGTCATAATAAAGTCCCGTGTAAAACGCTGTTCACCCATCGTCGCCACCGGTACCAGGCCCATTAATGCATTGCTCAGCCAAATTTCATCAGCCGCAAGCAATCGTTCAAGCCTGGTGTCGGTAATGGTGAGCCGCGGTCCCAAATAATCCCGGCACCAGGCACGCACGGTGCCGCATACCCCCGCCATCGACAGATCCGGGGTGTAAATGTGTTCACCTTCACGCCAGAACAGGTTGGCGGTCACCGCTTCGATCACCTTGCCATCGTTATCCAGCACCACGGCCTCGGGCCAGTTATTGGCATCCAGCTCGGCTTTAAGCAACACCTGCTCTAACCGATTAACGGTTTTCAGGCCCGCCAGCAAGGAACTGCGTCCCAATCGTCCGGTGCACACCCCCAGAGGAATGCCCTGGCTGCGCCATTGATAATAATGAGCAGGAAACGGCGCACAGTTTAACACCACTGTGGTGTCGCCACAGCCGGTTATGCTGTATCCGCGACCACCACTGCCCCGCACCAGCGTAATACGCAATACCTGATCGCCATCCGGATCAATGGTCTCCTGCGCCGCCGTTTTAACGGCCTGCCAATCCGGCATCGGCATCTGCAAGCGCAGACAGGCATCCTCTAAACGCGCCTGGTGATAACGCCAGTGGCGCAAGTTCCCATGATGCGCATGTAATGTCGAGAAATGCGCATCGCCCAGCTGCCAGGCGCGGCTCAGTGCGGTTAACGCCGGAGCATCGGTCAATTGGGTATCGGACATCAGGTTAGTGATTATAAGGTTTTGCATCATATCCCCATAAAAAAGCCCGGCACTAGGGCCGGGCTCGGGATTGGCCAACGGCCATTATATGCGTTTGAAAATCAATGAGCCATTGGTGCCGCCAAAACCAAAAGAATTGGACAGGGCATAGTCAAATTGACCTTTTTTCGCTTGATGAGGCACCAGATCCAGGTCGCATTCCTCATCCGGGTTATCCAGATTGATGGTCGGCGGCGCAATTTGATCACGCAGCGCGAGGACGCTGAAAATAGCTTCTATCGCGCCGGCCGCACCCAAAAGGTGACCGGTCATCGATTTGGTAGAGCTCACCATCATTTTGTAGGCATGATCCCCGAATACCAGTTTCAGGCCACGCAGTTCGGCCACATCACCCAGGGGAGTAGATGTACCGTGAGCATTCACATAGCCGATAACAGCAGGATCGATGTCCGCATCTTTAATGGCATTGGCCATCGCCTTGGCAGCCCCACTGCCGTCAGCAGGTGGAGCCGTCATGTGGTGCGCATCACCACTCATACCAAAGCCAACCAGCTCGGCATAAATGGTAGCGCCACGGGCCTTGGCGTGCTCATATTCTTCCAGCATCATCACGCCGGCACCATCACCCAGCACAAAGCCGTCACGGTCCTTGTCCCAGGGACGACTGGCCTTTTGCGGCTCGTCGTTGCGGGTAGACAGCGCACGAGCCGCGGCAAAGCCACCCATACCCATGGTGGTAGAGGCTTTTTCGGTGCCACCTGCCAGCATGGCGTCGGCGTCACCGTAGGCAATCATGCGTGCAGCCAGGCCAATGCTGTGCGTACCCGTGGTACAGGCAGTGGTGGCTGCAATATTAGGGCCGCGCAAGCCGCTCATAATCGATAAATGTCCAGACACCATATTGATGATGGTGGAAGGCACAAAAAACGGGCTTAATTTACGCGGGCCACTGGCCAGTAGATTGGTGTGGTTTTGCTCAATCAAGCCAAGCCCACCAATACCGGAACCAATAGATACACCAACGCGATCGGCATTAGTGTCATTAATCTCTAGACCGGAATCGGCCATAGCCTGTAAACCGGCTGCTACCCCGTACTGGATGAACAAGTCCATCTTACGGGCTTCTTTTTTAGCGATACCATGATCTTCGGGATCGAAGTCCTTGACCAGGCCTGCGAATTTGGTGCTGTAATCGGTAGTATCAAAGTGCTCTATGTTGCTGATGCCACTTTGGCCTGCCAACAGGGCCTGCCAACTGGCATTAACCGTGTTACCGACAGGAGAGAGCATACCGAGACCAGTCACCACGACTCTGCGTTTGGACACAGGAGCGTCTCCGAATGGGGGATTAAAACGGGGAAAGAGCCGAAGTGGCGAACAGCCACTTCGGCACAGGTTTATTATTCCTGGTTTGCGTTGATGTAATCAACAGCCGCTTTAACGGTGGTGATTTTTTCAGCTTCTTCGTCAGGAATTTCAGTATCGAATTCTTCTTCCAGAGCCATTACCAGCTCAACGGTGTCCAGGGAATCTGCGCCCAGATCATCAACGAAAGAAGCTTCAGATTTTACTTCTTCTTCTTTAACGCCCAGTTGCTCGATGATGATTTTTTTTACGCGTTCTTCAATATTGCTCATGACCAGTATTATCCTTTAGAAATACGCTAGTGCGTGTCGTTGCGGTAGTGTATTAAAATAACCGTGGTTTGCAAGACTATTTACTGCTGGTCTAACCAGAAAAAGCACTAATAATGCGGCATTTTCCACCAAATAGTCTGCAACTGCGGAGATTTTCATCACACCATGTACATGCCGCCATTTACGTGCAGCGTTTCGCCCGTGATATAGGCAGCTTCTTCTGAGGCTAAAAAAGCCACCGCAGAAGCAATTTCCTTGGGGTTACCCAAACGTTGCGCCGGCACCTGAGACAAAATACCGGCCCTTTGCTCGTCATTCAATGCCTGTGTCATATCGGTTTCAATAAAGCCCGGTGACACTACATTGACGGTAATGCCGCGAGAGGCTACTTCGCGGCCCAATGATTTACTAAAACCGATGAGACCGGCCTTGGCAGCGGCGTAGTTTGCCTGCCCTGCGTTACCCATGGTACCCACTACAGAGCCGATGGTCACGATACGGCCATGACGTTTTTTCATCATGGCACGCAATACCGCCTTCGACAGACGGAATACCGAAGTGAGGTTGGTATCGATAATATCCTGCCACTCATCTTCTTTCATGCGCATCATCAGGTTATCGCGGGTAATACCGGCGTTGTTCACCAGGATATCAATATCGCCATAACGCTCTTTAATGGTCGCCAGCAGCTGCTCCAAAGAGGCAGCTTCGGTCACATTCAATACCAGGCCTGTGCCATTGTCGCCCAAATACGCGCTAATGGCCTCTGCGCCTTTTTCACTGGTTGCGGTACCCACAACGGTTGCGCCACGGCTGGCAAACAGCTCTGCTGTCGCGCGGCCAATACCTCGGCTGGCACCCGTTACCAGTACCACTTTACCGGAAAAACTCATAGTGACTCCTTCGATTATACAAAGGGCTGACAAATACAGCAGACCGGTACGCAAACGGCATTTATTTTATGCTCGTTGCAACACCATACAGGTGTTGTGCGTTGGCCCGACAACAACTGCCAGCCCCCATTAATGCAATGATTACGCCTGAACCGCTGCCAACGCCTGCTGCAAGGTGGCGTCATCATTGACTGCCAATCCTTCCACACGCTTGTCGATGCGTTTGGCCAGGCCGGATAACACTTTACCAGGCCCCATTTCCAGAGCCAGAGTCACGCCCTGCTCCACCATGATTTCAACGGTTTCGGTCCAGCGTACCGGGCTGTAAAGCTGACGCACCAGGGCATCCTTAATGGCTGCGGCACTGGTTTCCTGCTTGACGTCCACATTGTTGATGACCGGCACACTTGGCTCATTAAAGGTCATCTCTGCCAGGGTCTGCTCCAGCTGTTCGGCTGCAGAGCGCATCAGGGCGCAGTGCGACGGCACGCTGACGGGCAGCGGCAATGCACGTTTGGCGCCACTTTCTTTCATCAACACATTGGCGCGCTCTACGGCGGCCTTGTTACCGGCAATCACCACCTGGCCTGGTGAGTTGAAGTTCACCGCCGAGACCACTTCGCCCTCTTCCGCTTTAACGCAGTTGGCAATGATGGTGTCATTATCAAGGCCGATAATGGCCGACATGGCGCCGGTGCCTTGTGGCACGGCTTCCTGCATCAACTGCCCGCGCAGCTCAACCAGCTTGACTGCATCGCTCAAGCTCAATACGCCGGCGCAGACCAATGCCGAGTATTCACCCAGGCTGTGGCCCGCCATTACGGATGGCTGAGCGCCTCCCTGTTGCTGCCACAGGCGCCAAATAGCGACCGATGCGGTCAGCAAGGCAGGCTGGGTGCGCCATGTTTGATTGAGATCCTCGGCCGGACCGTTAACCACCAATTCGGCCAGGTCATAACCCAGGGCGTGGGACGCTTCGGCAAAGGTCTCTTTAACGCTGTCATGCTCGGCCAGCAGGCCGGCCAGCATGCCCACGGTTTGAGAACCCTGGCCGGGAAAGGTAATGGCAAATGTCATTGTCTGTCCTTTTTAAAAACGCACTAGGGCTGAACCCCAGGCAAAACCACCGCCAAAGGCTTCAAGCAGCACCAGATGGCCTCGCTGAATACGGCCGTCCCGCACCCCTTCGTCAAACGCGATAGGAACACTGGCGGCCGACGTATTACCGTGTCGGTCCAGCGTCAGGATCACTTTGTCCAGCGACATGCTCAGCTTGCGCGCGGTGGCATTAATAATACGGTAATTTGCCTGATGCGGTACCAGCCAGTCCAGTTCGGATTTATCAATTCCGTTCGCTTCCAGGGTCTGGGTCACAATTTCGCTTAAACGTGATACCGCAACCTTGAAAACATCGTTACCTTTCATGCTCATATAGGCATTCATTTCGTCACCGCTGATACCGCGCTGACGATGGGGTAACTTGAGCATGTCGCCGTAACGGCCATCTGCGTGCAAATGGGTCGACAAAATGCCCGGCTGTTCGCTGGCACCCAGCACCACGGCGCCGGCACCATCACCAAATAGGATGACGGTGCCGCGGTCTTCTGGGTCGCACATGCGTGATAGTGCATCGGCACCTATCACTAGGATGTGACGAGCGGCGCCGCTTTTAATAAATTGATCCGCCACACTCAGGGCATAGCTGAAGCCAGCACAGGCGGCGGAAAGATCGAAGGCCGGGATGCCCGGCACGTCAAGCATGGCCTGCACTTCGCACGCGGCGGCAGGAAATGCATTGTCGCCACTGGTGGTAGCCAGCACAATCATGTCGAGTTGCTGAGCGTCAAGATTGGCCGCTTCCAGTGCGCGCAGGCCCGCCTGATAAGACATGGTGGCGATGGTTTCATCGTTACCTGCGATGCGTCGTTCCCGAATACCGGTACGATCCACTATCCAGTCGTTGCTGGTTTCTACCATTTGTTCCAGGTCGGCATTGGTACGTACCGCTTGTGGCAGGTAGCTGCCGGTTCCCAATATTTTACTGTTCATAGGCGTTATCTTGCGTGACTGTCCTGTGGGGCAGTATCAAAACGATGCGCGATGCTCGCAGGCAGGTCATGTTCAATTTCGGAAATCGCCTGCAAGATCGCATTTAAGAAGGCTGGAGAGCCAGCACTGCCATGGCTTTTAACCACACTGGCGCGTAATCCTATCAGACTTGCACCGTTATACTGGTCGGGGTTCAGATGGGATAGCCGTTTTTTTAACCAAAAAGTCAGGATTTTGCTTAAAAAACCACTTTTTATTCGTTGGCCAAGCAGCAGTTTTGCGACTCCTTCGCTGGTTTTCAGCGCGACGTTACCAACAAAACCATCACAGACGATAACGTCGGCTCGTCCCGAAAATAGCTCGTTGCCTTCTATATAGCCGCTATAGTGTAACCCAGAAAGCTCGGCAAGCCGTAATCCTGCTTCACGAACCGCCTCATTTCCCTTACTCGCTTCGGCACCCACATTAAGCAAGGCAATACGAGGCTGTGCAATATCCAGCGTGTGCTGCGCCGCTTGCTCACCCATCAAGGCAAACTGCACCAGATGATGAGCACTACAGCTGATATTCGCCCCCACATCGAGCAGCAAGGCATATCCGCCGCCCACTTGTGGCAACCGGGTAATAAGGGCGGGTCTGTCTACACCAGGCAGCGTGCTGAGTGTCTTGATGGCCATGGCCATCAATGCCCCCGTATTACCGCTACTGACGCAGGCGCTGGCACGCCCTGATGCCAAAGCATCAAGCGCATTGCGCATGGAAGAGTCGGTTAGATGGCGAAGGGCATACGCGGCTTTGTGATCATTGCCCACCTGCTGACTGCAAAATTGCACTTGCACACGGGGGTGGCAGTCTAATTGAAAACGGCTTAGCCAAGGTGCCAGCTCGTCTTCCAGACCAAACAACAGCAAATTCAGTTCAGGCAGAAGCAACAGTGCCTGCGCGGCGGCAGGCACTGTAATTGAGGGGCCATAATCGCCCCCCATCATATCTAACGCAACGGTTAGCTGCGGCAAGGCGATTGCTTACTTGGCAATAACCTTAACACCACGGTAAAAACCATCGGCAGTCACGTGGTGACGGCGATGCAATTCACCAGTGGTCTTGTCTACAGACAATGCAGCTGTAGTCAGAGAATCGTGTGAACGACGCTGACCACGACGTGAACGTGATACTTTACTCTTTTGTACGGCCATTTGACCTCACTCCTAAATCAGTTACTTACGTTTTAATTCTTCCAGAATTGCAAAAGGATTCGGACGCTCTTCCGCGACAGGCAGCTCACCAAAACTTTTATCAAACGCGCCTTCAGAACAGTGCTCATTTTCATGAGTCGGTATCTGGGGCAGGCTCAGGATAAGTTCATCCTCAACCAGTTCAACCAAGTTGATTTCGCCGACCTCGTCCACTTCAATAGTGTCGTAGTCATCCGGCACTTCTGGCACCTCTGCATTTGCACGCAGTGGCGTGTATGTAAATTCGGATTCTACAGTGGTATCAAACAGCTCATTACATCTTTGGCACTGAAGCGACACCTGAGCTCGGGCATGACCCGACATCAGGCGCAGCCCCTGGGCGTCTGTACCAAAGTCTAGAGACACGTCGATATCACCATGGATACCTTGGGTCGATTCCGCAAGTCTGGGCATTAGAGCAGCGGCATACTCGCCTTGATATTGCAGACGATTTTGCGCGCAGCGAGCGGGATCAACCTTGTTGGGCAACTTTACCTTTTCCATAAGGCGCGCATATTATAGGGAGCAGCCATCGGAGTCAAAGAGAAATGCACCTTACAGCGGAATAAATCACCGATGCCCCCCTTGTCCATGATGACGCCGCCGAGCGTGCAGATTAGAATAGCCGAATTACCCACATTCTGTGCCAAGGTGTTCATGGCCCAACTCATTCTTGCCTCTTCCTCTGCTTACCGCCAGCAGTTATTACACAAACTCAAGCTGAATTTTATCAGTATGAGTCCTGAGATAGACGAAACCGCCCTGCCCGGTGAAACCGCTTCGGACCTGGTGCAACGCCTGGCCGAGCAAAAAGCCCGCGCCGTCGCGCTACGTTACCCCCATGGGCTGATTATTGGTTCAGACCAGGTATGTGTGAACCAGGGTACCATTCTCGGCAAACCCGGCACCCTGGCCAACGCCAAGGCTCAGTTACTGGCAGCCAGTGGCCAACGACTGACCTTTTATACCGGGCTGGCCGTATTTGATGCCGCCAACGACCAGATGCGCACTTTGGTGGAGCCGTTTTCGGTGGTCTTTCGCACCTTGAGCGAAGCCCAGATTGCGCGCTACCTCGAACTGGAACCTGCACTGGACTGTGCCGGGGCCTTTAAATGCGAAGGTCTGGGGATCAGCCTGTTTGAGCGTATGGACGGCCGCGACCCGAACAGCCTGGTCGGCTTACCCCTGATAGCCCTGGTCGAGCTACTCGGCCAGTGTGGAATCCAGATCCCTTAACTGACAGCTTGTGCTACTTTACAGCCAGTTACGCAGGTGCCGGATATCATCGATCAGGGCTCTCGGGGTATGTTGGCATAACCTGCTACTGTCGTGTACCCCATAAGTCACGCCAATGCGATCCATGCCAATGGCTTCGGCCATGGCCAGATCGTAGCTTGAGTCCCCTACCATCACCGCATCGGCCGGGCTTAACTTCAGCTCGGCCAGTATTTGCTCCAGCATTAGCGGGTTCGGCTTGGACAACGCCTGATCGGCGCCACGCAGAGCATGAAAATAATCGCCTAGCCGAGTGTCTGCCAATACCCGGTCCAACCCCACCCGCTGCTTGCCCGTAGCGACCGCTAACTGATAACCGTCCTGGTGCAGGCTTTTTATCATGTCGGCAGCGCCGGCAAATAATGGCGACGGCGTGTTATTGAGTTCCAGATAATGCCGGCGGTAAGCAGCCAGCAACGCCTCTTCATCCCGCTCACTCAGCGCGCCAAACAAAATGGGAAACGCCTTGTGCAGGCTAAGGCCGATAATATCGCGCACCGCCTCCGCCGTGGGAATAGCCAGGGTGCAGTCCTGAGCGGCGGCTTGCATGCTGGACACAATGCGCGCCACCGAATCCATCAAGGTACCGTCCCAGTCAAAAATCACCAGTGAATACTTCATGACTGGGCCATTTTGGTCAGTAACTTTTTAAGCACTGGGTCTAATGGCGCTTCGACCACCATGCTTTCTTCCCGGCCGGGGTGAAAAAAGCGCAACCGGCAGGCATGCAAAAACAACCTGTTCAGCCCCAGGGCACGCATTTGCTCATCAAACCCCTGATCGCCGTATTTGTTATCACCAGCAATAGGATGCCCCGCATGCAGGGTATGCACCCGAATCTGGTGAGTACGGCCAGTAATCGGACTACATTCCACCAGAGTGGCCTGAGCAAACTTCTGAATGATGCGAAACCGGGTTTCCGACGGCTTGCCTTCTTTATCAACTCTAACGACTCGCTCGCCGGAGGCCAGCTCGTTTTTCTTCAACGGTGCCTTAACGGCTTTTTGATGTGGCTGCCACTGGCCTCTAACCAGAGCCAGATAATGTTTGTCCATGGTTTTTTCACGCAACTGCTCGTGCAGGCTGCGTAGCATGCTGCGTTTTTTTGCCACCAGCAACAGACCCGACGTATCTCTGTCCAGACGATGCACCAGCTCCAGAAAACGCGCCGTGGGCCGCAGGGCGCGCAAGCCCTCAATCACCCCAAAGCTCAGGCCGCTGCCGCCATGCACGGCTATGCCTGCAGGTTTGTTAATCACCAGCAAGGCATCGTCTTCATAAACAATGGCCGCTTCAAGTGATTGCACCTGGTTCAGCTTGGCAGACGGCAGCGATTGTTCGCGTTCGGCTACCCGCACCGGGGGCACCCGTACTATGTCGCCGGCAATCAGTTTGTATTCGGGTTTGATGCGCTTTTTGTTAACTCTTACCTCGCCTTTGCGCAATATTCTATAAATCAGGCTTTTGGGAACGCCTTTAAGCTGAGTTCTTAAATAATTATCAATGCGCTGCCCTTCATACTCAGCCTCTATGGTGAGCAGTCGCACGCTGTGTTGTTGTTCTGTTTTCATACCGGGTATTCTACCATTAGCTTGTGTGATTTGATGCAAAAAAGGCGTCTTGCTAAGGTTACAGTTAAAGTGTGATAATACGTGAGTTTTTCGTGCTTGCCGAGAACGGGGAGCACACCCTGAATACCCCTGGTTATCCGTTTTATTCGCGACCTTTGGGCTCTCCCCTTAACGTGAAAGACACCTGAATAAGCGCCTCATGCGTACCCAGCCGGGAGGCTGTATTCGTTACGCTAACAGACTCGAGGCCGGTGTCCGTCGGAATAACATGGTTGGGCCAGGGAAATACCAACACTGTTGAAACAGTAAAAACTTTATAAAAAGAGTCATCAATGAAAAGAATGCTAATCAACGCAACTCAAGAAGAAGAGTTGCGTGTTGCCCTGGTAGATGGGCAAAAACTATACGATCTGGATATTGAAAGCCCGGGTTACGAGCAAAAAAAAGCCAATATCTACAAAGGTAAAATCACCCGAGTAGAACCGAGTCTTGAAGCTGCTTTTGTCGATTATGGCGCCGACCGTCACGGTTTTTTGCCATTAAAGGAAATTGCCCGTAACTACTTTCCTGCCGGCTACACCTACCAAGGTCGCCCCAACATCAAGGAAGTCATAAAGGAAGGCCAGGAAGTCATAGTACAAATAGATAAAGAAGAGCGTGGCAACAAAGGCGCCGCGCTGACGACCTTTATCAGTCTGGCCGGCTCTTATCTGGTGCTGATGCCCAACAACCCCCGCGCTGGCGGTATTTCTCGTCGCATAGAAGGCGATGAGCGCACCGAATTGAAAGAGGCCCTTTCCAAGCTGACCCTGTCCGATGGCATGGGTCTTATTGTGCGCACCGCGGGTGTGGGCAAGTCGGCAGAAGAGCTGCAGTGGGACTTGCACGTGCTGCAAACTCACTGGGCAGCCATTCAGGATGCCGCCGATGGCGGTGCCGCTCCCTTCTTGATCCATCAGGAAAGTAACGTCATTGTACGAGCCATTCGCGATTATCTGCGTCGCGATATAGGCGAAATTCTCATCGATAACCCGGTCGTCTTCGAGCGCGCCAAGAAACACATCGAACTGGTACGTCCCGATTCAGCCAAGATCGTCAAGCTGTACGAAGGCGATGTACCCATGTTCAGTCACTACCAGATTGAAAGCCAGATTGAATCGGCCTTTCAACGCGAAGTGCGCCTGCCCTCGGGCGGCAGCATCGTTATCGACCCAACCGAAGCATTAACCAGTATCGATATCAACTCTTCTCGCGCCACCAAAGGCGGCGACATTGAAGAAACCGCGCTACAAACCAACCTGGAAGCCGCCGAAGAAATTGCCCGTCAGCTGCGCCTGCGTGACCTGGGCGGTTTGGTGGTCATCGACTTTATCGATATGACGCCAGTACGTCACCAGCGCGAGGTAGAAAACCGCCTGCGCGATGCGGTACGCCAGGATCGTGCCCGTATTCAGCTAGGCCGCATTTCTCGTTTTGGCTTGCTGGAAATGTCTCGCCAACGCCTGCGCCCTTCTCTTGGCGAGTCCAGCACCCATGTGTGTCCGCGCTGTTTAGGCCAGGGGACCATTCGCGATAATGAATCGCTGGCCCTGGCTATTTTGCGTCTGATAGAAGAAGAAGCCCTTAAAGACAACACCGGTCAGATCCACGGTCAGGTGCCGGTTGACGTTGCCGCCTATCTGCTGAACGAAAAACGCAAGTCCATTGCCACACTGGAGCAGCGTTACAAGGTCAATATTTACATCATCCCCAACGAACAACTTGAAACGCCCCATTTCGATGTGGCACGTGTTCGCAGTGGTGAAGAAGAAGCCGTGACCAGCTTCAACCTGAAAACCACGGTAGAAAAACCGGCTTATACACCCCGTGGTAGCCAGACTGCGCCTCGTAGCGAACAGCCGGCCCTGCAGGGCTTTACTGCGCCAACACCGGCTCCGGTTGCACCCGAGACCAAGCCTGCGGCTCCAGTGGTTACCGCATCAGACAACAACAATGCGCCTGGCTTGTTGAACCGGGTGTTCTGCGCTTTGGCTGGCTGGTTCAAGGGCTCACCCGAGCCACAGCAAACCACGCCGCAACCGGCCGCCGAACAAGGTACCCGCCCGGCACGCAGCCAAGAGCGAAATAATGGTAATGACCGTCCCAACAGCCGTAACGGCAATCGTAATGGTCGTAATAACAATCGCCAGCAAGATCGCGACTCTGCACGAGGTAATGAGCGTTCGGAGCGTAATGATCGCCGCGGCAATCGCAAACCTCGTGACGAAGATCGTGGTAACAAAGCGACTCCCGCTCCTCAGGAAGCTCAGTCTCAGGCTGCAACAGGCACCACTGAAGCTAGAAACGAACGTCCTCGTCGTGAACGCCGCAAGCCCCGCCGTGAGCAACCACAGCAGCCAGCGAGCATCACTGAAGAGTCTGTTCCCGAACAGGCTGCAGTTCAGTCCGCAACACCTGCGGCTCAACAGAGCGAGCAAAAAGAGCAGAATATCGCCGAACGCCGTCAACGTCGTCAGTTACGAAAGCAAGTGCGTATCGGTAACGATGCCAAACCGGCAGAGAGCGCGACCGAACAGCGTCAGAAGCCTGATGCTGCCGCCGAAGTAACGACGGGTGATAACGAGAAAACGTCTCATCATCAGCGTAGTGCCATGCCCAAGCGCAAGCGCATTAATGAAGACAGCCGTCGTCGTCGTCGCCAGGACAGCATAGCGGCATTGATTGCCTCTCAGGGTGAAGACAAGTGGGTCGCGTCGCCAGAAGCTGAAGCGGCTCAAACTCAGGTTACACCTAAAGCCGAGCTTCAGCACAAGCCCGCGCCCAAGGCTGAACCGGTTGTAGAACAAGAGCCCGTGGCCAAGCAGCAACCAGAGCCTGCCGTCGCACCCAAGGCCGAGCCTGTTGCCGAGCAACAACCCGAGCCTGCAGTCGCGCCCAAGGCCGAGCCTGTTACCAAGCAAAAGCCCGAGCCTGCAGTCGCGCCCAAGGCCGAGCCTGTTGCCGAGCAACAACCCGAGCCTGCAGTCGCGCCCAAGGCCGAGCCTGTTGCCGAGCAAAAGCCCGAGCCTGCAGTCGCGCCCAAGGCCGAGCCTGTTGCCGAGCAAAAGCCCGAGCCTGCAGTCGCCCCCAAGGCCGAGCCTGTTGCCGAGCAAAAGCCCGAGCCTGCAGTCGCGCCCAAGGCCGAGCCTGTTGCCGAGCAAAAGCCCGAGCCTGCAGTCGCGCCCAAGGCCGAGCCTGTTGCCGAGCAACAGCCCGAGCCTGCAGTCGCGCCCAAGGCCGAGCCTGTTGCCGAGCAAAAGCCCGAGCCTGCAGTCGCGCCCAAGGCCGAGCCTGTTGCCGAGCAACAGCCCGAGCCTGCAGTCGCGCCCAAGGCCGAGCCTGTTGCCGAGCAAAAGCCCGAGCCTACAGTAGCGCCTAAAGCCGAGCCTGTTGCCGAGCAAGAGCCCGAGCCTACAGTAGCGCCTAAAGCCGAGCCCGTGGCCAAGCCTCAGCCAAAAGCGAAGGCGTCCGGTTTGTACCAGCGCGCCAGGCAGACTTCGGCACCCATGGTCAAGCCAGAGGTGGTTGAACAGGCACCTTACGTCAAGCCAGAGTATCCCCCTCTGCTTCGCGATACCCCTGTCACCAGTGGTCGTCATGCCGGCAGTACCGCAGCTAAAAACACAGCGTCGGCACCCATGACCAAACCCGGCAGTCATTAATCTGCTATCACGGCACTAAAAAAGGCTCCCTCTGGGAGCCTTTTTATTGGGTGTTCAGCAGGATCTGAACCTTGGATCTGAAAGGATAGAGTGATACCAATTACATTAAAGATCTGATCAGGTATTGGGCCGGAGCGCCAGAGGTAACACAGCGTGTCGGAGGAGCTGCCCTTTATTCGACCTTTGCAGAGTAACCAAATAGATCAGTTATTTAATCTATTGGATATGATTAAACCGTTTCAAGGGAAAGCAGAATCCCATCACAAGCAGACTCGACAAGATCCAGCACATGTTCAAAACCTTGATCTCCACCATAGTAAGGATCTGGCACTTCTTGTTCACCTGTATCACTAAAACTCAGTAACAGCTTGACCTTATGTTGGTATTCATCCGGACACAGTACCTGCAAATCGGCCAGATTATTCCGGTCTGCCGCCAGCACAAGGTCAAATTTCGCAAAGTCTTCAACCTTTACCTGACGGGCCTGAATACCACTAAAATTATACCCTCGGCGCTCCCCTGCCGCACGTGAACGCGCATCGGGCGTTGCGCCCGCATGGCCACCATAAGTGCCCGCAGAATCCACTTCCAGCGTCACACCGGCTTGTCGGGCCCGAGCCCGCAGTACGGCTTCTGCCGTCGGCGAGCGGCAAATATTGCCCAGGCATACCATTAACACCTTGAGTGGCTGTGTCGTCTTCATAAAGTCTCCTTGCTCTTGTTTCAGTTATCAGTGCTGTTCAGGCAAAAAAATGGCCGCTGTAAGCGGCCTCTTATTCTCTAGTGTTCGTTTACAGCCCCAGCTTGTCCAATAAACCCGGTAATTTATCACCCAGCTTGTCACCCAATTTCTCACCGAGCTTTTCGTTAAGCTTGCGCTTGACCCGCTCGGCTTCTTTTTCGGCCTTATCACGCAAATACACATCGAATATCTGCTGCAGATCCAGACTGTACTTGGGATCCTGATAGGTGCCACTGATGCGAACCGGTAATGTTATGTTCTTAAGCTCGCTGAGCTCTTCGCCATCCTGGCCTTTCAGACTCCCCACAATCGCGGTATTCAACAGCACATCCAGTGACTCATCCAGCAAGTTGGTTTCGCCCTCGCCGTCGATACGCAGCAAAGGTGATGCCATGTGCAGGTTATTGGTACTGACCTTGCCCTTGGCGATGGCAAAATCGGCATCCAGAGCACTAAAGTCGGTTTTTTCCACCTCGTCTTCGGCTGGCAATGGCAGCCCTTTCACCTTGGCATGGGCGCGGCGGATCAGGGCCGCAATATTCACACCATTCAAGGCCCCATCGGCGACCTTGAGAGCCGCCTCTCCCTGCACGCTTTGTTTGATGGCGTCAGCCGTTAAACCGGTGCCGGTCAGGTTAAATGTTAAATCTGCGCGTCCTTCAAGATAATCGATATCTGCAGCGACCTTCAAAAGGTCATGAGCATTCACGCCTGTCAGTTTTTTTTCGACTCGAAATTGCGCTGGATGTTTTGTTACATCCAGCTCTCCTTTGGCATCGAGTGTGCCTTCGTACAATTGTGCCTGCACCGAATCGAGTACAATTTTTCCCTGGTCGTTCTGAATATGGATATCGAGCTGTTCCATCTCGATACCGCTTGCCCGCACTTTGTCTGCGGCAAGTTGGCCCTCTATCTTTATGTTTTGCAACAGGGATACATTAGGCTCTGCAGAAGGTACAGCGGCTGACAGGGTCGCGGGAACGGTACCATTGGAGGCTGCAGGCTGCTCTTGCTGTTGACTGTCAACCTTGGCTGGCGCAGCCCGCCACTCGGCTTGCAAAGCATCAATGTCGAGCAGGTCGGTATGCAGATTGAACCTCAGCTCAGGCACCGCCTGATGGCGCACCGACAGCTCACCGGTCACGTCCAGTTTCCCCAGTTCCAGCGTCACATTGGTGAATTCGGCCAGTTTCTGTTCCAGATCATAGGCCAGATTCCCCTGCAGCTTCAGTTGCTTGTTACCCGGAATGGCACGGCCGGTTGCACCCGAGGTTAACTCCAGCTCGTTTAACCTCAAGTGATCCAGCGTGGGCGCCAGCCAAAATTGGCCTGTCGCGCTGATATTGGCCTGAATATCGTCGGTAAACAGATTACCCGACAGGCTCAAAGGCACTACCTGATCCGGCGCAAAATCGTCCAGGGTAAAGTTAACGCGATTCAGGCGCGTCAGCTTGCCACTGGCATCGTTTTGCATGATCACTTCGGCATCTACTACCCGAACTCCCGCCAAACTGATACTCCACGGGGTATGGGGCTCCGTTGTCTCGGCCTGCTCTGTTGCGCCGTCATCCACGCTGGCCGCTGGGTCTTTCTCTGCAGACAAGGCGCGTAAATCGTCGATGTTGGTCATGCCGTCGGCGCGGGTAATCAAGTGCAGACGCGCCTTGCCCAATACCGCTTCGCCAATCTCCAGGCGGTTGTCAAACAAGGGTTTCAGCGCGACATCCAGGCTGATTTCTCCCACCGACAAGGTGTTGCCCACGGCAAACCCCGGTGGATTGAGTAATGCCGTGTCCGTCACGGTAAAACCGATGGAAGGAAAGAAATGCCAGCTTAAGTCGCCATTGATCACCAGGGTGCGGCCGGTTTTTTCCTGGGTCTGTTCTATTAATACTCGTTTAACTCTGTCGGCATCTATTACCTGGGTCAGAATGACCAGCGCCAGCACTATCAGCACTACCAGAAATCCAATACCGTAAAGCAGCTTCTTCATGCGTGTTTATCCCGTGTTGCTATTATTTTTAGTCTTGGTTGATACGGCTGGCATCCGCCCCTTGCTGTGCTTTGTATTTGGCATTGGCGCGGCTCATGTAAGGACGCTCCGCCGGGCCGGACATGGTTTCAAAGTTCAGCGCACCAATCACCATGCGCGGGCGCAGTGCCAGGGGCAATTTACCGCCGTTATAAAACTCCAGCACGATACGCCCAGACCAGCCCGGATCGATACGGTGTGCCGTGGCGTGCACCATTAAACCAAGGCGGGCCAGGGAAGAGCGTCCATCCAGCCAGCCGACAATGTTATCCGGCAGGGTAATAGATTCAAGTGTTACCGCCAGCGCCAGCTCACCGGGATGCAAAAAGAAGGCATCGCCATCTTTAATGAATATTTCGTCACTCATCACGCGATCGATGGCATCGGACACTTCGGCCTTGGGACCACTCAAATCGATATAAGGAGCAGTATGAGCCTGAAAAACCCGAAACTCGTTGCCCAGCAGTACATCAATGCTCACGCCACTTATCCGCTCGGGGTCCGGCTCTGGGCTGATATGAATAATACCGTCGGCCAGATAACGCTTAATATCGCGGTCACAAAGACGCATTGAAACTTCCTCATTCAATATAAGTTCGGCCACGGCAGCGACGGCTCTTGCCGTCCAGGGTGACAGTGGATGTCTAACCAACTGCCGCAGCGCTGAGATTAAACCTGCCGAGTATACAGGCGAGTAGGTATGGTGTTACCACTAAAATACAAGCCGCAGGCAATGCGCGCGGCCAGGGTTAAGTACCGTTGCGCCAAGTCGCCTTCGGGCTCGGCCACCAGAGTGGGCCTGCCACTGTCCATGTGTCGACCTATGGTGGCATCCAGCGGGAGCTGACCAAGCAGCGGTACCTGATGCTGCTGTGACACTCTCAGGCCGCCGCCTTCGCCAAACAAGGCCTCTTGATGACCGCACTGACTGCACTGGTGATAGCTCATATTTTCTATCACGCCCAGCACAGGGATATTCACCTTGCGAAACATGCTGATGCCTTTCACCGCATCGGCCAGGGCCACGTTTTGTGGCGTGGTCACCACCAGCGCCGCCGTGGTCGGCACTTGTTGCGCCATGGTAATTTGAATGTCTCCGGTACCGGGCGGTAAATCGACCACCAGATAATCCAGCTCTCCCCAGCGGGTTTCACGCAGAATTTGCGCCAGCGCCTTGCTGGCCATGGGTCCCCGCCACACGGTAGCGTCGTCGGCTCCCACTAAAAAGCCGATGCTGTTGGCCACTATGCCGTGAGCGGCCACCGGCGACATGGTTTTGCCGTCGTCACTGGCCGGTGTGGCCTGGGTGACGCCCAGCATCATGGGAATGGAAGGGCCGTACACGTCTGCATCCAGAATACCGACCCGGGCTCCCAGTTGACGCAGAGCCAACGCCAGATTAACCGCCGTGGTCGACTTGCCCACGCCCCCTTTACCCGACGACACGGCAATAATATTGCGCACGCCGGGCACATCCTGAGCATTGCTGGCATGAGAAAGGGTGGCGATGTCTTGGCCAAACTGCCATTTTACGGCCTTGGCACCGCTAACCTGACACAATCTGGCATCCAGCTGGCGCAAGTCGGACTCAAGCCCGTAATCAACAAACGGCAGCACCAACTTGATGATCAGTTGTTCCGCGGTCAGCGCAAGGTCGCGAACAAAACCGGCACTCACCGGATCCTGAGCCCAGTGTGCCGGTACAAACTGGCGCAGTACCGCCATTATCTGTTCATTATTCATCTGTATTACCCAATGATGGATCTACCCCGCACTCTATCAAAAAGCCGGCATCGGCGAAACGTTGCCGGCATGCCGAGCCACACAAACTCTGGGGCGAGCGCGTTTTAGTCAGGTAATGCTCGGACTTGCCCGCTTTAGCCGGGAAAATGCCGCCTAAGTGTGTATAACCGAAAAAAACTCGGGTAACATGGCCGGTCACAGCAAAATAACTTAACAGAATGGAAATTATGGCTACCGAACCTCGTAAGATACTTGTTACCTGCGCCCTGCCCTACGCCAACGGTTCTATCCACCTTGGCCACATGCTGGAGCACATTCAGGCTGATATCTGGGTTCGCTATCAACGAATGCGTGGCCATACCGTTCACTTTATCTGTGCCGATGATGCCCATGGCACGCCCATCATGCTCAAGGCCAAACAGCTGGGTATCGCTCCCGAGCAGATGATTGCCGCCGTGCAGCAAGAACACCAGCACGACTTTGACCGTTTTAATATCGGCTTCGACAACTATCACACCACTCACAGCAACGAGAACCGCGAATTTGCCGAGCTGATTTACGGTCGCCTCAAGAGCAACGGCTTTATTGAGAATCGCACCATTTCACAGCTTTACGATCCCGAACAGAACATGTTCTTGCCCGACCGCTTCGTAAAAGGCACCTGCCCCAGCTGCAAGGCGGAAGATCAGTACGGTGACAACTGCGAAGTCTGCTCTGCCACCTACAGCCCGGCCGAGCTGATTAATCCACGCTCTGCCGTGTCCGGTGCCACCCCGGTCATGAAAGACAGCGAGCACTTCTTCTTCGACCTGCCGCAGTTCAGCGGCATGCTCAAGGCCTGGACCCGCTCCGGCGCCCTGCAGGAAGAAATGGCCAACAAGCTGGAAGAATGGTTTGAAAGCGGCTTGCAGCAGTGGGACATTACCCGTGATGCGCCCTACTTCGGCTTTGAAATTCCCGGCGCCCCGGGCAAATATTTTTATGTCTGGCTGGATGCCCCCATCGGCTACATGGGCTCGTTCAAGAATTACTGTGATAAACGCGGCGATCTGAATTTTGACGAGTACTGGAACAAAGACAGCAGCACAGAGCTGTATCACTTTATCGGTAAAGACATCGTCTATTTCCACAGCCTGTTCTGGCCGGCCATGCTGGAAGGCAGCGACTTGCGCAAGCCCACCAATATCTTCGTACACGGCTATGTCACGGTGAATGGTGCCAAAATGTCGAAGTCCAAAGGCACCTTTATCAAGGCCGACACCTATCTCAACCACCTGGATCCCGAGTGTCTGCGTTATTACTACGCCGCCAAGCTGTCCAGCCGCATCGACGATCTGGACTTGAACCTGGATGATTTCGTAGCCCGGGTAAACAGCGACGTGGTCAACAAACTGGTCAACCTGGCCTCACGCAACGCCGGTTTTATCGCCAAGCGTTTCAATGGTCAACTGGCCGCCACCTGTGCCGAGCCCGAGCTGTATGCCGAATTTGCCGCCGCCGGCGAACGTATTGGCCAGTTTTACGAGCAGCGCGAATTTGGTCGTGCCATTCGTGAAATCATGGCACTGGCCGACAAGGCCAACCGTTACGTAGACGACAAGGCTCCCTGGGTGCTGGCCAAGCAAGAAGGTAAAGACGACGAGCTGCAAGCCATTTGCTCGATGGGCATCAACCTGTTCCGCGTACTGATGACCTATCTCAAGCCGGTCATGCCCAAGCTGACCGAGCGCACCGAAGCCTTCCTTAACACCACCTTGAGCTGGGATGCGGTTGCCGAGCCGTTGCTGGATCATACGGTCAGCAAGTTCAGCGCCCTGTTCAGCCGTATTGACGCCGACAAGGTAACCGCCATGGTAGAAGCCTCAAAAGAAGATCTGGCCGCCGAACAGGCCCAGGTCAAGCAGGTCACGGGCCCGCTGGCGGACGACCCCATCAGCGACACCATCAGCTTTGATGATTTTGCCAAAATCGATCTGCGCGTGGCCTTGATCACCAAAGCCGAAGCCGTGCCAAAAGCTGAAAAACTGCTGCGCCTGGAGCTGGATCTGGGTGGCGAAACTCGCCAGGTGTTTGCCGGTATCAAGTCGGCGTATAACCCGGAAGACCTGGAAGGCAAGCTCACCGTCATGGTGGCCAATCTGGCACCGCGCAAAATGCGCTTTGGCGTGAGTGAAGGCATGGTACTGGCCGCCGGCCCCGGCGGTAAAGACCTGTGGATCCTGGAACCCCAGGACGGCGCCCAGCCCGGCATGCGTATAAAGTAATTCCCCTGCGGGGAGCCGTCAGCCCTCCGCTTTAAGCTGTCAGTTAAAAAACAAAAACCGAGCCATAAGGCTCGGTTTTTTATGGAAAAAAAACAGCGTGGTACGCTTTACGCCATAAGCCGTACGAGAAGACCCAAGCTGGCTCTTAACGTATGGCGCAACGCGTACGGCGTACGGCTGTGTTTTCCGTTAGCATTCGATGATGTTGACCGCCAAACCACCGCGAGCGGTTTCCTTGTACTTGCTTTTCATGTCTTTGCCGGTTTCGCGCATGGTCTTGATCACCTTGTCCAGCGACACCTTGTGCTCACCATCACCACGCAATGCCAAACGGCTGGCGTTAATGGCCTTTACCGAGCCCATGGCATTGCGTTCGATGCAGGGCACCTGAACCAGACCACCCACCGGATCGCAGGTCAGTCCCAGGTTATGCTCCATCCCGATTTCGGCGGCGTTTTCCACGTGCTCTATGGTCCCGCCCACCACTGCGGTCAGCGCCGCGGCAGCCATGGAGCAGGCCACGCCCACTTCACCCTGACAGCCCACTTCGGCGCCCGAGATAGATGCATTTTCCTTGTACAAAATACCAATGGCGGCGGCAGTCAAAAAGTACTGTACCAGTACATCGTCATCCACCGGCTGCACAAATTTATCGTAGTAATGCAGTACCGCCGGAATAATACCCGCGGCGCCGTTGGTGGGTGCAGTCACAACTCGGCCACCGGCGGCGTTTTCTTCGTTCACCGCCATGGCGAACAAATCCACCCACTCCATAACACTCAATGGATCCTTGTTATAAAGGGACTCGCTGTTCAAACGACGCAACAACGAAGGAGCCCGACGCCTAACCTTGAGACCACCAGGCAAAATGCCCTCGGTTTTGCAGCCACGCGCCACGCTGTCTTTCATCGTTTGCCACAGCTTGCGCAGCCCGGCAATCACTTCTTCTTCACTGCGGTTCACTTTTTCGTTGGCCATCATCAGGCTGCTGATCGACATGCCATTTTCACGGCATAGCTGCAGCAATTGATCACCACTTTTAAAAGCAAACGGCACCGGCTTGGCGCTGGACTCGGCGGCGGCGCTGGCTTTGGTGTTGGCAAACTCTTCCGCCTTGACGATAAAACCGCCACCAATGGAATAATAAGACTGCTCAAACAGAACTTTTTCGCCGTTATCCGTGCTGGCATCCGAAGCAAAGGCACGGCAGGTCATGCCATTGCTGTGCAGCGGCAAAGTTTTGCGGCGATGAAAAACAATCGCACCGGTACGCGGAAAATCCGCCAGGTGGCTTTGATTAAGCAGCAGCTGCTGGCTGCTTTCTACCTGCTCCAAAAAGCCCGGTATCATGTCTATGTCAACGGTTTCGGGATCAAATCCCCCCAGGCCCAGTATCACCGCCTTGCCGGTTCCGTGACCTACGCCGGTTTGCCCCAAGGAACCAAACAACTCTACTTCTACACGACGAGCCTGGCTCAGTATGCCCTGCTCCTCCATGGCGGTAACAAAGGCATGTGCCGCTCGCATCGGCCCCACCGTATGGGACGAAGACGGACCGATACCAATACTGAACATATCGAACACGCTGATCATGAGCATACTCCAAAGCACAACAGGGTTTACAATCTGTAATGATTAACTGACAGAGCCGACGGCGGCCGGAAAGGCTCAGGCCATCCGCTCAACTATTTTTGAATAATAGTAGAGTTATTTGAAAGACAACCCAACATAAATTTAACAACGAAAAAAAATGAAGTGGAATTTGTGATATGGATCCCGTGTTAGCGGGCAATCTGTTGCGCAAATTGATGAATGACGGCGGCGGTAATACCCCAAATCCACAAGCCGTGCCAGCGAATGAACACCACCTGGTGGCTGCGGCCCTTGCGGCGCAGGTGAAACAGATGGTGGTGGCGCAAGTCCAACAGATAATCGAGTGGTACTCGAAACAGTTCGTCGACCTCGCCAGGATTAAGCTTGAACACAGGCGAGCCGTCTATCAGACCCACAAAGGGGGTCAGCGCAAAGCCGGATATCGTATATTGCGCCTGCAGTTGTGCCAGTGGCTGGCACTGCTCGGGCAGCAGGCCGATTTCTTCCCAGCTTTCGCGTAGCGCCGTCTGCCACAGGCTGGCATCACTGCTGTCGGCACGCCCGCCCGGAAAGCTGACCTGCCCCGGATGATGACGCAAATGACGACTGCGCCGGGTCAATACCAGCTCCAGCCCCTGCCCGGTTTGCAGCAAGGGCATGAGCACCGCCGCCGGATAGGCATGAAGCGGCAAATGCGGGTCCGGCAGTGGCGGCATCAGGTTAATGCGCGTTTTTAGTTCATCCAATGTCATGGTTCAAAACCTAAAAATCCAAAGTGCTATTTTTGCCACGGAACCCACGGAAGAAAACCGAAAAATCACGCTAAGATAAGAGCGAAAAGTGACTAAACACTCAATCATGTTACAGCTTTAAGGCCGACGCTAGGTATTGGTGTTGAGTTTCCTTGGTGCGAGGGGAAGCCGAGCGCTATCTCATCCGGTATATATTTTTTGATTTTATCTTTATTTTTCCGTGAGTTCCGTGGATTCCGTGGCGAAGCAATCTTTAAGGTCTATCTTTAACCGATAACCGATAACCGATAACCGATGGCTTTAAGCTGCCCCATGGGCTATTTATAACTCAGATAGCACCGGCAGAATTTTACCCAGCTTATCAAAGAGTTCCTGATATTCATCTGCGGCGTTAGAGTCGGCCACCACGCCACCACCGGCCCAGCAGTACAACTGTTCCCGCTCGGCCACCAGGGTACGAATGGTAATACTGGTGTCCATACGGCCGTGAGCACTAATGTAACCTATGCTGCCGCAATAGGCGTGGCGGCGATGGGTTTCCAGTTCCTCGATAATCTGCATTGCTCGTACCTTGGGCGCGCCGGTAATGGAGCCGCCAGGAAAAGTCGCCGCCAGCAAGTCGGCACCAGTCAGGCCCGCCGTCAGCTCGCCGGTAATGGTCGACACCAGATGATGCACCGCCGGAAACGACTCTATGGCAAATAACGACGGTACCTTGACCGTGCCCGGCACACACACCCGGCCAATATCATTGCGCAACAAGTCCACTATCATCAGATTTTCGGCGCGATCTTTGGGGGCTGCCGCCAGTTCGGCGGCCAATTGCTGATCTTGCTCGGCCGTGGCACCCCTTGGCCGCGTGCCTTTAATGGGCTTGGTTTCTACCTGCCGCCCCTCCAGCGCAATAAAGCGCTCTGGCGACAGGCTTAGAATGGTACTGGTGGGCAATTGCAAAAAGGCCGAAAACGGCGCCTGATTATGGGCACTTAACTGTCGATACGCCTGCCAGGTGTCTCCGCTGAAACCACTGTTAAAACGCAGCGTCAAATTTATTTGATAGCAATCTCCCGCCGCCAGATATTGCTGCACACGATCAAAGCTGGCTTCATATTGTGCCGCACTCTTATTGGCCTGCCAGTCTCGGGTCAGCTTGAAAGGAGTAACCGAGGCGGATGTGGCTGCACACTGCGCCTGCCACCAGGACAAGCGTGTACTCAAGGCGGCGGCATCGCCCAGCACCAGCAGGTGTGCCAGTTCCTGTTCGCAATCTATTACCCAGGCCCAATTGACCAGGGCGACCGCCATGTCCGGCGTGGCCAATTCATTAATGGCCTCATTGGGCAGGCATTCCAACCGTCGTCCCAGGTCGTAACTGAACAGGCCCAATGCGCCCCCGGCAAAGGGTAAATGTTGGTACGCTTGAGGCAAGGTGACCGGACCGATCAACTCGTCTTGCCAGGTTTTTAACAGGCTAAAGGGCGAATCGGTTGACGTATGGCGCCCGCTAGGATGATCGATCACCGTTTCTTCCCCCCGAGTCACCAGGGTCGCGAGCGGCTCGGCACTGATTATATGAAAACGGCTATCATCCCCTTTGGTTGCTCCCGATTCCAGCAACATGGCCCAGGGTAAATGGGCAACAGGCGAAAAAAAATCATGCACCGAGCCGTTAAACGGCTGGCTGTGAATGTGCAAAGACAGTCCCATTATGTAATCCACTCGACAGTTTTGGCATCTGGTCTGGCGCTCAGGCTGGCCAGCCTAGGGCCGCGAAGCGTATCATAGCGGGCATTATAACAATACCGAGCATAGTCTGGGTGCATTGTTCTTAGGTCGTAAATAATAAAAAACCAATGCGCCTGTCACAGAGCCAACGCTACACCTCGTGAGGAAGCCATGAGCATTATCAAGAAACAAGACTTTATCGACTCCATTGCCGATGCCCTGCAATATATTTCTTACTATCATCCACTGGACTTCGTGCAGGCGCTGGAAAAAGCCTACAACAAAGAACAGAGTCAGGCCGCCAAAGACGCCATCGCACAAATTCTCATCAACTCGCGTATGGCCGCCGAAGGTCAAAGACCTCTGTGCCAGGACACCGGCATAGTGACCTGCTTCGTTAAAATCGGCATGCAGGTACAGTGGGACAGTGACCTGACCGTGCAGGAAATGGTGGATGAAGGGGTACGTCGCGCCTACAGCGATCCCGATAACCCGCTGCGCGCCTCTATCGTGTCCGACCCTGCCGGCCGGCGTATCAACACCAAAGATAACGCCCCTGCCGTGGTGCACATCGACATGGTACCCGGTGGTGACGTGGAAGTGGCCATTGCCGCCAAGGGCGGCGGCTCCGAAAACAAGTCCAAGATGGTGATGCTCAACCCGTCCGACGACATAGTGGAATGGGTACTCAATACCCTGCCTACCATGGGCGCCGGCTGGTGCCCTCCGGGCATGCTCGGTATCGGCATTGGCGGTACCGCCGAAAAGGCCGCCGTACTGGCCAAGGAATCCCTGATGGATCCGGTAGATATTCACGAGCTGATGGAACGTGGCGCCGAGACCACCGAAGAACAGCTGCGTCTGGACATTTTCGAAAAAGCCAACAAGCTGGGTATTGGTGCCCAGGGCCTGGGGGGCTTGACCACAGTAGTGGACATCAAGATCAAGTCGGCGCCCACACACGCCGCCTCCAAGCCGGTGGTCATGATCCCCAACTGTGCCGCCACCCGCCACGTGCATTTTCACCTCGACGGTTCGGGCCCTGCCGAGTTGACCCCGCCGAAGCTGGAAGACTGGCCACAAGTCACCTGGGAAGTGGGTGAAAACGTGCGCCGCGTCAACCTGGATACCGTGACCCGCGCCGACATCAAAGAGTGGAAAATGGGCGAAACCGTGTTGCTGTCCGGCAAGCTGCTCACAGGCCGTGACGCCGCCCACAAGCGCATTCAAGAGATGCTGCACAATGGCGAGCCATTGCCGGTGGACTTTAAAGACCGCTTTATCTACTACGTGGGTCCGGTGGATGCCATTGGTGATGAAGCCGTGGGCCCTGCCGGCCCTACCACGTCTACCCGCATGGACAAGTTTACCGACATGATGCTGGAACAGGCCGGCCTGATGGGCATGGTCGGCAAGGCAGAACGCGGGCCGGCCACCGTTGAATCGATCAAGCAGCACAACGCCGTGTATCTGATGGCCGTTGGCGGTGCCGCTTATCTGGTGGCCAAGGCGGTGAAGAAAGCCCGCGTGGTGGCGTTCGAAGACTTGGGCATGGAAGCCATCTACGAGTTTGACGTAGAAGACATGCCGGTCACGGTGGCGGTAGACTCTGAGGGCAACAACGCCCACGTATCGGGCCCCGCTATCTGGAAAGCCAACATCGCAGAGCTGGATGCGAGACTCCGTGAAGTGTAAAGCGTAAAGCCTAATGTTCAAAACACCGAGCTGATGCTCGGTGTTTTTTTCGCCTTGTAAATTGCGTTTAATACTAACCCGTATCGAAATGGCGGTGCTGAGCCAGCTCCACGTCCTGCTCGCTAATGTTATCTACGCTGGCATTGCTGGGACCCTGGCGTAACCAGTGCACCAGCTGTCTGACTTTGGCTGCTTCGCCCTCGGCCCAGACCTCTACCCGGCCATCGGGTAAATTTCGGGCGTAGCCGGTCACCCCCAACCGTTCAGCTTCGCGCTGGGTATTGAAGCGAAAGCCAACTTCCTGCACCTTGCCGCTTACTAAAATTATTTTTGCAATTTCAGTCATTTTTCTCGCTCCCTGTTTGTGCTTTCGTCCGCATATCTCTAAAATTATCGCCCTTTTCTTATAAACAGCCAAGCCTATGACCACCTCAGTGACGCTTATCGCCGGACGTGAAAAATCCCTTCTTCGCCGCCACCCCTGGGTATTTTCTCGTGCCGTAGACAAGGTACAAGGCCAGCCTAATGCCGGTGATACCGTAGACATTTTAAGCAGCAAAGGCCAGTGGCTGGCCCGTGGTTTTTACTCGCCGCAATCACAAATTCGTGCGCGGGTATGGAGCTTCGATAAAAACGAAACCATAGACGACGCCTTCTTCTTGCGCCGCCTCACCCGCGCCAAAGACAGCCGCCAGCCGCTGATCGACGAGCAAGGGCTGACCGGTTATCGCCTATGTGCCGCCGAATCCGACGGTTTACCCGGTGTGACCATAGACGTGTACGCCAATGTCGTGGTGTGTCAGCTGCTAAGCACCGGTGCCGAGCGCTGGCGCTCGGCCATTGTCAGTGCCTTGACCAGCTTGTATCCCGAGTGCTGTGTGTATGAGCGCTCCGACGTGGCGGTACGCAAAAAAGAAGGCCTGAAAGAGCAGAAAGGGTTACTGGCCGGCACCCTGCCCAGCCAACCGGTAGTGATAGAAGAAAACCAGGGCGTAAAAATTCTGGTCGACATAGAGCAAGGCCATAAAACCGGCTTTTATCTGGATCAGCGCGATAATCGCCGTATTGCCGCCCGTTATTGCCAGAATAAACGCGTACTCAACTGCTTTAGCTACACCGGTACCTTTGGCGTGTATGCCCTGAAAGGCGGCGCTTCTGAAGTGGTTAACGTGGATATGTCCGAGTCTGCACTGGCCCTGGCCAGGCAGAATGTAACGCTCAACAAGCTGGACTTAAGCCGCGCCAAATTTGAACAGGCCGATGTATTCAAACTACTGCGCAGCTATCGAGACCAGGGCCAGCGCTTCGATGTGATCGTACTGGATCCGCCGAAGTTTGCCGAAAGCAAAGCACAACTCAATGGTGCCTGCCGCGGTTATAAAGACATCAATATGCTGGCCTTTCAGTTACTGAATGCCGGTGGCATCTTGCTGACTTTCTCCTGCTCGGGATTGATGACTCAGGATCTGTTCCAGAAAGTGGTGGCCGACGCCGCCCTGGATGCCGGCCGCGATGCACAAATTCTGGAGCGGTTGAATCAAGCCGCCGACCACCCCATTGGCACCGCCTACCCGGAAGGTCATTACCTGAAAGGTCTGGTAGTCCGCGCCTGGTAACCCGCTCACCCTGCACCTGACGGTGCTTTGCTGAGCATGAATCGACTCTGCACACAAGACGCTGTTTATTCGGGTGTCGCGGAGTCGATTGTCCAATCCTTTACCCACAATCTCGTTCTGTTGCTCCAGATGCACCCCAGGGTAATTAGGAGTAACATAGTGCCTTTACGTCAGTGATCTCAAGGAAGCCCAAGTGGAACCTATTCGCCTCACTCAATACAGCCATGGCGCCGGCTGCGGCTGCAAAATTTCCCCCAAGGTGCTCGACACCATATTACACAGTCAGTTACCCCGCTTTAATGATCCTCGGCTGATCGTCGGCAACGACAGTCGTGACGATGCCGCCGTAGTGGATGTAGGCAATGGCATGGGGATTATTTCGACTACTGATTTCTTCATGCCCATTGTTGACGACCCCTTTACCTTTGGCCGCATTGCCGCCACCAACGCCATCAGCGATGTCTATGCCATGGGCGGCACCCCTGTGGTGGCGATTGCCATTCTAGGCTGGCCGGTGAATCTGCTGGCCCCCGAAGTGGCACAACAGGTCATTGATGGTGGCCGTCAGGCGTGCAGGGATGCCGGTATTTCGCTGGCCGGCGGCCACAGCATAGATGCCCCCGAACCCATTTTCGGCCTGGCGGTCACTGGGCAAATCGCCTTGGATAAAGTCAAGCGCAACGACACCGCCGCCGCCGGTGACATCCTGTTTTTGACCAAACCGCTGGGCATCGGCATTTTGTCGACTGCACAAAAGAAAGGCGTCCTGCTGCCCGAGCACGCTACCCTGGCCGCCGACGTCATGTGCCAGTTGAACAAGCCCGGTCAGGACTTCGCTCAACTGTCTGGCGTCAGTGCCATGACAGACGTCACCGGTTTTGGCTTGATGGGCCATTTGGTGGAAGTCTGCGAAGGGGCCAATGTGAGCGCCACGCTGCATATGGACAAGATACCGCTGCTGCCCGCGGTGGATCACTATCTGGCCGCCGGCGCCGTGCCCGGTGGTACCCTGCGCAACCTGGATGCCTATGGTCACAAGCTGGCAACGCTGACTCAGCGCCAGCAGCATATTTTATGCGATCCACAAACCAGTGGCGGCTTGCTGGTAGCCGTTAACCCCGGTGCCGTTCATGACTTTTTGCAACTGGCCGAGCAACATGACTTGCAGCTCACTGCCATTGGCGAATTAACCGCGCCCGGAGCACATCGCATCGAGGTGCTGGGTGAGTAATGTGACCCATTCCCTTGAGCTGACCGCCGATTATGATCATCTGCTGGCCAACGATATCCCGCTGCTCGACCTGCGGGCACCGGTTGAATTTATTGAAGGGGCTTTTCCCTGTGCCACCAACCTGCCGTTGATGACGGATGACGAGCGGGCTCAGGTAGGCACCTGTTATAAGCAGCAGGGGCAAGCCGCTGCCATTACTCTGGGCCACGATTTAGTCAAGGGCGAGCTGCGAGAGCAGCGCCTGCAAGCCTGGCTTACCTGGTTGGCAGAACACCCCACGGGCGTGATTTATTGCTTTAGAGGCGGGCTGCGCAGTCAAACCGTACAACAGTGGCTGGCCGAGGCCGGTCGCCCGGTGACGCGGGTGCAGGGGGGCTATAAGGCGCTGCGTCGGCGCTTGCTGCAAGAAATAGAAACCGGCTTCGAACAACCCGGCTTTGTATTATCGGGCCTCACCGGTAGCGGCAAGACCGACTGGCTGACCCGCACACCGCTGGCACTGGATCTGGAAGGCTATGCCCACCATCGCGGCTCCAGCTTTGGCCATTGGGCCGAGCCGCAGCCTACGCCCATCGACTTCGAAAATCGCCTGGCCATTGCCCGTCTCAAACAGCGTCGAGCTGGTATCAACAGCTGGCTGGTAGAAGATGAAAGCGCCATGATTGGCCGCTGTGCCCTGCCCAAGCGGGTATATGAGCGCATGCAGCAAAGTCCGATCCTGCTGCTGGAAGTGCCCTTCGAGCAAAGAGTACGACAAATTCAGCACGATTATGTTGAGGTCATGCTGGCTCACTTTAGCGGCGATATCTCGCGTCTCAGCGACTATCTGCAAGACAGTCTCAAACGCTTGTACAAGCGCCTGGGCGATAGAGATTGGCGTCGCTTGTCACAACAAATGACCGATGCCATCAACCAGCAATTGCTGGGCTATGACTGTGACGGCCATCAGGAATGGATAAGCGAACTGCTCAATCGCTATTATGACCCCATTTATCGCCGCCATCAGGTCAATAAAGAAGACCGGATCGTACAACGCGGTAACGAAGAAGAACTGGCCCACTGGTTGGCCAGGCAGCCGCCGAGCATCACTGCGTAAGTAAACAGATTATGTTAAGTATAAAGGACTGATAACATGCTAAACCGCGTTACCCTGCCAGTGACCGCCTTTGCCCAAAACTGCTCTCTGGTGTGGTGCAGTGCCACCAACAAGGCCGCCCTGATCGACCCCGGTGGCGAAACCGACCGTTTGCTGGCCGAGATCAGGCAGCGTAACCTTACCCTGGAGTCCATTTTGCTGACTCACGGTCATCTGGACCATGTGGGGGCCACCGGTGAGATCATTGCCACCCAGCCGGTGCCGGTGATTGGCCCGGGCAAGGAAGATGCCTTCTGGATAACCGCACTGGACCAGCAAGTGCAGATGTTTGGCTTTGCTCCCGTGCCCGGTTTTACGCCGGATACATGGTTGGCTGCCGGTGATAGCGTGACTGTCGGCAACGAAACCATGGAGGTATACCACTGCCCCGGGCATACGCCAGGCCATGTGGTATTTGTGCATCAGGCACAAAAACTGGCCTTTGTGGGAGACGTGCTGTTCAACGGTGGCGTGGGCCGCAGTGATTTTCCGCGCGGCGACCATGCCACCTTGATCCATTCTATTATGCACACCTTGTTGCCCCTGGGAGACGCGTTCACCTTCGTGCCCGGCCATGGCCCGGAAAGTACCTTTGGCCATGAACGACAGCACAATCCCTATCTACGCTGAGACCCGGAACCATCAACACTAACAAGCTGACGAACTGTTTCCGTATGATCTGAAGATCATGCTCGAGCCTGTCGTTTTATCTTTTATCTGTTTGCAGATAATCACCGAGATCATCAATGAAAATAAAGCATAAACTGGGGCTCAATACCCTGCTGGTCATGCTCGCCATGGCCGCCCTCTTCGTATTGTTCGCCAGGACCCTCAGTACCATCAAGCAGTTGAATCATGGTACCGAGCTGGCCATGTCGCTCGAAACCGGCATGCTGGGCCTGCGCAGGGACGAAAAGGACTTTCTCGGCCGCCTGGATATGAAATACGTCACCGAATTTCGGCAGACGCTGGTGCAAAACCAGCACGTGGTGAACGAGCTGGAACAACTACTGGCAGAATTCGACTTCGATACTCAGGCACTCGAGACGCTGCGCCAGCGGTTCAGCGAATACGGTCAGAATTTTGAACAGGTGGTACAAGCCCATCAGCTGATGGGGCTCGACCATGAATCCGGTCTCAACGGTGAACTGCGGGCCGCGGTACACGGCATCGAAAAGGCGCTGGCACAATATAATGCCGATTCAATACTGGTCACCATGCTGCAGCTGCGCCGGGCAGAAAAAGACTTCATTCTGCGCCAGGATCCCCGTTATCTCGACAAATTCGACACTCTGTTCGTTACTCTGGAGCAACAGCTGCGCGCGGCGGCCATGCCTACGCAGATGCTGGCACTGGCCAACACCTATCAGGATCGCTTTCATCGTTATGCAGACGGCGCTCGTCGGCTCGGTTTCAGCAGCGATCAAGGCCTGCAGCTGACCATGCGGCAAACCATTCATAGTACCGAAAGTTTGCTGGAAAATACGGTACGGGACGTAGAGGCTCTGACTCACCAGCACGCCGATCGGGCCGGTACCCTTGCCATGGTCATGTTTATCACCATGTTGCTGCTGACTTCGGTGATCGCCCTGCTGATCGCACGCTCGATTTTCATACCGATCAGCCGAATTCAGCAAGGAGTGCAGAAAATCCACGAGAGCCACGATCTCAGCCTGCGGGTCGAAGAACAGGGCAAGGATGAACTCACCGAGATGGCACGGGCGCTCAATACCATGCTTGCCGGCTTTCAGCGGGTGATCCGCCAGGTCAACGAGGCGGTCGAGACCATGAATCATACCACCGAGGTGTTATCCGAAAACGCGGCCCGTACCAGTACCGATATCGAACGCCAGCAGGCAGAAACCGAAATGGTGGCTACCGCCGTCACGGAAATGGTTTCCACCATCGAAGAAATTGCCCATAACACCGAAAACACCGCGCTCAAGGCTGGCTCTACCCACAGCGGGGCACAGCAGGGACAACTGCAGGTGCAGGGCTCCATCGGTCGCATTCGCCACTTGTCCGATACCCTGGACAACACCGTCGGCAGCATGGAGGCGCTCTCAACCCAGAGCAATACCATAGGTAACGTGCTGGGAGTGATTCAGGGGATTGCCGAGCAGACCAATCTGCTGGCCTTGAATGCGGCCATTGAAGCGGCGCGAGCCGGCGAGCAAGGCCGCGGCTTTGCCGTGGTGGCCGATGAAGTGCGCGCCCTCGCCGGTCGCACCCAGGAAGCCACGCTCGAAATCTCCCAGATCATCACCTCCCTGCAGGCCAACACAGGTGCCATGGTCAAGATGATACACAGCAGCAGTGAAGAAGGCCGGGAAAGCAGTAAGCAGGCAGGAATGGTCGAAACCGTGCTCAATAACATCACCCGGGAGATCACGGAAATCTCGGACATGGCTACACAAATCGCCACCGCCATAGAGCAGCAAAGCAGCGTCGCCAGCGAAGTGGGGCAAAATGTGGTCGTGATACGAGATATCACCGAAGATGCCGCCCAGGCCGTGCGCGATAATTCCCGGGCCAGCAGCGACATTGCGGCTCAGGCTCGGGAACTGCGTCAGGTCGTTGCCGCGTTTCGGGTATAACCCGCTTCAATCATCCCACTCATCGTCGTCATCCTCGTCCGCTACCGCAGCGGGGGTGATGACGGCGGGTGCCAGCACCGACACCGCGGCCAGCAATTGACGGCGGTTTTGCCAATTCCCCACAAAGCCAAAACGATAACGGTCTTCTTCCAGTTTAAAACGGTCTTCAACCTGAGTGCCCAACGTCTCTTGCACCAATGCCAGTTCGGCATCGTTTAATGCCAAATCCAGCGTAAAGGCAATAATGGCACCATCGTGGCCCGGTAATTTACCCTTGTTGACCGCACACACCCGCTCGCGCGGCAAGGCAACGGCCTGTTTGCCAAGACCATTCACCAGATACAGCTGTTGCTCATCAAAGGCCAGGTTGATGAGTCGCTGCCGACTCCAGCTGGGTGGCCACAAACTCAGTAACAGCACTGTCCCCCCAAACAAGATACCGACCCAGTGAATCAAACCAAAACCGCTTTGCCCGTCCCATAACGCCGCTCCTACCGCCAGCAAACTGGCCAGCAACACCAGACTGTGCGTAAGATAAAAACGCAGCGCCGGGGGGCATAACACAAAAGTCAAAGGTTGCGCTAATAGCGAGGATAAAGGCAAGCGCTGCACTGTCATGGGATATTCCAATAAACAAAAGGTGGCATACCCTAGCAAAAAAACATGTCGCCATAAATAATGGTGCCTAGAGGGCTCAAAATCTGTCATGGTTAACCATGACTTTTACCGGCTCAAAACGCGGATTTTGACCAATAATATCGTTACAAATCAAGTGCGTGTTCAGCACAAGGAGCAAACATATGTATAAAGGGATTAACCCGCTGTGGCTGGTGTTACTGGTCGGCCTGATGCCTGCCTTTAGCTGGGCGCAGGCGGTGGGTGGCTATGCCGCGGGGTGCCAGTTTGATGCCAGAGCCTTGCCGGCCAGCGGCACCGGCTTTCATGTGATCCGGAGCAGTAGAGAACGCTTTTATGGCCAGCCAACCCTTATCAATTATCTGCAAGCACTGGGTAAAAAAGTCGAACAGGCACAGTTGCCGCCCATGCTGGTAGCCGATATTGCCATGAAACGGGGCGGCCCTTTTGCCTATGGTCATCGTAGCCACCAAACGGGGCTGGATGCCGATATCTGGCTGCGTACACCGCCCACGCAAACCTCACCCCGGCAGTTAGAAAACGTCCCGGCGGTTGATATGGTGAATCACTCGCTTTATATCTTAAGCCCCCAGTTCAAGGACCAGCAGCGCCAGCTGATCGCCCTGGCGGCACAAGACCCTCGAGTCAGTCGTATTTTCGTGCATCCATTGATCAAGCAGGCCATGTGCAATACTTATGGCAAGGCGCCCTGGCTGAACCGTTTGCGCCCCTGGTTTGGGCATTCAAGCCATTTTCATGTTCGCCTGCATTGTCCACCCGGCGATAAGCACTGCGAACCCCAAGCCAAAGTGGCACCTGGTACAGGGTGTGGCAGTGAACTCGCCAGCTGGATAAAAGATAAAAGCGGAGCCATCAGCAGTGGTGGCGCGCGCAAGCCCTATCGCCCCGTGCTACCCGCGCAATGCCAACGCTGGGTTGCTCAGAAACCATAAAGGAGCGCATCATGTCATCGACACCAGCCTATGTGATCGCACTGGATCAAGGCACCACCTCGTCGCGCGCCATTATTTTTAACGACAAAGCACAGGTCGAAGGCAGCGCCCAGCGGGAGTTTACCCAGATTTATCCTCAACCCGGCTGGGTCGAACACGATCCCATGGAAATATGGGCCAGCCAGCGCGCAACCCTTACCGAGGTACTGGCCAAAACCGGCATCAGCCCCCAGCAGATTGCCGCCATCGGTATTACCAATCAGCGTGAAACCACCGTCATCTGGAACAAACACACCGGACGCCCCATTCACAACGCCATTGTCTGGCAATGCCGGCGTACTGCCGATCTCTGCGAGCAATTAAAAGCAGAGGGGTTGAGTGACTATGTGCAGGACAATACCGGCCTGGTGATCGATGCCTATTTTTCGGCCACCAAGATAAAATGGCTACTGGATAACGTGGAAAATGCCCGCGAACAGGCGGAGCAAGGCGAACTATTGTTTGGCACCATAGATACCTGGTTGATCTGGAAACTGACCGAAGGCCGGGTGCACATCACCGACTACACCAATGCCTCGCGCACCATGTTGTTTAATATCAATACCCTTGAGTGGGACAGCACCCTGCTGGACGCGCTGGATATTCCGGCGTCACTCTTGCCTGCAGTCAAACCTTCCTGCGAGATATATGGCTATGCCCAGCTCGGTGGCAGCTTGGGTGGCAAGATCCCCATTGCCGGTCTGGCCGGTGATCAGCAAGCCGCGCTGTTTGGTCAGCTGTGCGTTCATAAAGGCATGGCCAAGAATACCTACGGCACCGGCTGCTTTTTATTGATGAACACCGGAAACAAGCCGGTTCGATCCCAGCATGGCCTGTTAACCACCCTGGCCATAGGGGCCAAGGGCGAGGTCAATTACGCGCTCGAAGGCTCGGTATTCATGGGCGGTGCCATTATTCAATGGCTGCGTGACGAGCTAGGCTTAATCCGGTCGGCTGAAGATACCGAGTATTTCGCCAGTAAGGTTGAAAACAGCAACGGCGTGTATCTGGTTCCCGCCTTTGTGGGGCTGGGTGCCCCCTACTGGGATCCTTACGCCCGTGGCACCCTGATGGGCTTGAGCCGAGGCGCCAATCGTAATCATATTATTCGCGCCGCCCTGGAAGCCATTGCCTACCAGAGCCGCGATATGCTGGATGCCATGCAACAGGAAGCCGATGTGAACTTGACGGAGCTGAAAGTGGACGGGGGCGCCGTGGCCAACGAGGTATTAATGCAGTTCCAGGCCGATATCAGCCATATCGACGTTATTCGGCCCAAAATACTGGAAACCACCGCCCTGGGCGCGGCCTTTCTGGCCGGGCTGGCCGTTGGATTATGGCAAGACACCGGGCAATTGGCGCGCACCTTGGTCCAAGATAAACGTTTCTCCCCTGCCATGAGCCAATTGCAGCGTGACACCCTGTATCAAGGTTGGCAAAAAGCGGTAGCACGGTCCCGGCACTGGATTGAATAAAGGGGTGTAGTACAACGGCGGCGTTAAAAGGAAACAGTATGCCAGCAGACGATAAGGCAGTAGATGTGTTGGTCATTGGTGGCGGCGTGAATGGCGTGGGTATTGCCATGGATGCTGCCGGCCGCGGCCTTAAGGTGGCGTTGTGCGAAATGCATGATCTGGCGTCGGCTACCTCGTCCAACAGCAGCAAATTGATCCATGGCGGGCTGCGTTATTTAGAGCATTACGAATTTTGTCTGGTTAAAAAAGCCCTCGCCGAACGAGAAATATTATTGGCCAGCGCGCCCCATATTATGTGGCCGCTGCGTTTTCGCCTGCCCCACCAACCCCATTTACGCCCAGCCTGGATGTTGCGCCTGGGTCTGTATCTATACGATCATCTGGCCAAACGCGAGCAATTACCCCGCTCGCGCAGCCTTATTTTCAATGCCGCCAGCCCACTGAAAAGCAGCATTAACATCGGCTTTGAATATTCCGACGGCTGGGTGGATGATGCACGGCTAGTGGTGCTGTGCGCCATGGCGGCCCGCCAGCATGGCGCCGAAATAAAGCCTCGCACCCGCTGTATTAAAGCCGTACGCGAACAGGGCCAGTGGCGGGTGACGCTGCAACAGTCCGGTCGCGGCACTCAAGACGCTCCGCAAGAGCAATATCGCTGCAAGGTGTTGATCAATGCCGCGGGCCCCTGGGCCAGTTCGTTGTTTGACGAAGTGCTAACCCAGCCTGCTCCCAAGCAGCTGCGCCTGGTCAAAGGCAGCCATATCGTGGTGCCCCGGCTGCACGATGAACCCAACGCCTATATTCTGCAGCATACCGATCAACGTATCGTGTTTGTCATTCCCTATGAACAGCAGTTCTCACTGATAGGTACCACGGATGTCGACTACCAGGGAGATCCGGCCGAGGCAAAGATAGAGGCCGCAGAGATAGACTATTTATGCCAGGTGGTAAACGATCACTTCAAGCGGCAAATCGCCCCCGCAGAGGTGGTATGGAGTTATTCCGGCGTACGCCCCCTGATGAGTGATGAAAGCGTCAGTCACGAAAAGGTCGATAAAGAGAAGGGCGCTGACACACAAAACGATGCGCAAACCGCCTCTCGGGATTATACCTTTACTCTGGACGCCCCCAAGGGAAGCGCCCCACTGCTCTCGGTCTTTGGTGGCAAGCTCACCACTTATCGATTATTGAGCGAAGCCGCCGTTGACGCCATAGCGCCGTTCTTTTCCAAACCCCGAGCCCCCTGGACCAAAAATGCCATACTGCCCGGTGGGCATTTCAGCTCGCAGCCCGCACTGATTGCCGAATTACGGCAACACTATCCCTGGTTGAGTCACTCAATGCTGCAACGCTTCGCCCGCAGCTACGGCAATCTATGTCAGCATTTTTTACACGATTGCCACGATTTGGCCGCACTGGGCGAGCACTTTGGCGCAGAGTTATATCAAAAAGAAGTGGATTACTTGATGGACGAAGAATGGGCTTATAGCGCCGAAGATATTCTTTGGCGCCGCAGCAAGCTGGGGCTGGTGCTTGGCGAAGAGCAACAAGCCCGTCTGCAACAATATATGGAGGCAAAGCAATCTCGCTAATCCAGGAAAAAGCGACACACGCTCAACTCCCCAAGCCTTCATCTTCAACAATATGTACCGGCAAGGCGGTAAAGGCCGAGACCGCCTTAATGTTCTATATCACTGCCGTTGTTGGCTGCCACTTGCTTTCGCTCCGGATTAAGCCAGGGCTCCAGACCTTTGGCTTCATCAATAAACAGCTGCAAATGCGGAAACGGCATTTCAATATTCGCATCATCCAGCCCCTGCTTGATGCTTTCCAGCAGCTCGCAAGATATGCGCCCTTTCACTTCCACATCTTTGGAATGCACCCACACCTGGGCACTCAGGTTCAATGACGAGTCCGCCAGCTCGCGCAACTGCAGCCGTGGCTGCATTTGGTCGTTGGTAATCACCATGGGGTGCGCAGACAACAAGGGCATAATCACCTCACGGGCATGGGCCACCGACTCTTTATAGGCAATGCCCAATGGTATGCGAATGCGGGTCGGCCCTTCCACACTGAAGTTGACGATATCCGAAGTGGCCACGCGCTCGTTGGGGATCATGGTAAACACGTTGTCACGGGTGCGCAGCCAGGTCGTTCTGAAGGCAATGCGGATCACTTTGCCCTCTTCACCGTTAATTTTCACCCAGTCGCCAATGCGAAACGGCCGCTCTATCAACAAGGTAATACCGGCAATAAAGTTGGCCAGGGTCGACTGTGCCGCAAAGCCCACGGCAATACCCACTATGCCCAAACCGGCCACAATCGATAACACATCAAAACCAAACTGCGCCAATACCGTAATGGTACCCATGGCAATCAATGCCACCGACAGCGTATTTTTACACAACTGCTCTAATGACGAGTCAATATGATGACGGGACAGATTCGAGGTCAGCCCCCGTGACAGCAACAGCCAGAGCACGTAAAAGGCCAGCGCCATCAATCCGGCTCGGGCCGCTCCCTTAAGCATCGCATCGGGAGCGTTATATTGCGCCAGAATGGCAATAATCACCGCCAGCCCCAGTAAATAGCGCAACACCATGCGTCCGGCAATAAAGGGTTTTTCTCCGTAACGGGATCGCCCCAGCACCAGTTTAAGCAGGCTGGCCAACAACCAGTACAAGATCCCAAACAGCAGCAGTATCATCACCGACACCAACAGCTGCCCCACCACCATAACGGCAAGCTCCTGCCAGTTAAGCCCACTCATGCCCAGGGCATTACTGGTATCCAGCAGGCTTTCTTGAAACTGCTTCCACAGCAGGGTAAAACTTGAAGTCGCCATCTGCACATCCTTGTTGACAGAGTAGATTCATCATTTAACCACTCTTTATACTATAGCGGTTAGCACTCGGTCGAACGATCATTGGTCAGGTTTTAGTCTCGCCAACTTCTACATTGGGCTGGCATAAAACATAAGGCCCCGTCAGGGTAACGGGGCCTTAAGCAATCACGTATAACGTATGTGGAATTCACTTCCTACTCCCTTTAGCAACATTGAAACTTCAGTCAGTAGCTGATCTTTTCTCCAGGAAATAAAGCTGCG